>CANFEY010000001.1 GCA_947446025.1 Bryobacterales bacterium
GGCGGTTCGCAGGCCTACGCTCCCGCCACCCTCGCAAATCCTTCAAACTAAGGCCCATCCACCCTGTGGACTGGTCTACTTTCTCTCCGCCCCACTGGTCTAGTTTTACTCCGCCCTTGACACAAATCGCCGGTCGCGCTGAGCAACCTCAAAGCATAGTCGCCGCCTTGTCTGGCGGAAAGATCAGCCACAGGATCACGTAACGTTTCGAGTCGCATGCGCTTCACTTTTTCATGAAACTTGCGGCGAGCTGCTTCGAGATCCTTGGCGTCAGCGAACTCGGAGAGACTTAGTGGAAGGATCAGCACCGTCTGTATTCCTCGGAACCAGATTACAGCAGGAGAGCCCGATTCCGTACAATCTTCCGTACGTAAGCCGGTCGGAGCAATGTGGCACCAACCTAAACGTCTGATGAATATGGTCGGGGCGGCGGGATTTGAACTCGCGACCCCCTGCGCCCAAGGCAGGTGCGCTACCAGGCTGCGCTACGCCCCGACATTGCTTCATTGTAGCAGCCTATGGGTGGTTTCCCGTGGTATTCTAGAAGTCAATCTGGTAGAGGAGCGAGGGCCATCAGTATCCCTGCTGCACATTTCCGAGGGCTCGGAGCGCGGGGTGAAAGGGGCAGCTTCGCCGAAATCGCAGCCTGCGGCCTTGCGCGCGGCGATTGGTGATGTGTGGTCAACACCCACTCACTGTCATTCGACCTGAAGTTTGCGGGGCGGATGGAGCGCTATCGGGAAGTGGCTACACTCTTCCTTCGCAGTCTATTCGGACTGCCGCTCCTGCCCCCCCCTTGGCGGATACTTGTATGAACGCATATGAATTGACGCGAGCCCTCATTGACATCGATTCGGTCACGCCGAATGAAGAGCGCGTGGGTGATTTTCTGTTTGCGCATTTGGTCGAGCTTGCTGGGCGCACGCATGGGCGCGTGGAGAAAATCGAGGTCGAGCCGCATCGCAACAACATTCTGGCTACGTGGGGAAAGCCCATCGTAACCTTATCCACGCACATCGATACGGTGCCGCCATTTTTCGCGTCGCGCGAGGACGACACGCATATTTGGGGGCGCGGGGCGTGTGATACCAAGGGGATTATCGCGTCGATGATTCACGCGACGGAGGCGTTGGTTGCGGAGGGAGTCCGCGGCGTGGCGCTGTTGCTCGTGGTCGGCGAAGAGCGCAATAGTGCAGGGGCGTTGCACGCCGCCAAGGACAATCGTGGGAGCCGGTTCATCATCAACGGGGAGCCTACGGAGAACAAACTGGCGTTGGGGTCGAAGGGCGCACTGCGGTATGAAATTGTGGCGTCCGGGAAGATGGCGCATTCGGCGTATCCTCATTTGGGCGAATCGGCGATCAACAAGCTGCTGGACGCGCTGGAGCGCATCCGCAAGATCGAGATGCCGAACGATGAAGTGCTGGGGCCGAGTTCGCTGAACATCGGCACGATCAAAGGCGGCCGCGCGCCGAACGTGATTCCAGACGATGCGCGTGCGGAGGTTTTCTTTCGCTTGGTGGACTCGGGCGATTCGTTGCGGGCGGCGACCGAGCAGGCTGTTGCGGGATTGGCGGAGGCGAAGTTCGTGCTTAGCATTCCAGCGGTGCGATTGGGGTCGATGGACGGGTTTGAGACCGCGGTTATGGCGTACACCACAGACATCCCAGCATTCGGCGGAGCTTGGGGGCAGCCATATTTGATTGGGCCCGGCAGCATCCACGTGGCGCATACCGACCAGGAGCGCATTCCGAAGGCCGAGATTACCGAGGCCATCCAGATCTATCAAAACTTAGTGAGGCGTTTGATTCGAGTATGAGCAAGCAGTACAGAGTAGCGATTGCCGGAGCCACTGGCGCGGTCGGCGTAGAGTTTTTGCGATTGTTGGAGGAGCGCAAGTTCCCGATGTCTAGCTTGCGTTTGCTCGCCTCCGCGCGTTCGGCGGGGAAGAAGATGCAGTTCGCGGGTCGCGAGATTGCGGTGGAAGAGCTGACCGACACCAGTTTCGCGGACGTCGACATCGCGTTCTTCAGCGCGGGTGGGTCGATTTCCAAGGTCTATGGACCCATGGCGGCCAAGGCGGGCGCGGTGGTGGTGGATAATTCGTCGGCGTTCCGCATGGACCCTGCGGTGCCGCTGGTCATCCCGGAGATCAATCCGGAGGCGTGTGAAGCGCACGGGGGAATCATCGCGAATCCGAACTGCTCCACGATCATCGCGATCACGCCGCTGTGGCCGATTCACAAGGCGAATCCGATCCGGCGGTTGATCGCGGCGACGTATCAGGCGGCGTCCGGCGCTGGGGCGGCGGCGATGGAGGAGCTCGAAGAATCCACGCGCGCGTATCTGGAAGGGCGGCCGTTTGAGCAGAAGATTCTGCCGCATCCCTACGCGTTCAATCTGTTTAGCCACAACGCGAAGATCGATCCGGCGACGGGCTATAACGAAGAAGAAACCAAGATGGTCAAGGAGACCAAGAAGATTTTCTCCGATCCGGGGATTCGCGTCAGCGCGACTTGTGTGCGGGTGCCGGTGTTGCGGGCGCACTCTGAGGCGCTGAACATCGAATGCGAGCGGCCGATCACTCCTGCGGAGGTTTCGGCATTGTTGGCGAACGCGCCTGGCGTGAAGATCGTGGATGACATGGAGAAGAACTACTTCCCGATGCCGAAGGATGCGTCGGGCAAGGACGATATTCTGGTGGGCCGTATTCGTCAGGATACGAGCGACCCGTCGGGGAAATCCATCGCCATGTTTGTTGCAGGGGACCAGCTATTGAAAGGCGCCGCGCTCAATGCCGTGCAGATCGCAGAGGTGTTGGTGGAGCGGGGTTGGGTACACGGCGCATGATCGTGATGAAATTCGGCGGCACGTCGGTGGAGTCGGCCGAGGCCATCCGGCGCGTGGCGGCGATCGTGCGCGCGCGGCTGGACCGGCATCCCGT
Organism: Bryobacterales bacterium; assembly: GCA_947446025.1. GTDB lineage: Bacteria > Acidobacteriota > Terriglobia > Bryobacterales > Bryobacteraceae > Palsa-187. The sequence continues at coordinate 2,945 of CANFEY010000001.1, forward strand.
GGTAGTGGTGTCGGCCATGGGCAAGACGACCAACAAATTGCTGGCGATTGCCGCGGCGGCTGTCGCGGGTGAGTTGGACCGCGCGTTGACGCTGCTGGGTGAGTTGCGTGAGTTTCATTTGAAGGAAGCTCCAGGGCTTGGTGGACCCGTCACCGAGCACTTCGCGGAGTTGGAGGCGTTAGTGCGCGGGCTCGCGGTGATGGGCGAGTTGACGCCGCGCGCGACGGACGCGATCTCGGCGTTGGGGGAGCGGCTCTCGAGCCTGGTGGTGGCGGAGCAGTTCCGGCAGGAAGGCATGGACACGGCGCACGTGGATTCGCGCAGCGTCGTCGTGACGGACCGGCGGCACACGCAGGCGGCTCCACTGTTCGGGCAAACCAATGAACGGTTGTCGAAGACGATCCCTCCGCTGGCGGCGAAGCAGGTCGTTGTCATGGGCGGCTTCATCGCGTCCACTGAAGATGGTGTGACGTCCACGCTGGGGCGTGGCGGGTCGGATTACACGGCGTCGATTGTGGGCGCGGGTATTGGCGCAGAAGAAATTCAGATTTGGACGGATGTGGATGGGATACTCACTGCTGATCCCACGATTCTCCCCGGTGGGCATCGCGTGAAGGTGTGCTCCTTTGCGGAGGCCGCGGAGTTGGCGTATTTCGGCGCGAAGGTGCTGCATCCGGCTACGGTGCTGCCGGCGATTGAGAAAAACATTCCGGTACGCATCCTGAACTCGCGGCGGGCGGACTCGCCGGGGACGCTGATCGTCAGGAGTCCGCCGGCTTCAACAAGCCCGATCCGCTCCATCGCGTGCAAGAAAAACATCACGCTGGTGAACATTGTCTCCACGCGGATGCTGATGGCGCATGGATTCTTGCGGCGGATTTTTGAAGTGTTTGATCGCTTCGAGACGCCGGTGGATATGCTGGCGACTTCCGAGGTCAGTGTTTCTCTCACCATCGACAACACCAGCGCGCTGGATGCGATCTGCGCGGAGCTGGCGACGTTTGCCGATGTGACCGTGCAGGACGCGCAATCGATCGTGTGCATGGTGGGCGAAAATATCGGCGCGTCCGGGACTGTTGTGGCGCTGGCGTTCGCGGCGTTGAAAGATGTCAAGGTACGCATGGTTTCGCAGGGGGCCTCGCAGCTCAATTTGAGTCTGGTGGTGGATGCCAGTGACCTTACGCGGGCTGTAGAATCGCTGCATCGGGAGTTTTTCACGAATTTTGACCCGGAGGCGTTCGAATGAAGTTATCCATAGTGGGCTACGGGAAAATGGGCCGCATGGTGGAGCAGTTCGCGCCGGAGTTAGGGTTCACCGTGCACTCGAAGATCGACGTGGGCGATCCGCTCGCGAATGCGAAGGGTGCGGACGTCGCCATCGAGTTCAGCACGCCGGAGGCTGCGCTGGGCAACATCGAAGGACTTGCCGCGCTGGGAATTCCCACGGTTACGGGCACTACGGGATGGCTGCATGAGATGGCGCGCGTGCAGGCGGTGATGGCGAAGAATGATGCGGCGCTGATCTGGTCGGCAAATTTTTCCATTGGAGTGAACGTGCTGCTGCGGGCGGTACACGAGGTCTCGCGGCTGCTTGCTGATGAGCCTGCCTACGAGGCGTGGGCGTGGGAGATTCACCATAGCGCGAAGAAGGATGCTCCGTCGGGGACGCTGCTGGCGCTGGTGCGCGAGATGAAGGCGGCGGGTTATGCGCGGCCGGTGAGCGAGAGTAGCAATCGCGCGGGCAAGATCGCTGGCACGCACGAGATCGGCTTCGATTCGGCGGAAGACACGATCACGCTGCGGCACACGGCTCGCACGCGTGAGGGTTTCGCTCGCGGAGCGTTGCGGGCGGCGCAGATGATTCAAGGGCGCAAGGGCGTGCACGAGTTCAAGGACTTATTTGGAGCAACAAGATGACAACTTTTAGAGGATGCGGCACTGCGTTAGTGACCCCGTTCCGCGCGGACGGGTCGCTGGATGAAGCTACCTTACGCAAGCTGGTGCGGCGGCAGATCGAGGCCGGGATCGACTTCCTAGTGCCTTGCGGGACGACGGGCGAGAGTCCGACGCTGACGGACAAGGAACACCTGCGCGTGTGCGAGATTACCGTGGAGGAAGCAGCGGGCAAGACTCCGGTGATGGGCGGGGCGGGCGGCTACAACACGTCCGAGGTGGTAGAGCTGGCGAAAGAGTTGAAGCAGATCGGTGTGGACGGACTGCTCTCCGTGACTCCGTACTACAACAAGCCGAACCCCGAGGGGCTGTACCAACACTACAAAGCGATTGCGGCGGCGACGCCGTTGCCGATCATCGTTTACAACATTCAGGGACGCACGGGGATCAACGTGGAGCCTGCGACGTTGAAGCGGCTCGCGGAGATCGACACGATTGTGGGCGTGAAAGAGGCGTCGGGCAACATCTCGCAGATGGCGGCGATTGCGCACATGCTGCCGCCGGATTTCAGCATCCTGTGCGGTGACGATTCGATCACCATCCCGCTGATCGCGGTGGGTGGGCACGGGGTGATCTCGGTTGTCTCAAACGAGATCCCTGGAGAGATGACGGAGCTGGCGGATCTGGCCCGCAAGGGTGACTATGCCGGAGCCCGCGCAATTCAGCGGAAGTTTTTCGATCTGATGAACGTCAATTTCTGTGAACCGAATCCTGGACCGGCAAAAGCCGCGATGGCGATGATGGGGCTGTTGGAGCCTGTCTATCGCTTGCCCATGGTGCCGGTGTCGGAAGCGAGCCGTGCGCGTATTGAAAGTGTATTGAAGGGCTGCGGCCTGTTGGCCGCCGCACGGAGCAATCATGCTGACTAAGGCGATGCAGACTGAGATTGAACAAGTATTCGACAACAAGCCGGCCGCGTACACCGAAGAACACTTCGCGCTGTTTGCGCGTTTCAAAGCGGCGCTGAACGCGGGCACGATCCGCGCGGCGGAGCCCGATGCCTCCGCTCCCACGGGCTGGCGCGTGAACGCGTGGGTGAAGAAGGGCATCCTGCTGGGGTTCCGCTTGGGCGGCATCGTGGACATGTCCATCGATACCGCGCGGCAGCCGTTCTTCGACAAGGCGACCTATCCGGTGAAGCAGTTCTCGGCGACCAGCGGCGTGCGCATCGTGCCCGGCGGATCGAGCGTGCGCGACGGCTGCTACATCGGCAAGAGCGTGACTTGCATGCCCCCGATGTACATCAACGTGGGCGCGTGGGTGGACGACGGCACCATGGTGGATTCGCACGCGTTGATCGGAAGCTGCGCGCAGATCGGCAAGAACTGCCACATCTCCGCCGCGGCGCAGATCGGCGGAGTTTTGGAGCCGGTGGGAGCGATGCCTGTGATCGTGGAAGACGATGTGATGGTGGGCGGCAATACGGGTATCTATGAGGGGACCGTGGTGAAAACCCGCGCGGTGCTGGGCAGCGGCGTGATTCTGACGCGCTCTACGCCGGTGTACGATGTCGCGCGCGGGGTGGTGCTGTCCGCGACCGACGACATGCCGCTGGTGATTCCCGAAGGCGCGGTGGTCGTCGCTGGATCGCGCGCTATCACGAAGGGTGCCGGTAAGGATTGGGGTGTGTCGCTTTACACGCCCGTGATCGTGAAGTATCGTGATGCAAAGACCGATGCTCGTGTGCAATTGGAGGATTTACTCAGATGAAACTCGCAGCCCTGCTTCTGTTTACCAGTGTGTTGACGACAGTTCTGTTCGCGGAACAACCGCGCTACATGGGCGATGGACAATTGCAGCGGCCCACAGGGGTTCGCGAGTGGATCTACTTGAGCAGCGGTATGGGCATGCAGTACGGCAACGGGGCCGCGGGCAGCGAATTCACCAACGTCTTCGCGGAGCCGACGGCTTACCGGGAGTTTGTGAAGACGGGCAAGTGGCCTGAGGGGACGATGCTCGCGATGGAAGTGCGTCGCGGCGAGAGCAAGGGCTCGATCAACAAAGACGGCCGCTTCCAGACCGATCTGCTGGCGCTGGAAGTGACGGTGAAAGACACGAAGCGCTTCAAGGCCGACGGGTGGGAGTACTTTGCGTTCGGCGGGAAGGTGCAGACGGCGAAGGGCATCGGCCAACAGGGCGGCTGCAACGCGTGCCACAACAAGAATGCCGCGGTGGAGAATACGTTCGGGCAATTCTACCCCACGATTCTCGAAATCGCACGCGCCAAGGGCACTGTCAAAAAGACAGCCGAAGAGTAAAGCGGAACGCCCGGCCGTCGTTGAGCGTGTTGGTGATCTGGCCGAAGTTCGGGGAACCGAGTTGCGTGCCGGGGTCCGCGAATTGCGGCGTGTTGAAGAGGTTGATCGATTCGCCGCGGAGTGTGGCGGACAGATCGCCGCGCAGTGCAAAGGTCCGCTGCAGCGACGCGTTCACGTTCGCGATCTTGCCTTTGCGGAATGTGTTGCGTCCGATGTTGCCGGCCATTTGGCGGGGCGCGTCCATGAAAGCAAACGCCGAGCGCGGCAGCTGCGCCAGCGACGTATCTGGGTTGCCCACGATGCGGCCCAGCACGGTTGGGTCCACGACATTGATGCGGTCCCCGAATGCTCCATCCAGGTTGCCGTTGCCCAAACCATCGGAGCCGGATTCTGCGGTGAACGGCGTGCCGCTCTTCAGCAAGTACACGCCCGCAAGGCTCCAGCCCTTGACGATGGAGCGCAACAGGCCGGTGCCGCCGCGCCCGGTGTCGTAGGTGGTTTGCAGCAGGAAAGAATGGGGCTGATCGAAGTCGCTGAGGCCCTTGAGATCCTTTTGAATGCCGGCACCGCTCTGGCCGCCTTGCGTGCGCACTTCGTTGCCGCCGGCGGTGGTGGTGTAGTCGTTACCGAGGTCGATGGCCTTGCTGAGCCAGTAGGACGCGTTGAACGTCATGCCGTGCCATGCGGTGCGTGTAACGGTGACCCGCGCGGCGTCGTAATACGCGCGGCCGCCGTTGTGGACCAGCAGGCGGTCGAAGATGCTTTGCTCGGGGCGGCGGTCATTGATTGTGGCCGATCCGAATGCGATGCCGGGAACGAACACGGCCCGGTTGAGCACCCACGAGGTGAACAGCTTGTGCGCGCGGCTGCCGGCGTAGCCGAGTTGCAGGTGCCAATCGCGCGTGGGATCGAGTTCCCAGCTGAAGTTGTAGGAGTGTTCGTAGGGCGTCGCAAGGTCGGGGCTGATTTCGTAGACGGCGGAACGGGAGCCTGCGCCGAAGTTCACCAGGTCCAAGCCTTTTGTCGGATTGACCAGCGCGGGGGCGGGAATGCTGATGCGCAGGTTGTATGGAAGATTCAAGCGGTCCTGGCCGTAGGTGGCGGGGAAGATCTGACCGAACAACGTTGCGTAGGCGGCGCGCAGGACGCCGAGCCTGCCGGGCATGCGATAGGCGAAGCCGAAGCGCGGGGAGAAGTTGTTCCAATCAGAATCGAACTTCAGGTTTGAGCGGCCAGTCACGTCCACAGGGCGCGTGAGAGGCTCCCAGCTCATGCCGAAGTTTACCGTCAACTTACCCAGAGTCAGGCGGTCACCGGCATAGGCGTTCATCTCCCAGGAGCGGAAGCCGCGGTACCAGGTGCCGAGCTGCTGCACGAATGACGACGGCAGGCCGAGGCGCATGTTGGTGATGGCATCGCGTCCGAAATCGGGGCGGAATTGAGTGATGCCGAGACCGCCGTCGGGCTCGATGCCGTTGGTCTGTAGGCGGGTGACGCTGAATCCGGTGACGACGGCATGGCGGCCGCGCGTGTTCTGGACGGAGGCGGCATAGCGGAAGCGATTCTGCGCGCGGTCGAGCGGCACGGCGGGCGATGGACCCAGGCGCGCGAGGCCTGTGACCAGAAGCGGTCCGTTTTCACCTCCGGGAGCAGGTGCCAGCAGGGAGCCTTGCCGGTCAAAACCGATGGATGAGCTCATCAGAGTTTGTGGCGACCATGTGTGATCCCAGGTGATGCGCGCTGCGTGTGATTTGTTGCGGGTGTTCGGATTCTGGGCGCGCACAAACTGGAACGCGTCGACTTTCTGTCCAGTGAATTGATAGCGGAAAATCAGGCGGTTCTTCGCGCCGATGCGTTGCGTGAGTTGGCCGTTGGCAACGTCGGTATCAATGAGTTGTGGGGCGTTGGTGTTGTGCGCGCGTTCGGCGATGTCGGGGCGGTTGGGGGCGACGTTGGGGTAGCCGTCGATGATGTTCTGCACGGCGAGCCGTGTGGCCGGGTCGGTGGCGAGGGGCGTGCGTTCCGATGGCAGAGGGATGAGGATGTTGCCGTTCACTTGGCCGCGTGACTTGTCTTGCGAGCCGGTGATGGAGAGGAAGCCGCCCTTCCAAACCTCACCGCCGATGGTTCCGCCGTAGACATTCTGGCGGGCGGGGCGCACGCCGCCGACCTGGAAAAACGACCGCGCGCTGAAGATGCTGTTGTTGTGCGTGAGGTAGACGTTGCCGTGCCAATTGGTGCCGGATTGCGGCTGCGCGTGGATCGGCGCGCGCGACGCGTTGCCGTATTCGGCGGAGTAGTAGCCACGGTCCGCCTGGAACTCTGGGACGATGGTCGCAGTGGTGCCGACGCGGGTATTCAGCTCTTGCGCCGCGCTGTTGTTGACCAAGTTGATGGCAACGTTCTGGTTGCGGTTGCTCTCGCCGCCTTGCGCGTTGGTCTGGCCGAGCAGATTGAGGTTGGTGCGGTTCTGGGTGGCGGTGGAATCCACGGCTTCTGCTGGTTTGGCGGGAGCAGGAGAGGGGGGCTGCGCGCAGAGCGCGGATACAAACACAAATAGAGCAAGGCCCGGTCGAAGCATGTATCTTCTTATGCTACACTGCCTCAACGATGCGGACTGTTCTCTCATTCCTTCTCTGCGCCGGCGTGGCTATGGCGCAGGCCCCCAAGCAAGCAAAAGGCAAGGCCAACGCCTTCGCCGGTATCGACTGGAACGCTCCGTTCCCAGCGCACAAGATCGTCGGCAATGTTTACTTCGTGGGGTCGGAGCAACTTGGCTCGTTCCTGATCACGACGCCGGCGGGGCACATTCTGATCAACAGTGACTACGAAGAGACCATTCCGGTAATCAAGGCGTCGGTGGAGAAGCTCGGCTTCAAATTCGGTGACATCAAGATTCTGCTGGGCAGCCACGCGCATCCGGACCACATGTCCGGCGATGCGCTGTTCAAGGAGCTGACGGGCGCGCGCGTGATGGTGATGGAGCAGGATGTCCCCGCCCTGCGTAACATGCGCCAGGGCGGCAAGGAACATCCGATGGACCGCATCCTGAAGGATGGCGATACGGTTGAGTTGGGCGGCGTCACGCTCACGGCGCATCTCACCGCGGGGCACACGCAAGGTTGCACTACGTGGACGTTGAAGGCGGAAGAAGGCGGCAAGATGTACGACGTCGTGGTGGTGGGCAGTCTGAGTCTGAACGCCGCGGTACTGGTGAGCAATGCAGCCTATCCGCGGATCGCGGATGATTTCCGCCGCAGCTTCGCGACCATGCGGACACTGAAGGCGGATGTTTTCGTGGGCTCGCACAACGGCTTCTTCCAGATGACGCAGAAGTACGCGAAAGTGTCCGCGGGCGGCACCAATCCCTACATCGACCCGGCGGGCTACAAGGCGCTGATTGATTCTTCCGAAAAAGCCTTCAATGACCGCATGCGGGAGCTGACGCAGAGCAAGTGAGCGCCCCGCGATTTCTGCTGACCAACGATGACGGGTGGGATGCGCCGGGTCTGGCGGCGTTGAAGATGCTCGCCGCAGAGTTTGGTGAGGTCTTCGTTCTGGCTCCGCTGGAGCCGCACTCCTATGCGGGGCATCGGGTCACGACTGACGCGCCCCTGCGGCTCACCGAAACGGCAACGCGGGAATTCGCACTGTCCGGGACGCCGGCCGATTGTGTGCGGGTGGCGTTGACGGAGGTGTTCCGCGAGGTGGACTGGGTGCTGGCGGGCATCAATCGCGGTGGAAATCTGGGGGCAGATCTCTACACGTCGGGTACGGTGGCCGCGGCTCGGGAGGCGGCGCTACTGGGCAAACCCTCCGTGGCGATCTCGCAGTTTCTGCGGAAGGGCGTGCCGCTCGATTGGGCCCGGTCGTGCGAGCTATTGCGCCCGGTGTTACGGGGTCTGCTGGCCGACGGATGCGCGGCGAAGGATTACTGGAACGTCAACCTACCGCACGTTGCGGAGGGGATCGAACCGCCGGTGGAAGCGTGTGAGCCGGACGATCAGCCGTTGGACGTGCGCTACCGTTGGGAGGATGGGTTGCTGCACTACGCGGGGTCCTATCCTGCTAGGCTTCGGTCGGTTGGCAAAGATGTGGAGCGGTGTTTCGGCGGCTCCATCACGGTGAGCAGGCTGAGGCTGTAGTTAGTGAAAGACCCGAAATGGCAGGCGAAACCGCCTGTCCTACCTTCGCGAACCGCTGATCCTTCGTGGTAGCGCAGGCGGTTTCGCCTGCGTGGCAGGTCGGGAACCTGCCCCACGTAGTTACTTTCCTACCAAGCGATCCTGGTCGATGTTGAATTCGTTGCACACGTATTCCAGCAGCTCCCAGTTGTCGTGATAGAGGAACTGGCGGGTGAATTTGTGCGGTGCGGTGAGCGCGCCGGGATCTTCGATGGTGATCTCGACGTTCACGTGGCCCAGGTCGGGGCGGGTGTAGCGTTCGGTGACATGGAGCTGATCGGTGTGGGGCAGGCCCTGCCCGTTGAGCCAGGTCTTGTCGTTGAAACCGACCGAATCCACCACCAGGGTATCGTTGCCTTCCCACTTGCCGATGGAGTGGCCCATCCACAACTGATCCAGGCCTTTGCCGTGGCCTCGACCGTCGAGGAAGACTTGGCGGTAGCTGTGGACGTTGCCTTCGTCGAGGATGACGAAGAGGTTGTTGGTCTGCACAAATTTCTGCGGGAACGGTGAGATGCGGGGGACGCCGGCGGGAAGGCAGAAGCCCTCGGGATCATCCTTGCTGAGGCTGGCGCGGCGGTCCTCGTAGACTTTCTGCGCCCAGGGTTGCAGCGGCAGGGCGCCGCCGTAGTTGGCGAAATTAGCAGGGGCGTAGACGCCGTTGAAGTCCACTTTGCCATCGGGCATGCGAGGCGTGGGGCCTTTGGGAGTTCCGTCGTCTTTTGCTTTTGTGTCTGCCGCTTTTGTGCCTGCTTTGCCGCCGCCCTTTGCGGGCGCCTGCGCGGCGATATCTACCGGAGCCAGCGGGAGCAAAGCAGCAACGGCACAGGCGGCCATCAACCATCCGTAGTTTTTATTCATGTCTACTTGCCTGTCGCCGTGGAGGATTGCGGTCCGCCGTCTTCCGCCGCGCCTACGAACACGCGCTTGCCGCTGGCCAACGTGAAGCTGCGTCCGTTGCCGTGGATGGAGCCGTCCTTGAGCGGGCGCGGGTCCTTGGCCTTGTAGGCTTCCACGGTGACGGCGTCGCCGGTTTTGAGGGAATCGCGATTCCAGCCTTGACGGGCGAGAGCGTTCGGGCTCAGAGTCTCCAGCGCCCAGGTGTCGGTTTTGCCGCCGTCATTCTTGACGTCCACGTAAACGTAGGCGTGGGGATTGGTCCACTTCAGTTCCTTGACCACGCCCTTTAGCGTGATGGGCTGGTTGGAATCGTACTCGGCGGCAAAGGAATGATGGGCCAGGATCGGCACCGCGGCGGCCAGCAGGACGGACGCAGCGAGAATGGCCACGCGTGTGGATTTCATAGAGATCACCCCACCGGCGATTGTAGCAAATGGTGTCTGACACCATTTAATCGTTGACGTCGACGCTTTCCACGAAACAGGTATGGAAGGCGTGGTCGAGCAGTTCCGGGGTCAGCTTCGAAGGGAGGCTTTCGAAGTTGATGATGTCGATGGCGTGGTTGATGATGTCGCGCGGGTGGCAGCGGCGGTAGCGGCGGCCGCCGTCGATGTAGTGTTTCTGCACGAACGCCTGAGCCAGACCGGGAGCGCAGTCCAGTTGTTTGGAACGGGCGAACCGCTCAAAGATCTGGATGTACTCGCCGGGATTCGGGCTGCGCAGGAACATCTTGTATTGAATGCGGCGCAGGAAGGCTTCGTCGCCCAGGTTGTCGGGCCGCAGGTTGGTGGAGAAGATCAGGAACGCCTCGAAGGGCACTGTCATCTTGCCGCCGGATTGAAAGCTGAGGTAGTCGACGCCGCGCTCCATCGGGACGATCCAGCGATTGAGGATTTCCTGCGGCGATGCCATCTGGCGTCCGAAGTCATCCACCAGATAGATGCCGTTGTTGGCCTTGACCTGGAAGGGCGCGTCGTAAACCTTTGACACCGCGTTGTAGCTCAAGTCCAGCATCGACATGGTGAGTTCGCCGCCCGTCACGATAAACGGGCGCTTGCAGCGGAACCAACGGCGGTCATAGCCGCTGTGCGAGGTGAGAGACAGCACTTCCGGACCATCGTCGTCGATCTTCTGGTGGTAGATGGGATCGTAGACTTGAATGATGTTGCCCTGGCACTCAATCGCGTACGGCATGTAGATGGGCGAAGTATCCACGTTGAAGAGCGCTTCCGCCAAAGCTGTTTTGCCGTTGCCGGGTTGGCCGTAGAGCAGGAAGCTCTTGTTGGAATTCACGGCGGGTCCGATTTTTGCCAGAATGTCCTGCTCCACCACCAGGTGACTGAAGGCCTGCTTCAGCGTGGCCGGGTTCAGCCAGTTGTTCTTGAGCTTCTGATGGCGCACTACGTCGACGTACTGGTAGAGAGGCACGGGCACGGGTCCCGCGTATTGGTTGTTTTCCAGGTGCTCACGCGTGGTGGCGCGGCCGGCATCCGCCAGGAAGAACACGCCGGAGCTATTGCCCATGCCCAACGATTTGCGCACACCCACTGTGTGGGAGCGCTTCAGGTTCTCCAGCAGTCCGTCGATCAGGCTGAATTCGAGTCCCAGGGCGCCCGCGAGATCGCGGCCCAGCATTTCACCTTGGAAGTAGAGGAACTTCAGCACCAGCTGTTCGATGATCGCCGGGGAGATTCCAGTGTGTTCCAGGGAGTCGGGAACGGGCGGGGTTACGCAGGTATCTCTTGTAATTTCAGACAGTTGATCGCTTAGCGCGGAGAGGGAGTCAGCGAGTGCACTCATACCTGTTTATATCGGGCGTAGGGCCTGGGACCTACAGTGCGGTCCTAGTTGGCCAGCAGCTGCTCGATGCTGCGGCGATAGACGTCCTTCGCCACCAGACCGGTGTGGCGGACGGCGACGCGGCCTTGGCGGTCCAGGATGTAGGTGGTGGGGAGGGCCTCGATGTCTTTGTAGGGAGAGGGCATCTTGCCGTCATCCAGCACCACGCGATAGTTCATGGTCTGGGCTTTCATATACGGGCGCACGGCCGCCCAGCCTTCTTCGTCCGAGGAAACGCCTAGCACCGCGAAGCCGCGGTCCTTGTATGTCTGCTCGAATTCCTTGAACCACGGGATTTCTACTTCACAGGGTCCGCACCAGGTTGCCCAGAAGTTGAGCAGGACGACTTTGTCTTTATAATCGGACAGTTTGACTTCCTTGCCGTTGGAGTCAAACAGCTTGAAATCGACCGCCGCAGTACGTTTTTCCGGTGCCGCCAGCTCCAGCTTGCCGCTGGTGGGCGCGAAGGTGTAGGTGATGGCGAGCGCTCCCACGATGAGCGCGCCCCAAGCGATGGTGTTTCTCAGTGCCACTCTTCCGATGTTCGCACGATCACTGCTTGCCGCGCATGGCGTCGACGCTCCAGGGCCCGGCTCCGGCCGCGGCCAGCCACAGGAAGGTGAAGCAATACAGCACGGTGATCTCGCCGCCGTTCAGGATGGGGAAAACGCTCATGGGCAGGTGGACCATGAAGAACGCCACTGCCATCTGTCCCGAGAGGATGAAGCCGGTGAGACGGGTGAACAGTCCCAGGATGATCAGCGCTCCGCCGAAGGTTTCAAGCACGCCTGCGGCTCCCATCATGGACGCCAGTTCAGCCGGGTTGCCCTGCCCGTCCAGGCCGTTGAGCCAGCCGAACATCTTCTGGTAGCCGTGGAGAGAAAACGTAAAGCCCGCGATAATGCGGAGCACGGAGCGCAACTGAGGCTCCCAAGGCGCAAGGAATGTCATGGGGACACAGTAGCACAGCCGGCGCGGTCTAGTGAGGAGCTTGGCCTTCGGGAACGTATCCGGGAGGAACTGCTGAGCCCTGGCCGAAGAAGTATTCTTCCATCTGCTGCATGACGAACTCTTGCGCTTCCTTGGTGCCAAGGTTGAGGCGGTACTCATTCATGATCATCTTCAACCGCTCTACCCAGCCGCTCCAGGCCTCTTTGGAGACGTTTTCGAAGATGCGCTGGCCCAGTGGGTTGTCGAAGGGTGGCTCACTGAGACCAGGGAGTTCTTTTTGCAGCTTGACGCAGGTTACGATCCGGTCCATATAGCACCAGGATAGCAGCTACTACTAGTCACATTACTGGGCGACGGCTTCGCGGACTTCGCGCTTTGCTTTGACGGATTCGAGATACTCGGAAAGCTTGAGGGGCGAATGGCCGCCTTTTTCCATCTGGCGTTGGACCGCACGCTGGTAGCGGCGCAGGGTTTCGCGGCGTGCGGCATCGCGCAGGCCACAGGCTTCAATGTCGAGCAGGAGTTCCACTTCCCAGGGGCGGAAGGTGTTGCGGGCCATATTGCCTCGCAGGACCTCCTGGATCAAGCGGTTGAACTGAGCTAAGACTGCATCGTCGTCGGGAATCATTCGGCTGTCTATTTCATCGGCACAAGGCTTGCAAATCTTAAGATCCCTCCCGGTACTAACTGTTACGGGAAAGTACCAAGTTTAGTTGTTCTGGGCGACCCAGCGGCGAAGGGAATCGAGCTGCCGTTGGATAGTATCTCTATCGGATGCAAGGGGTTGCAGCGTCAGGTAGGCCTCCAGATCGACCCTCGCCGCAGCGTAGCGCTTCAGCTCCAAGGCCAGAGCGCCGCGCATTTTGTGCCATCCTGCGGTCCCAGGGGCCCCGTCCAACAGGAAATCCAAAGTTTTGATGGCTCTCTCATGGTCCCGCGCCTGCATGTAGGCGCGGTGAAGATTCTGCAACATCCTCATTAGAATCTGTTTGTTGCTGACCCGGGCCAAGAGTTGCGGATCGGCAATTTTGGCTCCCGCCATGGCGAAGCACTCCCCTGGGGTCACCACCCGCCCTCCTCCAAACGGGTCGATGTAGGCCGCGAACCGCCCGTCGTCGAACTGGACCACGAACCGGTTGGGCAGCCCGATCCCGAACACCGGCATGCTCAGCCGCCGGGCCACTTCCATGTACAGAAGGGACAGCGTAATCGGAATCCCGGTGCGGCGCTCCAGCACTTGGTTGAGACAACTGTTGAGCGGATCAAAGAACGCGGATTCGTTGGCGCGGAATCCCAGTTCGCCGAAGAGGTAGCTCTGGGCTTTTTCCACGAAGTCGCGCCCGTCATTGAAGTTGCGCAGCCGGTCGCCCAGGTTGGCGGCGAGTTCGTTGATCTGATCGAGCACGGGCTGGTGTTCCAGGTCCGGGAACTGGATGCGGGCGAGGTCGAGCGCGGCGCGGTCCAGGCGGGCGTTGGGACTTTCGGATACTAGCAACTGCCTGAGGTAGTCCACTGGTCTCTATTATCGCCCCTAACTGGGTGTAGAATGACAACGTGGCCACCACACCAACTCAGTTGATGACGTTTGCTGAGTTCGAGCAACTGCCTGAGCCGCAGGGCTACCGGCTCGAACTACACCGTGGAGAACCTGTCCAAGTGCCCCCTCCAAAGAATCCGCACTTCGTAGTGCAGCAAACCCTGAGAGACCTTCTCGCCAACGCGGCGGGAACCAACGGTCGGGTGGTCACAGAGGTGGGCTTTCGCGCGCACTCGGAATTTGAGTTCCGTATCGCGGACGTCGCCTACTTTTCCCGGGAATCATGGGCCATATTTCAAACGGAGTCCTACTTCAAAGGTGCCCCTGAACTGGTCATCGAGGTTCTCTCCCCATCCAACACGGCGTCTGAGATGTTGGAGAAAGAATCACTTTGCCTCGAAAACGGGGCGCGTGAATTTTGGATCGTGGACATGGACCACCGCCTGGTCAAAGTTTCCACGCCGGACGGCCACACCATGACCTACAAAGCGATGCAGCAAATCCCGCTCCTGTTCGGCGGCACCCTGCCGGTGGACGACATTTTCAGGTAGTCATGCCTCTCGCACCCGGCACACAACTTGGACCATACGAACTGCTCTCGGCCATCGGTTCCGGAGGGATGGGTGAGGTGTACAAGGCCCGTGATCCGCGGCTGGACCGGATCGTCGCCATCAAGGTATCCACGGCGTAATTTTCGGAGAGGTTTACGCGCGAGGCGCGGTCGCTGGCTTCGCTGAACCATCCGCACATCTGCATTGTCCACGACGTCGGGCCCAACTACTTGGTGATGGAATACCTGGAGGGCGACACGCTGGCGCAGCGGATCGCGCGCGGGCCGATTCCGTTTGCTGAGGCGATGCGGTTCGCGCAAGAGATGGCCGACGCGCTGGACGCCGCGCATCACAAAGGGATCACGCATCGCGACATCAAGCCGGCCAACGTGATGGTGGTGAAGACGGGGACCAAGCTGCTCGACTTCGGGCTTGCGCGCATCGAACAAGGCCCGATTTCGCAGAGCGACGAAACGCTGACCATGGCGGCGATGACGCAGCCGGGGACCATCCTGGGTACCTTCCAATACATGGCTCCCGAGCAACTGGAAGGCAAGGAAGCCGACGCGCGCAGCGACATCTTCTCCTTCGGCGCGCTGCTCTACGAAATGCTGACGGGGCAGCGGGCGTTTCACGGGAAGAGTCAGGTCGGGTTGTTCGCCGCGATTCTGGAGCACCATCCGACGCCGGTCTCGACGACGCAGCCAGCGGTCCCAACGGAACTCGATCGTTTCCTGGCGATCTGCCTTTCCAAGAATCCTGACGACCGGTTTCAGACGGTTCGGGAATTGATGCGAGAGCTGAAGTGGATCGCGGAGAAGCCAGCGACGGCTCCGGTGGCCGCCACCGCCGAATCTGCACCGCCGCCTGCGAAACCCGCACGCTGGCCCTACGCGCTGGCAGCCGTGGGACTGCTCGCCGCGGCAGGACTCGCGGCGCTCCACTTCACCGAGAAACCGGACCAGCTCCCACACCTTCGTTTCCAGGTAACACCGCCGGAAGGTGTTGCATTCGCAGGCTCGCCTCCCCGCATCGCCCTCTCGCCTGACGGGACCCAGATCGCTTTCAATGGGTTCAAGGACGGCAAGGTGCTGATGTGGGTGCGGCGCCTCGATTCCGGCGATGCCCGCCCGCTCCCCGGATCGGAGGACAGTGAGATTCCGTTCTGGTCACCCGACAGCAAAACCGTGGGGATTTTCGCCAGTGGCAAACTCAAGCGCATCGACGTTACCAGCGGAACCGTACAGGTGCTTTCCGATGCCTCCGTCAACGACGGAGGCGGCAGCTGGAGTCCCGACGGACAAACGATCCTCTTCGGAGGGCGCAACCCCAATATCGAGATCCGGCAGATTCCAGCATCGGGTGGAACCGCCGTTCCCGTCCTAAAATTTCTCCCGCAAGAAACGTTACAGCGCTGGCCGCGCTTCCTGCCGGACGGCAAACACTTTGTCTACTTCTCCACCGGTAAGTCAGCCCAGGACACGGGGATCGCCGTAGCGTCATTGGACGGAAAGGAACGCAAGTTTCTGATGAGTTCCGCCGCCATGGCCGAGTTTGCGGACGGGTACCTGTTCTATCGGGCGGAAGAAGCCTTGGTCGCGCGGCCCTTTGATCCGGCGAAGCTGGAGTTCACCGGTGAACCAGTGCAGGTTCTTGCCAGCGTAGCCGCGGTCGCGAACGGACGGATTTCCGCCAGCATCGCGTCCAGCGGATTTCTGGTGGCGAGCGAAGGGCAGGCGCGCGGCGGAAACAACGCCCTTACTTGGGTAGACCGTTCGGGCAAACAAATGTCTACAGTGGGACAGCCTGGCACCTATGCCAACCCTTTTCTTTCCCCTGATGGCCGTCAACTCGCCGTCTCGTTGGTGACTCCCCAGGACCCGGGAGATGTTTGGAGCATCGATCTCACGCGCAACGTCTCTAGTCGAGTCACATTCGATCCCGCGGTCGACGGCTCTCCCGTTTGGACTCCGGACGGCCGCGCGCTCCTATTCCTTTCCCAAAGGAAGGGCCCTGCGCAGATCTATACTAAGCCGTCTTCCGGGTTAGGAGAAGAACAGCTTCTGGTGCTGTCAGATGCGGCTGGTCTACAGCCGCAGAGCGCGTCCCCTGATGGGAAGTGGCTCTTGGCTGTGAAGAATCCGGGTAGCGGCGCGCGCGACGTGTACGCGTTTCCTCTGCTCGAAAAGGGTGAACCGATTCCGGTCCTGACCTCGTCATTCGATGAGGGGGGTGCACGCTTCTCTCCGGATGGCCGCTGGATCGCGTACATGTCGAACGAATCCGGGCAGATGCAAGTTTACGTGCGTTCGTTCCCGGGGAGTGAGCGCAAGCTACAGGTTTCGATGATGGGCGGCAGCCAACCGCGCTGGCGTCGCGATGGTAAGGAGCTTTACTACTTGGACGGGGAAGGGGCCATGGTGGCCGTTGCCATCAAGTCGCTCTCCCCGTTGGAATTGGGAGGCAGCGCAGTCTTGTTCCCTACCACCCTGCCCATAGGCCCCGCTCGATCCGACTATGACGTGACCGCAGACGGCTCACGCTTTCTGCTGAACCGGCCTATCACCACGGCAACGCAAGCTTCGCTCACGGTCATCCAAAATTGGCAGGCGCTGCTGAAGAAGTAGAACCCCAGCGTGGCTCCTGCTACACTGGGCGAATATATGGCGAACGACAATCTGACCCTGGCCTTTCCTGAACCGGCCCAGGAACGCATCCTGGCTAGGCAGACGGGGTTGTTCGGAGCCATTGCCCGATTCGAAGAATGGATGACGCATCCGGATTCGCCGGTGCGGGCGATCAAGAAGCAGGAGGCGCGCGCGGGAGAGTTCGCGGCGTTCCCGGAGGCGCTGGCTCCCGCGTTGGGGAAGGCGCTGGTGGCGCGCGGGGTCACTCAGCTTTACTCGCATCAGGAGGAGGCGTTCACGCATTCGGCGGCGGGGAAGAACGTTGTAGTGGTCACGCCGACGGCCAGCGGCAAGACGCTGTGTTACAACCTGCCGGTGATGGACGGGTTGATGCGCGATCCGCATGCTCGCGCGCTGTACTTGTTCCCGACCAAGGCGCTGGCCGAAGATCAGCTGCACGAGTTGCAAGGCGCGGTGGACGCGGCGGGGTCGGATTTACGGGTGTTCACCTACGACGGCGATACGCCGCAGGACGCGCGGCGGGCGATTCGCGAGCGGGCGAACGTGGTGCTGACGAATCCCGATATGCTGCACGCGGGCGTGTTGCCGCATCATACCAAGTGGGCCAAGGCGTTTGAGAATTTGCAGTACATCGTGATTGATGAGCTACACTATTATCGGGGCGTGTACGGCAGCCATCTGGCGAACGTGCTGCGGCGGTTAAAGCGCGTGTGCGAGTTTTATGGATCGAAGCCGAAGTTTATCTGCTGCTCGGCGACGATTGCGAATCCGAAGGAGTTGGCCGAGGCGCTGACGGGGGAGCCGTTCGAGTTGGTGGACCGCAACGGCGCGCCTTCGGGCGACAAGTACGTGGTGTTCTACAATCCGCCGGTAGTGAATCGTCAGCTCGGCATCCGCCGGAGCTACTTGAACGAGACGCGGCGCATGGCGAAGGAGCTACTGGACCGCGGGCAGCAGACGCTGGTGTTCGCGAACTCGCGGCTGGCGACTGAGGTTCTGCTGACGTATCTAAAGGACGACCATTCGGGCGTGCGCGGTTATCGCGGCGGCTACTTGCCGAAAGAACGCCGCGAGGTCGAGCGCCAATTGCGCGACGGCGAGACGCGCTGCGTGGTGGCGACGAATGCGCTGGAGCTGGGGATCGACATAGGATCGTTGGATGCTGTGGTGATGGCGGGATATCCGGGCACCATTGCGTCCACTTGGCAGCGGGCGGGGCGCGCGGGGCGGCGGCAGACGACGTCGCTGGCGGTCTTGGTGGCGTCGAGCGCGCCGCTGGACCAGTTCATCGTCGAGCATCCGGAGTACTTCTTCGAACGGCCGCCGGAGCATGCGCACATCAATCCTGACAACCTGGAAATTCTGCTGGGGCACCTGAAGTGCGCGGCGTTTGAGCTGCCGTTGCGGGATGGCGAGGCGTTCGGCAAGCATGACATCGGCGATCTGTGCCGGTTCCTGGAAGGCCAGAAGTTGCTGCACCATTCGGGGACCACGTGGCATTGGACATCCGACAGTTATCCGGCGGACGCGGTGAGCTTGCGGTCGATCTCCAGCGACAATTTCGTGGTGGTGGACATCACAGGGGACCACCAGGTGATCGCGGAGGTTGCGTTCACGGCGGCGCTGACCACGCTGCACGAGAAGGCGATCTACCTGCACGATGCGCGGCAGTATCAGGTGGAACGCTTCGACTACGAGGGCCGCAAGGCGTACGTCCGGCGGGTGGATTCGGATTACTTCACCGATGCCATTGACTACACGCAGGTGAAGGGGCTGGACGAGTTCGCATCGTCGCCAATGAGCACGGCCAAAGCAGCGTACGGGGATGTGCGGCTGAACCGGCAGATTGTCGGCTTCAAGAAGATCAAGTTCTACTCGATGGAGAATATCGGCGCGGGCAACCTTTCCATGCCGGAGCAGGAGATGCACACCACAGCGTTCTGGCTGCATTTCCCCGCGACGTTCCTGGCGCGTTTCCCGGATCTATCGCCGACGGAGAAGCAGGGCGGACTGGTGGGGTTAGCGGCGCTGCTGCGGACGGTGGGCGCGCTGCACGTGATGTGCGATCCGCGCGACCTGGGCATTTCCATCACCGAAGACATCGCGGGCAGCGTGCAGGTCTTCGAGCCGAACCTGTATCTCTACGACAACTATCCCGGCGGCATCGGGCAAAGCGCGGCGTTGTTCAAGCTGGCTCCCAGGCTGATCGCGGGGGCGGAGCAATTGCTGGCGGGCTGCAAATGCGAAACGGGTTGCCCGAGCTGCGTTGGGCCCATCGGCGAAGTAGGAGAGCGCGGCAAGGAGACTGCGGGGCGGATTCTTAGAGAGCTGCTGGCGTCCTGAATGGGCGCTAGTTGTCGGTCGGCGGACTTACGGCTTGCACCACAAGAACGGGCATGGCAACCCGTGCGGATTCCAGACGTAGACCCAGCGCCTGAATTGCAGAGAATACCGAAATGTCGTCGGGCTGGTTGCCGCTGGTGAGGTGGAAGGGCGTTGCCTCCAGCGTGACGTCATACGTTCCCGTCAATCCGGTTTTGTCCACAATAGGGCGGTCGACGAAACGGCGCAGGTCACGGGCAAGCTCCTGGTGACGTGGGTGTCCTCGAGGACTTCCGTGCGGTCTTCTACCGGGCGGTCCCCTTCCAAGCGGCCGGTGGAAATCACGAGCGATTTAGTGGGAGTATCGGGCTTGCTCTCCCTCAATTTGACGCCGTTCCTGCCGGGCAAGAGCGAATAGACCGGAGTTTCGCGGGGCTCCCGGTGAATCTTCAGCTGGAAGCGCGTAGCCAACAGCTGCTGTAGCATTTCCCGCGCCTCCGCACGGGTGGGCGCTCCGGTACCGGGCGCTTTCGCCTGAATCGTGAAGACGCCTGGTGCGAGGCGAAGTCCTGGACTCAGGACCAGCTGATCGTATTCGAGTCCATAGGCCTCCCGAACCAGGGATGGACATCGTATACCTCAAACGTCACCGTCGGTCCCGCGACCGAGTATTCGACGAACTTATTGAATACCGCCGCAGGGTGAATGGCCGCCACCTCAAACGTGCGCGGTGCCGGTTGAGCCCAGGTTCCGGCGAGCACGAATAGGAGGGAGGAGAAGATTCGTGGGACCCGCATTCGCTCCGATTATAGTGCCTGGAGAGCTGGTGTGGAAGGACCCCGCCGCAATCGAATGAGTGCGACTTCGGGCGGCGCGCCGATGCGTACGGGCATCCCGATGGTGCCGATGCCGCGGGTGACGTAGATCGCCGAGCGGCCTTCGCGATAGGTTCCATAGACGTAGGGCGTGGAGAATTTCGCTACGTTGAAGTTGGCGTTGGCCAGCTCCAGGTTGATTTGTCCGCCGTGCATGTGGCCGGAGAGTGCCAGGTCCCAGCCCTGTTTGGCGATGTGGGGAAACATATCGGGGTTGTGGTTGAGCAGCAGATTGAACTCGCCGGACCGCATCAGGCCTTTGGTATCCGCCGCGTAGTTCCAGCGGTTGTCTTCGTGATCAATGCCGGCCAGGTTGACCTTCGCCGAACCAAACTGCAGAGTGGTTTGGCGGGCCCGCAGAAAGTTCATGCCGAGCCGGGCGGCGCGATCCGCGGTATACGCCTCGGCACGGATGTAGCGCTCATGGTTGCCGTTACAGCCGAAGACGCCCGCGTCGGCGCGGATGTGGCGCAGTTCCTCCAGGCAGTCGTCGATGGAGTCGCGGATGCCGGTGATCAGGTCCCCGGTGACGGCGGCCAGTTGCGGACGGGTTTCGTTCGCCATCGCCACGCACCATTGCAGGTCAGCGCGGCTGAGGAACGGACTGAGGTGGATATCGCTGATCTGCGCGATGCGCAAGCCGTCGAGGTCGGCGGCCAGATCGGGAATAGCCAGGTCGACCTCCTTCAAGGTGAACTGGCGGCGGCCGATAAAGACACCGTAGCCGAACACCGCAGCCGGCGCAGCCATAGCGGCGGTAGTCAGCAATTGGCGGCGCTGCGGGATTACCCGGCGGCTCGCCAACCCCATGCCGGTGGTGAAGATGACGATGAGGGACCATCCGAAAGCCACCCCGCTCAGCATCAGCCAACGAAACGCCGCGTCCAGGCCGGCGGCTTGCAGCAGCGTTACAACAAACGCGGCGGTGAACAGGGCGGCCCCGCCCAGAATCAGCGCGCGAAACACCCTCCCCGGAAGCAGCCGCAGCAGCACGGGACAAGCGGCCAGCGCCACCACCATCGCCACCAGGTCCGGCAAGAAGCGCTTCCACAACATCTTTTCCGAGTATAGCCGTTTGACCCGGGGACCCGTCCACGCTTACCCTGTCAGAATGGACCGAAACACCCGCGTGATTTTCGGGTTCCTCGTAGTGGGAGCCATGTTCGCAGTGCCGTATCTGACGGGCGCGTTGTATGTACCGCCCCCGCCTGCTCCTCCCGCGGTTCCGGCATATGAAGCTCCCCGGCAAGTCACGGAGCGTCTGGCGATTCAAGAGGGCGACACCATGGACGGGATTCTGGCCGCGGCCGGCCTCGACTCCGTCGTGCGGTTCGACATCGTGGGAGCGTTCAACGCGGCGTACGACATCCGCAAGGTCCGCGCGGGGCGGGAGTTGGTGCTGACGCGCTGGGAGAAGACGGGCGAGGTGGCGTCGATCGAGTACACGGTGGACGCCGATCACCAGGTGCGCCTGTTCCGGGGCAACGGTGTGAGTGAAGCCGAAGTGGTGGAGATTCCCGGCGTGGTCAGAGAGGTGCCTGTCTGCGCGACGCTGCAAGGTTCGCTGGCGGCGACCATGGACCGGGCCGGAGAAAGCTTCCTGCTGGCAATGATGATGGCCGAGGTGCTGGCGTTCGACATCGATTTCTACCGCGACCCGCAGTTGGGCGACGATTTTTGCCTGCTGGTGGAGAAGAAATTTTACGAGAACGGGCAAGCCCCGACGATCCGGCGCATCCTGGGAGCGCGCTACAACAATGCCGGGCATTTGTCGGATGCGTACTACTTCGGGGGCAGCTATTTCGGCGGCAAGGGCGAATCCTTGAAGGCTGCGTTTCTGCGTTCTCCGTTGGAGTTCGATGCGCGGGTGAGTTCGCATTTCTCCTCATCGCGGCTGCATCCGGTGCTGCACACGGTCCGGGCGCACAACGGCACGGACTACGCGGCTCCCGAAGGCACGCCGGTGCGGGCGGTAGCGGGGGGCAAAGTGGTGGGGGCGGGGATGTCGGGCGGTTCCGGCAACATGGTCACCATCCGGCATGACGGCGGGCTGCAGACGCAGTACCTGCACCTATCGCGGATCTTGGTTCACGTGGGCCAGCAGGTAGAGCAAGCCGCGCGGATCGGGCTGGTGGGGCAGACGGGGTTGGCGACGGGTCCGCACCTGGATATCCGGATCAGCCGCAACGGCAGCTATCTGAATTGGGAAAAGATGCGCTCGCCGCGGACCGAATCGCTGGCCGGTGCGGTGAAAGAGCAGTTCCTGCTGGAGCGGGACCGGATGGTGGGGGTGATGAACTCGGCTGTGGGGCCGGTTCCCGACCGGCCTCTTAGGGCTGAATAGCGATAACCACTTTGTCCGAGCTAGTCAGGCCGCCCTGGCGGATCTGAAGCGGCACGGCGTTGCCGGTGATGCCGGCGGGCACCACCACGTTGATCTGGTTTACTCCGGGGAATTGCGGTGTTAGTCCGCTGAAAGCCGGAGTCACGGCGACGCCGCCGAAGAGGATGGTGGGAACACTCACGGTGGTGCGGAGCGGATTTCCTGGCGCACCGTTGGCGACCGTGGGGGTGACCGGGCCGAGGCCGTTAGCGTAGACGATCAGCGTCTCACCGGGGCGTGCAGGGCGGGTTGTAATTCCGGGAATTGCGCCCGGGGCTGCCGTCGCTGGAACAACTCGGCACCCGCTGGGTGGTGTTCACCGGAGGCGAGCCGCTGATGCACTCCAATCTCTTCGCACTGTGCCAGCCACTGCGAGCGCGTGGAATCGAGGTAAGCATCCTTTCCACAGGTCTGCTCTTCGAACGATACGCAGCGCAAATCGCCGAACATGTGGACAGCGCCATCGTGTCCTTGGATGGTCCGCCCGAGTTGCACGATGCTATCCGGCACACGCCCGGCGGCTTCGATCGCATCGCGCGGGGTGTTGCCGCGATCCATGCGGTATGCCCTGAATTCGCCATCGCAGCGCGAACTGTCGTCCAACGCCGCAACCACCGCGCACTCACGGAAACTGCGGCTGCGGCGCAAGCGCTCGGGCTCGCGTCCATTTCCTACCTGGCAGCCGACCTCACCTCCACCGCCTTCAATCGCGCCCAGCCGTGGCCCATCCTCCGGCAGAACGAAATTGCCCTGGCCGCGTCGGACCTCGCGGCGCTCGATAGCCAGCTGGAAGCAGTGGCCGCGAATCCCTTTGTTGTCGATAGTCCCGCGCACCTCGCACGCATCGCGCAACACTTCCGCGCCCACCTGGGTTTGACGGCTTATACCTCTCCGCGCTGCAACGCCCCGTGGGTTTCCGCGTTGATGACGGCTGATGGGCAAGTGCAACCGTGCTTCTTCCATCCGAGTGTTGGGCGCTCGAGCATGCCCCTGACGCAAGTGGTAACTTCGCCGCAAGCTGTCGCGTTCCGGGAAGCCTTAGACGTCGCCACCGACCCAACCTGCCAGCGTTGCGTCTGCTCGCTCTACCTTAGTCCGTGAGCAGAGCCGCGATCACCGCGATGCCCGCCGCGTTGGCGAGCGTGATCAGATGGTCCCGATCCAGCAGCAGAGTCCTGCCCGCATCGATGGCCAGCGCCGTGGTTCCCGTCTCACGCATGACGTCGATCGTCTGCGGCCCAACCACAGGCACATCGAACAACAAGTGTCCCCGTCGGCGTGAGCCTTTGATCAGGCGTAGCGGCTTGCCCTCTACTAATGACGCAGCGCGGCGCAGCATAGCGTCTGTGCCCTCCATCGCCTCCACGGCCACCACCGCGCGCTCGGCAACTGCGACGCTCTGGCCCACGTCGTGCATCGAGAGCGCACCAGCGATGCGCCGGCCATAGGCGATGTCGCGCTCTTCATCGGAGGTCGGCTTGCGTTTGGTGAGTACGCCCTCGGGTGCGAGCAGGTCCTTCAACAGCAGCGTGGAATCCGCGAGCGTGATGCCTTCGTCGGCCAGGACCTTCGCCACCCCGCCAATCAACGCGTCGGTGTTCTTTGCTTCCAGCGACATCAGCAACTTCGCCAAGCGCCAATCCGGCACGATGGAGGAAAAGATGCTAACGTGCTTCACCTGACCGCACATCATCAGTTGCGAGACGCCTTCCTTCTTGCAGATGTCGATGAGCTTGCTCAGCGCGCCGAGCGAGATCCAATAGCAGCTCGACGCCAACTGCTCGATTTCGGGTGAGGCTTCTTCCTTGATGCCGATGGCGACCACGTCCATTCCGGCCTTGCGCGCGGCTTCCAGCGCCAACACCGGAAACCGGCCATTGCCAGCGATCATGCCCAGTTTCATTTGATGAACCCGCGCTCGGATGTGCTGATGAAGTCGAGCAACTCTTCGAGTTCCGGCGTCGAGGGGATCTCTTCGCGGATCTTCGCCACTGCTTGCGAGGTGTTCAACTTCGCCCGCGTCATCAGGCGGAATGCCTTGTGCAGAGCCTCAATGTTCGCGGTGCCGAAGCCGCGCCGCTCCAGCCCCGTGGCGTTCGCGGAGAACGTCTTGACGTCGCGCGGACTTACCGTGGTGGAGAACGGCAGCACGTCCTGCGTAATCACGCTGTAGCCGCCGATGATGCAGTGGCGTCCGATGCGGCAGAACTGATGCACCGCGCTGCCCGCGCTCACCACCGCCCAATCGCCTACGGTCACGTGGCCGCCCAGTGTGGCACCGTGCCCGATCACCGTATGGTTGCCCACATGCGTATCGTGCGCCACGTGAGTATACGCCATCAGCAGGTTTTCATCGCCGATGGAGGTGAGCATCCCGCCCCCCTCCGTGCCGCGGTGAATTGCCACGAACTCGCGGATCTGGTTGCGATTCCCAATGCTCGTGCGGGAACGCTCCCCCTTGTACTTCAAGTCCTGCGGAGCAGCCCCGATGGTGGAGTACGGAAAGAACACGTTGTCCTCGCCGATCTCGAGCGGGCCTTCCAGGTAAACGTTTGCCTTCAAGTGCGTGCGCGGGCCGATGGATACGTCCGCGCCGATCACGCAGAAAGGTCCGATTTCGGCGGAGGGATCGATCACCGCCGCCGCGTCTACAATCGCGCTGGGATGGATCGCCATCTTAGGCGGGCCGGTCCTGCAGGATGCACATACAGGTGGCCTCGGCCACGATCTCGCCGTCCACTTTCGCCACGCCCGACATCTTCGCCAGGATCGACTTGCGCTTGATCAGCGTCATCTCGATCACCAACTGGTCGCCGGGGCGCACCGGCTTGCGGAATTTCGCCCCTTCCACTGAAGCCAGCAGCACCAGCTTGGTGGCGCGGTCCGGAATGGTGCTGAGCACTTGCACGCCCGCCACTTGCGCCATCGCTTCAATTATCAGCACCCCCGGCATCACCGGGAAATCGGGGAAGTGGCCGTCAAAGAACGGCTCATTGGAGGTGACGTTCTTGATCCCAATAATGTGGGTGTCGTCCATCTCCGTGATGCGGTCCACCAGCAGCATCGGGTAGCGGTGGGGCAGAATCTTGCGGATTTCGTCGGTATTCAGAACAGGCATGCAGTCCGACTATTGTAACAAGCGGTTACTATAGAGATACGTCTATGCGCCGTCTTCGCTGGCTGTTGCCGGTGGCTATCATCGCGATCCTGGGAACCGTGGGCGTAGTGTATGTGCGGCAGATGGCGCTGCAATCCCAGAACGCGCCGCAGAGGCCCACGCTGCTCAGCGACGGAATTCAGGGCGAGGCGCAGGACTGGTGCTACGAACAATCCCAGGGCGCCAATCCGAAAGTCGAGATCTGCGCCTCCAGGATGGTCCGGACCGGGGAAAAGATTGAGATGCAGGGCGTCAAGCTGCACCTTTTCCACGAAAACGCGACCGAATACGATTTGGTGACCAGCGACTTCGCGCAGTTCGACCTCACCGAACGCAATTTGTTTTCGCAGGGCAACGTGGAGATAACGCTTGCCGTCCCCGTGGAGGGACCTGCTCCTGGCCGGCTGCTCAAGATCCATAGCTCCGGCGTCGAGTTTTCCAGTGAGACCGGCGAAGCAGCCACCACGCGCCCAGTGCGCTTCGAATTCGACCGCGGCAGCGGGTCCTCTGTGGGCGCGCACTACAACCCGGCCACCCGCGAACTGCGCATGGATAGCCAGGTGTGGCTGGAATGGCTCGGCAAGACGCCCGAGGCGCAGGCTATGCACATCGAATCCGGCGAGGCGTTCTACCTGGAGAATCAGTCCAAGGTGGTGTTTAAGCCGTGGACCAAACTCACCCGGGGCGGTCTCCACATGGAAGGCGCATGGACCGAAGTGCTACTGGAAAACGGCGACATCAAACGTGCCGACACCAATGACGGCCGCGGCACGCAAGTTTCTCCGGGCAAGAAAGTCGAATTCGGGGCCAAGTCCCTGCACATCCTCTTCGACGAACACATGAACGTGAAGTACGTTCTGGCCGAGCCGCAGGCGTCCCTCATCTCCACGGCAGCCACCACGCGAACCACCGTCACCGCAGATCGTCTGGACCTGGACTTTGCCGCCGTAAACAAAGAAAGCCTGCTGACCAAGGTCTCGGCTTCCGGCAAGACGGAAGTGACTGCTGAGCCCATTGCGCGCCCCGGCGTCCTGACGCCTGAAACGAGGGTCCTCAAGAGCGAGGTGGTCCATATGCTGATGCGACCGGGCGGCGAAGAGATCGACCGTGTGGAAACCGCCGGTCCCGGCACCCTGGATTTCCTCCCCAACCGCCCGGAGCAGCCCAAACGTAATCTGAAGGGCGACATGATCTGGATCTACTACGGTCCCGAAAATCGCATCGAGCACTTCCGCTCCACCAACGCCACCACGCGCACGGAGATGAAGCCGCCCCGCGTCACGGAGAGCAAAGAGATTCTGGCGTATTTCGATGCGCAGAGCACCCTCACCCGCCTGGAGCAGAACACGGATTTCCGCTACGAAGAAGGCGACCGCCGCGCCAATGCCCGCAAGGCAACTTTTGAGCAGGTCAAGGATTTGCTGACGCTGGACGGCGCGGCCAGCACGTCCGATCCCACGGGCAGAGTCAACGCGGACCGCATCACGCTCGATCAGAAGTCCGGCGACTATCTTGCTGAAGGGAACGTTTCCACCACGCGCCAGCCTTCGCGCAAAGGCGGATCGTCGGCCATGCTCTCCAGCCAGGAAATCATGCAGGCGACGGCGAAGCGGATGACCTCCACCGAAAAGAACCAGAAGATCCACTACGAAGGCGACGCCCGCGCGTGGCAGGGCGCGAACCGCGTCACTGCGGACCGCCTGGATATCGACCAGGAAAAACACGTCATGGAAGCGCACGGCAAGGTGGAAACGCAGTTCGTCGATAAGTCCGCCAAGTCCGGCGTGCCGGCGTTCACCAGCGTGCGCGCCCAGGACCTGGAGTACTCCACCGAAACCCGCATCGCCCACTACACCGGAGGTACCCACCTGGAGCGGCCCGGCCTTACCGTGAACTCAAAAGAATTGCGCGCGTTCCTCAAGGACGCCACTTCCGATACATCGCTCGACAAAGCGTTTGCCGATGGCGCTGTGCGGACCGTTATGGTCACCACCGAGCCGGGCAAACCCAAGTACTCCCGCACGGGTCTTTCCGAACACGCCGAGTATTACGCCGGTGAACAGAAGGTGATTCTCAACGGCGGCCTGGTCAAGGTTGATGACAGCGTGAAAGGCAAGAGTGAGGGCACGGAATTGACCTGGTTGGCGAAGGATGATAGTCTGCGGATGGACGGCAATAAGTCCAATCAGGTCCGTACCGTCATCCCCAAAAAGTGAGCATTCTTCAAACCGCGGAGATAGCCAAGGCGTATCGCGGCCGCAAGGTCGTCGATAACGTATCGATCCGCGTTGAACAGGGCGAGGTTGTAGGACTGCTGGGACCCAACGGTGCCGGGAAGACGACCTCGTTCTACATGATCGTCGGCCTGATTCTGCCCGATTCCGGCAAGGTGATGCTGGATGGCGATGAGATAACGTCGCTTCCCATGTATCAGCGCGCACGCCGCGGCATCAGCTATCTGCCGCAAGAGGCGTCGGTGTTCCGCAAGCTGACGGTGGAAGACAACCTCATGGCGATCCTCGAGACGTTGCCGATTTCCAGGCGCGATCGCATGGATCGCATGAATCGCCTGATCGCCCAGCTGGGCTTGGAGCAAGTTCGCCACAGCAAGGGCTACGTGCTCTCCGGGGGCGAACGGCGGCGCACGGAGATTGCGCGCAGTCTGGTGATTGAGCCCAGTTTCCTATTGCTGGACGAACCGTTTTCCGGCATCGACCCCATCCAGGTGATGGAGCTGCAGCGCATCATTCTGGACCTAAAGCAGTCCGGGATCGGAATTCTGGTGACGGATCACAGCGTGGAGAAAACTCTGGCGGTGACGGACCGGGCCTACATCATCAATGACGGGAAGATCTTCAGAAGCGGAACGCCGGACGAACTGGGTCACGACCCAGAAGCCCGGCGTGTGTACTTAGGGGAAAACTTTACGCTGGGTTAGCCCCGTGCGTGAGCTCGGGGCTCCTTAGGCTGCCGCGCCTGCCGACGCGCGCTCGCCCATGGCGTTGGCGAAGTGCGAAATCACCGTGGTCATTTCATCCAGTGCATGCCTCGCCGCGGCGGGCGAGAAGCGTCCCACGGTCTTGAACAAGATCCGCGCGGAGGTGTAGTTCATCTGGAGCATCCGGTCTTCCACGCGGAACTCCGCGTTGCCGCCGTTTGCGTTTTGAATCAGGTTGGATACCAGCGTAAAGTCGCGTTCCAAAGATGCGCTCAGTTGATCCAAATCCACCGGACCCGCCTCGCGCAGCATGGCATGTACTTCCAAGAAGCTCATTTGGTTCGCCGCAGCGACCTCGCATGCGTAGTCCCGAGTCGTCTTCGCGCTTAGGATCAACAGGCAGGTATAGCGGAACCAATACCCAAACAGCAGCACTGAGCCGAAAATGATGAGTATTGTCGTGGCTGTCTCGAACATTGAGTTTTTTCCCGACCTCACGAACTCTGTAGGAATCCGTGAGCCTTTTCTCTACACGAGCAGAGTAACATCGGATTTATCGGGGAACAATAGGTCTGTAAGGTGCTAAGGTGGTTTTGCCTAAGGTCCAATAGGACGATACTAGAACAGCATCGCGGAGGGTACTGCGTTTGGGTTCGATTCGCAGTATTTGCGCCACAGACTGGCGTATGACTCGGTAATGTATTCGGCGGGGGAGTAGCCCAACTTTAGAGCGGTGGTATCAATCCAGTCGGCTGGCCCCTCCAATTCCAGGAAATTCCCCGCAGGGGTCTCATCTATAGTGATGATGCCGGGCTGGCCAAGGGCGCAGTACGTCGTCCGATACTTCTCGTAGCGAAAGCCGGGCTGGTACCCGAGCCTCGCAAGGACCAGCTCAAACGCGGCACCATCGGCGACGTCCACCTCGATCTCCTCGCGACTTTTGTGCAGGGTGCGCTGGGCGGGTCCTTTATAGGTGAGCGTGCCGCGTTCCCCGCGCTTGCGGAGGCGGAGCGCCTGACCCGTGCGGCGCAACTCGCCTGCGCGGTCAAAGAGCTGATCGGCCTCCAGTTCCCTGGGAGTGCGGAGCTGGTAGCCCAGCGTCTCAATTTGCACGACGACGCCCTCGCGGACCCGTAGTTTGATCTCGATTTCGGTCATCCTTGCCGCCTCACCGCTCCCTAGCGGTCGCGATTGCAGCACTGAGCCGCCATGCGTAAGCATGCGGACAAACGCTACTGCCGCCCTGCCATGTAGCGCAGCTCCTGCGCGCTCACCTTGCGGCCCCCGGCAGGCAGATGCACCGGGATGTGGCGCTGGACGTCCAGCTTCAGGCGCTCGATTTGCGCCAGCAGGTTTACCTGGTAGCCGTTGGGGTTATCCACGGGGGCGGTGGGTTCCACGTTGTTGACGTTGAACTCATCGCCATTGAGCAGGATCTTCTGCTGCGGCAGCCACACGATCAGCATGCCATCGTTGTGGGTGCTGCCTTCCAGGTGATAGGTCTCAATGGTGTGGGTACCGTCGGTGAAGACGTTCTTTTCGCCGGCGTACTGCACCTTGGCCAGGGGCCGGGGCTTGGTCATCTCCAGCTTGTCGGGGATGAGTTTGTGCGGGTTTGCCATGACTTTTTCATAGAGTCCCTTGTTGCTCTGATGAGTCACGATGGTGACGCCCGCCGCCACCGCCGCGCGCAGGCCGCCGGTGTGGTCGAAGTGGAAGTGTGTGTTGATCACGTAGCGGATCGGCTTGTTCGGTACCAGGCGCTTGGCCTCGGCCAGGACCTGTTCGGTTCGATCATCATTGGAGCCGAGTTCCACCAGCATCACGTAGTCCTTGAAATCGGCCACGATGGTGGCATAGCCGCCGGTGACCAGCCAGAAGCCGCCGCCGAGGTCTTCGCTCAACGGGCCAGCCGGAGCCGCGGGACCCTTCGCAGCGCCGGCTCCACCTGGGCCAGCTCCACCGGGGGCAGCGCCACCCTTGGCGGCACCCGCGCCTCCAGGTGCTCCCTTGCCCGCCGCCGCAGCAGCCGGGGTCAGGTTCACCGGTTCATTCACGCGCACGTTGGAGACGCTCAGCTCAAAAATCTTCGGCGTCCACTGCCGCTGCACAATCTTGCTGGGGAACTTTACGCCGTGGAAGTCCTTCCACCCGGTGAATTGCGCGTTCCAGCTGATGTCACCCAGGAAATCGTGGCTGATGAGGACCTCCACCTTCTGCACCAGTCCCGCGGCGTCGATGTAGCCGCTGAGTGTGGTCGGATACGTGGCCTTGCCCTGCCCGCCCGTCATCTCCCAGCTGAGCACCTTCCACTGCTTGCCGCCCTCCAGCTTGGTGGTCAGCTTGGTCTCATGCGACATTGCCATCTTCAGAAAACCGACGGGCGTCATCGCGGCTTCCACTTCGGCATTGAAGTTGTTGATTTGCGTGATCTGATTCTGGTTCTGCATGGGGGCGGGAGTGGTGGTGCCATTGCCGCCGCCGGGAGGATTCGCCCCTTCCCAGCGCACGCGTTTGGTACGGAACGCCTTGGCGTCGAAATCGAAGCCGCGCTCGAAGTCCGCGTTGTTGTACCAGCGCCAGTAGTCGCCGTTCTGGTTGCGCTGCTGGCCCACGGCTCCGTCGCCGCCTTCGCCCCAGATGGTGAGCGTTTTGACTTCGGTCAGACCCATGGCCTTCAAGGAATCTTCAATGGCTTTCTGCGCCGGGCTCTGCGCCGCCAGCGTCCAAACCAACGTCAAAGTGGCAACCGCGGCCACTGCCCATAGCTTCTTCAACATACTCGCCTCCACAACGGAAAATCGCCCACGGGGCTCGGGAAACAACGATAGAGTATACCACCGGAGCACAGCGGCAGAGGGTCTCGGCAAGATACCATGGAAGGGAACCACCCATGCTCCCCGCTCGCAGATGTTTCCTCCTCTGGCTCCCCGTGTGCCTATTCGCCCAGGCGGGTGAGCCTTTGCCGGAAAACCAGCGCCTGGCCAACTACGAAGGCCGCCCCCGTGTACGCGCTATCCGCATCCCAGAGGACGAGAAGATCACCTTGGATGGCAAGCTGGATGAGCCGGGTTGGTCCAAGGCGATCCCCGCGACGAACTTCATCCAGCAGGACCCGGCCAATGGACAGCCTGGGACCGAGAAGACCGAGGTCCGGTTTCTTTACAACAATGACAACCTCTACATGGGTGTCTACAATTTCGATTCCGACCCCAGCGGCATCATGGGCAACCAAATGTTGCGCGACGGGTTCCTTTCTTCCGATGACCGCTTTATGTGGGTGTTCGATCCCTACCTGAACGGACGAACCGGCTACTTTTTCGAAATCGGCCCCGGCGGCGCGATGGGCGATGCCCTGTTGGGCGGCGAAGGCGGTGGCGGCGGGCAGGGGCGCGCGTGGGACGGCATTTGGACGGCGAAGGTCCGCAGGGATGAGCGCGGCTGGTCGATCGAAGTCGAGTTCCCCTTCAAGACGCTGAACTTCGATCCGTCCGCGCCTGCGTGGGGCGTGAACTTTCACCGCACGGTGCGGCGCAAGCGCGAAGAGATGCTGTGGACCGCGTGGGTCCGCAATCAAAACCTGCAGGCGCTGCGCAACGCGGGGCTGCTCGAAGGCATTGCGGGAGCCAGCCAAGGGCACGGGCTGGATTTTCGCCCCTACTTCGTGGGCAACGTAACGGAGGCTCCAGGGCAGGGGCAGCCGAACCCGGTGAGCAAAGGCAAGTACGGCGGCGACATTTTCTACAACATCACGCCCCGGCTGCGTGCGAACCTGACGCTGAACACAGACTTCGCGGAGACAGAGGTGGATCAGCGCCAAGTGAATCTGACGCAGTTCCCGCTGTTTTTTCCGGAGCGCCGGACCTTCTTCCTGGAGGGCAATGGTTTCTTCGATTTCGCCAGGTGGCAGGGCAACAACACCGTGGTCCCGTTCTTCAGCCGGCGCATTGGACTTGGCGCGGGTGTGCCGCAGCGCATCGAGTACGGCACCAAGGTGACCGGGCAGATCGGCAAGTACGATCTGGGAGCCCTCCAGGTCCGTACCGCCGCTCAAGGGCGTCTGGTGGGCGAAGACTTCACCGTGCTGCGCAGCAAACGGCGCTTCTTCAATGAGTCCTACTTCGGAGGCATGTACACCCGCCGCGTCGAACGCGGAACCCTGCGCGATCCGCGCGATACGCTGGGGGCGGACTTTTACATCGGCACCTCGCGCTACCGCGGCAATCAGAACTTGCAGTTCAGCGGGTTCTATCTGTGGACCACCAAAGACAAGTTGAACGCTTCCCTCAAAGACGAAGGCAGTGCGCATTACGGCATCCGGCTGGACTATCCGAACGACCGCTACCAGCTCCGGGTGGCCATGCGCGAATCGCAGAAGGCCTACGATCCGGCGGTGGGTTTCGTGGACCGCGGCAACGTGCGGCGCTATGAGACCACGGCGTTCTTCCGCCCGCGTCCGCGTAACCTGCGCTATATCCGCCAGTATTTCTACGGTCTCACGGCCAACTTTATCATCGCTCTGGACAACACGGTGCTCACGCGCCAGGTCACCCTACAGCCCTTCGGCGTGCAGACCCAAACCAACGATCAGTTCCAGGTCCGGCTCACGCACACCTTCGACCGCTTGGCGTTTCCCTTCAACCTGCCCACGGGGATCATCTTGCCTACCGGAGCATCGTACGGGTTCTTGCGGATGGAAGTGTCGGGGCAAACCGCCGATCAGCGCGTCTTCTCCGTGCAGGGAAGCTACACCACGGGCCAGTTTTACACCGGCACGCGGCGCGACATTTCGGCGACGCTGAACATCCGCCCCAAGCCCGGCGTGCTGCTGGGCTTCAACAACGAATGGAGCCGCGTGGAGTTGAAGGAAGGCAAGTTCTCTACAGCCATTGCGCGCGTGAACTTGAACTGGCAGTTCGGACCGTGGGTGAGCTACACCAACAACATTCAGTACGACAACATCAGCCGTGTGCTCGGCTGGCAGTCGCGCTTCCGTTGGATCGTGAAACCGGGCAACGACGTGTATCTGGTTTACACACACAACTGGCTGGAAGAACTGGAAAACGGTCGCCAGACCCTGAATCGGGGTCTGGCGACCAAGGTTACCTACGTGCGGCGGTTTTAGAAGCCCTTGCCGCGGCCTCCAGGACCTTTACCGCGTCCGCCGGGTCCACCCTGGGGACCACCTCCCGGACCACCAGGGCCTCCACCTGCCACAAGCCCGATCCCGGCAGCGCCCTGCACTTCTTCGCGCAGCGCCGCCGCGGCTTCCAGCGTCGCGAGTTTGGTCTTCTGCGCGGCACTCAACAGCGCCGTCATCTGTGCCCGCGCATCCGACTGGAACTTTTCGAGCCGCGCGCGCAAAGCCGTGATCTCACCCTGCAAGCTGGTGATGGTGGCCGCGTTGACCGGCGTCGCGTTCATGGCGGCCCGCAACGCCTGCATCTTGGTCCGCAGTTCTTCGGCCACCGGTTCGCCCGCCGTCATGGCTGTCTGACGGATGGCTTGAAAGCCGGCAATCTGCGAATCGCTGAGCGTCAAGTACGTCTTCACGGCGTCCACCGGAGGCCCGCCTTTAGTCTGCCCGGCTCCGCGCCCCGGGGGCTGTGCATACGCGAGCATGGCCACTGCCAGGGCGGCGGTTCCAGCGAATCCTACGAGTTTCAGTTTCATTGTCTTTGTCTCCTTCTGCTTTCTTTGCCGGAGTCTGTTTGGCTCTCGACGGGTTCAGTATGCAGCGGGAGCACGCCGTTTGTTGATTAAGGATTTGAAAAAACAAGCTTTACATTCTTAACAGAAGGGTTCTCGAAGCGCCGGGATGGGGCTATACTCGAAAGCGGAATGCGAGCCGCGACACAATCGAAACTGCGCGATGCGGCGGTGGGGATCGTACTGTTCACGGCGCTGCTGGTGTTGGCGGTGCTGCAATACCGTTGGATCGGGCAAGTGAGCGAAGCCGACCGCGACCGCTTGCAGCGCGATCTGCGCACCGCCGTCCGCCGCTTTAGCGACGACTTCAACACGGAGATTGAGCGGCTGGTGCAGGTGCTCACGTCGGGTCCAGCTGACCTGGAGGGCCGCGCCGCTCTATGGAACGACGTTACCGCGCACCCCGGCATTCTGAAAAAGGTCTGGGAGGCGGATGCGGTCGATCTTCCGGGGCACCTGCTTCCGCTGGCCACCCGGCTCCCGGCGGATGGGTTCCGGGGTGGGCGCGGTGGCGGAGGAAGACCCTTGAGCGTGGATGGTTCCGTGCCTGCCTTGGCAGTCCCGCGCTCCAGACCGAACCTTGGTGGTGACGGCTCTCCGCCCTCCTGGCTGATTATCGAACTCGACCGTGCCTACATCGAGGACACCTGGGTGCCGGAGTTGATCGCTAGGGAATTCGGCGAGAACTACGACGTCACAGTCACCTCTCGTGTGGGCGAAATTCCTGATGAAGCCGAGGACGCGTCGCTGTTCACGCTGCAAATCGGTCCATTTGGCCGAGGCGGGCGTGGTGGCGGACCTCCCGACAAACAGGGGAAGAGGCCGCCGTTCGGTGGACCGCCGGGGGAGGATGCACAATGGCGCGTGATTGCGACTTACAAATCCGGCACGATGACGCAGCTGGTGGAAGGCCTGCGGATGCGCAATCTCGCGGTGAGTTTCGGCATCCTCCTATTGATGGGCGTCAGCGTGGCCATGCTGATGCGGTCCACGCGGCGGGCGAACGCGCTGGCCCGGCAGCAGATGGAGTTCGTCGCAGGCGTGACCCACGAACTGCGCACGCCGCTGGCGGTGATTCAGTCGGCGAGTCAGAATCTGGCGGACGGCGTGGCCACGGGCGAGGC
Organism: Bryobacterales bacterium; assembly: GCA_947446025.1. Taxonomy (GTDB): domain Bacteria; phylum Acidobacteriota; class Terriglobia; order Bryobacterales; family Bryobacteraceae; genus Palsa-187. The sequence continues at coordinate 38,274 of CANFEY010000001.1, forward strand.
GCAGGCCAAGCGCTACGGCGGCGTGATTCACGATCAGTCCAAACGGCTCGGCAACATGGTGGAGCAGGTGCTGCGCTTCGCCGGGTTGTCCTCGGAACATGGATTGCACAAGGCTCCCGTGGATGCCGCGCCGCTGCTCGAAGAGGCCGCGGCGGATTGCCAGGCCAGCGTCAATCTGGATGCGTCACAAGCGCCCGCTATTGATGGCGATCGCGGCGCGCTGCTGCACTGCCTGCGGAATCTGCTCAGCAACGCGGCCAAACACGGCGGCGGCGATGTGTTCGTCACGGCGCGCCCCTCCGGCGCGATGGTTGAAATTGTGGTGCAGGATAGCGGCCCTGGGATCGACGCAGCGGACTTACCGCACATCTTCGAGCCGTTCTATCGCGGCCAGCGCGCCAAAGATGACCAGGTGCAAGGCTCTGGACTGGGGCTGAGCCTGGTTAAGAAAATCGTAGAGGCACACGGCGGCACGGTGGAGGCGAGCAGTCCGGGCGGGGCGCGCTTCCGTATCCAGCTGCCGGCGGTGAAGGCGTGAGGATTCTGCTGGTGGAAGACGAGCCGGGGCTGGTCATGACGCTCTCTGACCGTCTGCGCGCCGAAGACCACGAAGTGGACGATGCGGGCGACGGTGTCACGGGCCTCGAAAAAGCCGTCAGCGGTGCGTACGACTTGGTGATCCTCGACGTGGGCCTGCCGCGCAAGAATGGCTTTGATGTGTGCCGAGGCATCCGCGAGAGCGGCAAGCATATGCCAATCCTGATGCTCACTGCGCGCGGCCAGGTGGTCGACAAAGTGGTGGGCTTGCAGATCGGCGCGGACGACTACCTCACCAAGCCGTTCGACATGATGGAACTGATGGCCCGTGTGGGAGCGCTGTTGCGACGTGCTGAGCCGCGCGTCGCATCGGACACCCAGGCCTATGAATTCGGCGCGGTCAAGGTCGACTTCCGGCGCGGCGAAGCGCTCAAGGCCGGCAAGCGGGTCATGCTCTCCGCCCGCGAATTTCAGCTGGTGCGCTACCTGATTGACCGCAAGGGCGAGATCATCTCGCGCGAAAAGCTCCTGCACGATGTCTGGGGCTACAACGCGCTGCCGGAGACGCGCACCGTCGATGTCCACATGGCGTGGCTGCGCCGCAAGTTGGAAGACAACCCGCGCGTGCCTGAATACTTCGTCACCGTGCGCGGCATGGGCTACAAGTTCGAGGGTTGACTTGGCGATGTTTGACGGGGCAGCATCGCGATGCGGTCGAGGCCGACCCCTCGGGCGATGTCGATGACGTGGACCACGGCCTCAAACGGCAGGTCCGCCTCGCCGCCTACGAACACAACGTGGTTGCCGCGCGTCCTGAAAACTTCGGTCAGACGCGCCTCCAGATCCGCCTCTTGGACAACCTCCTGGTTCAGGGAAACCGTAGCATCCCCGTGGACCAGCAACACGATGTGCCTTGCGCGTTGCTCTTGGGCGTCTCCGGCACCTTGGCATCGAGGCCAGTTGCGTCGCTGTTCACCACCACCATGAAAATGATGAGCAGGACCAGCAGCACGTCGATCATCGGGGTTACGTTAATCTCGGCCTGGTGGCGGCCGCCCACGGACATTTCCATCGTTCAGTATCCTCGCATTCTGAGGAATTGGACACTGCAATGGCGGTGGAAGTTCCCTAGCCTTGGCTTAGTCTTGGAACACGTAGCCTTCTTCGCCGTGCAGGCTGACGTCCATGCCTTGAGTTTCTTCGGTCTGCTCCATACGGATGGTTGTCAGCAGGCCGGTGACCTTCAGCGCGATGAAGGTGCCGACCACGGCGAAGGCGATGCCGATGAGCGCGCCAATGCCTTGGTTCATCACCTGTGCGGCGTTGCCGTCCACCCAGCCGAGCGGGGCTGCGGCGCCGCTGGGAAGTTTCAGCGCGTTGTTGATGGAGTTGGTGGCGAACACGCCGGTCAGCAGGCAGCCCATCAAGCCGCCGACTCCGTGGACGCCGAACGCGTCCAGCGAATCGTCATAGCCCAGCTTGTACTTGACGATGGTCACCATGGCGAAACAGGCGAAACCGGCGATCAGGCCGATCAGGATGGCGCTGAACGGCTCCACAAAGCCCGCGCCTTGGGTCACGGTGGCCAGGCCCGCGACGGCTCCGGAGATCCCGCCCAGCGCGCTGGCCTTGCCATTGCGGACGCGTTCCGCGATCATCCAGGCCAGGGCTCCCGCGGCGGAAGCGAAGTGGGTGGCCACGAAGGCGCTGGTCGCCAAGGCCGACGCAGCCAGAGCGCTCCCGGCGTTGAAGCCAAACCAGCCCACCCACAACATGCAGGCTCCGATGAAGCTCAGCACCAGGCTGTGCGGTTTCATGGGTTCGGTCGGATACCCCTTGCGCTTGCCCAGCATGATCGCCGTGACCAGCGCGCTGAAGCCCGACGTGATGTGAACCACCGTGCCGCCCGCGAAATCGAACACCGGGATCTGGCCGCCCAGGAATGGATTCAGATAGCCGCCTTTGCCCCACACCATGTGCGCGATGGGGAAGTAGACCAGGAACAGCCACAGTACGGAGAACAGGATCATCGCCTGGAACTTCACCCGCTCAGCGAATGCGCCTGCAATCAACGCGGGAGTGATGATGGCGAACATCATCTGATACGCCATGAAGGTCAGGTGAGGAATCGTAGGCGCGTAGTCGGTGTTGGGCGCCCCGCCGACGCCCTGCAGGAACAGGTAGCGCAGGTCGCCGATGAAGGCGTTGCCTTCGCCGAACACCAGGCTATAGCCGCACACCGCCCAGATCAGCGTAACCACCGCCATCATGGCGAAGCTCTGCATCATGGTCCCCAGCACGTTTTTGGTGCGGACCAAGCCTCCGTAGAACAGCGCCAGACCGGGACCGGTCATCATCAGCACCAGCGCGGCGCTGACCAGCATCCAGGCGTTGTCGCCGGCAGATTGCGCGGCCTGCACGGCGGCCTTGAGGGATGCGATTTCTTCAGTGGGAGTGGGTGTCTGGGCAAACGCGGACACCGATAGAAACGCCCATAGGGCGCAGCTGTTTCGAATGGACAAGCGTGGTCTCCTCAAGCGGAGCTGCGGACGGGGCAACTCAAAATCTATCTATCGATTGTGCTTCAGAGAGGTGGTTTTTCGCAAGTGGGCGGGGCGAACAAACTGCGCAGTCCCCGGAGGATCCTAGGCGCGAGCCACACCACAGCCACCGCAAACACCGCGACAACGCCCAGCAGCAACACCGGGAACCAGGCCAGCAGGAAGCTCGCGCCGACGGCGAAGATATCCTCCATCAGACTGAGCGCGATGTTGGAGAACGGCTCCGGGCTGGTGTTAGCGGCCAGACGCACCGCTGCTTTGGCTCCATGCGATGTCAACGCTACGCTGCCTCCCAGCAGCATCGCTATCATGCGGATGGCGGGCTCCTCACCCCCAAAGGCTCCAAACGCCAGCACGGCGCCGGCCGGGATACGGATGAAGGTATGCACCATGTCCCACGCGGAATCCACCACCGGAATCTTGTCGGCCACGAATTCCACCGCATATAGCGCAGCTGCCACGCCGATCACCCAACCGTGGCCCAGCACGTCCATGTCACCGGGTAGCGCCACCCAATGGAACCGCTGCAACAAGCCGAGCGTCGCGACCGTGGCGTACAGATTGATCCCCGAGAGCCACGCCGAGCCCATTGCGAACCCCAGCGTTGTCATCCATTCCGGCATTTTGCTGTGATGAGCCCCCCCCGTCATTCTATGATGAAAAGAATGCGCTGGTCGATCCAAACACAAGTTCCACAGAATTCCTACGACTACTTCCAACAAACGCTGATGACCGGAAACGGGTTCCGCGAATATGACGTCCGCTGGCTGCTGGGCAAGGAAATCAACCCCAACGGCTTCATCGTTATGGGAAAGAGCTACGGCACCTACGCCAAGCGCGTGCTGAAGCAGAACCGGGTGGTGGTGGGCCACGACTTCCGCAGGTACAGCCAGGACCTGTGCAACGCGTTCATCGTGGGGCTACTCTCGACAGGCGTGGAGGTCATCGACATCGGCATGGCGCTATCGCCCATGCTGTACTTCGCCCAGCACCTCTACAACTGCCCGGCGGGTGCCATGCTCACGGCCAGCCACAACGAAAACGGCTGGACGGGGATCAAGATTGCCAAGGGCCTTTCCTCCACTCTGGAGCCGGACGACATCATCGCTTTCCGCAAGATCGTGGAGAGTGGGGATTACGAGACCGGAAGCGGCTCCTACCAGTCCGTGGAGAATGTCTACGCCGAATACACCAAGGACGCGCTGAAGGACGGTCCGCTCAGCAAGAAGCTGAAGATCGTGGTGGCGGCGGGGAATGGGACGGCGGGGCGGTTCGCGCCGGAGATTCTGCGTGCGCTGGGGTGCGAGGTGATTGAGGTCGACTGCACCGCGGACTGGGACTTCAAGCGCTACAACCCGAATCCGGAAGACGTACACTTCCTGCACAACATCTGCGACGCCACCAAGTCGAACGGCGCGGACTTGGGCATCGGCATCGACGGCGACGGCGACCGCATCGGGATCGTGGACGATAAGGGCCGCGAGATATTCTCGGACATTTTGGGGCTGCTTCTGGCCCGCTGGATTTGCCCGCAAAATCCCGGGCGAGCCGTGGTGATCGACGTGAAGAGCACGGGTCTGTTTTTCGATGATCCGATTCTGAAGGCCAGCGGAACGCAGGTGATCACCTGGAAGACCGGGCACTCTTACATCAAGGCGAAAGTGGCCGAGACGAACGCGCTGGCAGGATTCGAGAAGAGCGGCCATTGGTTCCTCAACACGCCAGTGGGCCGCGGCTATGACGACGCGGTGCTCTCCACCGTGCAGTTCCTGCGCATGCTGGCGGCTGTGGGGAAACCGCTTTCTGAGTTGAGTGATGAGTTGCCGAAAACGTGGAACTCGCCCACGCTGGGACCGTATTGCGCGGACCACGAAAAGTACGCCGTGGTGGACGGCATCGCCGCGTTGTATGCACAGGACAAAGCCGACGGCGCGCGCGTGGGTGGGCAGTTGATCAAGGATATCGTCACCGTGAACGGAGTGCGCTTTCAGCTTGCCGACGATAGTTGGGGCCTGCTGCGGGCCTCTTCCAACAAGCCGTCGCTGGTCGTGGTGGTGGAATCGCGCACTTCGCGTGACCAAATGTACGACGTGTTTGACCACATCAAGGCGCGCCTGGACGCCACGGGCAAGATCGGCGAGTGGGATCAGCACATGCCGCCGCGCTAAACTTGGTAGATGAGAATTGCGCTCGTTGGAGCAACAGGATTTATCGGATCGAAGATCCTAGCCGAGGCCGTTAGCCGCGGCCACACCGTCACGGCCATTTGCCGTAACCCTGAAAAGATCGCCCCGCAGGAAAATGTGCGCACGCGTGCCGTGGACGTGAATGACGCCGAGGCACTCGCCGACGCCGTCGCCAGCCACGACATCGTGGTCCACGCCTGCGCGCCGCCGCGCGAAATGGAGATGGAAGCCAAGATCGCCGCGCAGACCGCCATCACCACGAACATCATTGCCGCGCTGAAGGCGCGGGGGATTCCCCGCATTCTGGCCGTGGGCGGCGCGGGGACCTTGCTAATAGATGGAGTGCGCAGCATGGACCGTCCCGAATTTCCCAAGCAATTCGAGGGCGGCGCGAAGGCTACAGCGGTTGTGAAGGAACTCCTGGAAGAAGAGCACGACTTCGATTGGACCGTGCTGTGCCCGTCGACGATGATTGTTCCGGGCGAACGCACAAGAAAATTCCGCCTCGACTTCGACGACTTGATCGTGATGCCGGATGGGACAAGCAAAATTTCCGTGGAAGACTACGCGGTGGCGTTCGTCAACGAGCTTGAGCACCCGATGTATACGGGGCACCGCTTCACGGTTGGTTACTAGTTGCCGAGCAGGTAGCTGGACCGGTAGTCCAGTTCGCCGGCTTCGCTCTCCAGCGCAACATCGGCCTTCTTGAGGGCCGGGTTGTGCACGGCGAGCTTCACGCTATAGTGCCCCAGGATGTGGTCCAGGGTACTGTTGATATATTCGGGGACCTCGGCGTTGGAGCGCGCGATCAGAGCGTTGCCGCCGGTGGCGGCGGTCAGTGAGATCAAACCGGTCTGATAGGCGACGTTGAGCTGGTCATTGCGATAGCTGAGGTGGGTGATGAAGACCGGAGCCTGCTCTTTGGCCAGAGTAGCGGACACACGGGACATGCGCTCCCGCACCAGGGAATCCATGCGGCGGCTCACATCGCCTTGGTCGCTGCGATTCACGGTCGGGTTGTCGAAGGCTTCCCGGTAGTTGTTGATGTCGCTATCGGTGACGTAAAAAATTGCGACGCGCACGCCGGACTTGGCAAGGATGGAAGAACCGATTTGCGCGGACTCTTCCACGGTTTCCAGCAATCCCGCGCGCCCGCCCACTTGCTGCGAATGAATGGCGGCGGCAATCTTGGCGTGATCCGCAGTAGGCTCGGCCAGCACGCGCAGGCCGTTCTGGGCGGACAATACACCCACCAGGTGGTTGGGCGGCAGCTTCTCGATCCGCTCCAGCAGCGCCGTGCGGGCTTGCTCAACCAGCGCCAGATCTTCAGTAAGGTCGAGCACGATGAGCAGCATCAGGTCATCGGTGGGACCCTGGGCATTCAAGACCTCGGTCTTCTCACCGCCAATCATGGCGACGAGTGTGGGTACGGGTAACGATTCACCCTCTGGCGGCCACACCGGGACCTGAATGGTATCCGCGGCAAATGCGGCCAGCGGAAAGAGCAACGGGAAAAGCGCCTTCTTAAACTGCATGCTAGAAATTGATCCTTAACCCCAATTGTACGATACGCCCGCCCGTGGAACCGACGATCTTGCCCGCGTTGAAGTTGGGGGCCGTCACGGAGCCGATGCGCGTGTCCGGCTGGTTCCAGTTGGCGTGATTGGTGGCGTTGAGCAGCGTCGCGGTGAATTCCAGCGTGCGGTCCCCTCCCAACGCCATGCGCTTGTTCAGCGTCGCGTCGTGGTTGATGGATCCGGGTCCGGTCAAGGTCTGGTGGATGCGGTCTCCGTTACCAGCAGTGAAGTTTTCGGGATTCGCGAAAGCGGCCGGGTTGAACCACATATTGGGACCCGGATTTTCCACGTGCGGATCGACGCCAGGGACGTAGTCCACATAGAGGCGGCCGATGCCAATGACGCTGCCCGTGTTGTTAAACGTCGGCTGCAAACGCAGTGGCTGCCCGGCGGCCCACGTTGAGGTACCGCTGAACGCCCACCCGCCCAGCAGGTGTCGGCCCATGAATCCGGAACTCAGGAATGGCTTGCCGGGTCCGAACGGGAGTTCGTAAAGGAACGTCACGTTCAAGTTATGCGGATTGGAAAACGGTGCGCGCCCAAAGGCCGACATGCGGTCGTAGACATTTTGCACCGGAGTCGAGAAGTTGTCTTTGCGCTCAAAGCTGGTGTAGCCGACGGTCAGCGCCAAACCGCCGGAGGTCCGCTTTTCCACCTGCATATTGAAGTTGCGGTTGCGGTTGCGGCCCAGCCGGAACGTCTGCCCCGGGTCGAAATCCTGGAACTGTGGATACGGGCGCAGGGAGTTGGAGAAGGACAGCGTATTGAGTTGGTCGCGGAATTTCAAGTTCTCCAGCGGAATGGCGTTGAGTTGAGCCAGCTGCTGGTTCACCGGCTGATTCTTGCCGTCCTGCAGGTTATAGGTGGCCGAGAGAATCAGGTTCTTGGCCAGTTGGCGCTGGATGCGGATCTGGAACGTATTGGAGCTGGGCTTGACATCGGAAACGTCCCATATCTGGGCGTTGGTGCCATTGGCGGCTTCCGGCCGGAGGTCCGGGAAGCGGCTCTGGCGCAGGCCCTCGGCCAAAATCAGCGCCGGAGTTAACTGCGTATTGGGCGAAAGGTACAGTTCGCTGCCGTTGAAGGCCTGCGTGCCGAAGTGCCCGTTTTGCGTGTTGGGATTGCCGTAGTCCCGGTTATAGCTGAGCCGAAGGACTGTGTTGTTGTCGCCCAGAACGCTCCAGGCCAGAGACAAATTTGGCTCCACGTTGGTCCAGTCCGGAATGAAAGATCTGCCGTACTTGCCCTGATTCGCCGTGACCAGTGCGCCGGGCAGGCCATTGACGGGGTTGGTTTCAGTGAGGGAAATGTTGGATTGGCGGTCGTATTTTTCGGTGCGTTGGGAGTAGCGGGACAAGTTGAGCCCGTAGGTGACCGTAAGGGAACGGGTGATTTGCCAAGTGTCGCTGAACGAGCCAATGTAGCTGTGCCACCGGTAATAGCTGGGCGAGATCACGATGGTCTGCTGCACCTGCGACGCCGCGCCCAGCAGGAAGCTGGCGAAGGGATGGCCGGTATTCACGATGCCCGGCAAGCTGGTGTAGCCGGCGCTGAAGTCGAAGCGGCCCTCGGGCGACTGCGGACGGAAGGTATTGATCTGTTGGTGGTTGGCAGACAGGTCCAGAGAGAAGCGATGGGCCTTCCAGCGCGAGGAGAACGTATTGCCCAGGTTGAAGCGGTTCTGCGCATCGCGCGAAATCGGGTTGTTCTGCCCCATCGGCGTGTAGCTGCCGTTGTTCTGCTGGTTCTGAAAGTTTTGGAAGTTTTGGTTGTTGTTGTTGTTGTTGTTGCCGCCGCCGCCGCCGAAAGCGTTGGCCGCGCCGAACTGATAGCGCGGAAATGGCTTGCCGTTCGCGTCGAGCTGAGCCACGTTCTTGTTGGGCTGGGAGTTGACGTCGATGCGGAACGTATTGACGTTGGTGGGCGACGCGGTGTAAACGTGTTCCAGGCGAATGCCCCGGCTGAGCACGTTTGAATTGGGGTTTTGCGAATTCGCCAACGTCGGAAAATTCGCTGCGGTGCCGTTCAAGCCGTCGGACTTACTGAGGCGCAGCGTCACTCGGTGCTTCTTCATGAAGCTGTGATCCACGGAGATGATGAAGCCGTTGGCCGTGTTGATCTCCGGCGTCACCGCGAAGTAGTTGTTCTGAAAGAAGGGTCCGGCGTTGGTATTCGGCTGCGGCAACTGCAGTAGGACTTCCTGGGCCTTACGGTCCAACCGCGTCACCGGGATCACGTTGTTCAGGAACTGCTGGCGGTTGTATTGGAGATTGTCGGCGCTAATCGCCACGGCGGCGTTGTACAGCGGGTTCGCGGCGGTGGTCAGCGGATCGTAAATGGGAAGCGGCGCGCCGTTGTTGTCCACCACGTGGCTCCAGGAGCCGGTACGCTCCAGCGCGGTGGGAATGGTGTTCAAGCTGAACTGGCCCACGGATTCCTTCACGCCCTCGTAGGTAAAGGTAAAAAACGTCTTCCCCGCTCCGTTGTAGAGCTTCGGCAAAACCACCGGGCCGGTGACGCTTAATCCGTACTGGTTGCGGCGCAACTGCCGGGGATCGCCGCCGCGCTGAACAATTTGGTGTGGATTGGCGTCGAAGGCGTTGTTACGGAGATTCTCGTAGATGCGGCCGTGCCACGCAGGCTTCGCGGCAGGCCGGTTGGTGCCTGCCCGTCCGGGGCTGGTGGTGGCCGCCGAGGCTCCGGTCAGGTTGGCGGTCTGGATCCGAAATTCCTGCATGGCCGCAGCCAGCGCGGGCGTCGGAGCCTGTATCGGGGCCTGAACGGGAGCCGGTGCGCCCGCCAGCGGTGTTCCGCCTCGGCCGCCGGGTCCACCACGGCCTTCGGGCCTCTGGGCCAACATGTTCGCCGGCAACAGGCAAACCAAACAAAAAGATACTGTTAGTAGGGCTTTGATAACGTTACTCCATGCTGACGCGGACTCATCTTTAAGGCGTTTCACATCAGCCAAAGGTTAGTCCAGAGGTCGAGAAAACTACAACTTATATTCTACCCGGTTTTGGACCTGCCGGTGTTGGCCGTTCGGCGGACGAATAGCCCTAGAAATTGATCCGCAGCCCCATTTGGACGATCCGCCCTCCGGTGGAGCCTATGATCTTGCCTGCATTGAAGTTCGGAGTTGCCACCGTGCCGATGCGGGTGTCCGGCTGGTTCCAGTTGGCGTGGTTCATAGCGTTGAGCAAGGTGGCCGTGAATTCCACGCTGTGATCGCCGCTGAGGGCGATGCGCTTGTTCAGCGTCATGTCGTTGTTGAAGCCGCCGGGGCCCAGCAAGGTCGGGTGGACGCGGGGGCTGGTGCCAGGGGTAAAATCCGGAGGATTCACGAACGCGGCTGGGTTAAACCACTGATTCGGCGTGGGATTAGCAACGTGCGGGTCCACGCCGGGGACCTCATTGATGTACAGCGCTCCCTGCGGGATCACGCCGCCGGTGTTGTTGAATGTGGGCTGCAAACGCAGCGGCTGACCGCTGAAGAGGGTAGCGTTTCCGCTGAACGCCCATCCGCCCAGCAGGTGGCGTCCGGTGAAGCCGGAGGCCAAGAACGGCTTGCCCGCGCCGAAGGGCAACTCATACAAGAACGTGAAATTCGCAAACTGCGGGTTCACGAAACTCGAGCGCGCCCAGCCGGATTTGCGGTCGTAAAGATTCTGCACCTGTGAGGAGCTATCGTCCCGGCGGGAATTGTGTTGGTAGCGGGCCGTGAAGGCGAAGCCCGCCGAGGTCCGCTTCTCGATTTGGATGCCAAGATTGTCAGCCCGGTAGCGGGCCAAGGCGAAGGAAGAGGCGACTTCAAAATCCTGGAACTGCGGATACGGGCGCAGGGAGTTGGCGAAGCTCAGCGTATTCAGCTGGTCGCGGAAGCGCAGGTTGTCGAGAGGGATTGCGTTCGGGTTGGCGAGGTTGTTGCCCACAAACTGGTTCTTACCGGCGTTCCAGTTGGCGTTGATGTTCAGGATCAGGTTCTTGGCCACTTGCCGCTGCAGACTGATGCCGAAGTTATTACTGACCGGCATGGTGCCGGACACATCGACGAGTTGGGCTACGGTTCCGTTGGCGGCTTCCGGGCGCAGGTCGGGAAAACGGCTGGGCCGCAGGCCGGCGGCTAGCACTAAGGCAGGGGATAGCTGCGCGTTCGTCGACAAGTACAGCTGGTTTCCGTTAAAGGCCTGTGTGGCGAAGTGTCCACTGTTCGTGAAGGCCGAATTGTAGAAGCGATTGAAGTTCAACCGCAGCACCGTATTGTTGTCGCCCAGAATGCTCCACGCCAGCGACATGTTGGCTTCCACGTTGGTCCAGTCTGGTGCGAATGCGCGGCCGTAGCCGTTGCGATTGGCGGTTACCAACGCCCCGGGGCGGTTGTTTTCGGGGTTGATTTCCTTGAAGGAGATGTTCGACTGCCGGTCGTACTTCTCGCGGCGCTGCCCGTAGTGGGAGATCCGGGTGCCGTAGGTCAACGTCAGCGACTTGTTGATCTGCCAGGTGTCAGCCAGATGCAAGTTCTGGCTGTGCCAGCGATAGTAGCTGGGGGAGATGACGATGGTCTGTTGCGCCTGCGATGTTGCACCCAGCAGAAAACTCGCAAACGGGTGGCCGGTGTTGATGATGCCTGGCAGGCTGGTGTAGCCTGCGGTGAAGTCGAAGCGGCCCTCCGGCGATTGCGGGCGGAACGTGTTGGTCTGGTGCGACTGCGCGTAGACCTCGACGCTAAAGCGATGCGTCTTCCAGCGGCTGGAGAAACTGTCGTAAAGGTTGAAATTGTTGGTGGCGTCGCGCGAGATAGGGCTGTTCTGGCCCATGCTCTGGTAGGTCCCGCCGAACTGGTAGCGGGGAAACGGCTTGCCGCGCGCGTCCAGTTGGGTGAGGTTCACGCTCTGGTTCGTCTCTGCAGAAATCCGAATATTGTTGATGTTGGTGGGCGAGGCGGTGAACACGTGCTCCACGCGGATGCCCCGGTTGATGGAGTTAATGTTGGGGTTGTTCGAGTTTGCCAAGGTGGGAAAATTCGCAGCGTTGCCGTTCAAGCCGGTGGAATTGCTGAGCCGCACCGTGACGCGGTGTTTCTGCAAGAAGCTGTGGTCCACGGACACGATGAAGCCGTTGGCGGTGTTGCGTTCCGGGGTGACCGCAAAGTAGTTGTTCTGGAAAAACGGTCCGGCGTTGGTGTTGGGCCGCGGCAGGTAGGCCAGCGCGGCCTGCGCCACCGGGTCGAGCCGGGTAACCGGGATCTGGTTCCCGGGGAACTGCTGGCGCAGGTATTGCAGGTTCGTTTCGCTGATGGAAGACGCTGCATTGTAGGCAGGGTTCGACGCAGTGGTCAGCGGATCGAAAATGCGCAGCGGAGCGCCGTTCGGATCGACCACATGACCGTATTGGCCGAAGCGTTCCAGCGTGGTGGGGATGGTGTTGAGGCTGAACTGGCCCACCGATTCCCGCACGCCCTCGTAGGTCAGGGTAAAAAACGTCTTGCCCGCTCCGTTGTAGAGTTTGGGGAGCACCACGGGTCCGGTGACGCTGAAGCCGTACTGGTTCCGCCGTAGTTGGCGTTGCGGGCCGCCGCGCTGGGCGATCTGGTGCGGGATGGCGTCGAGCGCGTTATTGCGAAAATTTTCGTACACTCGACCGTGCCATGCCAGCTTGGCAGGCGGCCGCGCTGCGGTGGTTTTCGCGGCTCCGTTCAGGCTTACCGTCCGCGCGCGGAACTCCTCCAGAGCGGTGGTGAGCCCGGGGGACAACTGCTGGGCTGCGCAATGGCATACGAGGCCAGCGAAGAATAGGGCGCTAAGTCTAATGGCGTCTCCGTCCAAAATTAGACGCGGGATTGAGGAAAAGAGTTCCTCCATTAGTACTTCATTCCAACAGGTCGATAAGCAGAATCGATTGGACGCCAAGCCAGTTCAGGCGTAACCTGGGAATGTACACGGGCGCAATCCAGTACTCATTCGCCCGTAGCATGCAGCCGCTCTAATGGAGCTGCGGCCCACCCCGTCGGCGGTCCACCCAATCGTTGTAATTTCAGGAGGACACGTGTCTCTAATCACCAGAAGTGTGCTGATTTTCACCATCTTATCAGGAGCCCTGGTGGGCCAGCCGCTTACGGCCCAGCAGACCATGCTGGACGCATCGAACGGGCAAATTCTCGCACGGCCCCGTGTGCACGATCCCAATGAACGGGGGACCATTTCCGTGCAGGAATTGCAGGATCCGCCCAGCAATCGCGGAATGCGAATGCTGGACAAGGCGAAGCAACTGATCGCACGCGGCGAAATTGCCCGTGGCATGGAGCAACTTCGCGCCGCCCAGAGAGAGACATCCGTGGAGGCCTATGCGCTGGGCATGCAGGCCACCGAACATTTCAAGCGGGGCGACCTGGATACTGCCATGCTTGAGCTGGAAACAGCAGTGGCGCTGCGGCCCGGCATCGCGGTGAACCAGTCCAACCTTGCCTACATGTTGGGGGTCAAGCGGCGCAATGAAGAAGCACTTGCGCACGCCAAGGCGGCCCTGCGACTGGATCCGGCGCACTGCAAGACGCGCTACGTCATGGCGCAAATTCTGCTTCAGATGGGACGCACGGAGGAGGCTGCATTCCACCTCAGAAAGGCTGCGGAAGAGATTCCGGAAGCCCGTGCTCTTCTCAGTCGCGTAATGCAGTGACGTTGGCCAGCAGGCGCGCGGGAGCCTCGGCATTGGGGAACTCGCGCGCCAGGGCCTGATACTCACGCTCGGCTGTACTGAGCAGGCCGAAGTGTTCCGCCAGCAAGCCCAGCGCCAGATGCGACTGCGGGAAATCCTTCCGCGCGCGTTGCAGCTCAGCCACGTCCTCCGTGCTCATGACGACGAACGCCGCGTCCTGGGATTCGTTGTTCGCTGCCGTGACTTGCCACGAATAGGTCCCGCCGGGATTCAGCTTCTTGGGGAGCACCCAAGCGATGTTTGGGATATTCTGCGCGCTGGCGACAATGTCTCCAGCCTTGTCCTTGAGCACAATTTTGTAGGGGCCGGGAGCGAACAGCGTCCAGCTGAGCGCCGGTTGAATCGTGTCAATGGTCTCTCTTACCGGATAGACCAGACCGAATCCACCGGGCTCCGGCAAGCCCAGCAAAGGCTCCGGCATGACGCCCTCTTCTTGAGAGAGGATCACGGCGGCGCTTTGTGCCAGCTCGTCGGGCAAAGTGCCGAGTTCCTGGAAATTGATGCCTGCGTTAGGATCGCCCTGCGGCACCGGAGCTTCTCCCGTGACCGGATTGTTGATCCCCGGCAGCGTCTGGAGCGCCCAATAGGGCACGCCCAGCACCAGCGCTATCCCCAGCACAAGCATCCCCAGCGTCATGGGGGATTTGAAGATGTCCGAGAACTTGTTTTCCTGCCGCATTGCGCTACCATTATGCCTCATGCACGCCGAGCGCCAACTGAAGATCCTGGCGAAGGAGATAGTCGCATGTGAACGCTGTCCCCGTCTGCGCGCGTATTGCCAGGAAATCGGTCGCGTGAAACGCCGCGCGTATCGCGACGAGACCTACTGGGCCAAGCCCGTCCCCGGCTTCGGCGACCCGCGCGCGAAGTTGCTCATCGTGGGCCTGGCCCCTGGCGCGCATGGGGCAAATCGCACAGGCCGCATGTTTACCGGCGACCGGTCGGGCGAGTATCTCTACCGGGCGCTCCATGAGACCGGCTTCGCCTCCCAGCCGAATGCCGTGTCGCGTGAGGACGGTTTGGTGCTCACCGGAGCCTACATCGGAGCCCCCGGTCGCTGCGCCCCGCCGGACAACAAGCCTGCGAAGGAGGAACTCGCCAATTGCCGTGAGTATCTGGAGCGGGAGATCGATTTGCTGAAGGAGGTCCGCGTGGTGGTGGCGCTGGGCTCGATTGGGTTCGCGACGTATCTGTCGATCCTGCGCGACCGGGGGTTGATTCGGCGGTTGATCGATTTCAAGTTCGGGCACGGGGTGGAGTATCCGATTCCGAATGGTCCGGTGCTGATCGGGTGTTATCATCCCAGCCAGCAGAACACCTCGACGGGGAGGCTCACACACGAAATGCTGCAGGGTGTTTTCAGGACGGCGGACCTCCTGGTCCGCGCCGAGCTTCCGGCTCGGTTTGAGGACGATAGAAGACGAGGACGTCCGGCGCGGTCCGGAGGACCGCCCTCCACATGAAGACCCTCGAACGCTATTTTGAATTCGCCCGCCTCGGCACCTCCTGGCGCACGGAAATTCTTGCGGGGACCACTACATTCTTCACGATGGCGTACATCGTCTTTGTGAACCCGTCGATCCTGCGCGATGCGGGGATGCCGTTTCAGGCGGTGCTGGCGGCCACTTGTCTCGCCGCGGCAGTGGGGAGCATTCTGATGGGCGCGTTGGCTCGCTACCCCATCGCGCTGGCGCCGGGGATGGGGATCAACGCGTACTTCACTTACACAGTGGTCGTCGGGATGCACGTGCCGTGGGAAACGGCGCTGGGGGCGGTGTTCCTCTCGGGGCTCGTCTTTCTCACACTGACGCTTACGGGAGCCTCGCAGGTGATCGTCAAGGCGATTCCGCCGGAGCTGTACGCGGCCGTGGCTTGCGGCATCGGCCTGTTCATTGCCATGATCGGACTGCGCAACGCGGGGATCATCGTGGCTAGCCCGGCTACGTTGGTGCAGCTGGGCAATCTACGCGATCCGAACACTCTGCTGGCGATCTTCGGACTGCTGGTAACGGCGGGATTGCAGGTGCGCGGAGTGCGGGCGGCGATGATGCTCGGGATACTGACGACGGTGCTGGCGGGGGCGACGACGGGACTCATTTCGTGGACTCCCGCGAGCTACAGCTTCGCGGACATGGGGGCGACGTTCGGGAAGCTCGACCCGATCGCCGCATCGCGGTTGGGGCTGCTGGAAGTCGTCTTCGTATTCCTCTTCGTGGATGTGTTCGACAATGTTGGGACGCTGGTTGGCGTGACCAAGCGGGCGGGGCTTGAAGTGGGTCCCCGCATGAAACGTGTGCTGACCGCGAATTCGCTGGCGACGCTGGTGGGAGCGGCCTCGGGGACCTCCACGGTGGTGAGCTACATCGAAAGCGCGTCGGGCGTGGTGGCGGGCGGACGCAGCGGTGTGACTGCGATCGTCACGGGGCTGCTGTTCGTGGTGGCGCTATTCGTGGCTCCGCTGGTGGGCGCGGTGCCGCAAGCGGCGACGGCCCCGGCGTTGATTGTGGTGGGGTCGCTGATGATGGCGCACGTGGGCGAGATCCCGTGGTCGAATGGCGCGGTGGCGATCCCAGCGTTCTTGACCATCCTGACGATTCCGCTCACCTTTAGCATCGCCACCGGGTTGTCCTTCGGGTTCACGGCGTACGCGCTGCTCAAATTAGTGCGCGGCGAATTCCGCAAGGACGACTGGCTGGTCTACTTGCTCGCGTGTCTGTTCATCGCGCGCTTCGTGTACTTGGGGGGAGCGTGACCGTAACAATGTGCTGTCCCCGTGGGAGCTTCAACAACTTGCCCTCGATGATCCCCTCCACCGCTTCGCCGTCGATCTCAACACGCCCGGGTTCGTGATCAAACAACGCCAACGCGCGCGCCGAGCATTGGTAGACGAACTCCATGCCGTTGGAAATCGCGCTGGCGGAACGCAGGTCGGCGTTGAGGTCAGTTAGATGCAACACGGGCACTGTGACCGAAGGTTGGATGGTGTGCGATCCCGGAGGCAACCACAAGGTACGCTCGCCACGTACGGGCCACGGGCGGCCATCCACTTGCGCTGGACCAGTCCAGGCCACGCCTACGCCGTGCCGCGATTCCACGTCGAGCTTGCCTTCTTCAGCTTCCGCGCGTTCAACAATCGCCGACGACGCCCCCAGCAGCGCCCAATCCACTTGCGCTATAGAGTTCTCAAAGTACAGCGCCACGCGCGGGAACGCTCCCGACGCCGAGTGGACCAGTTGGAACAACTCGAGGCCGGTCTGTTGCTTGGTGGGGTACACGTCCTGATAACGCTCGACGATGTTGATGTCGATGGCCAGCTTCTCCTGCCTGGGCGTCGCGTCCGCGTAACGTGCGGCGATCAGCGGGTAACGCTGCGGACCTTGGTTCCATGTTGTGGCAGGGTCCTCGATGAGGAACGTAAAGTCGTGCCGCCCGAGCAGCGGCAGCGTCTTGGATGTGTCCGCGCCGATTTTGTCCCGCATCGAAGTATCCAGCCGGTCGTCGACGTGCGTCAGTGCCAGATCGAGCCACGGCTTGCTTTTGCGGATGCCCTCCACTTGTTCAATCCACGCCGTCTGCTGGTCACGCGCAAGCTCAGCTCGGTAGTTGAGAAAGTATCCGAGCGAGGCGGGCTTCTTCTTCCAATAGCGCGGCGAATCGGAGGAGAACACCTCAACGGGATCGAAGCCTGAGCGAGACTCGAACTCCTCCCGGACATCCGCGTTCATCGGAGTAAAGCGGGCGGGGTTGTCCTGGCCTTCGAGCGATTCGAAGTACAGCTCAGCTAGATTGACGCCGTCCCAATCAAAGCGCGCGGCCAGCCCGCGCAGTCCGGCGGCGGCGGCGGCGAACGCATCGGGATTGGTCAGATTCATCAGCTTGCGCCAGTCGAGGTGTGCGTCTTGGCCGATGGCGGTTTTCTCGCGCCACTCCGGATGGTCGTTCCAGAAACGCTCGCTGACGTGCGGCAGCTCCACCCAGGCGTAGACCTGAATCGCGTTGCGATGGCAGGCCTCGATCAGACGGTCGAGGTAAGCGTCGCGCTCGGCGTCGCGTTCCCAGTAGTGCCACGCGGCTACGTGCAGCGCAGCGATGCCGGCGGCGCGCCACTTGGGGGCGAGGTAATCGACGTCGGCGCGCGCGCGATACGAGGAGTCGAAGAACGCCCACAATTTGGCGGAGTGAAACGGCAACGTGAGTCCAAGGTCGGTGAGCGCCTGCGGCAGGTACGGATAGCGGCTGTAGCCTTGCGCGCCCAGCGGAGTGGCGATCCATAACACCGCGCCGGAGCCTTGCCTGAAGCCGGCGAGCACCGGCGCGTACTCCCACTTTTCGCGCGCAAAGACGGTGGCGGCGGGAGGCGGCTCGACACGTGGCGCGGTGACAGCCTCCTGCCACACGATGCTGAGTTTGGGTGCCCGCGTATCCACGATGGAGCGGATGGTCACTTGCTTCCCCGTCGCGTGGAAGCCGAACGATGCAGCCACCGGGGAATCGCCTTCCAGGATGAGGATGGTTCCCCGACCCACGTGCGCACCGAAGTCAC
Source organism: Bryobacterales bacterium (assembly GCA_947446025.1). Classification (GTDB taxonomy): domain Bacteria; phylum Acidobacteriota; class Terriglobia; order Bryobacterales; family Bryobacteraceae; genus Palsa-187. Next base: position 56,389 of record CANFEY010000001.1, read on the forward strand.
CTGAGCCCCCGCGCGGCACTACGATTACGTCCGCGTCACCCTTCTTGGATTCGGAGAGGCCTAGTGACGAGAGCGCCTCTGGCCATGAACCGCGCTCGGGGCCTTCCATCTGGAAAGAGAGCGACGCGCCAACGACCAACCGGGCAAAGAGAAAATAGCTAGCGAGTAAACGCATACCAGACTCCGATTCGAATGTCGTTGTAGTTCGGCCGGTACGGATTCCCCGCATTCAGCAAATACACTCCGCGCAGAAAATTCACTGAGAACTGCACCGCCGCATAGCCCCACCGCACGCCCGGACCCGTCTCCGCCGTATTCGCCCAATACTCGCGCTTCAGGTCAGCCGTGCCGTTGACGTTCCAGTACACCTGTAGCCCATCCGAGAGCGTCCATCCCACCCGGTTCTGCGAATACACAATGGTGTCCCGATTGAAGCGGCTCACGAACAGCGCGTCATCGGTAGTCTCCGCGAACAGCCGCCGCCGGTTCACCGCCTTCGCAAAAGACAACCCGCCGCGCAGGTCTGATTGCGTTGCGCCACCTTGATAACTCACCGCGCGGCCTGCCTCGAACCACACCGTGGCGCCCTTCCACGTAGGCAACGCCATTCCCGCGGCGATGATGACGCTGCGCTCCGAAAGATACTGCGGACCCGACCCCACCAAGGATCGGATCGGCCCCCGTACGTCGCCGATGAAGCGCAAGCTCAGGTACGGTCGAATCCCGGGCAAACGCAACTCCGTCTTGGCCTGCGCATACGCAAACGTATCCCGCCAACGGGTGGAGATCATCGGGAACGCCCACACGGTGGTCCGCAAACGCCGCACGCCCGGAGCCAGATTGCGAAACGCCTCCGTCGCTTCCTTCGCCGTGAACGTATCGGGACTCTTCCGCGCCAGCTCGAACCAACGCAGTGCCTCCCGGTCATTCTTGAGCAAGTTGTAAGTCTGCGCCAGCTTCAGGACCACGCCGTAGTCGCTTGGGTCCGACTCATACGCCGACCGCAAGTACCGGGCCGCGTCCTGCATGTAGCCCTTCTCCAGGCTGCGCTCCGCCATGAAGCGGGCATCCGGACTGGGTGTGGGCCGGTCGAGTAACTCGGGCTGCGGCGTATCAGGAGGCGCAGGGGCACGTTCCGGCAGAACCGAGAAGTGCTGCTCCGCCGCCGGACGATTGCCCATCTCCAGATGTAAGTAGGCCAGCTCACGGCGCAATTCGTCGTTCGTGGGATCAAAGTCCAACGCGCGCTCGAATTCGTAGACGTAAGGGTAGCGATCCGGAAGCAGAACGCGTGCGCTCTCGGCCACGCGCGGTTCGCCGCCGCGGGATGCAGCCAGCAGCGCGGCCATGGCCCGGTCTGGATCCGCCACCACGCGCGCTAGGTCCAGCAGCAGATCGCGCCGGGCGGGGCGCAGCCGCCAGGCAAGTTCGTAATGCTCGGCTGCCAGCGCCCGTTCGTCGCGCTGTTCGGCGAGCTTCGCCAATTCTTCGTGCGCGCTGAAATTTCCGGGCTCTTGGGTCAGGGCCTGTTGCCAGCGGGCGATGCCGTCGCGCAGTGGACGGTCGACATTCTCAAACGCCTCGGCGGCGGTCTGGCTGCCCTGCTTGCCCAAACGCGCGAAAATGCGCCGCGCCTCCGTGGGCTCCTTCGTTTCATAGCAGAGGAACGCGTACTCCAGGGCCAGGTGCTGATCGTCCGGGTCGAGCCGCAGGGCCTCGGCGAACTGGTCGCGTGCCGCTACCGCGTCGCCGATTTTGAGCAACGTGTAGCCCAGGTCCTTACGGATATCAGCGCGGTCCGGCGCGGCGGCCGAGGCGTCGCGGAAACCGGCAACCGCCCGGTCATAGTCTTTGGCTCGCAGGGCTTGGTAGGCGTCGTCGAGCGGGGTTTGCGCAAATCCCACGGCGGCGAACAGAAAAATTAGCAGCACTCCATAAGAGTGCCCCGAGCGCGCCCAAATTCTCCCGAAAAGTTAAATGGTGTCAGACACCATTTTGCGCCACCTTGGCGCGGACCGGTGCTTGGCGGCGCGCGAAGCTGCTTAGCGGAGCCATGCGGTAGCGCAGCAGCGTGGTCATGGCTTCCACGCCGTCCTGCCAGCGGATTTTCTTGCCCTCCAGAATGCCGCGCGGGTTGTAACTTACCGGAACCTCATGAATCCTGTACCCTAGCCGCCGGACCTTCGCGGTGACCTCCGGGCAAAACTCAAAACGCATGCACTTCAGGTCCATGGCTTCCAATACCTCGCGCCGGAACGCCTTGTACGCCGTCGCCTCGTCCGTGATGCCGGCACGGAACAGCACATTCGCCGTCAGGGTGAGAATCTTATTGGCGGCCCAGTTGGCCAGCTTCATGCCTTTTACTCCGGCCATGAAGCGCGACCCGTAGACAACATCCGCCTCACCCCGGACCAGCGGCTCCAGGATCTTCACGTAGTCGTGCGGATCGTACTCCAAGTCTCCATCCTGCACCAGCATGATGTCGCCCGTGGCCTTGGCCATGCCGATGCGCAGCGCCGCGCCCTTGCCGAAGTTCACCACCGAATGATGCACCAGCACCGTCTGCGATTCCTTGTACTGATACAGCGTCTCGGTGGTGCCGTCCGTCGAACCGTCGTCGACGATGACCACTTCCTTCTCACATCCCGCGGGCAACGGAGCATCCAGCACGCGCTGCAACACCAGCGGCAGCGTGAGGAACTCGTTATATACCGGCAGTAGGATGGAAATTTTCATTGCTTCTGCAGGACCGCGAAAATCGACTGTCCGAACGGCGGCTCTACCGCCGCTTCCAGTTTGGAGAGCACAGGCACAATGGCCGAATCGAAGAACTTAATCTGATCCTCGGATTGCTCCGTCTTCTTCAAGATCTTGGCATTCACCCACCAACCCAGGCACCCCACCATGTTCATATACTTCATGCTCGCTTGGAAGCCCAGGGAGGCAGCGAGTTCGGCGAACGGCTTTTTGGAGTAGCGGCGGTAGTGTCCCAGGTTGTGGTCGATGGGTCCGTAGAGTGCCTCGTAGGCCGGTACGATCAGCAGCGCGCGCCCGCCGGTAGGCAGCACCGAATGCATGTGGCGCAGCGCGGTTACGTGATCTTCCACGTGTTCCAGCACGTTCAGGCAAACCACCGTGTCTGGACGATGCTGCTTCAGCTCCAGGAACACCGGATCGGTCACGTCCATGGATGCACCGATCAGGTTGGTTTGCCCCGGAAACGCCCGTTGCCACTGTTCGGCGCAGGCAGGTTCGATGTCGATGCCGACCACCAGTTCGCGGTCCAGCAAGTAGCGCGTGAAGTTCCCGAGGCCGCAACCGATTTCGATGACGCGGCTGCCAACGTGGGGCGCCACCAGGCGCGACTGCCAGTCAAAATAGTTGCCGGCGAAGCGCATGCGCTCCTGATCACGGACGGTGTATTCGGCCGAGGGTTTCGGGAAAGAGTGTCTCTGTTCTAGGTGCATTTAGCGCGGCTGCCAGCGTAATTCGAAACGATTCCGTCCCACACCGGTCATCGCTAATTCTTGCACACGATTGCGGGAGTCCAGCAGGATCTCCATTGTCCCCTGGATTTCGCCGCCCGCCATGTTGGCCACCAGGCGGTCACGGTCGGCCAGTACCAGGCGTCCGGTGATCACGATGCGCTCGCGCCGCGTGGTGGTCAATTCCACCTGCACCCGGCCGCCGCGGTCAACGGTGACGACACTATCCGTGAGGATGTCATCCGAGCCTCGGAAGCTGCGGTAGTAGCCGTCGCCGCGTCCTCGGGAGTCCACTTGGTCATTCCAACCGGCCAGGCCTGGTGAGCTTGGCGGGGGAAAGTTCGGCTGCGGCAAGTTAGAGGGAGGCAAGGTCCCGGGGCCGCGCGGCGGGTCGAAAATGCTGCCGTTGCCGAAGCCGCCCGATGTCAGGCCGCCGGCTGTTCCTCGCCATTCCAGGTCGAAACGGTAGGTGCCGCTGCCGCCCGACGGGTCCTCAATGCGGATTACGGCGATGCCGCGATTCTCCTGCGGCTGCCGCACCACATACTGCTTGCCGCGCCCGGATTGCGGACTGAACTTGAACTCCGCCGGATTCGACGGGACGCCCATGTTGCACTCCATGCTGCGCCACGTAGCGCGCGCGCCCGCCAGGGTGTTCATGCGGCCGTCGGCTTCCACGACCTCGATCTCCGCGGTGCCGTCCACCACAACTTCAATGGTGCACTTGCCGCGATCCCCGCCCCCGCCGGTTATCCGGCCCCGGAACGTGTCGTACGGCTGAGCAAATCCAACAGCGCAAGCGGTCAAAAACAGTGCTGCGGGCGCGATTTTCACGGCGTGACCTCCAAGTACCTATTATAGGGCTGCTATCCTAAGAGACGATCCATGTTTCGAGTCCGTTTCGCCCCATCTCCTACGGGCTACCTCCATATTGGCAGCGCCAGGACCTTCATTTTCAACTGGCTCTACGCCCGCCACAATGGCGGGACCATGATCCTGCGCATTGACGACACCGACGTGGAGCGCAACACCCAGGCCTCGCTCGACTCGATTTTTGAGGGGCTGAAGTGGCTCGACCTGAATTGGGACGAGTTCTATCGCCAATCCGAACGCGGCGACTTGCATCGCAAGCTGGCCAACGAAATTCTGGCGAAGGGCCACGCTTACCGGGATTTCACGCCTGCCGTGACCACGGAGGGCGAGCATTCCGGCGGGTGGCTATTTAATCCGGGCATGCGCGAGTTGTCGACGGAAGAGAGCGAGAGGCGCGCCGCCGCAGGCGAGCCGTTTGTGGTGCGCTACCGCGTGCCGCGTGAATCCCGGGAATCGGTCTCGTTCACTGACCTGGTTTACGGCCCGCAGACCAAGGCCACCGCCGACATTGAGGATTTCGCGCTGCTGCGCAGTTCCGGCGTGCCAACGTACCACATGGCGTCTTGCGCCGACGACGCGGACCTGCGCATTAGCCACATCATTCGGGGCCAGGACCACCTGACCAACACCTTCAAACACCAGCTGATCTTCGAAGCGCTGGGTGTGGAGGCTCCGAACTTCGCGCACCTGCCGCTGCTAATCGCCCCCGACGGTGCGAAGCTGTCCAAACGGAAGCACGGACCTGTGGTTAGCGTCACCACCTATCGCGACGCAGGCTTCCTGCCGCACGCGTTCGTGAACTTCGTGTGCCTGCTCGGCTGGTCTCCCAAGGACGACCGCGAAAAGCTCACCCGCCAGGAACTCACGGACATCTTCACGCTGGAAGGCGTGAATCGCAGCAACGCGACCATCAACTTCACCGACGCTGACCCGTTCGACCCGAAAGCTGTGTGGCTGAACGCGGAGATGATCCGTACCATGCCGCTCGACGAACTGGCCGCGCAGCTGTTGCCGTTCGTGGCTGTGGAGCTTCCGCGCATACGCCAGATCGCGCCGCTGATTCAGGAGCGCATCAAGCTGTTGAGCGAGATCAAAACCGTCGCCGACTTCATCTTCCATGACGCGCTCGCCCCATACGATGCGGCGGAGTTGATCCCGCAGAAGGGCGACGCTGCCATGGCCGCCAGTGCGCTCGCGAGCGCCGAAGAAATCCTGGCTACCGCTACCTTCAATCACGACGGCCTCGATAAGGCCCTGCGCGCCGGAGCCGAGTTGCTCAAGGTCAAAGCCGGACAGATGTTCCAGCCGATCCGTGTAGCCGTGTGCGGCCGCAAGAATGCTCCGCCGCTATTTGAAACACTGGAAGTTTTGGGACGCGAGGTGTGCCTAAGCCGCATCGCCGCGGCGCGCCGCCTTCTAAAGGAATCCGCATGAGTGACGCAGTTCCGTCGCATTTTATCCGCGACATCATCCTTGAAGACATCAAATCCGGCAAACATGACGGCCGGGTGCAGACACGCTTTCCCCCGGAACCCAACGGCTACCTGCACGTGGGCCATGCCAAGTCAATCACCATCAACTTCGGACTCGCCGAAGAATTCGGCGGCCTGTGCAACCTGCGCTTCGACGACACCAACCCGTCGAAGGAAGAAGTCGAATACGTCGATTCTATCATCGAAGACGTCCGCTGGCTGGGCGGCGACTTCGGCGACCGGATGTTTTATGCCTCGGATTACTTCGAGCAAATCTACCAATGGGCTGAGCAGCTGATCCAGAAGGGCCTTGCCTACGTCTGCGATCTGACCGGCGAGCAAGTCCGCGAAACACGCGGCACGCCCACCGAACCCGGCACCGAAAGCCCGTACCGCAGCCGTAGTGTGGAAGAGAACCTGGACCTGTTCCGCCGCATGCGTGCGGGCGAATTTCCCGACGGTACACGTGCGCTGCGCGCGAAGATCGACATGGCGTCGCCCAACTTCAACTTCCGCGACCCAGTGATGTACCGCATCCTGCACGCCCACCATCACCGGACGGGCGACAAGTGGTGCATTTACCCGATGTACGACTTCGCGCACGGGCAGTCGGATTCCATCGAACGCATCACGCACTCCATCTGCACACTGGAGTTCGAAGACCACCGCCCGCTGTACGACTGGTACATCCAGCAGCTGGGCATCTATCCGCCGCGGCAGATCGAGTTCGACCGCCTCAGCATTACCTACACGCTGCTCAGCAAGCGCAAGCTGCTCACGCTGGTGCAGGATAAACACGTCTCCGGCTGGAACGATCCGCGCATGCCCACCATCTCCGGCATGCGCCGCCGCGGCTATTCGCCGGAGGCAATCAGCAACTTCTGCAAGCGCATCGGCGTATCGAAGACCAACGGAACAACTGAGCTGCAATTGCTCGAATACTACGTCCGCGAAGATCTCAACAAACACGCGTTGCGCGTGATGGCGGTGCTGGACCCGCTGAAGGTCGTCATCGACAACTATCCCGAAGGACAAGTGGAACACATGGCGGCGGTAAACCATCCCGAGGATGAAAGCGCGGGCACCCGCACCGTACCGTTTTCCAAGGTCCTCTACATTGAGCAGGACGACTTCCGCGAAGTTCCGCCGCCCAAGTATTTCCGCTTGTCGCCGGGGCGCGAAGTACGTCTGCGCTACGGCTACTTCATCACCTGCACCAGCGTGGTCAAGGACGCGGCTGGCAAGGTGGTGGAGGTCCATTGCACCTACGATCCAGCTACCAGCGGCGGCAATGCGCCGGACGGGCGCAAGGTGAAATCGACCATCCACTGGGTCTCCGCCGAACATGCCGTCGATGCCGAAGTGCGCATCTACGAAACCTTGTTCGCCAAGGAAGATCCCAATGACGTCCCCGAGGGTGCGGATTTCACCGTCAACCTGAATCCAAAGTCGCTGGACGTGCAGCGGGCAAAGGTGGAGCCTAGCTTGCGTGGTGCGGCCGCGGGCAGCCGCTATCAATTCGAGAGACTGGGGTATTTCGCCGTGGATGCCGATAGTACCCTAGCGGTGCCGGTTTTCAATCGCACCGTGGCCCTGCGCGACGCGTGGGCGAAGATCGAGGCCAAGGCATAACATGGCAATTTTGGGATTAGGCGGATTACTGGGCGACGCGGCGTGCGCTCTGTTGCATAACGGTGAGCTGAAGGCGGCCATCGAGGAAAACAAGCTGCGGCGCGGGGCGCACGCGGGCGAAGTTCCGCAAGCCGCGGTGGCGGAGTGCTTGCGCCTGGCGGGCCTCACCCGCGATCAGGTCCAATGTGTTGCCGTGGTGCGGCCTTTTTCCAAGGCGGCGGAATCGCACTTCCACCTGGCGCTACGCGATCAGTTTCCGCGCGCCGAAATCGTCGTTGTTGAGCATCATCAGGCACACGCGGCGTCCGCCTTTTTCACCTCGCCGTTCGAGGAAGCCACGGTGCTGACGCTGGACCACGCGGGCGATTTCCGGTGCGGCGCGCGCTGGCACGCGCAGGGCACGCAGTTGCAGCTGGACAAGGAATGGTACTACCCGGATTCCCTCGGGCGGCTCTACGGGGCGGTTACCGAGCTGCTCGGATTGCGCGCGGGCTCGGAGGAGCACAAGATCCAGTGGCTCTCCACCTCCGGCGACGCCAGGTATGTGGAGAAGTTCGGAGAAGTAGTCTCCGACAATGCGCGCCTGGACGCGTCGTACTTCACCGGCCACGGACGGGTGCGCGGCGGGCTGAATCAGAAATTTTTGGACCTATTGGGCGTGGCCTCGCCCATTTCCAGTGCCGACGGCGCCCACATCGCGCACGCCCTGCAAAAGACCGTCGAGGCGACGGTGCTGGGCCTGGCGGGTGAAGGCGAGAACCTTTGCATCGCCGGCGGTCTGTTCATGAATGTTCTGCTGGTGGAGGCGCTGGAGCGTTCCGGCAAATGGAAAAACGTGTACGTGCAGCCGGCCGCGGGCAACGCGGGAACGGCCATCGGTGCCGTCTACCATGTGTGGCACCAACTGCGCCGTCACCAACGGCGTAGCGGGCCGGGCACCATGTTCCTGGGCCCCACGGCGAATGTTGAAGAGATCAAGCAAGTGCTGGAAAACTGCAAACTGCGCTTCCAGCACATCCGCTCACAAGACCAGATGCTGACCACCGCGGTGAACATGCTGGGTGACCACAAGATCGTCGCGTGGATGCACGGGCGCATGGAGTTCGGCCCGCGCGCGCTGGGCAACCGCAGCATCCTGGCCTCGCCGCTGGACCCGTATTCCACTGAGAATCTGAACGTCTACATCAAGCATCGCGAGCCGTTCCGCAAGTTCGCCGCGTCGGTCACCGCCGAAGCCGCCGAGAAGTACTTCGACGCCGGTCCCAACGCGCGCAACCTGGCCACCATGAGCCGGGTGCGCCCCCAGCACAAGAAGACATTTGAAGCCGCCATCCTGGGCCAGGACATGATCCGCGCTCACGTGGTCCACCAGGCCGATAATCCCCTCTACCACCGCTTGCTGCTTGAAGCCGGCAAGGTGACGGGCCTGCCCGTGCTCTACAACACCAGCTTCAACCTCTTTGGTGACCCGCTAGTCTCTACGCCGCGCGATGCCGTGCGCAGTTTCTACTCCTCGGGAATCGATGCCATGTTCGTGGGCAACTTCCTGCTGGAGAAGTAGAACCGGGAAAATCGTCTTAGTACTCGCTTTCCCTCGTACCTTGCCCTACAGCATACGCCTGCCTCCGACGAATACCCACATCGGAGGGGATCTGTCCCATGGTACGTTTAGGCAAATTCATCGGTCTTATGGTTGCTTCGTGCGGCTTGCTGGCCGCCGAGGTGCGCTTCGGGCTTCCGGTTGCGAGTCTTGAAAATTCCAAGCCGTTCCGCTTCATTGATCTCACGGACAACAAGTTCGCCATGGCGCAGCGTGGCGATATCGTGGTGGCCACGGTGGTCTACGGCGGCCCGTGGCGCTACTTTGTGGATGTGGCGGTGAGCAACCGCGGCAGCAAGCCGGTCACGCTAGTTGACGATTTTGTGCGCTTTCACAAGAACGGCACGGCGGTGGCGGCTTCGAACACCCGGATGATTGCCGCCGAACTACAAAGAGGGATCGAGATGGCCGCCGCTCCCAAGGTGACGCCGGTCACCTTTGCCGGCAACGTCAAGGCGATTCAGGAACGAGCCGCCCTGGAAAAAGAGCGCGAGCAGAAGCAGGACATGGTCACGCATGTTTCCGCTTTTGCGCATGAAAAACAGTCGCTGGAGTTGGCCCCCGGGAAGATGACGATGTATACCTACGTCTTCAACGCGCCGGACCGTGAAAAGATGGGCTTCGAGCTATGCATCGTCGCGGGCGAGCAAGAGTTCAAGTACGAATACAAGAAGTAGCCCATCCCGTAAGGGTGGGGCTACTAGTAAGAATGCGACGAGGCAAAAAGGGTACAGGCACGAAATTTCGCAAAGGCGGCGAAAATTCGAGCCAGTCCCCGTTTTTGCGCATCAGACTGTTCCCGAACAAGAAGACCACTAGGCGTTCTTGAAATACCACAGCCAGAAATACTGCACGCCCGCGCCGTAGGAATAGCGCATCTCAAAGCCGCAACGCTCCGCCATTTCACGGGCCTGCGGTTCGCTGTACGCCACGCCGTGCCAGGTATCGTCCGGCGTGCTGTCCGTAGCGATGTAGCCCTGTACCTGGAACTTAAACAGCGCCCCTGGCTTCAGCAGCCGGTGGACTTCCCGCACGTAGGTCTCAATGATCTCTCGGCTGGGGATGTGCTGGAACACGATCGCGGAGTAGGCGAAATCAAACTCCAGCTGCGGAATCACGGATAGGTCGCAGCCGTTGTTCTGATACAAATGCACGCCCGGACGCCCGCCCAGCGCGGAACGTGCCTGCGCCACCATCTCCCCGCTTACGTCCACGGCATGCACCTCGCCGAAGATGTTGGAAAGCGCCTGCGTGAGCCGCCCCGCGCCGCAGCCGATCTCCAGAATCCGCATCTGCTTGGGATCTTTCTCCTGGCAAATGTTGGTCATGTCCGTGGAGATGTCCTGGGAAATGGCGAGTTCACCGGACGCAAAGAATTCATCGTCGGACCAATCCTTGCGGCTGGTGTCGACGTAGTAGCGCGCGTTTTCCTTGGCGCGGCGGTCCCAATCGGCCCGCATCTTTTGGAGCTGCTGTTCGCGGGTCAATTTACTTCAGCTTTGAGAACGTGGTTGCGTCCATCCAGACCCGGTCAACCTTCGTGGCCAGCCGGCCGTCTTTTTCCGTCTCGGCGACCACTTTCTTCCATTCTTCGTCGGCCAGGAACGCAGCCCAATTCTTCTCCGCTTCCGCGCGGCTGGGGTGCTTCAGAATGTAGATCAGCGTGTTCTTCGAAGCCGGGGCATCGGAGGGGACCCAGTAGCCCACGCTTTCCATGTGCAGCCGGTTGAAAATCGGGATGGTGCGGTCTCGGAAGCGGGCGATCAGGGCGTCCAGCTTGCCCTCCGGCGCGGTGTAGGTGCGCAATTCGTAGACCGGCGACTGGGCCAGGGCAAAGCCCGCGGACAAGACGGCAAGAAGAAGGAGTTTCCGAACCATAGGAACTAGTTTACACCGGCCAGCAGCCTCTGCTGCACCAACTCCCCGAACGCCGTGGGCCGAAGGGTGTCGCGCGAGACCAGCAAGGGACGGTCCGTGAAGCTCCATGCGGTCCAGCCGATGCCCAGCTGGTCAAAGTAGTCGAGCAGCCGTTGGCCCCACGCCACGTCGCAGTCCTGCCCGCCGAATTCCCCGGCGAACACCGGCGCATGCGGTGCCAGGAAGCCAAACGCTCCGAACCAGTCGTCGCCTTTGTTCGGATACACGTGGGTTGAATAGACCAGACCCTCACGGTCCAGCGGCAAGCCGCGCAAGTCGTAAGCCCAGGCGGTGCCCGAAACGAAAATGACCGACTCTGGTGCCTCCGCGCGGATGGCGTCCACCAGACGTTCCGCCCACGGTCCCCACTCAGTCATGGACACCTCGCGGTGATCCGGATCGTAGAGGGAGCCATCCGGCCGGAACAGCCGATAAGGGTCGTCCAGGGCGCGGTTATGCGGCTCATTGAGGACGTCAAACAACACCGCCGGGTTGTCACGATAGCGGCTCGCCAGCACCGCCCACATGGTGGCCGTATCCGGATTGGGCAGCGGCGGCACGAATTGGCGGTCGGGACCGAAGGGGTGTTCGGCATCGAGCCATTGCAGGTCCAGCAGGGTGTAGGCTCCACCGGCCGCAGCGCGCTCGATCACCGCATCCAGCAATTCCAGGTAGCCTCCCGCCCGTAGGGCCCAGTCCTGATTGAAAGGTATCCGAAGGACGTTGGCCCGCCAGTCCCGGGTGATGACGTCGATCTCTTCCGGGGGGATTGGCGAGCAGCTGTATTCGAGACCCGAGCGATTGACGCCGCGCAACGTCACTGGCCTGCCCTGAGGATCGACGATACGGGGTCCGGCTACGGACAATCGCGGGAGCGGCACCTAGGGCATCCTACCTAAGTCCACTCTACAGTACCAGCCGATCTCCGCCGATGGATGTTGCAGGAAAAAGTTCCGCGCGAAGTTCGGCGGAGCAAGACAGGCCCTTCCGGGCCCGGTTAGGGTTGGAGACGCGATGAAAAAGAAAAACTTAGTCACACTGCTGGCGATTGCGTTCATGGTGGCGCTGGTGGCGACCGGGATGTTCTACGGGCTCTTCGTTTCCAAACTGAAGAGCAACGGCAGCGGAAAGACGCTGGTGGTGGCTGCCCGGCCCTTGGAGGCGGGGACAGTGCTGACCGCCGATGACGTCAAGAGCGTCGCGTGGCCCGCGGAAGAACTGCCGCAGGGCGCCTACGAGCACTCTGCGCAGGTCACCGGCAAGACGCTTTTCGGGTCACTGAGTCCGGCCGAGCCGGTGCTCGCGGCGCGCCTCGCCTCGGAAGAGGGCGGCGGCCAAAGCGCGGGCATTCCCACGGGGATGCGTGCCGTCTCCGTTCACGTTTCTGATTCCAGCGGTGTCATGGCCCTGCTGCATGCCGGTCATCGGGTGGATGTGCAGGTGATCATCCCGAGGTCGCCGGAGTCTGGTGCACAACTGCGCACGGCCATTGAAGGATTGGAAGTTCTGGCGGTGACCAACAAGCCGGAGCCAAGCTCGCAGGGCTTCAGTCTGCCGGTGGTGACGCTGCTGGCCAGCCCGTCGCAGGCTGACACACTGGCGCTTGCTGATTCCGGCGCGCGGCTCCGTTTGACCCTGCGCAACCCGCTCGATGCTTCTACCCGTTCGCGGGTGCCTCTGACTCTCTCGACAGTGATGCAGACGCCCGTCCGGTAGGTTCCCATGCTGATCATCTCCGTACTGGGCTTTTTTGTCGTCATCTTCCTGATGCTTACCATCGTGGTGGCCATCGCATGGATGGCGTTCGTCAAACGCACGGCGGAGGCGGATGAGGCGGCCCGCGGCGAGGGCGTCCTTGAGCTGGAAGACGGCGACTCGCCGCTCTTTCGCACGCAGCGTCTCAGCACCTTGAACTTCTGGCAGAATCTGCTGTCCCGTTTTGACTTCATGGATCTGCTGCGCGCACGGCTGGCGCAAGCCGAGCTGCACTGGTCCGTAGGCCGGGTCACGTTGGCGATGCTGCTGAGCGGTACCGTGGTCGGCTTGCTGGTGAGCAGCGTTTTCCCCTCATGGGCGGCATTTGCAGTGGGTGTAGCGGCGGCATTCTCGCCCTACGGCTACATTTTGCGCCAGCGCGACCGGCGCTTCCGCAAGTTCCGCGAGATGTTCCCGGATGTTCTCGATTCGCTGGCGCGCGCGCTGCGGGCCGGGTATCCCATCTCCGCCGCGTTTGAATTGGTGTCCAAGGACATCCAGGAGCCGCTGGCCACCGAGATGCGCCGCGTCTCCGTCGAGGCCAACCTTGGCATGGGATGGCAGCGGGCTCTCGAAACACTCGGTGAGCGGATGCCGTTGCTGGAAGTAAACTTGTTCTCCTCCGCCGTGACGCTGCATGCCCGCACGGGTGGCAAGCTGAACGAAGTTTTGGCCGACCTGGCCACCAATATGCGTGAGGCACTGGCCCTGCAAGGCGAAGTTCGGGCACTATCCGCGCACGGCAAACTTACAGGTGCCGTGCTGACCTGCCTGCCGATCGGCATCGCCGCGATGATGTTGTTTGTCAGCCCGACCTATATGATGGTGCTGTACAACCACGAGTACGGCAAAGTGATGATCGCCACCGCGGTTGGGTGTCTTGTCGCCGCTCACTTCGTGATCGGGAAGCTGGTGGATATCAAGTTATGACGACCACTGCCCTGTTGGTTTCGTTCTTTGTGTTCACGCTGTTTGGCGTGAGCGCGGCGGGATACTTGTTCGTGCTCAAGCCGGCCAGGGCGGATGGCGATGACGGCGATATCTCCGCGCCCAGCGTCTTGAACCAGCCCGACCTGCCTGCCCCACAGGCGGCTGTTCTGGATATTTTCAGCATGGTGGGCCGGTTCATTCCGGAGCGCAGTCCGCAGCGGGAGGCCGCGCGAAAGCTGCTGTTGATGTCCGGCTACCGGTGGCCGTCAGCCGTTTCCACGTTCCTGGGCATCAAATGCTCCACCGCCTTCACGCTCGGGGTTGCCGGAGCTTGGGCCAGCCTCACGTTTAACGATGGCAACGCAGTGTCGCTAGCCGCAATCTGCGGCCTCGGCTTTGGATTCCTGGCACCTGACCGGGTGCTCGAATACGTGGCTCGATCCCGGGGCGAACGGCTCCGCCGCGGTCTGCCGGCCGCGCTCGACCTGCTGGTGCTGGCTGTGGAGGCCGGTCAGAGCATTGACTCCGCCATCGCAGAGACCGCACGCGGCCTGCGCATCGGCCATGCGGACTTGGCCGCCGAATTCACCCAGCTCCACTTGGAACTGCGCGCCGAGGCTTCGCGCGAAGACGCCCTACGCAGCTTCGCGGCCCGCACGCAGGATCAGGAGATCCGCAAGTTCGCCGCTCTGATCATGGACACGGACCGCTTCGGTTCCAGCCTGGGACCCGCCCTGCGTTCGCATAGCCACTACCTACGCACCCGCTTCCGGCAGAAGGCTCAGGAGCGTGCCCGCAAGGTGGCCGTCAAGCTAATCTTCCCGGTGTTCTTCCTGATCTTCCCCTCGGTGATCCTGGTAACGCTGGGGCCGGCCGTCATCCTCATCTTCACGCAGATGACGAAGCTGGTCGGTCAGTAGAGTCACTTGCCGGGCTGTTCGTTCGTTCCCGAACCGCCCAAGAAGAGCTTCTTGCCGTCCTGCAACGTCACGTCGCGGCCATTGGCGCGATTGGACCCGTCCTTGGCTTGATAGCCGTCCACAACCACCACCGTGCCCTTAGGCAGTGAATCCTTGTTGATGCCGCGGCGGAACAGCGTGTTCGGGCTGCCGCCCTCGATCATCCAACTGGTGACCGCGCCTGCCTCATCCTTCACGTCGATGTGAATCCAAGAATGCGGGTTGATGAACTCGACCTTTGTCACCACGCCGGTCATCTTGATCGGTTTCTTTGAGTCAAATTCCGCGGAGAAGGCATGATGCGCGTACATCGGCGCAACCGTCAAAAAAGCGGCCAAAGCCCTGTGCATCATTGTTTCTTCTCCTCCAGCCGCGCTCCGGCCAACATGCCTTCCATGGCGTAGTTGCCTTCATTGCATGCGTACTCGTACAGCGGACCTTCGATGGAACTCATCGGAATCTGCGCCGTCCACGGACGCACAAACGCCGGGTCATTGACAGTGAACTCGTACATCAGCACATCCTTGTTGACGCGGGTGAATTTCTCCACCAGCTTCATGTCCTTGCTGGAACCATTGAACGGAGAATCGTTGGTGAAGTTGGTTGTTTCGACAACTAGCGTTTCGCCCTCCCAATGCCCCACCGGATCACCCATCCACAGGCGGACCGTTGGCGGCAAATGCGCGCGCCCATCGGTGGGGATGATGCGCACGTCGTGGATCATCTCGATGTAGATCGCGACGTAGCCGGGGCCTTGTACGAACTGGTAGTTGTTGTTGTAGAAGCTCGGCATCATGGGCGGGCCACCGGTGGGCCACACGATGCAGCGTTCGGCCAGCGAGCGGCTCTCCGGGCCATCGGCGGCTCCGCGCAGACGGCGCTGGTTGGCACGCTCGGCCTGGACCTGCTTGCCGTAGTCGGACAGCGCGGGCACATGGCCGTCCTCGGGATCGATGATGAGCGAGGTTCGCAGTGTGGGCACCACCTGATTGCCGCGATCCCACCAGAAGTCGTTGTAGGCTTTGCCTACGTCCTGGTCGGCTGCCACGCGCACGTCGGCGTTGTTGCGGGCCACGGTTTCTTTCTCGTAGGACTGGGCCTCGGTCTCGGTGAAGAACGGCTTGGTTGCTAAGTTCGCTGGCCGTTGCAGAGGCGTGATGGTGACGTTGGTCCACAGCCCTTGCAGGTCGGGGACACCGTCGGGGGTGCGGGGGGCTTTCCAGGCCTTGGGGGCGACAACAGAGGGGCGGCGCGAGGGGGTCTGGGCGGAAAGCGCCACGAGGGCGCAGCCCGCGAGTGAAACAGTGACAAATCTAGCTAGCATGAACGTTTTCAGCCCCGCCCTTACGGACGGGGCTATAAGGGCCGTTAATTGTTCCCGCCGTCGGCACCCGGAGCCGAGCCGCCCATGAAGAGCCGCTTGCCGTCCTTGGCGAATGTCAGGTCCTTACCCACCGCCCGGTTCGCGCCGTCCTTGGCCTGGTAGCCGTCGACGACGATTTCGGTGCCCTTGGGCAACGACTCGCGCGAGAAGCCCAGCCGGAAGAGCGAATTCGGACTCCCGCCTTCCACCATCCAGCGCGTGACCGAGCCATCCGGGTTCTTCACGTCCAGATGAATCCAGGAATGCGGGTTGACCAGCTCCCATTTGACCACCGTGCCCTTGAGCATCAGCGGCCGGGATGCGTCGAACTCCGCCGCGAAGGCATGATGCGCCCCTGCAGGCCGCGAAGACATCAGCATTCCAACACACACAGCGGCAATCGCAAGCGTCTTTCGCATTGTAAAGCTCCTATTTCGCAGCGGCAGCGGCGGCTTTCTTTTCGTCAGCGCGGGCACCGCTCAGAATGTTCGCCATGCCGTAGTTGCCTTCCTGGCAGGCGTACTCGTAGAGGGCGCCATCGATCTTGCCGATGGGATACTCGCCGGACCACGACTTCTCCCAGGTGGACGGATCGGACACCGTGAACTGATACAACACCGTCTCGGGACCGGTTTTGGTGAACTTTTCAACGACGTGCAGATTCTTGCTGGCACCGCGGCCTACCGCAGGCTGGTCATTAAAATTGGTGGTGTCCACCACTAGCGTGTCGCCTTCCCAGTGGCCGACCGATTCGCCGAAGAACTGGCGGATGTTGGAAGACGCGTGAGCGCGGCCATCGGTGGGGATGATGCGCGTATCGTGGATCATTTCCTGCACGATGCCGACGTAGCCGGGACCTTGCACGATCTGCAGCGTGGCGTTGTAGCCGACGGGCAGCATCGGCGGGCCTTCATTGCCCCAGTAGATGCAGCGCTCGGCGATGCCGCGGTTTTCAGGGCCGTCGAACGCCTTGCCAGCGACCAACGCGCGGGCATCGGCCTGACGCTTGGTGGCTTCGGGGAGCATGGGCGGGACGCGGCCAGTTTCGCCGGTGAGGATCGAGGTCCGCAGGGTGGACATGGCTTCGGTCACGTTGGCCTTCAGGCCGAACTGGGCGGTGTCATAGTGAATGTCCGCAACCGTACCCACTTGGTTGGCTTGAGGAAACGCGGGTGCGGCGGCGGCGCGCTTGGCGGCGGCTTCCTTATTCGCCTTTACTTCCGCTTCCGTGTAGAATTCCTTCGCGCCCAGCGCCGCGGCACGTTCCAGCGGCACCGCGCTCGAATTGCTGTAGACGCCCTGCAGGTCCGGCACGCCGTCCGGTGTTCGCGGAGCCTTGAACGCCTTCGTCTGCGCGAACATCGTCGCGGCCACCAACATCATTAGGATCAACTTGTTCATGATCACAGCCTCCCGATTTTTTGGGTCTAATCTACTGCTTGCCTTTGCCCTTGCCCTTACCTTGATTCCCGGCGGGCGGAGCAGGTGCCGGCGCGGGCGTAACGGCTCCCGCAGGTTTACGCAGGTGGCCGTAGAGCAACTCTTCGGCGAACACTACGCATTTGAATTCGAGCAACCGTGCGTTGTCTTCCACCTGCCGGTAGAGCGGCACGCGGATGGTCCAGGGCTGCGTATAGACTTCGGGATCTTCGATGCGCGCTTCGTACATCAGTACGTCTGCGCTGCGCATGGTCCAGCGCTCGATTACGTGCAACTGGTCACTGTGGAAGTTGCCGGAGCGGTCCAGCCAGCTTTGGTCACCCAGCGCCGTCACGTCCACCACCAGCGTCTCGCCTTCCCAGTGGCCGTTGGATGTACCCATCCAGGAATCGGCCGGCGCTTTCAGCGGAGTTCCCATGTTCAGGATACGTACAGCGCCCGCGTGCTCGTAGCTGATCATGAAGTCCTTGGCTCCCTGGATGATCTGGAAGGGGTAGGACATGTAGTTCGAGCGGGGCACGCCGCCCATATAGCACTTGGCTTCCGGATCTTCCTTGGCGCGAGCGGCGAAATTCTTCTTCTTTTGCTCCAGCGCGGCTGGCTTGTAGGGGATAGTTCCGCCCACAACGTAGCCCACGCCGGGCGGGACTGCGTAGATGGCGCCGAGTTTGGGATCGGTGGCCATGGCGGGGCCGTGCGGCTCCAGATCCCAGTTCGCCATTCCGTTGGACATCCACAGCCCGTTGAGGTTCGGCTTGCCGTCCTTGGTCCGAGGTGCTTTATAGGCCGGGGCTTTTGCCGGAGCCGCTTTCGCGGGAGCCTGCTGGGCTTGTGTTTCAGTGGGCAGGAAAATAGCGGCCACCAACGCCGCCATCGCGCTTGCAACTACCAGGGAACCAGTGAACCAATTGCGCATAAATGAATGAAAGCCCTCGCCGAGCACGGCTAGTAAACCGTTTTAGATGTTACAGTCAAACGCCCCCGGTGTCAATGGGAGAGCGGGCCCCCCCTACCTTCGGCTGATTCGACCAGCCGGTCCAGCTCCCCAGCACGAATTTCCGGCGGCGCTGAGGGCGTTGAGCGGGACGTCATCCAGGGCGCGCCAGGTCAGCCCCGCGTCGAGGGAGATGTCGGACCCGCTGGTGCCCGCGGCGACCCAGGCATCCTGGCAGCGGACCACGGCGGAGCGGTACCCTCGTGGCACCGGGCCGGACGGGATCGACCATTTTGCGCCATCCCACAGGAGGATGTTGCCGTCTGGAGCTTGCGCCTTGGTGTAGTCTCCCCCCACGGCAACGCCGCGCGTGCCGGAGAATGCCAGGGAGAAGATCCCGGCCCCTTCTCCAGCAGACCGGATAGGGGTTCGGACCCCGTCCCAAGTTTTCCCGCCGTCCATGGAATGGAAGATCCTGCCGCCGTTGATGCCGCCGGAGGCGAACCAGGCTTCCCGCGTGCCTCGGGTGACCAAGGCTGTCCCGCTGGCGGCGAACGCGGCCTCGCCTTTTTCAGCCTTGGGGCCTTCCTGCGCCACCCACGTCGCCCCGTCGCTGGTGGTCAGGATGGTGAACCGCCCGTCCACGGGATCGCCCATGAGGATGCCGTGGGTGGCGTCCCACAAGGCCAGCGAGTCCCAGAAGCCTTCCACTCCGTTGGCGCGCAGCAGCGTCCAGGAAGCGCCGCCGTCGGTGGTCTTGTAAATGCGGGATGCCCGGCCCTCCCCGGCGCTCATGGCGAACGCCACGCGGTCACTCAGCGCTTCAATGTCGCGGAAGTCCAGGTCGGCAACGCCCGGAGGACCCACGGACTGCCAGGTAGCGCCGTCGGTCGTGCGCAGAATGGTCCCCTTGGTTCCGCTGGCCCACGCCACGCGGTCACTCACCGCGCTGATGCCGCGTAGGGACGCAGTGGAGCCGCTTTCCTGCGTCTGCCACGTCTGCGCCAGCGCCACCGAAGCCGTTACCAAGAAGATTCGCCACACAACCCCTTATTGTAGAGAGAGTGACCCCTCCCATTGCAAAGACCGTTCCCGCGTCTGCGACGCTCTTCAACGACACCCGCCAGGACCCCTACGCGTGGCTGCGCAATCGAGAGGACCCGGACACCATCCCGTATCTAGAAGCCGAGAACGCCTACACCGAGCAGGTGATGGCTCCCACCGCCGCGCTGCAGGCAACGCTCTACGGAGAAATGCTCGGGCGCATCCAGCAGACCGACGTCACCGTTCCCATCCTCCGCGACGGGTATTTTTACTACACCCGCACCGAAGAGGGAAAACAGTACGCCATCTATTGCCGAAAAGCCGCCCCCACCCTCGACACTGAACAGCGACCGTCAGGGAGCGGACAGCCCGAACAGATCCTCCTCGACGCCAACCTCCTAGCCCAAGGCCAGTCCTACTTCCGCGTCGGCAACTTCGTAGTCAGCCCCGACACCCGCCTTCTGGCCTACTCAACCGACGTCCTAGGCGACGAAACCTACACCATCCGAGTGAAGGACCTGGCAACCGGAGAACTGCTGGAAGACGAGATCCCGAACACCTACTACAGCCTGGAATGGGCCGCCGACAGCAAGACATTCTTCTACTGCGTGCTGGACGAAGCGAAGCGCCCCTACCAGGTCTTCCGCCATCAGTTGGGCACACCCGCCGACACGCTTGTGCATCACGAGGAAGACGAGCGCTTCACCGTGGAGGTGGCGAAAACATCCAGCTGGGAATTTCTGCTGATCAACATTCACAGCTCGTTGACCTCAGAGGTGCGCTACATCCCCGCAGCCGATCCGACTGCCGAATTCACGCCCATTCTGCCGCGCCAGCAAGGCGTTGAGTACGACGTCACGCACCACCATCAGCACTTCTACGTCCGCTCCAATGAACACGCCAAGACGTTCCGGATCATGCGCCTCCCCGTGGGAGGCGCGGACCGCGAAGAGTTCCTGCCGATGCGCCCCGGCGTCACCGTGGAACACCTGCGCGCCTTCCGCGACTACATCGCCATCGAGGAGCGCGATCAGGGCTTGACGCAGATCCACCTCCACCACTTCCCCACCGGCGAGCGCCACCGCGTCGCCTTCGACGAAGCGGCCTATCACACCGACGTCACCGGCAACGCCGAGTACGATACCAACCTCATCCGCTTTACCTACACCTCGCTGGTGACCCCGGAAAGCGTCTTCGATTACGACATGGTCACGCGGACCCGTGAACTCAAGAAACAGGCTCCGGTGCTGGGCTACGATGCGGCGCTGTACGCATCGGAACGCGTGCATGCCACCGCGCCTGACGGCACAGCGGTCCCCATTTCGCTGGTTTACAAGAAGGGCTTTGAGCAGAACGGCCGCGCGCCCATGCTGCTCGACGGCTATGGTGCTTATGGGCTCAGCCACGATCCGGTATTCAAGCAGGACCGCCTCAGTCTGCTGGACCGCGGCTTTGTCTACGCCATCGCCCACATCCGCGGCGGTGCGGACCTGGGCAAGCCGTGGCACGAAGACGGCCGCATGCTAACCAAGCGGAACACCTTTACCGACTTCATCGCCTGCGCCGAGCACTTGATCGCGCAAGGCTACACTTCGTCCCGGCGGCTGGCCATCACCGGAGGCAGCGCCGGCGGCCTGTTGATGGGTGCCGTGCTGAACATGCGCCCGGACCTGTTCGCCGCCGTCGTCACGCGCGTGCCTTTTGTGGACGCCTTGAATACGGAGCTGGACGCGACGCTGCCGCTCACCATTGGCGAGTGGGAGGAATGGGGCAATCCGGCGGAGGAGCAATACTACTGGTACATCAAGTCCTACGCTCCGTACGAAAACGTGCGCGCGCAGGCGTACCCGGCCATGCTGATTACGGCGGGTCTCAACGACCCCCGCGTTTCGTATTGGGAACCCGCCAAATGGGTGGCCCGGCTGCGGGCGCTAAAGACGGATTCGAATACGCTGCTGCTCAAAACCGACATGGGGGCGGGGCACTTTGGGGCGTCGGGACGTTATGAGCATTTGAAGCAGACTGCCTTCAACTTCGCATTCCTGTTACGAACTTTGGGGATCGCCTAACAGCCTGCTCAAAAAAGTCAGCGAGAACGGCAGATCGCAGGCGAAACCGCCTGCCATTTCGGGTTTCTTGAGCAGCGCGCTAAAGAAATCGCGCCACATTGCCGATTCGCGGGCATGCGCACCCTCGCCGCCGCCCTGCTTCTGCCTTTGTTCGCCTTCGGTCAAGCCGAGTGGCGCTTTGCCCACCCGGATGCGACGCTGGTCGGGACCATCCATCCGGTCGCGCTACTGAACTCGCCTCTGCTTGCATCTGCAATAACTAGTGCGAGCCCCAACGATCCGTCCGCCGCCGCGATGGTGGCGATGGCCAAGGACATGCTCGGCGGGATCAAGGAGATTCGATTCTCATTGATGGACAACGGTTCGCCGGAGCCGGACGTGGTCGCCGTGATCGATGGGCAGTTCGATGAAGGCATGCTGGCGGCCCTGGGGCAGGCGAACGCGAAGTACCGCCGTCTGGACGCCCACACGATTCTGTTCGGTAATGGTCCGTCGCTTGAGAAAGCCGCCGCGCGCGTCGCGCAGACCACTCCCGTACTACAGCCGCGCGTGCTGGTCGGCACCGAGCTGCTGGCGGCCTACGACATGTGGATCTCCGGGCGCCTTCCCAATCTTCCGGCTGGACTTCCCGCGCTGCCCGGCGGACTCAAGATTGACGTGCGTGGCGTGGCGTTGGGCCTGAGCTTCCACGAAAACGTGGAAATGGAGTTGGCGCTGGAGACAGCGTCCGCGGCAGCAGCGGAAGCCCTGCTCAAGACCGCCCACGACGCCGAGCTTTCGCAGCCGCAGCAACTCCGTGGCGTCCTACGGAGCTTCGCCGATGGCAACACCGCGCGCTTTCGTATGAATCTTCCTCAGGCTCTGGCGATGGCGGCATTGCGCACCCGGTCCGCTCAGCCGTCGGCCAGCGCTCCTCAGCCTCTGCCGCCTCCCGCGAAGCCCCGCCGTGCCACGATCCTCATTCAGGGACTGGACGACGGTCCCCGTGAAATTCCTCTGCACTGAGCAGCCCGGGCAGCGCGGCAATCGAATCCAAGAGGAAACCCGGCTTCACGACACCGTCTTCATCTCCCGCGCGGTACTTGCCCGTCTTCACCAGCGCGCCTTGCAAGCCGGCCTGCTGCGCTCCGCCCACATCCACCCGCACATCGTCGCCGACCATGAGCACGTCTTCCTTCGGCACACCCAATCGCCGCACGGCCGCCTCAAAGAACGCCGCCGCCGGCTTGCCCGTCACTACCGCCTGTTTTCCCGTCGCGCGTTCCAGCGCCGCCACATAGGGAGCCGTATCCAGCCGCAGCCCATCCGCCGCCTGCCAGAAGCGCGTCATGCCCAGCGCAATGAGCTGCGCCCCAGGCGTCGACTGCAGCAGCCGGAACGCCCGGTTGAGCGTCCGGAAGTCCCAGCCTTCGCCCAAGTCGCCCACTACCACCCACCGCGCGCCGGATTCGCGATCTTCAGGCAGCAGTTCCATGCCCGCGAACTCGCCGTGCGTTTTATGCGGCACGAATAAAGCCACTGGACCCGAGTCTCCCATGAACTCCCGCGCCGCCACACACGGCGACAGGATGTCCTCCTCGGTGGCCGGAATTCCGAAGCGTGCCAGCTTTTCCACCAACTCGCCCCGCCCGCGCGAAGTGGTATTGGTCACGAACATATGCGGAATCCCCCGTGCCCGCACCCATGCTAGCGTCTCCGGCGCACCCGGAATCAGCGTTTCGGAGTTGTACACGACCCCGTCCATATCGAATAGAAGTGCTCTCATGCTGGTATTCTGAAATCGCATGCATCCGCAACAGCCCGCGAAGATTCAATTGTCCAACACTCCTGACTATCGTGAAGCCTACGCCAACAGCGTCCAGGTCCGCGTCAGCCTGTGGGACTTCTTTCTGTCCTTCGGAACCATCAACCAAACCTCCCCTGACGCGGTGGATATCAGGAACTATCAAGGCATCTTCCTGAGTCCGCAGCAGGCCAAGGCGCTGGCGAATGTGCTGAACCAGAACATCTCGCAGTATGAGTCCACGTTCGGCGAAATCCGGCTGGAGCCCAAGCAGGGCGGCGCGGCAATCCAGTAATTCGCGATGCGTGCCCGCATCTTTCTGCTGACCGGCCTCGCGGCCATCCTGGTGGCGTTGCACGCGCCCTACATCCGGCTCCCCTTCCATTGGGATGAACTGGGCCAGTTTGTACCCGCTGCGCTGGACCTGTACCGGGACGGCGCATGGGTGACGCATTCTACTGACCCCAACGTTCACCCGCCGGGGCTCATGGCGGTGTTGGCAATGGCGTGGCGGGTAGCGGGTTTTTCCGTCGCGGCCTCCCGCTTGACCATGCTGCTGATCGCGGCTGCGGGAGCCTACGCCGCGTTCCTGCTGGCCATCCGTCTGGGCAGAACCAGCGCGGGCGCTCCGGGATTTACCGCCGTGGCCTTCCTGCTGGCCGCGCCCATGTTCTACACGCAATCCATGATGGTGCTACTGGACATGCCCGCCATGGGGCTGACGGCATTCGCTCTGTTGCTGTTTCTGGAGGAGCGCTACGCGGCTTGCGCCGCAGCCACGGTGGCGTTGGTATTGGTCAAGGAAACCGCTCTCACCACGCCGATGGTGTTCGGCGCGTGGCTGCTTTTCCGCGACAGGCGCATGCAGCCCGCGTTGTACTTTTTCGCCCCTGCTGTCGCCCTGGGGCTGTGGCTGGTGTACCTGCGGCAGGCCACCGGGTCGTGGTTCGGCAACGCGGAATTCGCGCAGTACAACGTGACGGATTCCTTTACGCCGCTCCATATCCTGTATGCGCTTCTGCGCCGCGCCTACACGCTCTTGATCGCCGACGGCCACTGGATCGGCGCGATTGCGCTGTGGCAAGGCCGGCGGGCATTGCGCGGGCGTGATTGGTCTGTCGCGTGGGCGGTGGCAGCGGCGCAACTCGCCGCGGTGACGTTGCTGGGCGGCGCGGTGCTGGACCGCTACCTTCTCCCCGTGCTGCCCATTCTCTATGCCGCGTTCGCGGTGGCGGCCTGCACCTATACCGTGCGGTGGCGGATGTCGTCCAACCTGGCGGTGCTGGGGCTGATGGTGACGGGATGGTTCGTCAATCCGCCCTATCCGTTCCCGCTCGAAAACAATCTCGCGGTGGTCGATTTCGTGGACCTGCAGCACGAGGCATCGCAGTACCTGGAGTCCAATTTCACTGGCCGCCGCGTAGCCAGCGTGTGGCCGCTGACCGCCGCGATTCGGAATCCTGACTTCGGCTACGTGCAGGTCCGCATCCCCACTCTGCGCACGCCCGGTCTTCGGCTCGCTGATTTTCAGGCGCTGCCGCTGCGTGAGGAAGACGTGATCGTGACCTATTCCCGCGGGCAGACGCCGCCGCGTTACATCCTGGAAAATCCAACGCTGCGCGGTTGGTTCGCGCCCTTCGTGGATCTCCAGCCCGAGGCTTCGTCCGCCGAGTTGCAGAGCATCGGGTACCGTTCGCAGGCCCGCTGGGAGCGCAAAGGGCAGTGGGTCGAAATTTACAGCCGTTAGCGGAACGCGCCTTTCGACTTCGCCGTCTGTTCCGCTTTGATCCCCGCGCCGAACAGCTTCTCGAAGTAGCCTTCCTTCACCAGCTTGTCCACTAGCTTGTTGTCGATCACCTGTTTGTAGTCGAACGCGCGCATCGCCGCCGCCGATTGCGCGTCCGCTGGATGATCCAGAACATACTTCACCGCGGCAGCCTGGATATAGGGCACGCGCTCATAGGCACCCATCTTCGAATACACGTCCCACACGCGTTCGATATCGGCGCGGGTTTGCGAAGGGTCCCACTTGACGTACGCGTCGACCGCGAACTTCTTGTCGTCGTAGAAGCGCTTGGTGGCTTCCGCGTGGGCTTTGATCATACGCTCGGCGACGTCATTGTTGGCCACGGCGGTTTTCTTGAACAGGTAGACCGACGGCGCGTGGATCTCATCGGCATCCGCGATGTTGCCCAGGATTTTGTAGCCTTCTTGCTCCAATTTGAAATACTCCGGCGCGGTGAGCATGGTGGCATCGGCACGGCCTGCCATCACGGCGTTGCCTCGAGCGCCCGCGCCCGCGCCCACCGGAATCCATTCCACATCTCGAGGCGTCAGCTTCGCCTTGGCCAGCAGCCCTACAGCGTAGTTGTAAGGAGCATCCGCCAGTTGGCTCACCGCGATCCGTTTGCCCTTCAGCCCCGCCACGGACCCGATGTTTTTCGCCGCCACCAGCGCGAAGCTGCTCTTCTTGTACGGCTGCCCCAGCATGATGAACGACCCATCGCGGAACGAAGCCTGCATGGACTGCTCCAACGTGTAAGGCGACATCAACGCCTGATTGCTGGTAATCGCGGCGATGGCCGTGGGATGCACGCCGAAGGTGAGTTCCACATCGAAGCCGTACTTCTCGTAGTAGCCGCCTTCCTTCGCGATATACAGCGGCCAGGTCTGTGACGCCCGCGTCGGGAAGATGATGGTGACCTTCTGCCGAGGCTGAGCCCAGGCAGTTTGCGCGATCAGCGCGCAGATCAGTAGAACTCTTGTGAACATTCCCGTCTCCTCATTCCCAACAAGCGAATCCCATGGCGCTGCCCGTGCCCGCTTCAGAGCGGTAACACGGCACGTAATCCACCAGGCGCATGGTGAGGCCCGCCTCCGCCATGATGCCCGCTACCGTGATCCAGTTTTTGATCTCCGAGGTGCCCGATTGGAACATGTCCTCCGGAACGCCCGTCAGGGAAGCGTCACCGTCCAGCATCGCGGCCAGCACCTGCTGATCGAACTCTTCGTCGATTACGAAGTGCGTCAGTCCGCCCGAGGCAATCACGCCCACCCGCGCATTTTCCGGCCACGACAAGATCGCGCGGCCTAACGCGCGCCCAAACTCGAAGCACCTGCCCACGGTGGGCTGGTTCGGCGGATAGAAGGTGTTGATGAACACCGGCACCGTGGGCGGAACCTTATCGCGCATCACGCGCCGGTACACGAACCCGTAGGCGTGGGGCGCGGAGCTGACGCCTAGCTCCCCCGCGGAAAGCTTGGTCATCTGTGAGACGTCGAAGCCGTCCGTTACCACGCGCTCCACCAAGTGGCGGCCCAGCGCGGGTGAGCAGGGATACTGCGTGTATTCCATCGGCGTGCGGTCCAATTCGGCGCGCGCGATGGCCGGGTCCAGCTTCGCCAGAAATTCCTTTGACCGGGGATGGCCCTCAATGTGGTCCCCCCAGAAGACCGCGAGCCCGGGCACGTGATCGGCGGAAAAGACTTCCATCTGATCGTTCCCGACGATGACCACCGTGTCCAGCTTGCCGGCCTCGAAGATGTCCGCCAACTGAGTGATCGCCGCTTGGCAACGGGCGTGCCGAAGCGCCGATTCCTCCGGGGTGATCTGCGCGCCTAAATTCTCCAAAGACCTCAAATCCGCCAACTCCGCGAACGCGTACGTCCGCCCCCGGTACGGCAGAGCCGTGTGCCGGCGGTCAAACGGCACCCGGTCGCCCCAATGCTCCGAACCAATCGACAACATCGGCCCATGCGAAGTCCCAAGTCCAAGTGTGATGCGCGCCATCTCCGGTCATCCTCTCACATTTGCGTCCGTAGACGGTTGTAACACAAGCCCTAGGGCAAATTGTGTAACCTGTTGGGTACATGGCCCCCGCCGCCCTCAGCCCGGATATCACCACCGCGTCGCTGCCGCTGGATCATCCCAGCCTCTACCTGGATCGCGAAATGAGCTTGCTGGCGTTCCAGCGCCGCGTCCTGGGCGAGGCCCGCGACGTACGCAATCCGCTGCTGGAGCGAGTGAAGTTCCTGTCGATTTTGTTTTCCAATATTGACGAGTTCTTCATGGTCCGCGTGGCGCTGCTGAACCAGAGAGTGGATTCCAGCAAGAACGACCTCCGGGCAACGGAGCACCTGGAACGGATGGGCAACGAACTGCGCACATTGTTGTCGGATGCCTACGCGGTGTGGGTGGAGCTCGACCTCGCCCTTTCGCAGGCCGGCATCGACATCCGCGAGTACCGCAACCTTACGGAGACCGAGCGCGACGCTCTGGATACGTACTTCCACGACGTGGTCCACCCGGTGCTGACGCCGCTGGCGTGTCGCGCGTTAGCCGGACACTACTGCCCGCATATTTCAAACCTCAGTCTGAACCTGGCGGTGATCGTTAAGGATCTGCACGGCGCGCGGAAATTCGCCCGCGTCAAGATCCCGGACGCCTTTCCGGCCCTGGTCAGCGCCGGGCAAACTGAAGGCCAGCAAACCTTTGTCTGGCTGGAGCAGCTCATCCGCGCTAACCTGCGGTCTCTGTTTCCGGGTCTCGAAATCGTGGAAGCCCACCCGTTCCGCGTGACCCGCGACGCCGAGTACGAAATTCAGGAGCTGGAAAGCGATGATCTTCTGGAGACCATCGAGGAGGCCGTGTGGCAACGCCGTTTCCGCGACGTGGTCCAGATCCAGGTGCTCAAGGATATCCCGCGTGACTTGTTGGATGTGCTGCTGGAAAATCTCAAACTCCACCAGCGCGACGTCTACTACGTGGAAGGCCCGCTGGATCTCAGCCGCGCCAAGCAGCTGATGTCCCTGGACCGGCCCGCCTTGAAGGACCCGGCGTTCGTGCCGCAAACTCCGCGCTCGCTGCGGTCCAAGGAGGGCGAAGACGTCTTCGCCGCCATCCGCAAGCAGGACATCCTGCTGCATCACCCGTTCGAATCCTTCCAGCCCGTACCCGACTTCCTCCGCCACGCCGCCACCGATCCCGACGTGCTGGCCATAAAAATCATGCTGTACCGGGTGGGGCGCAACTCGCCCATCGTGGAGCATTTGCTCACAGCGGTAGAGCACGGCAAACAGGTGGCGGTGCTGGTGGAGCTAAAGGCCCGCTTTGACGAAGAGAGCAACATCGAGTGGGCGCGGGCGTTGGAATCGGCGGGCGTACACGTAGTCTACGGGCTGGTGGGGCTGAAGGTGCATTCCAAGGTGGCCTTGGTGGTGCGCCGGGAGGGTGACAAGATCCGGCGCTACGTTCACCTGGGGACCGGCAATTACAACGCCACCACCGCGCGCCTCTACACCGACCTGAGCCTCATGACCGCCGACGATGCCATCGGCGCGGATGTCACCGATCTGTTCAACTACGTCACGGCCTATTCCGGCAAGAAGGAATTCCGCAAACTGATGGTGGCTCCGCGCAGCCTGCGGCCTGGTTTGGAAGCCCTGATCCGCCGTGAAATCTGCCACGCCCAAAAAGGCGAGCCCGCGCACTTGATCTTCAAGATGAACTCCCTCGAAGACCCGGCGATGATCCGCCTTCTCTACGAGGCATCGCAAGCCGGCGTCCATGTGAACCTGCTGGTGCGCGGCCTGTGCTGCCTGCGGCCGGGCGTCGAGGGTATCAGTGCCAATATCCGGGTGATCAGCGTCGTAGGCCGGTTCCTCGAACACAGCCGCATCTACTATTTCCGCAACGGCGGCCAGGAGCAGATCTACCTGGGCAGCGCGGACATGATGGGCCGCAATCTGGACCGCCGCGTGGAGGTTCTGTTCCCCGTGGAGCACCGCGGACTGGTTGCCAGAGTGCGTGGCGAGATCCTGGGCACCTACCTGGCCGACACGCGCAACGCGAACTACATGCAATCCGACGGTTCCTACCGCAAGCCCGAGCCGGGCCCCAGCCCTCTCAACAGCCAAGCCCATTTCCTGGGACTCTAGTCATTCGCGGCAAATACCACGCTTGCTGGAACGGATGAACTCCAACAAGTGCAGCGTGTGCTCTGTCGGCACGTCGCTTTCGATGCGAGCCAGCGCGTCATCGAGCTTCAGGCCCGAGCGGTACAGGAGCTTGTAAGCGGCCTTGAGCGCCTGCACCTGCGAGTGCGTGAAGCCCGAGCGCTTGAGCCCCACGAGATTCAATCCGCACGGCGTGACATTGAAATCCGTGTAGAGGAAGTAGGGCGGCACGTCCAGATTCACACGCGTGTTGCCGCCGATCATCGCCAGGCGTCCCACTTTTGAAAACTGGTGAATCACCACGCCGCCGGAGATGAACGCCTGATCTTCCACATCCACGTAGCCCGCCACCAACGCGCAACTGGCGATCACCGTCCGGTTCCCGATGCGGCAGTTATGCGCGATGTGCCCCGAGGTCATGATGTAGTTGCCGTCGCCGATCACCGTCTCCGACTCCGGCGCTGTTCCGCGCGAGATGGTGTAATGCTCGCGGATCGAATTGTCGTTGCCGATCTTGAGGTAGCTGCGAGCTCCTGAGAAATTCTTGTCCAGTGGATCGGTGCCCAGCACCGTTCCCGCTGAAATCCTGTTGCGAGCGCCCATGGTGGTCCAGCGCTTCACGTAGACGTGTGGTTCCAGTTGGCAGGCTTCGCCGATGACGACGTCCTGCTCCACGATGGTGTAGTCGGCGATGACCACACCCGCGCCGATGACGGCATCGGGGTGGACACGCGCGGTGGGCGCAATCTGTGCGGAAGGATCGATGGGCATGAATCAGTGAGCCAGAACGAAGAATAGCGCAACCCACAAGACGCCGAGAAAGTGCCAGTAGTAGGCCGCTGCGTCTACCATTTCGCGCCGCCGGTTGCGGCTCCAGGTGACGTAGGCCAAGCTACCCAGCCCGCCCAGCAAGTGCGCCGCGTGCAGTGCCGTGAAGAGGTAGAAAAACGCGCTGTACGGATTTTGCTGCAGGTAGGCTCCACGATCAATCAGCGCCAGCCACGCCGTCACCTGCGAACCCAGGAACGCCAGCCCCAAGACGCCGGTGGCCGCGATGAGCCGCGCCGCACGCTGATGCAACCCGTTCCGGTAGGCCCTGCGCCCCACCTCGAACACCACGCTAGACGCCAGGATGATCGCGGTGGAAATCCACAATGCCCCCGGCAGCGGAGCCTGATCCCACACCCCCGGCTCGCTCTTGCGCCAATAGTAGGCGAACACCAGCGACGCAAACAGCACCGCCATGGATCCGCAGGCCAAGAATAGCCCCATCCGCACCAGCCCCGGCATGGCCTTGTTGGGATCTTCGGTGGACGCGGGCAGCACCACGACCTCAGCGGTCTTGCCGGCACGGTCACTCAGGAGAGGCATAGATACTTCCAAATGTTGGTGCGAACGGGGAGGGTCGAACTCCCATGACCTTGCGGTCGCTGGAACCTAAATCCAGTGCGTCTGCCAGTTCCGCCACGTTCGCGCACGACTCTCTTGATTATAGCGTGGGGCAGCTTCCCGAGCTGCCAGCCAGTCGTCAGCGCGCAAACATAGCCGCCGCGCGAACCCGCTCCGCAGGCACCGGCGAAGAAACCCGAGGCGTCCGCAGCCCGCAGGCACACAGGCCCTCGTCGATGGCGTACCCGGTCCAGTCATGCCCCTGCGCCTCCACGTGCAGCCCGTCGTGAGCTTCGCACTCGGCGGCCAAGCGGTCGCCTTGGGCACCGATGAGCTGCTCGAACACCGGCACGCGGAAGGCCCGCCACAGCTGGTCGCGATCCGCATTGGTCAGCAGCATATCCGTGGGCCGGGCCAGGACGATCAGAGCGTGAGTCAGCGCGGGAGGCTCCGCCGTCAGCGCCAACAACTGTGCCCGCGTGCCCGCGATAGCGGCGGGTGCGTAGTCAGAGGCATTCTGAGTCCAGCCGGGGAAACTTTGCACCGACCTGCCGGTGCGGAACCAGGGGACCAGAACGGCGGTCCGGGGCGCTTCCCCAATCGGGTATTGAAACGCCGCCTTGCGTGATGGCCAGAATTTCAGCATCACAACTAGAGTTGGTTTAGCGGGCGAGAATTCTCAGGAGATTATCGGCGAAGATGGCCTGTGCGTCAGTACTAGAGGTTCCCAGCTCATGCAGGGCAGTGGCCTGGGTCTCAAAAATCGCGGTCTGCCAGCCGCGCGGGAAGAACGACGAATCGGTGCCGAAGAGCAAGCGCTGCGGTCCGAGGACCTTCAAGGCCTGGCGGAACGACCCGCGCACGCTGATGGGGGGAACCTGCAACTTGGTCCAATCATTGGAGCTGGACGTATCCAGGTACACGTTGGGGCACAGACTGGCCACCATCAAGGCCTCGCGGAAGTAGCCCGCGCCGAAGTGCGGAATGATGATGGGCACGTCCGGGTATTTCAGCGCCACCGCATGCAGGTCAATCGGGTTCGAGTACCGCATATCAAATGGCGAAGGCAGGTCCAGCTTTTTGCGCACGCCGACGCTGAGCATCCCGCAGTGGACGAAAACCGCGCGTTTTTCGCGCTGCGCCCACTCAAAGAGGGGGCGGCAACATTCGTCCTGAATCGAATAGCGGTGCATCGCAGGAAACAGGCAGGCAACGCGGATGTTTGCGAGGACGGGAGCTTGTGGTGACTTGGGATTCACCATGGCGTAGGCGAAGAGGCGGTCCGGATTGGCCTGGGCCGCCGCCGCCACCGACGACTCATCCCCCGGCAGGCTCGCGATGATGGCTGCTGCTTCGACGCTCTGCTGGTCCAATTCGGCAAGCCAGCGCGCCGCGAATTTCTCCGGGTCGGGGTCCGGCATTTCCCAGTCCAGTTGTTCCATCGCGGCGTCGAGCGTCAGGCCCGGCTTCTGGGACACCAGCGTGGAGAAGAACTTGTGCGAAAAAAAGTGGACGTGTGCATCCACCACCCGCATGGGACCCCACGGAGATGGCCGCTCCCGCCTCATTCCGCGTGGCCCTTGGCCAGGCTGGTGAGCCCCGTGGAAAGCGCTAACTGCGTGAGCCCGGCAACGTTATTGACGCCGAGTTTTTTCATCATCGTCTTCCGATAGCTCCGCACTGTCTGTTCCTTCAGATCCAACAGCACCGCGACTTCCTTGCTCGATTTGCCGTCGGCGACCAGGCGCAGCACCTGCACTTCACGCGGCGAGAGCGAGTCCAGCACCGCGTTGGCGGGGCGTGCTTCCAAGTCGCCCTTTTGGATGCGGTGCAGCAGCCGGTCAGAAACCTGCGGACTCAGATACATGCCGCCCGCGGCCACCATGCGCAGGGCTTCCAGCAGATCGGCGTCAGAGGCGCGCTTCAGGATGAACGCCCGTGCGCCGCTGCGGATCGCGCTGACCACGGAATTCTCATCGTCGAACATGCTGAGGATGACCACCTTGCAGTCGGGATGAGCGCGCAGAACTTCGGTGGTGGTTTCCACGCCATTCAATCCGTTGGGCATGCCGATGTCCATCAGCACCATATGCGGCTTGCGGAGCTTGACGAATTGCACCGCGTCGGTACCGTTCTCTGCTTCCCCCACCACGCGGAAGTCGTCGGCACGCGTGAGGATCGCTTTGATCCCGTCGCGCATGATCTTATGGTCATCTACCAGCAGGACGTCGAATGGCATGCCTTATGGAAACAATTGTACTCTTTATCGTCGTAACAGTGACAGCAAGACCGGCGGCTTCGGCAAGTTTAAAAGGGACCGCCAGTGTGGTTCCGCGCCGGGAAGCGCGCCCGTCATCGGCGATCCGCACCTTCACTCCGGCGGAGCCGGTAACACTGACGCGAATGTTCTTGCCGTCCGCCTCCTGCGCCGCGCGAATCGCTGCCGCGGCCGCTTCGTAGAGGGCGGAGGCTGTCTCGCGCGACATGCGGGCGGTAGCGGAATAGGCGACGGAAACGCGCGGGTCGCGCTCGGAAAAACGCAGCAGCGCATGACGTAGGCCCAGCCGGTCTACGGGCGAGGCATTCAGCTCCTGGCTCAGCTCCCGCACGCTCTCCATGGCCTTATCGAGGGCCGAGAGCACTTCCTGCACAGCGGGCGCGGCCTTGGGGTGGTCGCTCTTCACGAGCGAAAGTAGCATGCCCGCTCCGGCCAACTGCGGTCCCACGTCGTCATGCAGCCTGCGTCCCGCCCGCGCCAGCGTTGCTTGGGCTTTTGCGCACAGAGATGCTAGCTCGTCGGTCTCATTGTCTTTACCGCGGCGGGCCATACCTACGATGCTAGCGCTTTCGCTTCAGCACACGCCGGGCGGCGGCGGCGACGTCGCGCGCCAACAGTCCGTACTTGTCGATGAGCTGCTCCGGCGTGGCCGATTCGGCGTAGGTATTTTGCACACCGACGAATTCCATGGGAACCGGGCTGGTCTCGGCAACCACTTGCGCCACGCGCACTCCGAGGCCGCCGTCCACCAGGTGCTCTTCGGCCACCACAATTGCTCCGGTCTCCCGTGCCGCCTTCGCAATGGCATCGCGGTCGAGCGGTTTGATGGTGTGGAAGTCCAGCACACGCGCCGAAATTCCTTCCGCCGCCAACGTTTCCGCCGCGCGAATCGCTTCCGCCACCAACAGGCCCGTTGCAATCAACGTCACGTCAGCGCCGTTCATCAACGTAACGGCCTTGCCGATGGTGAACTCTTGATCCGAACCGTAAATCACCGGCACCTTTGCCCGACCCGCGCGGATAAACACTGGCCCCACGTGCTCCGCCGCCGCATGCATCAGCCGCATCATGGACACTTCGTCCGCTGGGCACAACACGGTGAATCCAGGCAGCGAACAAGCCAGGCTGAGATCCTCCACGCTCATTTGCGATGGCCCATCTTCGCCGATCGAGATGCCGCTATGCGTGCCAACTACCTTCAGGTTTACGTTGGGGAACGCCGCAGTCACCCGCAGTTGCTCGAAACCCTTGTTCAATAGGAACGCGGAAAAGCTCGCAGCGAACGGGATCTTGCCCGCCGACGCCAGGCCGGCTCCGATGGCGACCATGTTGGCCTCCGCGATGCCGCATTCGATGAAACGGTCTGGAAACTCCTTCGCGAACCCCGCACTCATCGTGGACTTTGACAGGTCCGCATCCAACGCCACCACGTTGGGGTTCTTCTTCCCCAATTCCATCAGTGCTTTGCCGAACGCTTCACGGGTTGCCGCACCGGGCTTCAACTCAAATTTGGCCGCCATTACGCCAGCTCCTGCATCGCTTTTTGGAATTCATCAGCCGACGGGGCCGCGCCGTGGAACTTGGGATTGTTCTCCATGAAGGACACGCCTTTGCCCTTGATGGTGTTCGCCAGAATGCAGGTCGGCTTGCCTTTGGTGGCCGCCGCTTCGGCGAATGCTGCCTGTAACGCCGGGATGTCGTGGCCATCCACATCGATTACATGCCAGCCGAAGCTCCGCCACTTGTCTCCGAGCGGTTCAAGATCAAGGATGTCCTTGACGAAGCCGTCCAGCTGGATCTTGTTGGAATCGACAATGGCCAGGACGTTGTCCACCTTGTGGAACGAGCCGAACATCGCCGCTTCCCAAATCTGCCCTTCCTGGATTTCGCCATCGCCCAACACCACGTACGTGCGCGCCGGACTCTTGTCGAGCTTGGCGGAAAGCGCCATACCGAGTCCCAACGACAGGCCCAATCCCAACGACCCCGTGGATGCCTCCAACGCCGGAATGAAGCGGACGTCGGGGTGGCCTTGATAGATGGACCCTAGCTTGCGCAGTGTGTTCAGTGACTCCTTCGGGCAATATCCGCACTCCGCCATCACTGCATAGAGGATGGGGCAGCAGTGCCCCTTCGACAGGATGAAGCGGTCGCGATCCTTCCATTTCGGATTCGCCGGATCGTGGCGCAAGACGTCGAAATACATCGTCACGACAATCTCTGCAATGGAAAGCGATCCACCGGGATGCCCCGACTTGGCGGCGGTGATCATCTCCATCGCCGTCCGGCGCATGCGCTTGGCGATGGCCGCGAGTGCGACCGGGTCACTGGTTTTTTGCATGTGTTCCTTTACTGTAACATTGCGATTCCACGGTACACTCAAGCAAATGTCCGCTCTCGAACAACTGGCTGAGCGTAAGAACGTGTTCGGGAGCGAGGCCGAGAGCAGCGTCACAAAGCTGCTCGAACGGCTCTCCAGCACGCATTTCCGCGATCCCGAAAAACTGATTCTTCTGCATGAGACTGCCCTGTTCCTCCGCGCCCATCCGCACAGCTCGCGCGTGCTCCGTCTGGCCGACCAAATTCTCTTCCAATTCCCGGACCGCCTGCGCGGCGTGGTCCCGGCTCCGTTCGAAGCCGCCGAAGTCTCCGGCATCGCCGGTTCGGCCATCTCTACTTACTACAGTCATTCTTTCGCGCGATTCCTCTCACTCCGGCATGGCAAAAACCTCAAAATAGATTGGGAGAATTATTCCCACCCGGATCGGCTGGGTCCGGTACTAGCACGATTGGCCCCCCTGGCGTTTGAAGATTGGTCGGTGGAGCCGCACATCGATTGGCGGCGCTGGCTCACGGCTCTCAAGGGCGATCTGCGCTGGCTGATCGAGAACGTCGATCCGCAAACCTACGATTCGCTGGAGCTACCGCTGCTGTTCGAGATCGGGAGCAAGCCCAGCCGTTCCCACGCGCGCTGGGCACGCAGCGAACCTTTCTTCCACACGACGCCCCTGCTGAAGCGCCGCGATGTTTCGTTGGAAGCGGAACTCGCCGGACCTAAGATTGCAACGCGCCGCCTCACCAGTACGGAAGCAAAACGCGTCGTGGACGTGACCATCGACACCAGCGCCATTCGGTATCGCGAACTGTGGGGCTTCAGTTTCCCTGACCTACAGCACGTGTACCATGCAGACCTCGGCCGTGGTGTCGATCTCTATTGGCTGGGCATCCCACCTTCGTCCCGCTTGCCGCTGCGCGCCTACCACGGCGGCATTTTCTTCAAGAACGGCGTGCCCCTCGGCTACCTGGAGACGCTGTCTTTCTTTGACCGCATGGAGGTCGGCTTCAATCTCTACTACACCTTCCGCGAGGGCGAGTCCGCGTGGCTCTACACTCGGTTCCTGAAGTTCTGCCAACAACAGTGCGGGGTCACCTGCTTCTCCATCGATCCCTACCAGCTGGGTCACGAAAACGAGGAGGCCGTCGAATCAGGAGCGTTCTGGTTCTACCGCAAGCTGGGCTTCTGCTCGGCGTCACAAGAAATCCAGCGGCTTGTTGAATCCGAAGAGCGGAAGCTGGCCGCCCACCCGGCCTATCGCACGCCGCCCGCAACCTTGCGGAGGTTGGCAAAGGCTCCCATGCTATACGGACCCACGCTCGACGACTGGCGCGGATTTTCACTTCGCACCTTCGCGCAGAAAATCGGTCGCTGCGACGGATGGCCTGAGATCGTCCGCCGCGTCCCGAGCGAGACCAGCGCCGCCGACATCGCGCGCAAGAAAAATGCCCCGGAAGAAATCGGCTATCTGCGCCTATTGCAGCGCTCGCCGAAACTCCGCCGGGGCATCCTACGGCTGGGTGTTTAGAGACCCTTGTTGGTCAGGAACGTGACCATGTCAACGACGCGCATCGAATAGCCCCACTCGTTGTCGTACCACGCGACCACCTTTACCAGGTTGCCACCGAGCACCTTGGTCAGACCAGCGTCGACGATGGAGCTGTTCGGATTGTGCAGCATGTCGGTCGAAACGACGGGGTCGGTGGTGTACGCCAGAATGCCCTTGAGCGGGCCTTCCGCCGCAGCCTTCAGTGCCGCGTTGACTTCTTCGGTGGTGGTTGGCTTGAGCAGGACCGCATTGAAATCAACCACGCTGACGTTCGGAGTCGGCACGCGCATGGCGTAGCCGTCGAGCTTGCCCTTAAGGTCCGGCATCACCAGCCCGATCGCCTTGGCCGCGCCGGTCGAGGTCGGGATCATGTTCAACGCCGCCGCACGCGCGCGCCGGAGATCTTTGTGCGGGAAGTCGAGCACGTTCTGGTCATTGGTGTAGCTGTGGATCGTGGTCATCGATCCCTTTTCGATGCCCCACTTCTCATGCAGAACTTTTGTGACCGGTCCCAAGCAGTTCGTCGTGCAAGACGCGTTGGAGATGATGTTGTGCTTGGACGCGTCGTAGACATTGTCATTCACGCCCATGACGATGGTGATGTCTTCGTTCGTCGCCGGAGCAGAGATGATGACCTTCTTAACGCTGCCCTTCAGGTGCTTGCCTGCGCCCGCCGCGTCGGTGAATTTGCCGGTGGATTCAACCACAATCTGAACGCCCAGGCTGGACCAATCAATCTCCGCCGGGTCCTTGATCGCGAATACCTTGATCTTCTTTCCGGCGACCGTGATCGAGTCTGCATCGGCCGTGACTTCCAGGCCGAGCGGCCCCAGAATCGAGTCGTACTTCAAAAGGTGCGCTAGCGTCTTGGTGTCCGTCAGGTCATTGACTGCAACCACCTCAACTGCCGAGCCCTTCAGCGCGGCCCGCAGAACATTCCGACCGATACGGCCAAATCCATTGATCCCAATCTTTGTCGCCATTTAATCAGTGTATCGTCCCTTGTCCTGCTGGACGTTAGGGTGCTACTTCGACGTCTCGCTCACCAACTTGCTGGCCAGTGGACGATCCTGCCCCGCGTACTTGTTCGAGGCCTTCTTGTGATACGGAACCGAGGACGGCGTGGTCAACTGCTCGAACGTAAACGAGCAGATGCGCATACCCGGATACAGGGCCACGGGCATGCGGCCCAGGTTGCTCAGCTCAAGCGTGGCCTTACCGCGCCAGCCTGGATCGAACAGGCCCGCCGTGCCGTGGACTATGATGCCGATGCGGCCTAGGCTCGATCGGCCTTCCAGGCGGCCCAGCACGTCGTCGTCGAGTTCCAGGCGCTCTTCGGTGATCGCGAGCGCAAACTCACCCGGTTGTAAAATGAACGATTCGCCATCGGGGACCACGATGGTCCGCATCAATTCCTGGATCGCGGTCTTCTCGCGCAGATCGATGAAGGCATGCTTGCTGTGCTCGAAGACGCCGAACTCATTGCCCAGCCGGAAGTCGACCGAGCAGCTGCCGAACTGCTCTGCGGGGAGCTCAGGGGTCACGCGGATTTTGCCCTCGGCAATGTAGCGGTGGATGTCGACGTCGGAAAGGACCATCTTTAGATTCTATCTCTGGATAGCGCTACTCTAGAAGTTTCCCCCGTCACCACTTATGAAACCCACAGTTCTGCCTCAGCGGCCCTTCTTCTCTTCCGGCCCGTGCGCGAAGCGGCCGGGATGGAGTTTGCAGGCGCTCCAACACGCGGTAGTTGGCCGCTCCCATCGCGCCAAGGCGGGTAAGTCAAAGCTGGAGCAAGTCATCGAGCGCAGCAAGACGCTGCTGGGAATTCCGGGCGAGTACGTCCTCGCGATTGTACCCGCGTCAGACACCGGAGCGGTGGAGATGGCGCTGTGGTCGATGCTGGGTGAGCGCGGCGTGGACGTGCTGGCGTGGGAGAGTTTTAGCAGCGGCTGGGCGTCGGACTGCAAGAGCCAGCTGAAGCTCGCGGATCTGCGGGTGCTCAAAGCCGACTACGGCCAGCTGCCCGATCTGGCGCAAGCAGATTGGTCGCGCGACGTCGTGTTTGCCTGGAACGGCACCACCTCCGGCGTCAGAGTACCCAACGGAAATTGGATCGCCGAAGACCGGCAAGGGCTCGCGATTTGTGACGCGACGTCCGCAGTCTTCGCCATGGGAATTCCGTGGAGCAAGCTCGACGTGGTGACTTGGTCGTGGCAGAAGGTGCTGGGCGGCGAGGGCGCGCACGGCATGATCGCGCTCAGCCCGCGCGCGGTGCAGCGGCTTGAGACGTACACGCCGGATCGCCCGATCCCGAAGATCTTCCAAATGACCAAGGGCGGCAAGCTGATCGCCGGCCTGTTTCAGGGCGAGACCATCAACACTCCGTCGATGTTGTGTGTTGAGGATGCGCTGGACGCGCTAGGTTGGGCAGAGTCGATCGGTGGGCTGCCGGCGCTGATCGCCCGGTCGCACGCCAACTTGGCCGCGTTGGAAGCGTGGGTAGCGAAATCCAACTGGGCTGGTTTCCTCGCGGTCGACGCGTCTGTGCGCTCCAACACGTCGATCTGCCTGAAGATCGTCAACCCGGCGTACGCGGCCCTCTCCGCCGACGCCCAGCAGAAGCACGTGAAATCGATGGTCACCGCGCTCGAAAAATCCGGGGCCGCCTACGACGTCGGAGCCTATCGCGACGCGCCCCCCGGATTGCGCGTTTGGGGCGGAGCCACGGTCGATACGTCCGACATCGAAGCGCTGCTGCCGTGGCTGGACTGGGCCTACGCCGAAGCGCGGACGCAATTTTAGGAGCCACATGCCGAAAGTTCTCATCTCAGACAGCCTCAGCCCGAGCGCTATTGACGTGTTCAAAGAAGCTGGAATTGAGGTAGACATCAAGATTGACCTCAAAGAAGCAGACTTGATCGCGATCATTGGCGACTACGAAGGCATCGCGATCCGTTCCGCCACGAAGATCACGGCTAAGGTGTTGGACGCGGCCACCAACCTGAAAGTCGTGGGCCGAGCCGGCATCGGCGTGGACAACATTGACCTCGCCGCCGCAGCCGCGCACGGAGTGGTCGTCATGAACACGCCGTTCGGGAACACTACTGCCACCGCCGAGCTCGCCATCACGCACATCATGGCCGTGGCCCGCCAGCTAGGCTCCGCCAACTCGACCACGCACGCCGGAAAGTGGCTGAAGAACAAATACATGGGCGTCGAGGTCACCGGCAAAACGCTGGGCATCATCGGCTGCGGCAATATCGGTAGCATCGTCGCCGACCGCGCCCAAGGCCTCAAGATGCACGTCATCGCCTACGATCCATTCCTCGATCACGAGCGCGCCCGAGGCCTCGACGTGGAAAAAGTGGAACTCGACGATCTCCTCGCGCGAGCCGACTTCATCACGCTGCACACGCCGATGACGCCGCAGACGAAATACATCCTGAACAAAGAGACGCTCTCCAAAACGAAGAAGGGCGTCCGCATCGTCAACTGCGCCCGCGGCGGCTTGATCCACGAAGGCGACCTTAAAGCCGCCATCGAATCCGGCCACGTCGCCGGAGCCGCACTCGACGTGCTGGAGGTGGAGCCCGGGAAAGAAAATCCTCTCTTCGGCATGGAAGAGATCGTCGCCACTCCGCACCTGGGCGCATCCACGCACGAAGCGCAAGAAAACGTTGCGCTGCAAGTGGCCGAGCAGATCGCGGACTACTTGAAGTCCGGCACCATCGTCAACGCCGTGTCCAGGCGTTAACGCTACACTGAGGGCGTGAAGACGCTGCCGTTCAAGAAGGCTCTGAACAAGGGCCCCAGCTTCGACCCCTACCTTGCGGCGGCGAATGAGCGTGCTCGCCAGGCCGTGCGAAAACTGCAAGAAGCCGGCATCATTGGGAACCGCATTAGAACGGATCTCCCGCCCGCTATGGAAGAGGGTTCCGATAGGGACTTCGGCGGGTAATGCCGCCGCGCATGTTTGTGGTCGCCGGACCACTTGCGAAGCCTTGCTCGCGCAATCTCCGAAATGGACATGCTGTTGGTCTACGATAATCTCATCCGTGACCCCAACTCTGCGATTGTTGCTCGAATGCAAGCGCGGGGAGATCCTCTTCGAGGCTCAGATTCTTCCAGAATGGCTAGACAGAGTCCTGGATGCCTCCTAGTAGACGGTTCATGTTCCCTGCCATGCTACGATCAAAACCGATATGCGCACTCGCAAGCTCGCACTCCTTTTGGGCCCTGTCGCGGTCGTTGGTTTAGCCTTCGCTTGGCTGGCCACCGCCCAACAGCCCCGCCGCGTGGACGACGTGATGATCCGTAACGCCAGCAAAACCGGTGAGGAATGGCTCACCTACAACGCGTCCCCTGGCGAAACCCGCTACAGCCCGCTGAAACAAATCGACACGGCCAACGTCGGCAAGCTCGGT
Organism: Bryobacterales bacterium; assembly: GCA_947446025.1. GTDB lineage: Bacteria > Acidobacteriota > Terriglobia > Bryobacterales > Bryobacteraceae > Palsa-187. Next base: position 97,578 of record CANFEY010000001.1, read on the forward strand.
CTCGCGTGGTCCTACGAAATCGACTTCGGCGGCGGCGGCACGCAGGAATCTACGCCGCTCGTGCATGACGGCGTGATCTACTCCATCACCAACTGGAGCCGTGTATTCGCCGTGGACGCGCGCACCGGAAAAGAGAAGTGGCGCTTCGACCCCGAAGTCAACCAGACCACCGTTCGCCCCAAAATCTGCTGCGGCATCGTGAATCGCGGCGTGGCTCTCTACGAAAACCTGGTGATCGCGCCCGTGCTCGATGGACGTTTGATCGCGCTCGACATCAACACCGGAAAGCCTGTGTGGGAGACGCGCCATGTGTGGTCACAGGACAGCTACACCATCACCATGGCCCCGCGAATCGCCAAGGGCAAAGTGATCATCGGAGCCGGCGGGGCTGAATATCCCGTACGCGGCGTGGTGGCGGCGTTCGACGCGCGCACCGGCAAGGAAGCCTGGCGCTTCTACACCGTTCCCGGCGACCCCTCGAAGCCGTTCGAGAACGAAGACATGCGCAAGGCGTCGGCGACTTGGGCCAAGGATTCCTGGAAGCTCGGCGGTGGCGGTACGGTGTGGGATGGCATGGCGTACGATCCTGACGAAGAGCTGGTCTACGTCGGCACAGGCAACGCGGGCCCGTGGCCGGAGAATCTGCGCCAGACCAAGGGTCAGGATGCGCTGTACGCCTGCTCCATCCTCGCCATCAACGTCAACACCGGCAGGCTCAAGTGGTATTTCCAGAACGTCCCCGGCGATTCGTGGGATTACGACACCGTGGCGCAGTTGATGCTGGCCGACCTCAACATCAAGGGCAAAGCGCGCAAGGTGATCATGCAGGCCAATAAGAATGGCTTCTATTACGTGATAGACCGCGTAACGGGTGAGTTCATCTCCGGCAAGCCGTACGCGAAGGTAACTTGGGCCGCCGGCCTCGACGAAAAGACCGGTCGTCCGGTGGTGCATCCGGAGTCGGTCTATACGGCCACCGAATCCGTCCAACTCACGCCGGGTCCGGGCGGCGCGCACAATTGGCCGCCGATGTCTTTCAATCCCACCTCGGGGCTAGTGTACATTCCCGGCTCATCAGGCGGAACGTTCAACTACCAAGTGGACCCGGTATTCAACTACAAGCCGGGCGAATTGAACCTTGGCATCCAGATCGGCGGGCCGCCCGCGGGTGGCAATCAGGGCAAGCAAGAGAAGCAGGCTCCGGCGGCTCCGAATGCTGAGTCCCCGGAAGTGGCGGCGGCACGCGCTGCAGCGGCAGCTAAGCCTCAAGCAGCACCCGCGAAACCTGCAGCGGCGGCAACGCGCCGTCCCACGCCTCCCTCCATCGGACCCGACGTCAGCGGCAGCTACCTCTTTGCCTGGGACCCGGTGAACCAAGTGGAAAAATGGCGCAAGCTAGGCGGCGGCAGCGGACAAGGCGGAACGCTCTCCACCGGAGGCAACCTGGTCTTCCAAACTCTGCCCGATGGACGTTTGATGGCATATAGCGCCGACAAGGGCGATGAGCTTCTCGAACTCCGCATGGGTCCCCAGAACGGCATCGGCCCGCCGATGACCTTCATGCTCGACGGCAAGCAGTACATCGCCGTGCAAGGCGGACAAGGTCCCGGACAGCCGCAAGGTTTCGGCGGCGGCGATCCGGTGAACGCGAAGGCCCCGCCTCCGCCGTTCCCCAAGCTAATGGTGTTCGCGGTGAAATAGTCTGAAGTTTTCCGTCATGCCCCGCTCCTTTTCTTCGGAGCGGGGCTTTTTCTTTTCTTGTCATTCTACTTTCACGGAACTTCGTGTATTCTGCTATCCATGCCTCTCGCAAATTACGGAGTCCTTGTCGGTCGCCCTTTGCGCGGCGTCCCCGGTCGCGGTCAAAATGCGCATTACCAAGTGCACGTCGCCGATCACGCGACCGAATACCGCATCGCGATCAATGTGAAGTCGAAGCTGTCGCCCTCGGAAGTGGAGTATCTGGTCGACGAAAACTTCCAGCATCCAGTCACGGAGACTCTGCGGCACCGCAACCCGGGTTTCTATCCCCTCGGCAACCAGCCCAACAGCGGATCATTGGACTTCATCCGCGGCAACCTGTTTGACCCGTCACGGATGGTGCCCCTGCCCGGACGATGATTTGAACGATAAAGTGGACCGGATCATCCAAGCGGCTGTAGCTGAGGAAGATGCCTTTGTCTGCGCGTTCGGCCAGCGCTGGGGGCCCGAAAACGTCCGCGACAAGATCTTCGGTTTCCTGCCCGGGAACGGCATCCACGATATTCACATGAACCAGGGCAACTCCGGCAGCTTCGCGCGCGACAACGGAGTTTGGCAGGACGGCGGGTTGCTGGTATTCTTCCCCTCCACCGGGAAATGGTCGGCTATTTTCCTGAAATTCCAATCGCAGACCTGGCACACGGATGATCGCACGGGTGATCCCATCACGCCTGACGTGGTGCCGCCCCGGCCCACATCGGACTTCGATGTCCGCATCATCGCGGCCTTGGTGAATCCGGTTGGTCCGGATCAAGGCAAAGAGACTGTGATGCTGCTGAATGTCTCTGACGCCGACGTCGACTTGTCCCGCTGGCACATCGCGAACCGCAATAAGGACAAGGCGCCGCTTGCGGGCGTGATCAAGAGCGGGCAGGTGATGCAGTTCACGCTGCCTGTGCAGGTGCCGCTTGGCAACGACGGCGGCATTATCACGCTGCTGGACGCGGCGGGATTGAAGATCGACGGCGCATCCTACACCAAGGCGCAGGTATCGCGCCAAGGCTGGACGGTCGCGTTCTAGGCAGTAGGCCCGGTGGGCGGCAGATCCTCGGGCTTGAGGAACCCCATCTTCTCTAACCGTTCGCGAAGCGGGCGGAGCCTCCCCATCTGGCGGAAGCAGAACTGAATGATGGGATCATCCTTGCCCAGCACGCCGATGGCAGCCACGAAAAACACCCAGCCTTGAATGATCGGAATGGGGCCTGTCACGATGGCCAGGATGATCAGGAAGATCCCCAGCCCCCTGCGCAACTTCCGTTTCATCGTTTCACGAGAATGAGCAAGTGCTGCCGGGGCAACGTCTCAATCGGGTCGAGCAAACGGAAGCCTTCCGGCTCGATCTCGCGGCGTACCTGATCCACCGTCATCTTGTGTTCGGGATTGATGGGAATCGACGGGTCTTCGGCGCGATACTCCAGCAGAACGAGTCGGCCGTCGGGCTTCAACGCCTGCCGAATTTTGCGCAACATTGCTTGCGGCTGAGAGACTTCGTGATACACGTCCACCATCAGGATCAAATCGATCTGTCCGGCGGGGAGCTTCGGGTCGGCGAGTTCCCCCAAGATCGGAACCACATTGGTTACGCTGTTCGCTTTGGCATTCTTCTCTAACTCCGCCAGCATGCCCGGTTGCAGATCCACGCCGTAAATCTTGCCGGTGGGGCCGACGCGCTTCGCCATGCGCAGGGTCATGTAGCCGACGCCGGAGCCGAGGTCTGCAATCGTCATGCCGGGCTTGAGATTCAGAGCATCGATCGCGCCGTCGGGATTCTCTTCGGCCACGCGCTCCGGGCGGACCAGCCATTCGGCTCCGTTCATGCCCATTACGCCGGCGATCTTGCGACCGGTGATCGGATGGGTTCCCTGCCCACAAGCGGCCAGCGCCGCTACCAACAAAATCAGAAGTGTCTTCTTCACAGCACCGCCTCAATTTCACGGATCAGCTCGGCTTCGGTCGCCGTGCCCGGATGATACCAGCGTACGATGCCTTGCTTGTCGATCAGCGCGAGCGTCGGCGTTGAGCTGCAGCCGTATGTCTCAAAGATCGTGTTGCTCAACGGTGAGGCGGCGCTAGCGAGCGGTGCGTAGTAGCGGTCGCGGATCTGGCCGATGTAGGCTTTCTCCGCTGGCCTCGGTGCATCCGCACCGCCTTCGATGTAGCCGTAGTAGCGAGTCGGCGCGACCATCGTCAGCCCCCGCGAACTGTACCGGCGCATCAGGTTCGCGAGCAGCGGAGAAAGCTCCTTGCAGTCCGGGCACCAGTGCGCCCAGAAAAACACCAGCACCGGCTTGCCGCGATAAGTGGCCCAGGCGGGCGGCTTCGTACGGCCGATCCAATCCGTAGCGTCCAGCGAAGGCGCGCGCTTGCCCTTCAAGCTGAGAAGGTTGATGTTCTTCGCGATGCGCTCCACGATGGAGGTGCCCGCGTACTTGCGCCGCTCCGTCTCCAGATACCCGACGGCGCTGGAAATTTCGCCGCGCCGCGCCATTACTTGCCCATGCACCTCGATGGACGCGCCCAGCGCCAGCGGCACCATCGTCTCGGCGTCCAGCTTGCGGGATTTCAACTGCTGTAGTGACCAGTCACGCGCTTTATCGGCGTAGCTCTCCGCCAGCTCCAGCTTGCCCAGCACCAAAGCACCGCGCGCCTGCCAGGACATCGCCAGCGTCACTTCGGGATTCGCGCCGAAGCGCTGCCGGTAGTTATCGATTAGCCGGTCTGCCGTGGCGAAGTCGCCCTTTGAATTAGACGCCCGCACTTGATCGAGCAACGGCGTCTGCGCGTTGCCCGTCGTGAATAGCAAGACCAGCGCGAGGGTTACTTTTTGGATTCCAGATGATTGAGGTGTGTACAGAACTGCTCCTGCAAATCGCGGTTGACCGCGTCGAATGTGCGCGTGAAGGTGAGCGGCTTGGTCAGCGCCTTTGAATCTTCCACCGTGTACTGAATCTCAAGCAGTGTTGGACTCACGCGCCGGTAACGCTCCACCACGCGCATCGCCTCACTGTGCGGCTTGCCCGTGGAATCGAGCCAAGTACGGTCATTGAATCCAATTGTATCCACCACCAATATGTCGCCTTCCCATTTTCCTATGGAATCGCCGGTCCACGCCTCGGGCTCCAGGTCCAGATTGTGCGCACGTCCATCTAAGAATACGCGGCGGAAGCTGTGCGTGTTCCCTTCAGAGAGGATCACTACGAGTTTGTCGGTCTGCACGATCTTGTAAGGCAGATTCGTCACGCGCACCACGCCGTTAGGCAGGCAGTAGGTGGCGGGATCTTGTGCTTTCAAGTCTTTCCTGCGTTCCTGCCAGACTTTCTGGAACGCCGGGTTGTACGCCGGAGTAGCTGCGATGTCCGCGCTGCCTCGCACCGCCCACACGCCGGACAAGTCCGCGCCGAACAGGCTCCCGCCGAGGGCCAGAAGAATCGCGGTCCGCATCATTTGCCCACCATGTGCAGCGCGTCGGAGTTGTTTTCGTTGCACACATACTCCGTCATTTCTATTTCCGTTTCCAGTGTCGCCTCACGCTTAATCACCCACGGCTTGGCGTAGGTCTTCGGATCAATGATCGTAACCTCAATCTCCATGTTGCCGTAGTCGCGCCGGTGATACTTTTCGATCACGCGCAGGTCCGTGGTGTGCGGATGTCCCGCCATGTCGAACCAGAATTTGTCATTGAAACCGACCGTATCCACCACCAGCGTGTCGCCTTCCCAGCGGGCGATCGAATCGCCGTACCACAGCGGTTCCATCTTCTTCGGGTGCTCAGCGCGGTCCAGGAAGAACTGCCGGAACGAATGGATGTTGCCTTCAAACAGCATCAGCACCAACTTCGGCGTCTGCACGATCTGGTGGTGATACGGAATCGCGCGCGGCACGCCGCCGGGAATACAGCGGGCCTCGGGATCATCGGCGGAATAGTTCTCCGTGCGCTCTTTGGTAAGACTCGCCGCCCACGGCAGCATCTCCGGCTCGGGCTGACCCGGCAGCGGACGTTGCCCGTTCCACAATCCCGAAAGATCCGGCTTGCCGTCAGCGGTCCGGGGCACCGGACCTTTGGGACCTGACGGACCCAGCGGCTTCGGCGGCGCGGCACCCGGAGGCACGATCTGTTTTGTCTGCGCCGAGCAAGCCAACGCGCCGATCAACAAAAGCGTTGCGGCCTGCACGGCTACTTTCCGTCCGCCACGTTCGCCGAAGTGCCGCCGAACACTTGCTTGCCCCCTGGCAGCGTCACCCGCCGGGCGTTGCCCATTGACTTGGTGCCGTCCTTGGGCAAGTAACCTTCCACCGTGACCGTATCGCCGGGTTTCAACGAATCTTTGCGCCAGCCCTGCTTGATCAGCACCGGCAGTGCGCCCAACTCCAGATTCCAGTTGACGACCTTGCCATCCGCGCCTTTCACGTCCACATAGAAGTGGGCGTGCGGATTCATCCACTCCATTTTGGTGACGGTACCCGTCAGGGTCATCGTCTTGTTGAAGTCATACTCAGCTTCAAACGAATGATGCGCAGTCAGTGGTAGGGCGACGGCTAGCGCAGCCAGCAAAATGGAAGAACGCAAATTCATGAATCGTCTCCTCAGCACAGAATGTATCATATCCCCATGAGTACTTTCGCCGACCCGGCCGTCAAAGCCTCCGTCCGCCAGCGCCTCGCGAGTCTCACGCCCAACGCGGCGCGCCAATGGGGACGGATGACCCCGCATCAGATGGTGTGTCACCTCACCGACGGCTACCGTCTGGCCTCGGGCGAGCGGATGCCCAAGCAGATCGACAATTTCTTCAGCCGGTCCGTGATCCGTTGGGTGGCGCTGCACTCCCCGATGGCGTGGCCGAAGGGCGTGAAGACGACTCCCGAGGCAGATCAGGAGCAGGGTGGTACCAAGCCGGCCGAGTGGGACCGCGACTTTGCTGAGCTGCTGCGGATGCACGATGCCTTCCGCGCCATCGAAGGCAACAAGCATCCCATGTTCGGTCTGCTCACCGCGGAAGAGTGGAGCGTGTGGGGCTTCCGCCATGCCGACCATCACCTGCGGCAGTTCGGACTCTGACTCTGACTGGAAAATCGAATTGGCAGGCGAAACCGCCTGCCCTACCTCTGCGCTGAGTTTTCTGCCGCCTTTAAGGTTCAATCCAACCGTCGGCGATTTGGATCACCCGGTTCCCGTAAGCCGCGTTTGTCTCCGAATGCGTCACTTGGATGATGGTGGTCCCGGCATCGTTCAACTGTTTGAACGTTTCCATGATCTGCTTGGCTTGGCTGGAGTGCAGGTTGCCGGTCGGCTCATCCGCCAGCAGGATCTTCGGACTCGCGATCATCGCCCGCGCGATTCCCACCAGCTGCTGTTGGCCGCCGGACAATTGATTGGGGAAGAGGTCCTTCTTGCCCACCATCTGAAAGCGGTCGAGCGCATCACACACGATGGCGTCGCGGTCGGACTTCTTGACGTTGCGGTAAGAAAGCGGGATGTCGAGGTTTTCGTACACCGTCAGCGAGTCCAGCAAATGATAGCTCTGGAACACGAAGCCGAAGTATTTCTTGTACAGCGCATCACGGTCGTTCTTCTTCAGCGCATGAATCGGGTAGTCCAGTAAGTGATATTCGCCGGTCCAGGCCGTATCGTGCATGCCGATCAGATGCAGTAGCGTGGACTTGCCCGCGCCGGAGGGTCCCATAATGGAGACGAACTCGCCCTCTTTGATGTCCACGTTGATGCGGCGCAGCACAAACGTCTTGGTGGGTCCGTGTTGAAAAAACTTCTCAACGTTGCGCAGTTGGATCAAAGCTTGTCCTTGAGCAGCCGATTGACCACCGCCGGGTCGCCCTGCCCGCGCGAGGCCTTCATCACCTGGCCAACGAAGAAGCCGATCACAGTGGTCTTGCCCGCGCGGTATTGCTCCAACTGCTTGGGATTAGCGGCGATCACTTCGTCGATGATTTTCAGCAGCGCGCCTTCGTCGCTGATTTGCGAAAGGCCCTCGCGCTCGACGAGGGTCTCAGGCGCGTCGCCGGATTCCGCCATCTTCGGCAGCAGCTCCTTGGCGATCTTGCCGCTGATCTTCCCCTCGGCGATGAGCTTGATGAGCCTGCCCAGATTCGCGGCGCTGATGGGAGATTCGGCAATGCTCTTTTCGGCGTCCTTGAGCAGCGCCGCCAGGTCGCCCATCACCCAGTTCGCAGCCGCCCGGGCGTCTCCGCTCGCTTTCACCACTTGTTCAAAGTAGTCGGATGTCTCGCGCTCCGCCGTGAGCACCTGCGCGTCATACTCACGCAGGCCGTACTCGCCGGTGAAGCGCGCGCGGCGCGAAGCGGGCAGCTCCGTCATCGCGGCTTGCACGTTCGCCATCCACGCCTCGCTGATTTTGAGCGGGACCAAGTCCGGCTCGGGGAAATAGCGGTAGTCGTGCGCATTTTCCTTGCTGCGCATTGTCACAGTTTCGCCGGTCGCCGGGTTGAACAGCCGGGTCTCCTGCATCACCCGCCCGCCGCTATCGACGATTCCGACCTGCCGCTCAATCTCCTGATCCACGGCGAGCTTCAGAAAGCGGAAGGAGTTGAGATTCTTGACCTCCGCCTTGGTGCCGAACTTGTCCGCACCCTTCAGCATCACGCTCACATTCGCGTCGCAGCGTAGGTGGCCCTTCTCCATATCGCAGGTGGAGACGCCCACGTACTGCAGCACCTGCTTCAGTTCCGTGAGATACGCGTGGGCTTCGTCGGCGCTGCGAATATCCGGCTCACTGACAATCTCGATTAGCGGAGTGCCCGTGCGGTTCAGATCGACATAGGTGTACTTGTCGGAGTCCTTGAAGCCGTCGTGAATGCTCTTGCCCGCGTCGTCTTCCATGTGGATGCGCGTGATCCCGATGCGCTTCTTGACGCCATTCACTTCGATGTCCACGTAGCCATGCTCGGCAAGCGGCTTGTCGAACTGCGAGATCTGGTAGCCCTTGGGCAGGTCCGGGTAGAAGTAGTTCTTGCGCGCGAAGACCGATACAGGATTGACGCGGCAGTTCAGCGCCAGCGCGGCCTGGATCGCGAACTCCACCGCCTGCTTGTTCAGCACCGGCAGCGCGCCGGGAAGCCCCAGGCACACCGGGCACACATTGGTGTTGGGCGCGGCTCCAAATCCGGTAGCGCAGCCGCAGAAAATTTTAGTGCGCGTGGCCAGTTGGCAATGCACTTCCAGCCCGATCACCGGCTGATAGCGAGCAATCACGGAAGCGTCAGGGGCGGCAAGACTCGGCATGGAGTCCATTATAGCGGGCCATTGTGCGGCAGCTTCCCGAGCTGTCAACCCAACTAGTACTGTATTAAGTGCCTAGACAACTTCACCCTACGCCATGGCGGGCGCACCAGCCCATCCCGATGGATGGAGTGAAGGCGTAACAACCTCCAACCCCTGACAACGGTGCCGCTTGCGGGGCGGTGTAACAGCCGCCTCGCCGGACCGGCCTCACCCCAGTACTCGCCACGGAACTTTCTCCGCCCGGCTCGCGTATCCTTAGTCAATGAAGCTCTACGCTGGATTGATCACCCTTGTTCTCCTGATCGGTTGCGGGGCCGCGCGCACGGGTCCCACGCAGCACGAATCGGCGCATTTTGACTTGGACAAGTCCGAGATGACGCGGGTGGAGCTGCGCATGGGCGCGGGCGAGCTGAACGTCTCCGGCGGTTCGTCCAAGCTGGCCGAGGCGGACTTTACCTACAACGTGGCCAGTTGGAAGCCGAACGTGGACTACCATTCGACCGGCGTCCGCGGCGACCTGCTCATCGCGCAGCCCGAAGGCAGCGGCGGCTTCGGTGATACGGAGTACCGCTGGGATGTGAAGCTCAACGACGGGTTGCTGATGGATGTTGTGACCAAGCTCGGTGCCGGCGACGCGCGCATGAACCTGGGTAGCATGAACCTGAGAAGCGTGGAACTGAACATCGGCGCGGGCGAGGTGACGATGGATCTGCGCGGCGCGCCTAAGCGCAGCTACGACGTACGCATCAATGGCGGCGTTGGCCAGGCCACGGTGTACCTGCCGAAGAGTGTCGGCATCGATGCGACGGCCAAAGGCGGCATCGGCGAGGTCAACGTACGGGGGCTGGAGCAGCGAAGCGGCCGGTGGGTGAATGCCGCGCAGGAGAACTCCCCCGTAACCATTCGCCTGGACGTAAAAGGCGGCGTGGGTCAGATCGACATCGTCGCAGAGTAGCTCTAGCTCGAACTCTCAAACAGCAATTGACGATAGAGCCGGTCTCGCGCAGCCTCGGGCTCCGCCGGGACGCCTAGTTGCGCCGAGGCGGCCCGCCAGAGCTTAGTCATCAGCACGGCCAGCAGTTCCTCATCCTCCGTCGCATAGCGCCTGTTCAGCCAACCCCGGTTAAGCGGCTCGTGCAGCGAAAACGTGTCGGCTCCCTGGCGAAGACTCAGCCGAATGCGGGTCCCGGTGCGGTCGTGGTTCTGGGTGAGGTCCATATCCACTTCCCCCGCATGAGCAGCGAGACCCGCACCCGCGGATTCACGCCAAACCACCCGCGGAGGACTCGCTACCGTGCCCTCCAGTAGAAACTGCACCGTGTAGGCGTCAGTGATCATGGCTTGCCTTCCACTCCATCCTACGGGCGTTGCGGCGCGGCGTCCAATAGAAAGGTTGGATGACTAGCCCAAGTGAAATTGATCGCAGGTTTTGACGAAGTAGCCGTCGGTCATGCCGGCGATGTAGTCGCAGACCTGGCGGTGGAGGGGTTGGCTGGCGGACTGCTCGCGGTAGACTGCGGGCATGTGCTCGGGGTGGGCAAGCAGCAGTTCGAAGAGCGCTTCCATGCGGCGCACGGAGGCTCGGGTGGCGGAGCGCACGGGGTCGGATTCGTAGACTTGCGTGCGCAGGAAGGTTTTGAGTTCACGGCTGCACTGGGCAGCTTCCGGGGTGAAGCGGGCAATGCGGGCGGGGGCGGAACGGACGGATTCGAAGTCGGGCAGGCCTTCGGCGGCCGCGATGGTTGCTTGCAGCAGGCCGCCCACCATCACGTTGATCAAGCCGCGCAGTACTTCTTGCACGCGGACTCGTTCGGAGGCTCCGGGGTACATGGACTCAGCGTCGTCCCAGAGGTCCGCGAACTTGGCCACTGCGCCTTGGGCGTCTTCGATGCGCAACATGCCGGCATTGTAGGCGTCGTCGAAGTCGGCGGCGTTGTAGGCGATCTCGTCGCACAGGTCAATGAGCTGGGCTTCGAGCGGCGGCTTGAGCGCGGGCAGATACTCTTCGAGCAGGGGGTCGGCGCCGGGGACCAAGTCCCGCGAATGCTTGACGATGCCTTCGCGCACTTCGAAGGTCAGGTTCAGGCCGGGGAAGCGGGCGTACGGGTTCTCGAAGCTTTCCACGATGCGCAGCGCCTGCAGGTTGTGCTCGAAGCCTGCGCCGAAGCGGTTCATCAAGCGGTCCAATTCCACTTCGCCGGAGTGCGCGAAGGGCGGGTGGCCGATGTCATGGGCTAGGGCCAGGGCCTCAGTCAAGTCGCCGTTCAAGCCGAGCGCCGCCGCAACCGTACGCGCGATCTGCGAAACCTCAATGGTGTGGGTGAGGCGGTTGCGGAAATGATCGGAAACGGAGGCCGCGAACACCTGGGTCTTGTCTTCCAGGCGGCGGAAGGCACGGGCGTGGACCACACGGTCGCGGTCACGCTGGAAATCGCTGCGGAACGGGTGCGGGAACTCGGGGAAGCGCCGCCCTCGGCCCCGGTCGTCAGGGAATCGCAATCGCCCCAGCGGCGGACTCGGCGGAGGCTGTAGTGCGGAACTCAATCCGGATGAACGCTCAGTTGGCTTTCGGCGGCAACTGTCCCATCATTTCCACGGCCATGGTGCTTATGGTGGTGGTACTGGTGCGGAGCTTGTCCAAGAGTTTGCGTGCCTCGTCCGGATTGCTCTGCAACTGGAGCCGGGCCAGGATCAGCGAGGCTTGATCAGCGGACACGAAAGCGGTCGGGCTGGCGATCAACTCCTCCAGCAGCTTTTTGGCTTCATCCGCCTTGCCTTGACCCCAGATGACCTGCGCCAGTGCTAGCTTGGCGGAGGACTTGAATTCCTTGGGCGCGTTGTCGGCAACCTGACGGTAGAGGGCGACGGACTTGTCGACCTCACCCCGGTCGAGTGCCTGAGATGCGAGATACATGCGCGCGATGGAGCCTTCGGTGGAGCCGGAGTACTGGTCGCCCAGCTTGGTGAAGGCTTCGGTAACGGCCTTGGCCTGCGCTTCCTTGGTGGGATAGCTGAGATTGGGCGGGGTGACGGTGGCTCCGATCTGCGCGTTGAGGACCCGGCGCGCCTGACGCAACGCGTCCTGGCGGGCGGACGACTGCCGGTTGTTGTAGATCCAGTAACCGCCCAAAACGACCAGCACGGCCAATGCGGCCAGCGCGTAGCGCGTGACTTGGCTCTTGTGGCTTGCGACAAACTCCACGCCGTGGGTAACTTCGGCGGCAAGCACGTCTTTTTTAAGGTCTTTGCGGTTTAGATGGGAAGACATGGAAACTCCAGAGGGACTTTTCCAATTGTAGCCCAAACCGGCTACGGTTTCTTCTCAAGGCTTGTGGAAATCAGCTTTGCTAGACCCAGGCCCCCGTTTTTAGACAGCACCTGGGCAAACTGCTGGGCGGCCATGTCCATCATGGTGTCCGACGTCGGGTCATCGGAATCTTCGGCGGTGCGGACGTTTTGCAGCATTTGTCCCAGCAGGAGAGCCTCGAATTGTTGCGCGGCCTCGCCGGCATTCTTGGGCTTCGAGACGCCGTCGGGCGCGGACGGCAGCGCCGCGGAAAGAGGGGCGAAGTTCAGATAACCTCGATTTCGGCGGAAAGGGCTCCCGCGGCACGCATGTTTTGCAGGATGGCGATGATGTCGCGGGAGGTGGAGCCGATGGCTTGAAGAGCGCGGACCAAGTCCTCTACAGTCGCTCCTTGGCTCAGCACAACGTTTTGCGCCTTGGCTTCCTTGGCATCCACGTTAACGGTGGGGACCACTTTGGTCTCGCCCTGGGCGACCGGGTTCGGTTGGGACACTTCAAACGTGGTGCGAACCTCCACGCTGAGCGCTCCATGCAGGATGGCGACCGGAGAAATACGCACTTCCTTGCCCAGCACGATGGTCCCGGTGCGTTCATTGATGACAACCTTTTGCATGCGGTCGGCCTCCACGGTGAGGCTTTCCATCTCGGCTACGAATTCAACCGAGCGGCTGGCGAAGGATGCGGGCATGGTGACCAAGACGGCGGCGGAACTTTCGGCGTGCGCGGCGTTGGGGAAGCGCTGGTTGAGTGCCTCGGTGATGCGGGCCGCGGTGCTGAAGTCCGCTTGGCGCAATTGCAGGCGGAACTTGTCGGTGGGGGCAACCGTCGGGGGACTGCGTTCGATGATGGCTCCGCTGGGGATGCGTCCGACGGTGGGATGGTTCAGCGTCTGGGCGTTGCCGCCGCCGCCCGCCACGAAGCCGCCCGTGAGTAGGGCGCCCTGGGCTGCGGCGTAGACTTCGCCGTCGGGTCCCTGAAGCGAGGTGAGCAGAAGTAGGCCGCCCTGCAGGTTGGTGGAGTCGCCGATGGCGGCTGCCGTCACGTCGATGCGCGTGCCGGGCTGGGCAAAAGGCGGAAGCGTCGCGGTGACCATCACCGCAGCCATATTGCGGACCAGGATCGCCGTGGGATTCACGGTGACGCCCATGCGGCGCAGGATGTTGGTGAGGGCTTGTGCGGAGAAGACGGTCTGGCGCTTGTCGCCCGTACCGTTGAGGCCGACGACCAGTCCATAACCCATCAGCTGGTTGTCACGGACGCCTTCGAGCGAGGCGAGTTCTTTCAGGCGCGCGGCCGCCGGGGCAGCCGCAGCCGTCAGGAGTAGGACTGCAAGGAGTCGTTTCATGAAGTTAGAAAGGCAGCAGCCCGAGCAAGATCCGATAGAGAATGTTGGGCCGTTTGATCGCGTCGTTCACCACGCCCTTGCCGTTGACTTCGAGCGTGAGGTCCGACATTTGGTCGGAACGGATGATGTTCCCGGGAGTGATGTCGACGGGACGGATCAGACCGCGCACCAGGATGGTTTGGCGCTCCGAGTTCACCACGGTCTGCTTGGTCCCTTCGACCACCAGAAGTCCGTTGAGCGTGGTGGCGACCACGCGGGCGGAGACCGTGGTGGTCAGCGTCATCGCGCGGGTGGTTTCGCCTTGCCCCTGCAGAGTGCGCTCGTTAGAAAAGTTCAGCAGGCTGCCCAATGGATTGCCCGCCGCCAGCGCTCCGGCCAGGGAAGAGATCTGTGCGTTGCCGGCGGATTGGCGCGATGTATTGGTGCCTCCGGTTGCCGTGGCCGAGGCTTGATCGGAGACCACGATGGTCACAATGTCGCCAGGCGCGTTGGCGCGCACATCGCGGGCGGAGTTTGAGAGCGGCCCGGCCGCCGTGAACAAAGAGCCCGGCGATTGCCCCAGCGCCGCCAGCGGCAAACACATCCACAGCAAGACTCTCATTTTCGTATTCCTACTTTCCCTGGAGCCTCGACCACCGCCCGGAAGCGCTGGCCGTTGGCCGGATTTCTTACGGTGACGCGCTCGCCCAAGTGCCCGGAACTTTCGGCCTCGGAATCGAAGGCGATCAAGACGCCTCCGCTTTTGATTTCCACGCGGACCTTGTCCCCTCGCGAAATTTCGCGCTCGGTTACTGGCTTGGGTGGCGGTGCGCCCGGCAGCCGAACGCGGGCCCAGATCGCCACGCTGCGGTTATCGCCGAACAGCCAGCGCCCGCGCCACAATCCATTGGGCGACAAACCGTCCGGCCGGAACTCCGGCTTCCCAAGCGGGAGCGCGTTGCGGCTGAAGTCCAGAATCTCCGCGCCGGAAGCTTCCATCGCGTCGCGCAACAACGCCGCTTCCAGCCGTACCGTGGCGCGCTCGAAACAAGCTTCGCGGGGAGCGTCGGCAGCCAGCGGGATCGAATGCTCCCTCGCGATCCGATCCAGTTCGTAGTACCTGAGGGTTCTGCGCGATCCCGCCACCGGAGCGGGTCCCAGGTCGAGCTTGGCGTCGAGGCCCGAAAACGCAACGTGCTCGGTCGCGAGTTCGCTACCGTGGATGCGGTCGCCCTCCACTAACGTACACGCCGGCAGCAGCCCCGCAAGGATCAGTCCCAGGAGAATTCTCATCGCGTGAGGTTGTTGACCTGGGAATACATCTCGTCCGCCGCTTTAACCACCTTGGTGTTGGCCTCATAAGCCCGCTGGCTGGTAATCATGTTGATGAATTCTTCTACTACGCTGACGTTGGAGGCCTCGACGTAGCCTTGTTGGAGGGTGCCGAGGCCTTCCTGGCCGCCAGGGTTGCCGACGGTGGGGTCACCGCTGGCGTCGGTGGGCAGGAAGAGTCCGCCGCCGATGCTGTTCAGGCCGCCGGGGTTGGTGAAGTTCGCCAGCTGAATTTGCCCGGCCACCTGTGCGGCCGTCTGACCGGGCTGGGTGTAGCTGACCGTGCCGTCGGCGGCGATGGTTACTGTTTGCGCTTGCTGGGGCAGGGTAATCTGTGGCTCCACGGGGTCGCCCGCGGAGGTCACCATGTTGCCGTCGCGGTCAAGCTGGAAGGCTCCAGCGCGGGTGTAGGCGACTTCTCCCGACGCCTTGCGGATCTGGAAGAAGCCTTTGCCTTGGATCACGACGTCCAATTGGTTGCCGGTCTGTTGAAAGTTGCCCTGGGTGAACACGATGCTGTTGGCCGAGGGGCGCGCGCCTAGGCCAAGCTGCAACCCGCTGGGGACGGTCGTCTGCGACCCCGCCGCCGCGCCCGGTTGCAGAAAACTCTGGTATAGCAGGTCCTGGAACTGCGTCCGGCGTGACTTGAAGCCCGCCGTGTTGGCGTTGGCCAGGTTGTGGGCAATGTTGTCGATGCTCATTTGCTGGGCGTTCAACCCGCTGGCGGCGCTATATAAGGCTCGAATCATACTTGGCTCCTCTAACTGGCTCTCGCCACTTCGTCAATCGCGCGCTTGTTCATCTCTGCCCCCACCGACATGGCGCGTTGCAGCATCTCAAATTGGCGCATCACGCTGATCAACCGGACTGCCGCGTCGGTGACCGGTACGTTCGATTGTTCAACCGAACCTTGCTTGACGACTGCGTCGGGAGCCGTCTTTGCGCCCGCCGGATCGAGTTGGGCGAAGTAGCTCGAGCCCAGTTTGCCCAGTGCCTGGGTGGCGTTGCCGAAGCCGGTGATTTCGAGTTGTCCCAGTTCCTGCCCGTTTTGCTTGACGACCCCCGCCCGGTCGATCTCAAAGGGACGCAACGGATCGACGGCGATGGGTTGTCCGTTGTTGCGCGTATTGCGCAAGGTGTAGCCTTCCGCAGTCGCAAGCTGGTTGGCGCTTGAGACCTGAAAACTCCCGCTGCGCGAATACACCACGCCCGCCGGGGAGTTCAGCGCGAAGAATCCCTTGCCGTCGAGCGCGAGGTCCAGCGGATTGCCGGTCGGCATCACAGTACCTTGACTGAAGTCGGTCCAGCGCGTTTCAATGATGGGAAGCTCCTGCTTGAACAGACTGTAGAACTCGCGGTCGGCTTTGAAGCCGTTGGTGCCGCTGTTGGCTATGTTGTTCGCCAACATGTCGAGCGATTCCATGCGTGCCTTCATGCCACTGGCGGCGGTGAGGAGGAGAGGGTCCATTGGTTGCGAGTTCCTGGGGGAGTCATTGCAATCGGCGCGCCGTTTGCGGAAACCTTTGAATCCTGCGGTTTCCGGGTTCGTGCGGGGACGTGGCCGACAAGTTTGTGCCGATTTGGGTTCCGTTTCCGGCAAGGGACTGGCGTCGGCGCGGACCAAACGCCGTAAACACGTGAAAAACAGCCTGGATTGCTTTGGGCCTTCGCTTGCACTTGTGGGGTGCGTGACTGGATTGGCCATCGCCGCGCCCTCCGAGGGCAATTTTGGAGCGTTGTTGGGTGGAGCGCCATCGTTCACGGCTGCGCCGCCGGTTGCTCAAGCGATTGCGTTTCTTGATCTATTGGGGTTGTTAGGGGACCCCTCGTCCGGCGAGGACGATGCTCTGATGGAGTCGGCTCCCGAGTGGGCGGGGGAAAGCGCGCCGCAGCCTGTGTCGTCGCAGGTGGTGTCATGGCCGGTCGTGTCGTGGCCGGTGGTGCAGGCGGCCCCGCAACAGATCGCAGCGGCGGTGATCCGGGCGATGTTGCGGCCTACCGCACCAGCGCTGATTCCGGTGCCGAATGCAGTGACGAGTCCGGTGCCGACAACAGTGCCTATAGACGTTGGTGGGGCTGCACCGGAGGTGGCCGTGGCGAGCCCGTGCGTGCAGGACGATTGGGATGTGCCGTTGGATTGGATTGCTCCAGAGGAGGTCAGTCTGCGCGAGGACGAAGACGACCTGGGAATGGATCCCGTTCTGCATGAGGTCCAGCGGGGCACAGTGGTGTTTGCGCCGCCCATCGCAGTGAGTGTACCTGTCTTGCAGCCCGTTTCCGAGGCTGCTCCCGTTTTGCAAGCGGCGGTGGCGGATGCGACCGCTCCGGGCACAGCGCCTCAGCCGGTTGAGCGCGGGGAGTGGACGCGAGTTGGCGCTCCGCTGCGTGGGCCGGAGCTGGCTGCCCCGCTCGCGTTTGCGATGCGTCTGAGCGCCACGGGCAGTTTTTCGCCGGAAAGTGTCTCGCAGGATGATTCTCCGAAGATAGAAGGTGGAATGTCGCTGCCTGCGGAGGTCCATCTGGATCATTCAGAGGTTCGGCCGCCGGTTCAGGCTACCCTCGCCGGAGAGGTTCCGACGAACCCGTTAGCGGCGCGCCACTCGGTTGAAGTAGTGAAGGCAGACGTGGTGGTGAGGGCTGGCCAGATCAGGGTCGGGGTGGCTCCCCAGGAACCCAATGCCAAGCCTGATGCCAAGCCCGATGCGAAACCTGATGAGAAGGATGAGAAGAAGGACTCCGGGTCTGAGGATCGGAAGCCCACGGCTGCAACGGTTGTCCGGCCGAGAACGCCAAAGATAGCGCCAGTAAGGGCGGAAGTCTCTCCAGTTCCGGAACATAAGGTGGGGGTCCCCGTCGTCGACACCCGCCAGGGGCAGCCAGTTTCACAAAAACCGCTGGAAACCGCCGTGCGAGCCGTCGCGGAAACACATCCGATTGACGTGCCTGCTGCCGCGCCGCTGCGTGCCGGTGCGAGCCACGAAATTGCGGTCCGCGTCTCGACTCCCGACGCTGCGCCAGTAGATGTGCGAGTGAGGGAACGCGGCGGGGCTGTGCACGTGGCGGTCCGGACCGCCGACGGTGCCATGCAAACTGCTTTGCGGCAAGACTTGGGAGTACTGATGGACCGTCTGGAACAGACAGGGCTGCGCACCGAGGCGGTACTCACTCAGGACAGCAGTCCGCGCGCGGATACGGGTATGGATCTAGCTGGCGGACTCCGCGTGCAAAGCGCGAGCCAGGCCGAGGCGAGCACATCGTCCAGTCCCGGCACGCCGCAGGAGCGCGATAACTCCGGCGCGCGCGAGCAGACTCCTGGGGGACGCCAGCAGAATCCCCAGCGTCGGCAAACCCCTGCGCAGCAACAAAGATGGCTGCAATCGATGTTGGCACAAACAAAAGCAATGGAGAACCAAGCATGACGACAAACAGCCTTACGGGCACAGCAACGACGGGGAGCGGGACTGAGACCAAGCTCCCAGCGGACAAATTAGGCGCGGACAAAGCTACGTTCTTGCGCCTGCTGGTGACCCAACTCAGGCATCAGAACCCGCTCAGTCCCTCCGACGGGGTGGAATTTGTAACCCAGCTCGCGCAATTCACCTCGCTCGAACAATCCACGCAGATGAGCCAGGATATCGCCGAGATCCGCAAACTCTTGACCGCACAGAACGCTTAAAAAGGACCCCAACCATGCCCTCATTCGCAACCGCACTTTCCGCCCTCGCCGCGCACACCACGGCCATCGACGTTATCGGCAACAACCTGGCCAACTTGAATACACCGGGATTCAAGGCCAGCGTGGTTTCGTTCCACGATCTGGTGACTCAATCGTTGGGCGCGGGCCTGGGTGAGACCCAGGTCGGATTCGGCGTCGGCACTCCGGTTACCTTGCGGCAGTTTTCGCAGGGTGCAATCCAGAGTTCCGGGGGACCGCTTGATGCCTCCATTCAAGGGGACGGATTCTTCGTCATTCGGGGCAGCGCCAATCAGACTCTGTACACGCGAGGCGGCAATTTCCAGGTGGACACGGATGGCAACCTGACGATGGCAACCGGCGAGCGTTTGCAGGGGTGGTCGTCGGTCGGCGCGCCACTGGACGTCAACGCTCCGATTGGGGACATCACGGTTCCGGTGGGAAGTCTAAAAGCGCCCATCGCCACCACGAGCTTCTCGGTGGACTTAAATTTGGACGCGGCCGCCACCGATGGTCCGCCGGCGGATGTTTTCTCCACGTCGGTCGAGATTTACGACTCACTGGGCAACTCGCACATCATTACAACGCGCTTCACCAAGACGGCGAACGCGAACGAATGGGACTACTTGCTGTCGTTTCCCGACGGGGATTTGACGGCGGCAGGGACTCCGCTGACTGGGACTGTCAGCTTCGATTCGAATGGGGTGATGACCAGTCCGGCGGTCAGCGATCCGCCGTTGGTCTTGGCGGTAACCGGTCTGGCCGATGGGGCGAGCGATATGAACATCGAGTGGAAGCTGTTCGAAGGCTCGACGCCGAGGATCACGCAGTTTTCACAACCCTCGGCCAGTTCGGCGTTGGCGCAAGACGGCGCGGCGGCTGCGAATCTGGTTCGCGTCGGCTTGGGAAATGGCGGCAAGATCCTGGCGCAGTACTCGAACGGCCAGCAGGTGGTTGTGGGTCAGGTGGCGATGGCGACGGTCCGCAATCCTGAATCGTTGATTGCCGCAGGTAACAGCACCTTCCAGCTGAGTGCCCGTACGGCGCTTCCGGCGGTGGGGCTCCCAGACACCGGCGGTCGCGGGTCCGTGTTGGGCGGCACCGTCGAGGCCTCCACCGTGGACATCGCGCGTGAGTTCACCAACTTGATCATCTATCAGCGCGGCTACCAGGCCAACGCGCGCATGATCACCACCGTGGACGACATTAGCCAGGAAACGATCAACCTGAAGCGCTAGCGTGACCGTTCTAGAACAAACTGCGCACGTGGCGAACGTGCCCATTGACCTGGAGGCCGAACTGGGCCGGCGAACCATGACGCTTCGCTCCATCCTGGAGCTGCGCCAGGGAAGCGTCATCCGGCTGCCCCGGTCGGCCGGCGAGAACATCGACATTCTCGCGGGCGGGCACCTGCTGGGCTCCGGTGAAATTGTGATTATCGAGGAGCGCTTCGGCATACGCATCACAGACTTTAGAGAGGACTTGTAAACGACATGGACGTCGCTGAGGGGGATTTGATCCGGCAGATGCTCGCCGTGCTGCTGGTATTTGGATTGTTAGGTGCGGCTGTGTGGAAGCTGCGGAGCGGAGGATTTTCAGTCCGTTCCAGCGGGGCGCGGCTGGTATCCGAGGGACGGCTGGTCTTAACGCCGCAACACGCGATCCACATGTTACGGATTGATGGGCGGGAGTTGGTCGTTGCTACACACCCGCAGGGGTGCTCGGTGTTGCTGCCTGCGTCCGTGTCGTTATCTGCGCCCGGGTCGTTACCTGCAAAGGAGCCAGCATGAAGAAGCTGCTGTTCCTGCTCGTAGTGCCCGTCATGGCCGCGCCGAACGATTCGCTGCTGGGCGTGACGCTGGTGGCGGACAAGTCCGGGCAGTCGCTGGGAGCTCCGATGCAGATCATTCTGCTGCTGACGCTGCTTACGATGCTGCCGGCGGTGCTGATGTCAGCGACGCCGTTTCTGCGTATCGTCGTGGTGCTGCATTTCCTGCGGCAGGCGTTGGGCACGCAGACGACGCCGTCCAATCAAGTGCTGGTCGGGCTGGCGTTGTTTCTGTCCTTGATCGTGCTGCAGCCAGTCGGAACCGAGCTGGTTCATCAGAGCTGGGAGCCGCTGGAGCAAGGCGAGATCACCGCGAGCCAGGCTTGGGAGCGGGCGTCGGTCCCGATCCACACGTTTCTATTGCGCTTCGCCCGGGAAAAAGACATCGCACTGTTCATGGAGTTGTCGCACGCGCCCGCCCCCAAGTCTCCCGCCGAGGTGCCGTTGAGCGCGCTCGCGCCCGCCTACGTGTTGAGTGAGTTGAAAACCGCGTTCCAGATTGGTGCCGTGCTGTTCCTGCCGTTCCTGGTGATCGACCTCATAGTCGCTTCGGTGACGCTATCGATCGGCATGGTGCAACTGCCTCCGGTGATGGTCTCCGCCCCCTTCAAGATTCTGCTGTTCGTACTCGTAGACGGGTGGAACCTGGTCATCGGATCTTTGGTAAGGAGCTTCAATTGACGCCCGCTACCGTAACCGATCTGCTACACAACGCCTTCATGACGACTTTCTGGATCGGGCTGCCGGTGCTCGCCGCCGGCTTTGTCATCGGGATCGTAGTGAGTCTGGCTCAGATTCTGACGTCGATTCAAGACTCGAGCTTCAGCACCGTTCCGCGGCTCACCGTTTTTCTCGGGGTGCTTTTGTTCACCATGCCGTGGATGCTGGCCCGTATGGTCAGCTATACGGCCACACTGTTCGGCGACTTGGGGCGCTTCGCGCATTGACCTTAGGACTCCCACTCGCGACGATCTCTGCGTTTCTCGTGGTGCTGGCGCGCGTCGGCGGACTGGTGGCGTTTTTCCCGCTCCCGGCATTCCGCAGCACGCCCGCGCCGGTGCGGGCGGGGCTGGCGCTGACGCTAACGCTCGCGCTGTTTCCCGTGTGGCCCGATCTGCCCAACGCGCTTCCCACGGTGACGCAGATCCTGATCTGGACGTTTTCGGAAGCAGGCCTAGGCCTGGCCGTGGGACTCGCGGTCGCCTTCCTCTTGGAAGGGTTCCAGCTGGCGATGCAGATTGTCGGGTTGCAGGCGGGCTATGGCTATGCACTCACCATCGACCCGACGAGTCAGGCCGATTCGAGCGTGCTCCAAGTGATGCTTATGCTCACCACGGGCTGGCTGTTCTTTATCATGGGCTTTGATCGCGAGATAATCCGCATCCTGGCGGCGAGCTTCGTCCGTTTTCCCGCAGGCTCCTGGGCTCCCTCCGCGGCGAGCCTAGATGGGATTGTGCGGCTCGGTGGCAACATGCTGGTCACCGGGGTGCGGCTGGCGCTGCCGGTGGCCGCGATCCTGCTGCTGATCGACTTGGCGCTCGCGCTGCTCGGCCGGATGCAACAGCAGTTGCAGCTACTTTCGCTGGCGTTTCCCGCGAAGATGCTGACGGCACTGATCATCCTGGCTGCGCTCGCGCCGATGCTGCCGCGCATTTTCTCCACCGCGGCCGAGCGCACCATGGCCTCCATCTGGCGGTTGTTGGGGTAGTATGGCGAGCGGCGGCGAGCAAACAGAAAAGCCTACACAACGGCGGCTGGACCGGGCACGCAAGGAAGGCAATTTCCCGGCCAGCCGCGAGTTCGTGGGAGCGGTCCACTTCGCCGGCGTCGTGGTGCTGATCTCGATGTTCAGCGGCGATTTTCTAGCGCGGCTCATCCGGCTCACGCGGCACCTGCTGGCGCTCGCATTCACCACTTCGCTCACACAGCAGCAATTCGTGACGTTGGCGCGCACGCTCATCGCGCCTGATCTGGTGCCGCTGATCTTCGGCGGCTTCGGACTCGCGGTGCTCGTGATCGCGATTCAGCTGGGCAGCACGAAGCTCGGCATTTCGTTCGCCAAGCTCGCGCCCGACTTGAAGCGCCTGAATCCGCTCACGAAAATCACGGGCTTGCCGACGCAGAATATGCCGGTCTTTTCCAGGCCCTCTTGCTGCTGCCGCTGGTCGGCGTGGTGCTGTACTACGAACTCACGGAGAACTTGAACTCGTTCATGGAGCTGCCGTGGCTGCATCCCCGCTCGGCCCTCGCGCGAGTTGGACTGACGCTCGAAACGCTGCTGTGGCGGGCCGCGGGATTGTTTCTGCTGATCGGTGTCATCGACCTGCTGTGGCAGCGGCACCGCTACACCAAGCAGCTCAAGATGTCGAAGCAGGACATCCGCGAAGAGTCGAAAGAATCCGAAGGCAACCCGCAGATCAAGGCCCGCGTGCGCCGCATTCAGCGCGACATGGCGCGCAAGCAGATGATGCAGGAGGTTGCCAAGGCCACCGCCATCGTCGTCAATCCGACGCACTACGCGGTGGCGATCCGCTACGCACTTCCGGGCACTCCGGGCGAAGGCTCGGCTCCGCGCGTGGTGGCCAAGGGCAAAAACTTCCTGGCCGCGCGCATCCGCGAACGCGCGCGCGAGCATCAGATTCCAATTGTCGAAAACCCGCCGCTTGCGCGCGCGCTGTACAAGTCGGTCGACGTGGGTCAAGAGATTCCCGCTCACCTTTATCGCGCGGTCGCAGAAATTCTTGCGTACATATATCGACTGATGAATGGACGCCTACCTGGATGATTCCTGCAACCAAGCACTGCATCACGGCGTCCAATGCAGCAGAAGGAGACACTGGACACCCATGAAAAACAGACACGCGATTTCAACGCTTTTCGCCGCCGCCCTGTTGGCGGTCCCCGGTTTCGCATCCCATGGAACACCCGCCCCCAACGCCGCGCTGGAAAGCAACGTTCGGCAGGCGATTAACAAGCTCGCCTACTACGGCGTATTCGATGACCTATCGTTCACGTTGGATGATTCCGGAGCGGTAACCCTCAGCGGTCAAGTGATGCAGTACTACGTGCGCAATGCCGCCGTGAGCGCGGTGAAGGACGTCGCCGGTGTGACGCGTGTGGATGACAAGATAGAAGTGCTGCCGCTATCTCCGTTCGACAACGGCATCCGCATCCGCGCCTACAACGCAATCTTCGGGTACCCCGCGCTGAGCCGCTATGCGATCAATGCGCGGCCTCCGATCCGCATTCTGGTGAAGAACGGCAACATCACCTTGGCGGGCGTGGTGAACAATGAGCTGGACCGCACGCTTGCGTACAACCGGCTCCAGTCGCTTCCCGGTGCTTTCTCGGTAACGAACCAGCTACGGCTCGACTAAGTTCGGGTCCCGGACGCAGTCACCTTCTCCCCGATGCTCGCGGAGAAACCGGGAACCCCACGGCGGCTCAGGCACCTCCGACCTGAGCCGCCGTTTTCCATGAGCACCGCGCTAGAATACAAACGGTGAGACTCCTAACGATTTCCGTCCTAAGCGTCACGCTGTTAGTAGCGCAGCCTGCCACCGACCCCAAGGAGCGCTCGCGCGCGGTCCGCGAGTTGGGCAAGCTCGGCATCGAAGGCATCGCCGGCATCGCGGCCTACATCCCCGACCCCGCCGCCGAGGTCCGCGTGGAAGCGGCGAAACGCCTCAACGACATCGGCGGCCCCCGCACCCTGCCTTCGCTCGTCCGCCTCACCTCGGACGCCGACCCGGAAGTCCAGATCAACGCCATCGATGGACTCATCAACATTTTCGTCCCCGGCTACCTGAAGTCCGGGATCGCGCGCACCACGACGCGCTCTGGCGATGCACTCAAAGTAAAGTTCAACGAACCCGGAGACCTCGTCATCGACGGCTACGTCAACGTCGCTCCCGAGGCCATCGCCGCCGCCACCGACGTGCTGGCAAAATCGAAGAGCCTCGAATCCCGAGCCAATGCCGCCCGGGCGCTCGGCATCTTCCGCGCAAGGTCGGCGATCCCGCAACTCAGCGAAGCCCTCTATTCAAAAGACGACCAGCTGATGTACGAATCATTGGTCGCCATCCAGAAGATCCGTGACCCCAACGCGGGCGCAAGCGTTGCCTTCCTCGTGCGCGACCTCAACGAAAAAATCCAGACCGCCGCCCTTCGCGCGAGCGGCATCCTCCGGGCTAAGCAGGCCGCCCCCGCCATCCGCACCGTGATCGACGACAAACCCACGCCGCGCATTCTGCGAGAGGCCGGCGACGCGCTCGCCATGATCGCCGACCCCGCGGACCGCGGCATTTTCCTCCGCTTCCTGGCAGAGCGAGACCCCTACCTCCGTGGCTCCGCCGCCGAAGGCCTCGCGCGCATCAGGAATCCCGGCGACGCCGAGCGCTTGAACCAGGCCTTTGAAGCCGAGCGCGAGTTCGGCCCGCGCTTGTCCATGGCCTTTGCGCTGGCTTCACTCGGTCGCTTGGAGATCAACGACTTCAGCCCCTTCCGCTACCTCATTGCCAACGGACTCAACCGGGCAATGTTCCGCAGCGTGGCCCTGGCGTACCTAACGGAACTGACCCGCGAGTCCGCCGCACGGCTGACGCTCTACCCAAGCATCGCCCGTGCCACCAAGGACGAGAAGACCGGCATCTGTCAGATCCTGGCGGAGAGCGGTCAGCAAGACAGCGTGCAGTATGTGGTGGGGTTGAAAGACGACAATGACCCCGAGGTCGCGCAGATCTGCCTTCGCAGTCTGCGGACACTCGAGGCCCGTCTGAAATAAGTTGGAAAGAACGGAAGCGGCTTACTTCGCCTTCTTCTGTTTCTGCTGACCGACGCGGACCTTGAACTGCTTCTGCATCGCTTCACTGTGCGCCTTCCAGTCAAACCGCTTGGCGGCGTCGGACAAATAGGCGTTGACGTCGACATCCTTGGGAAGAACAGCCATCAAGGTGGCGGACAGAGCCCCGTCCGGGCTGCTGATGCGGTAGCGCTTTACGTTGGGAATTGCCATAACTCATCTAGGGTAGCACGGAGCTAGCCAAGCTTGTTCAGCATTCCCGCCAATTCGTACAGCCCGATGGCTTCGGTGTTGTGGCGGATGGGGTAACGCTCCGTGCCAGAGTTCACCATGAAGCGCTGTGTGGCCTTCAGGTCCTCGCAACCGGCGTAGAAGCCCTTCTCCGGCCGCGAGGATTGGCCGCGTTTGATGTCGATTGCCCACAGGCCGTGCCCCGGCATCTCCAGCACCAGGTCCACCTCCGCCCCGGCGGCCGTACGGTAGAACAGGGCTGCGGTTTGCGGAGGTGCCACACGGAGTAGATTCTCGATGACGAATCCCTCCCAGCTATCTCCGCACACCGGGTGCCCCAGCAGGTCATCGTAGTCGCGGATGCGCAGCAGCGAATGCACCACGCCGCTATCGCGGATGTAGACCTTTGGGGCTTTGATCAGCCGCTTGCCTGCGTTGGTTTGATACGGCTGCAAGCGGCGCACTAACATCAGGTCGACCAGCAAGTCGAGATAGCGGGCTACGGTCTTCCCGTCCACGGCGAGCCCCCGGGCGAGTTGCGCTGCGTTGAATAGGCCGCCCTGCACGTGCGCGAGCATGGTCCAAAAGCGCAGCAGCGTTGTCGCCGGAATGCGCAAGCCGAATTGCGGAATGTCGCGCTCCAGGTACGTGCGGATGAAGTCCTCCCGCCAAGTCATGCTGCCAGCGTCGTCCGGCGTGCTGAAAGCGTCCGGAAATCCGCCTCGCACCCAAAGTTTAGTGTGATTCTCCGGCGGCAACTCCAGCACGTCGAGCGGTCCCAGCTCCAGGTAAGAAATGCGCCCGGCAAGAGTCTCGGACTGGCGGAACAAATCGGACGAAGCCGAGCCCAGCAACAGGAATCGGCCAGAGCGCTTGCCCCGACGCCGACCCTGGTCAATGAGGCCTCGCAGGGTTTGAAACAGCTCTGGCACCCGCTGCACCTCATCCAGGATTACTAGGTCATCCTCGTGGGCCGTAAGGTAGGCTAGGCCGTCGCCGAGCTTCTCCCGGTCGGCAGGGGACTCTAAGTCTAGGTAAAAATTGCCTCTGGCGCCCGTCACTGCATGAGCAAGCGTAGTCTTTCCCGCTTGGCGGGGGCCAAGCAGGGCGACGGCGGGAATGTGCCTCAGGCGGTCCCAAACCTTTGATTCTATGCGCCGAGAGTACATGGATTTCTGATAACCATGCAATTGCGTAATCTAACTCCATATTTGCATGGTTGAAACGTTCGCCTGAGCGATGCATCCTCTCCCATATCCGGTCCAACTCCGACGGGCCGGATCACCGGTGGCGGGGGACGCGAGGTGCTGCTTCGGCGGTACCTCGCGCATCGGGCGGCAAAATGTGGTCCAATCGACCTGTATGAAGACCCTAGCCGCGATTCTTCTGGCCACGGTGCTCCCCGCTTCAGCGCAACTGGACCTCTCTGGAGTATGGGTGCCGGTATTTCACGAAGACCAACCGGAGCGCATCCCCGGCCCCGCGCTCGCCGATTTTGTTGGCTTGCCCGTTAACGATGCAGCGCGCAAATGGGCGCTGGCCTGGGACCCGGACCGGCTCACGGCCCAAGAGCACCAATGCCAGGTCCACACCGCGGCCTACATTTACCGCGGCCCTCTGTTGCTGCGCGTGTGGGATGAGCGCGATCTGCAAACGCAAAACATTGTTGCGCAGCGCCAGTACATCAACAACTACGAGCAGAACCGCACCATCTACCTGGATGGCCGCCCGCACCCGCCGGACCACTATCCGCACACCTGGATGGGGTTCTCCACCGGCGAATGGCAAGGCAACGTGCTGACGGTCTACACCACGCACATCAAGCAGGGCTGGCACCGCCGCAACGGCCTGCCTTCGAGCGACCGCATCACGCTGACCGAACACTTCATCCGCCACGCTGACCACCTGACGCACGTCAGCATCGTCACCGACCCCGACTATCTGGAAGAGCCGCTCATCAAGAGTCAGGATTTCGTGCTCAGCCTGACAGCAGGCCTGGAAACGCAGGGCACCAATTTGCTGTCCAACTGGCTCTACCCCTGCGAGTACGTGGAAGAGGCACCCTGGCATCTCCGCGATCGCGTACAGAGTTTCACGCCGGGAGAAAATCCGTTCCTGGACGAATTCGCAAAGCAGAGCGGCATCCCGCGCGAGGCGGCGCTGGGCGGAGCCGCCACCATGTATCCCGAGTATCGCGAGACTTTGCCCCGTCGTTAATCCGCTTGCTACAGTTGAAGATTCACCAATGCAAAAACGAATCGGGGTCTTCGGCTGGGGCATCGTCGCGCCGAAGTCGCCTAACATTGAAACCTTCCGCCGCAATCTGACTTCCTCGGATAGCTGGCTTGCGCCCTTCAACGGCTTTGGACCAGACAACTTCCTTGTGGGCACCCCGGAGTTCGACTTTGCGGATTATCACGGTTGGGTGGGGGAGCGATTCGCGCCGCGGCATTTCCAGCGTTTGGTGGACAAGATGGACTACCCATCCCTCTATGCCGTGGGGGCGTTCATTCAATCCTTGGCACAGAATCCTGGCTTGGAACAGGTGTTGCAGGAATTGAAGGGTCAGGCGCACGTGTACGTCGGCACGGGGTTGGGCAGCCTGCACACCATCCACGACGCCAGTGTTGCTTTGTACGAATCGCAGCAGCAGTGGGATAAGTTTTGGGCGGGGCGCGAAGCTGGGCTGCAGGAATACCTGGACGAACTCGCGAAAATCGACGGCTTGGCAATTGAGGGCGGCATCGAGGCTGGCAAGCTCCACGCCATCCGCGAGAAGGAAAAGAGCCGCGTCCGGCTGCAGGAGAAATGGAGCGCTCCCGAACCTCCGTGGAATGTTTCCGCAAAGCTCATCTGGAACATTCACAACACGCCCGCGGCGCAGATTTCTATTCTAGGGAAGATCACCGGCATGGCATTCGCGCCCGTGGCCGCGTGCTCTACGTTCGGAGTGGCGCTGCGCTTGGCGATGAGCGCGATCCAGTCGGGCGAGGCGAAGGCAGTGGTGATCGGCGCGACCGATCCGCCGCCGCATCCGCTAACCGTTGGATCGTTTTACAACGCACGCGTGCTCTCGGCGGACCGCAATCTATCCGCGCCGCTTACGCGGTTGCAGGGCACGCATGTGGCGGGTGGGTCCGTGGTGTGGATCGTGGGCGATATGGAATACATGCAGGCCCGCGGGTTCAAGCCGCTCGGTATGGAGCCCGTTGGCGTGGGCGTCACGTCGGACGCGGACCACATCATCACCCCTTCGCCGGGCGGGCCGCGCGCCGCGATGACAGAGGCTATGCACAACGCGGGCGTGGGACCGGACGACATCGGCACCTGGGACCTGCACGCCACGGCCACACCCGGCGATTATGCTGAGATGACCACGTTGCGGTCCATGTTCCCCGATTCGTTGTTGGTTACGGCTCGAAAAGGCACCTTTGGTCACGGCATGAGCGCGGGCGGCGGATGGGAACTCACCGCGCAGTATTTGGGTTACGCCGAAGGCCACCTGTTCCCGACGCCGCTGGTGCGCTCCGAACTCAACACCACCATCGGCGGGATGCACCAGAACTTCGTGTTCAACACAGCGTGCGATATTCCGCCCGGGCTGACTGGCAAGCTTTCCATGGGGATCGGCGGGATCAACGCCTGCGTGATTTCCCGGCCGCTCTAGTAGAACAGATACTTGCGCCACTGATCGTCGCTCTTACCGAGCAATCGCATCAGGTGCCTGCTGGTATGCAGGCTGAACGGCTTGGGCATACGCGCCAGCGTTAGCCCGGCTTCCTCAGGAGTCCGGCTGCCCTTGCGATTGTTGCAGGGGTGGCAGCAGGCGACCAAGTTTTCCCACGAGGACTCCCCACGGCGCGAACGCGGCACCA
Organism: Bryobacterales bacterium; assembly: GCA_947446025.1. Lineage (GTDB taxonomy): Bacteria > Acidobacteriota > Terriglobia > Bryobacterales > Bryobacteraceae > Palsa-187. The sequence continues at coordinate 126,986 of CANFEY010000001.1, forward strand.
CGTGGTCCAGCGTCAGTTCGCCGGAGTTGAGTGTCTTCAGGCAATACTGGCAGGTGTAGCGGTCCCGCATCAGGATGTTTTTCCGCGAGAGAGCACGGGTCTGGTGCGGCATGCGGCGGTATTCCAGCAAGCGGATCACGCTGGGCACGGGCACATCGCGGCGCGCCGAACGCAAGTGTCCCGCCGAATGCTCTTCGGTGGACGCTACGCCCTTCAACACCAGCACCAACGCGCGGCGAGCGGCGCAGACGTTAATTGGTTCATAGCTGGCGTTCAAAACAAGAACAGGACGATGCAAGCGGTCTTTTTGTTGCTGCAGTGCAATCATGCGTGAGCCCTCAGCGTGTTCAAGTCAATCGCAGTCCGCCGGTCTGTTCTGGCCAACGTGAGCAGGGTCACGCGGGCAGCACCGGCCCGTTTCAACGCGCGCCCGCATGCCGATGCCGTGGCGCCCGTTGTCAATACGTCGTCGACCAGCAGGACGTGTTTCCCGTCCAGCCGGCCGCGAATCTCAAAAGCTCCTTCAACATTGGCCCGGCGTTTGGCGTTGGTGAGGCCCGCCTGGGCACTTGTATTTCTCTTGCGCCGCGCGGCGTTGCGCACGGGAATGTTCCAGCGCCGTCCGATCTCGCGGGCCAGCAACTCGGATTGATTGAACCCGCGCTGCCAGCGCTTCCACCAGTGCAGCGGCATCGGCACGACGACATCCACAGCCAGCTCCCGAGGCAGCGCGCGCGCCAGCATTGCTCCGAAGTCGGCAGCCAGGGGCTCCATCTTCCCGTACTTGAATAGATGCACCAGCTGCCGCAAGGTTCCTTCGTAGGAACCGTAGGTATAGGCGGCGTCGAAACCCTTGGTCCCGAGCCGGCACAACGCGCACTGCCCCGCTTCATCCAAAGGAGCCCGGTTCACAAAAGGAGTCTTGCAGGAGACGCAGTAGAATTCGGCCTCAAATGGCGTGGGTGCCGAGAGGCAACGCGAGCAGACCGGCACGCGCGAAAATTCGAGCAGAGCTTCGCCACACACGTGGCAATCATCAGGAAAAATCAGGTTCAAAAGACGATGACTCGCCCTTGACATGGCGTGAGTAACACCCGCGCCAGCTGTCCACCGAAAACGACTCTCAGGCGAGAGCAGGTTACTCGAGAAGACGCACCTCCAGCTTACGCCTTCAGTTTACACCACCCGAAGTTCACGCGTTGGCCTGCGTTGGCCGTTCGGCATAGGAGGGATGTTACACTGACAAAATATGTCACTAGAATCTCTCTTGCAGCAAAAGGGCGGAGCAGTAAAGCTACTGCGCAACTCGCCGATTGGCCCTTACGTGTACCCCGTGGTCTCGCCCGAGTACACCAATTGGCGTGACGAGCAGCGCAGCTGGCAGAAGACCTGCGTGTTGTTCAACCAGAGCTATCACATGTCCGACATGTACGTGAAGGGCCCGGACGCGCTGAAGCTGCTGTCCGCCTTGGGCATCAACACGTTCAAGAATTTCGGCGCGAACAAGGCGAAGCAGTTTGTCGCGTGCAACTATGACGGCTACGTCATCGGCGACGTGATTCTGTTCGGCCTCGGTGACGATACCTACAACCTGGTCGGTCGTCCATCCATCCACAACTGGGTGCAGTATCACTGCGAAACCGGCGGCTACAACGCGAAGTGCACGCGCGACGAACGCGCGGCGGCGCAGAAGGGACCCATCGTCCGCCAGACCTACCGCTATCAGGTGCAGGGTCCGAACGCGCAGCAGTTGATGGAGAAGGCACTGGGCGGTCCCGTGCCTGAAGTAAAGTTCTTCCAGATGGACACCTTCACCATCGCCGGCAAAAAAGTCAGCGCCTTGCGCCACGGCATGGTCGGCCAGCCTGGTTATGAGTTGTTTGGACCGGCGGCGGATGGCGAGATCGTCAAGGACGCGTTGGTCGAAGCGGGCAAGGACCTGGGTCTGCGCCTCTCCGGTTCGCGCGCGTATTCGTCGAACACGCTGGAGTCCGGCTGGATTCCTTCGCCGCTCCCCGCCATCTACACCGGCGAGAAGATGAAGGCGTTCCGCGAGTGGCTGGGAGATGACGCCTACGAAGGCATCGGCTCGCTGGGCGGCAGCTTCTATTCGGAGAACATCGAAGATTACTACTTCACGCCCTACGACCTCGGCTACGGCGGTATGGTGAAGTTCGACCACGACTTCATCGGCCGCGAAGCCCTGGAAAAGATCGCCCAGGCTTCCAAGCGGACCAAGGTGACCTTGGCGCTCAACGAAGAAGACGTCATGAAGAACGTGATCGGCACGATCTTCGACAAGGGCGAGCGCGCGAAGTTCATGGAGTTCCCCTCGGCCGTGTACTCCACGTGGCCGTATGACAAGGTGACTAAGAACGGCAAGACCATCGGCGTGTCCACGTGGGTCGGCTACAGCAGCAACGAAGGCAAGATGCTGACGCTGGCGATCCTGGACAACGAGTTCGCGCATCCCGGCGAGCAGGTCACGTTCGTGTGGGGCCAGCAACCCGGCAGCGGCGAGCGCCCGACGGTGGAGAGCCACAAGCAAGTGGAAATCCGCGCGATCGTGAGCCCGGTCCCGTACGCTGAGGTGGCTCGGGATAATTACCGCAACACCTAACGCTCCGCGAGTTCTTCAAACTGAGTAATCCGATCCGCGCCGCTGTCAGGGAACACGGCGCGGATTTTCCGTCAAGAGTCTCGCCGGGAAAGTGCCACTGCGGCCCATACCGAGGGGTCTCTCCAAGCATGGACGCTATATCTAGGGGTTGAGTTATTCCCTTGCAATGAGTTAATATATATGTTAACTTCAAAACGTGAATGGGAAGGCCTCAAGCCTACAACGGATCGCGCCTCACCGTCGAGTATGCGCTCGCCTCCAACGGCTGTCCTGGTTTGGACTTTTACAACGCGCAGTCACTCCGAGATAAGGCCAAGCTGAATAAACTCTTTCAGTGGCTAGGGGACCATGGCTGGATCAACAATAAAACGAAGTTCAAGCGGATAGAGGAAACAGAATTCTTTGAATTCAAGGATTTCCAGATACGCATGCCTTGCTTCAGACAAGGGAACGCTATGATCATCACGCATGGATTCCTCAAGAAGACTGGCCCCATACCGCCGCAGGAGATTGCTCGGGCCCGCCGGATTGCTGGAGAGGATGCGGAACGGCAGAAGCGGGAAGCGAAGGCACGCTCATGATGACAGTTTTGACAGAGAGGCCAACAATGCCTAAGACCAAATTTGAAGAATTTGTTCAAGAATATGAGCACCGTCGAGTGTTCGAACAAGAGTCGCTCGCGTTTGAGGCGACGGAGATGATTTGTACCCTGTTGAAACAGGAAGGTATTCCGAGAGCTGAACTTGCAAAGAGGATCGGGAAGAGTAAGGCCTATGTTACCCAAGTCTTGAGTGGCGCCCGAAACATGACTTTGCATACATTCGCGGATTTTGCGTTCGCCCTTGGACACAAGGTTGACATTAGAGCCGTCCAGGCAAATCCGGCTGCTCACCAGACCCTCACGTACAAGGCACCTGTGCCTATTCGCGGTTCCTATGCACATTCTTGGGCGGCTGACTGGCAGATCCCGACCGGGGAAGGGGCATTTTCGGCCCTTCCCGCAGTGTGTGAGCCGTTTAGTGAGACGGCTCATGCTGCATAGATAGGAAACTTGAACGAACAATGTTTATCAAACAGAGTGAGGAAGCTGTCCGGCAGTCCTTGATTCTGAATGTCAATGCCGCAATTGACGAGATCAGGTTGGCGGAGGCACAGCTTTGGAGTGCGTCGCCTGATGACCTGGGCATGGAGGTCGAAACTCAGGTGAAGTTTCGTGCGGCAGAGGTAAGTCGTAAAGAAGGATCAATCATTTTCGCCATTGATTTCGAGTTCATAGCACGCACCTCCGGTCTAGAGGAGAAACCGAAGGACCTCGTCAAAGTGGCATGCAAACTTGAAGCCTCGTATCACCTCAAGCCCGACTTCGTTCCAACGGAGACGCAAATCGAGGCATTCCACAAGGGGAATGTCGTCTTCAATTGCTGGCCGTTCTTTCGGGAATTTGTCCAAAACAGCACAGTCCGGATGCACATACCTCCACCGCCTATTCCATTCCTTCGTGTGATGCCCCAGGAAAAGAAGAAGCAGGCTCGGCAGTTGCAAGCAAGTGAAGTAACCAGCAAGCCCGCAGACTAGAGGGTCTGGTCGGAACGACCGTTGTCTACTTAGTGCAAACTGTTTCAAAACTTCGCGCGGCGAGAGTAGTCTTGCCCGTCAAATCACTACATCGCTAGGTAAAACAAACTCAACCGCGGGAGCTTCGCGGTCTCCAGCAAACGGCGGTCCAGGAACTGACGCTCGAGCATGGCGAGTTGTTCGGTGTTCATCTTGCCTCGGTAGGGCTTCAACTGCCGGTCGAGCACTTGGCGGGCTTCCACTAGCTGCTCGTCGCTCGCGCTGGCTCGGATGCGGGCGATCATCTTTTCTTCGATGGACGTGAGCCACTGCTCCATCTCTTCGAGGTTGCTGCGCGTGGCTTCGCAATCGAGCGCGGCGACGGAGTCGGCTAGGTCAGCGTGGCCGGCGTCGCGTAGAGCGGATGCGTTGCGTTGCAGGTAGGCGGAGAGGTCGGCGTCGGGGAACGGGGCGGGGGCTTCCTTGCGCGTGGGCTTGCCGTCGGCCATGGCTTGGGCTTCGGCTACGATGGCTTGCGTGCAATACGCTAGCGAGTTCACCTGATGGATGCGCGCTCTCGGAGGACGGGCGCGCCACTTCTCGAACGCGACGTCGATGCCGTGCAGGACGGCTTCTAGCGGAATGCCGCTGTTCTTCCACGCCTCGATCAACGCCCAGTCGATGGGCGACAAGAGAAACAGGCCAGTGCCTCGGGCGTGCTGGAAATGCTCCTCGATTTCGGTGAAGTAGTTGAAGTAGTTCTCGGTCACTTAGCGCGGTCCCAGATCAGGCGCAGGCCGTCTAGCGTGAGATCCTCGTCGTAGATCTTGACGAAGCGCGACGCCTTTGTGATAGCTTCGCCTTGGCCGCCGGTGGCGACTACTTTCGTCGCGGGGCCAAGCTCGGCGATCATGCGTTCGGTGAGGCCGTCGATCATGCCGATGAAGCCGTAGTAGAGGCCGCTGGTAATGCTGCCGACGGTGTTGGACCCGATGAGTTTTTCGGGTTCGCGGAAATCGACCATGGGGAGGCGCGCGGTTTTCGCGAACAGGCCGGAAATGGACATGCCGATGCCGGGGCAGATGACGCCGCCGAGGAAGTCGCCGGTGGGCCCAACGATGTCGAAGTTGATGGTGGTGCCCAGGTCGACCACGATGCAGGGGGCCCCGTATTTGGCGCGGGCGGCGACGGAGTTCACAAGGCGGTCTGCGCCGACGTCGCGGGGGTTGTCGTAGTGGACGGCGATGCCGAGATTGGTGGACGCGTTGACGAACATCGGCTGGCGGTCGAAGTAGCGCCTCGACATGGCTTCGAGCGGCTGGTCGACGGCGGGGACCACGCTCGAGATGATGACGCCATGGACGCGGGTGAGGTCGAGGCCGGCGAGCGTAAAGAGGTTGCGGAGGAGAATGCCCCACTCGTCGGCGGTCTGTTCGCGGATGGTGCGGAGGCGCCAGCGGCCCGCGAGTTGGGGGCCGTCGAAGGCTCCGATGGTGATGTTGGTGTTGCCGACGTCTAGAGCTAGTAACATTGCTTGATGTTCGATGCCTCCGGCATCCCTAGATGGGCCGGACTCCGCCGGCAAGAATCATGGTCTCTGATCCGTTGTCTTCGCGCAATCGGAGAAACCCTTGGGAATCGAGTCCGCACGTGACGCCCTCGCGGTCCCCTGCGCGGACGCGGCGTCCTATGGCGTAGCTTGAGGCCTGCTCGAATTGGCGGCGGATTTCCTCGGAGGGCAGGACGCAGAAGCGCTCCACTGCGGGAACCAATGCGGTCAGCACTTCTTCGCGTGTTGTGGGGATTCCTTCAAGCGAAAGTGATGTCGCGGGCGTATCGAGGCCGTCCGGGAAACTGCTCTGCGCGACGTTGATGCCGATGCCGGCGATCACCACCTCGCCTTCGGTTTGCGCGAGGATGCCCGCGACTTTGCGCTCGCCCAGAAGTACGTCGTTGGGCCAGCGCAGATCGGCGGGCTCGCCGATCACACTGCGCACGGCTAGCCCGAGGGCCAGAGTCAGCAGCGGGGACGGGTGCATCACGATGGAAACATACAACCCTTCGCCGGGTGGTGAGTGCCACACGCGGCCCATCCGCCCCATGCCCGCAGTTTGTTCATCGGCGACGATGACGCGCCCAAGCTGCGGATCGCGCCGCGCTTCTAGCATGGTGGAATCGAGAGTAGAAAACCACTCGATCATTCCGACAGCGCGGTGCGCAGCTTCGCTACCTGCGCCTCGTATTCCGCCTGCTTGGCGCGCATGCCGTCGGTGATTTTCTGCGGAGCCTTGGACATGAAGCCCTCGTTCGACAGCTGTTTCTGCGAGTTGGCGATGATTTTTTCGAGGTCAGCGATTTCCTTCTCGACCTTCGCGCGGTCTACTTTGAGAGCGAGCTTCAGCCGGTATGGATCTTCATCGCGGAATTCGAGCTTCACGCGCGCGAGGCGCGAGATCGCATCCACGTTGCGCTGCGCTACTGCGAGCCGGTCTCCCGTAGCCGACAAGATTGCGTCCACCGTTTGTTTGGGGTCCACGTTCGCATCGGCGCGTTGTGTGCGCGCATCAGTGATGATCGCCTGCACCGCGGCCATCTCTTCTTCCGCCGCCGGATCGGGCGCACTGTCGCCGAGCGGATAACGCTCCATCGCGATCGTTTTGCCACCCAACTCGAGGCGCTGCCACAACTCTTCCGTGATGAACGGCATCAACGGATGCAGCAGCCGCAGGGCCTGCTCATAGACAACGTACGCGAAGCTCCAATCTTCGTCGAGCTTCTTCAGTTCCAGATACCAGTCGCAGAAGTCGCCCCACCAGAAGTGATACAACGTCTCCGCCGTCTGATCGTAACGGTGCTGCTCAAAACACCGGTTCGCCGCCGCCGCGGCCTCATTCAAGCGATGCGCGATCCAGCGGTCGGCCAGCGAAACCGGCGCACCCGAGCCTTCCTTGGGCTTCGAGAACAACAACCGCGACGCGTTCCAGATCTTGTTGGCGAAGGCTCGCTCGGCGTCAATGCGAGTCTCACTCAACGCGATGTCACCGCCGGGAGCCGCGCTCACCAGCAACGCGAAACGCACGGCGTCAGTGCCGTACTTCTCGTTGAGCACTAGCGGGTCGATCACGTTGCCCTTGGTCTTGGACATCTTCTGCCGGTCGGCGTCACGCACCAGTCCGTGAATGTGGATCTGGCGGAACGGCACATCGCCCATGATCTCCATGCCGAACATCACCATGCGCGCGGCCCAGAAGAAGATGATGTCGAAGCCGGTGACGAGGAGTGACGTTGGATAGAATGCCTTGAGGTCCGCAGTTTCGTCCGGCCAGCCGAGCGTTGAAAACGGCCACAGGCCGCTCGAAAACCACGTATCGAGCACGTCGCGGTCCTGCTTTAGATCCTTTGACCCACACTTGCAACACTCGGTGGGATCTTCGCGCGCGACGGTCACCTCGCTGCACGCCGCGCAATGCCACGCAGGGATGCGATGACCCCACCACAGCTGGCGTGAGATGCACCAATCGCGGATGTTTTCCATCCAATGGAAGTAAGTCTTGCCCCAGTTCTCCGGCACGAAGGTGATGCGCCCGTCGCGCACCGCCGCAATCGCGGGCTCAGCCAAGGGCTTCATCTTCATCCACCACTGCGTGGACACCAGCGGTTCGACCACGGTGCGGCAGCGATGGCACTGGCCGATCGACAGCTTGTGCGGCTCGATCTTTTCGAGCACGCCCAGTTCTTCCAATTTCGCCACCACAGCCTTGCGAGCCTCAAAGCGCTCCATGCCGGCGAATGCCCCTGCAGCCGCCGTCATCTTGCCGTCCTCGCCGATGACTTGGATGCTCGCGAGCCCGTGGCGCTTGCCCGCCTCGAAGTCGTTTGGATCGTGCGCAGGAGTAATCTTCACAGCACCGGTGCCGAAGCCCAGCTCCGCCATGTTGTCGAGGATCACCGGGATCTCGCGGTCCGTCAACGGCAGTGAGACTTTCGTGCCGCCCAACGTCGCCGCGCGTGGATCTTCGGGATTGATGGCGACGGCGGTATCACCTAGCATCGTCTCCGGCCGCGTGGTCGCCACGACAAGTCCGGGAGCGTAGCGGATGTGCCACAAGCTGCCGTCTTTGTCTTCGTGTTCTACTTCCAGGTCACTCAGCACGGTCTGGCACCGGGGGCACCAGTTGAGCATGTAGTCACCGCGATAGATCAGGCCTTTTTCATAGAGCCGCACGAACACTTCGCGGACCGCGCGGGAAAGGCCCGGGTCCATGGTGAAGCGTTCGCGCGACCAATCGCAGCTCACGCCGGACGCCTTCATCTGTTCGACGATGCGTCCTCCGTTTTTCTCTTTCCACTTCCAGACGCGTTCCAGGAACTCCTCGCGCGGGATGTCGCGCTTGGATTTGCCCTCTTCGGCCTGCAACTGGCGATCAACCATCAGCTCCGTCGCGATGCCCGCGTGATCGGTACCGGGAACCCACAGAGTGCGCTCGCCGCGCATGCGATGCCAGCGGATCAGCGCGTCGATGATGGCGTGCTCGAACATGTGGCCCATGTGAAGCGAGCCAGTGACGTTCGGCGGCGGGATCGCCAGCGAAAAGTAAGGCGTGCCAGGCTCCGCCTCAACGCGGAACATTTCTTCATTGACCCAGCGGGCCGCCCAATGCGGTTCAAACCGCTGGGGTTCATAGACCTTCTCAATTTCCATGGGAACTTTGATTCTAACGCGGTGGCCACCGTTTTGGAGTTTAGCGCAGGTCTTCGTTCAGCAGTTCTTCCAGCAGGTCGTCGACTTTGAGAAAACGTGCCCAGTGGTGCATGTACTCGTAGTCCAGAGTCTTGCGATTGGGCCGCAGCACGCCCCGCACGTCTTGCCATTGCCGCTCCGAAGACTGGCCGCCTGCGAGATACCACTCCAATTTTCGCAAAATGGTGTCTTCCGCAGTCGCCACCGCGCATTCGATTGGATCACCGAAAGTCCGAACGTCCATGAATTTCCTCCGCTCGAAAGAGGCACGACTATAGGCGTCCTGCTTGAGTGGAAAGATGTCGAACTTGTAGACCGTCGCAGTGTGGATGATGTTGAAGGAACGCTGCCGCTCAATTGCGTCGCGGGCCGTAACCGGATCGAGGTAAAACTCAGCCCCCAATAGGCCAGCGAACTCGTCGACTTGATCACGCCGCAGATCGGCGACGAAATCGACGTCCATTGTCGAGCGCGGGATGCCGTGCGCGGAACTGGCTACCGAGCCACCAATCAGGTAGGGGATCTCCATTCGATCCATGACCGAGAGTATCCGCTCCAGGGCGTCAGAGGTGGTCATTATCGTCGGGGACCCAGCCGTAGGCGGCGAGCACAAGTTCGCGCGGCAGATGGCGGGCGGCGGCGCGGATGCGGACTTCCTGCTCGGATGCTTCAGGATACGCTGCGCGGACGCCCGCTTCATTCATACGTAGAGCGAATTCGCTAAGTTGTAGCGCCGCATCGATGCGTTCTCCAGGAGTTTTCCTGCGTAGCAGTTCCCGCCACACTTCCATGGTGTGCGGATCGGTATCCGTGTGCTCTTCCGGATGTCGCATCGAACTTTCATCATAGCGCGGGTACAATAGGACCTATGAACCATTATGGAGCCAAAGACATTGCGGCGAGTTTCCGCACTGTCCGTAACAACACGCTGAAGATTGCTGAAGAAATTCCGGAAGACAAGTACAGCTTTAGCCCCGCTGAGGGCTCGCGGACCATCGCGCAGACTCTGATCCACATCTCAAACGTCCACAAGTTCGCGCTGGCGATTCATCGCGACAACGTGCTTTCCACACTGGAGGGCTTCAGCTTCATGGCGCTGATGGGGCCGATGATGGCCAGTGAGCAGGAGCCGATGACGAAGGCGCAGATCATCGCGCGTCTTGCCGCCGCGGGAGACGAGTTCGAAGGCTGGGTTAAGGGCCTTTCCGACGACTTCCTGGGCCAAGTGGTGAGCATGCCTCCCGGTGGCAGCCCGCCGTCGCGCACGCGCTTTGACATGTTGATCGCGGTGAAGGAGCACGAAATGCACCATCGCGGGCAGTTGATGCTGGTGGAGCGCTTGCTGGGCATCACGCCGCACTTGACGCGCGACATGCAGGCTCGCATGGCCGCTATGCAGGCCGCGCAGAAGTAGCCGCCGCTGTAGCTTCCACGGCCGCGATCAGTTCCACGGCGCTCACAGGCTTGGTGATGAAGTCATCCATGCCGGCGTTGAGGCACCGTTCGCGGTCGCCTTTCATGGTGTGGGCAGTCAGTGCGATGATCGGCGTGTGCATGCCCAGGCGGGCTTCGCGCTCGCGGATGAGTGAGGTGGCCTGCAGGCCGTCCATATCCGGCATCTGGACGTCCATCAAGACAACATCGTAGTGGCCCGTCTGCAGCCTCTCCAGTGCTTCCCGCCCAGTGGCGGTGACGTCCACTTTATGGCCGCGCTTTTCCAAAAGACGAGTTGCCAGCCGCTGGTTGATGACGTTGTCTTCCGCCAACAGGATGCGCAGCACGGTGGCTGGCCGCTCAGTGGGAACACTTGGCGGTGTGATGGCGCGCGCCATGTTTGCCAGATCGTCGCCTGTCCGGGAGACGAGTCCGAAGCGCGCCGTGAATTGGAACTGGCTACCTTTTCCTAGTTCGCTTTCCACCCAGATGGATCCGCTCATCAGTTCCACCAGGCGGGAGCAGATGGTGAGCCCCAGGCCCGTGCCGCCGTAGCGCCGTGTGGTGGAGCCGTCCACTTGCCGGAAGGATTCAAAGATCACCTTGCGTTTATCCGCCGGGATGCCGATGCCGGTGTCGCGAACCTCAAAGTGCAGCAGAACGCCGCTGGCGTTCTCCCCTTCGCGGCGGACGTGGATTGAGATTGTGCCTGTTTCGGTGAACTTGACGGCATTGCCCACCAGATTAAGAAGGACCTGCCGCAGCCGGTCCGGGTCTCCGATCAACTGCGCGGGAACGTCGTCCGCCACTTCACACTTGTATTCCAGCTTCTTCGAACGCAGCGGGACTGTGAAGATTTTTGCCGAATCCTCCAGGCATTCCTGTAGCGAAAATTCGATTGGGTTCAAATCCAGCCGGCCGGCCTCGATCTTAGAGAAGTCGAGAATGTCGTTGATGATGGTCAGCAGGGAGTCGGCCGAGAAGCGCGCGGCTTCCAGGTATTCGCGCTGTTCGGGCTCGAGATCGGTGCTAAGAACAATGTCGGTCATTCCCAGCACCCCGTTCATCGGAGTGCGGATTTCGTGGCTCATGTTGGCGAGGAACTCGCTCTTCAGTTTGCTGGCCTGCTGGGCTTCCACAAGCAGGCGCTCGATCTCACCCTTTTGCTCATGCACCACGGTGGTTTCGTGCTCAGCGCGGGCCTTTTCGATGGAGAGTTCGTGGGTGCGGGTGGTAACGGCCTGTTCCAGACGATGGCGCTCGGCTTCCAGGCGGTAGGTACGGCGCTGCCACATATAGCGGCCGATCACCAGCGTCACCAGGACGGTGGCCAGGCGGAACCACCAGGAAAGGAACCAGGGAGTGGCTACGCGGAATTCGATGTGAGCCGGCTCCAGGCTCCAGCGTCCCTGCGCGTTCTGCGCCATCACTTCCAATGTCTGCACGCCGGACCCCGGCAGATAGGTAAGATCGGTGCCGGTAGTCTCTTCGTCGGCGCCCCCGATGCTGTAGTGGTAAGTGACGGCGGACTCATGGGCGAAGGTGAGCGCCGCGAAGTGTACGGAGAGCGTCCGGAAGCCGTAGGGGATTTCAATATTGGAATCGCCGTTCCACTCCATGCCGCCGAAGCGGATGGAGGTAAATACCACCGTGGGCGGCACCTCGGGAAGGGGCACAGCGCGGGGTTGATAGCGCGACAAACCGCGGCTGGTACCAATCCACACTCCATCTTCGTTGGCCAGGAACGCCTGACTGTTGCAATCGTCCCAAATCAGGCCGTCGCTGCGGCCCAGATGTTTCCAGCGGGTCTGATCGAAGATATCCGCGCCACGGTCGGTTCCCACCCAGAGGCGCCCTTGCATATCGAAGCCCAAGAACATCGATTTGTCGGACCGCAGGCCGGATGTGGCGTTTGAAGTGATGTGTTCCACCCGGCTTCTGCCTGCGCTGAAGGTGAGGTGGGTGAGCCCCAGGGCCTCCCGGTAGCCGATCCAGACCGATGCGCCGTCAGGGGAGGGCGCAACTTGTGCCACGCCGTTGGCGCGAAGCCCGTCCGCCACGGTGAATCTGCGCGGCTTGCCCTCTGGGAACAAGACCAGCCCGTAGTTGCCGCACGCCCAGATTTGGCCCAAGGCGTCCTCGGCGGCGAACACGAAGCTCTCGTTGGCGTCTGATCCGGGAGGCAGCATTCGCTCGAAACCAACGTTGCCATCGGGGCGCGGGGTACCCCGAAACAGCCCACGGCGTGTGGAGACCCATACCCGCTGACGCCGGTCCACAAGGACGTGCAGTGCGTCTGCGTCCGGGCCCAGAGAATATGGCCGCGCCTGGCCCGTGGCGCTGAGCCGCACCACTCCCTTGGCATCCGCCGCGATCCACAAGGATCCGTCCGCAGCCGGGGCAACGGAGCGCGCGAATTCCACCCCCGGTACGCGCTGCTGCGTCCAGGTCAACTTTCCGGCGCTGGGATCCGCGTAGTTCAGTCCGAAGCGCGATCCCACCCACAGCTTGCCCTTCTTATCCTTGGCCACGGACCAGATCACGGAGTGGCTCAGGCCTTCCTTCTGGGTCCAACTCTCCCATTCCCCGTAGCCCAGCCATCGCGCCAAACCCGATCCCAAAAGGCCCAGCCAGATGGAGCCTTCCTGGTCCTTCAACACGGTAGCGATGTCGCTATTGCCTAAGCCATCGTTGGCATGGATGATTTCCCAGCCGTTGGCAGTCTGGCGCGCCAGCCCTTCGTCGGACGGCACCAGCAGGCGATCTTCGGGGTCCAGTGCGAGCGTGGGGATGGCGTTGGTAGTCTCCGGAACGCCAGTTACCCGTTCGAAGTTCGATGCACCGGCCCGGCGCAGGAACAGATCCCGCTCGCCGCGGACCCACAAGTCGCCGTCGACGCTGCCCTGAATCGCCCACCACTCGGTCGCCGGAAGGCCGGCAGGCTTGCCCACCTCGCGCGCGATGCCTCCCTCCAGCACACACAAATTCTTACCGCACCCGTACCAGACTTTGCCCGAAGCATCGAGGAAAACGCTGGCGATGCTTGGATCGCGCAGCCCCTCAGGTGGCGCTACAAGGTCGAATCCATCGGCGGGTGTACCGCGCACCAAACCACGCTCGGTGGCGAGATACATGTTGCCCTGGGCATCGGTAGCGATGCCTTGCCGCCACATGATGCCCTCTGCCGTTCCGCCCTGCTTGAGCTTGATGGGGACGGCCTCAAACCGTTCGCGGACGCGCTTAGCGAGGCCCGACCGGGTGCCGACCCATAGCGTGCTATCCGCGGCGAGGTGTAGGGATTCGATGCGCGTGCCGGGTAAGCCCTCGGCTGTGGAAAACGTAGTGAAGCGGCTTCCGTCGTAGCGATACAGGCCGTTCTGGGTGCCCACCCAAAGGAATCCCGCCCGGTCCTGCGCCACCACTTGGACTACTTGGTTCTTCAGCCCTTCGTCGGCACCGTAGAATTTGAAGTTATGGCGCTGCGCCCAGGCCGGGGTGGCCAATACCAGCAGCAGGGCGAAGTGTAAACGCAAGGAGACCATCGGGTTCTACTTAGTACCCTAGAATTTCGACAGTTTCTTTTGATTTCAATAGGGTAGCGGGAGCTACCAGGCGTGGCGGGGCCGCAATAGCTCGGTGATCGTGCGCAGCAGCACCCAGGCGTGCAGGCCCGGGCCATAGTGCCGCGCCAGGAACACGTCCAGCCTTCGCCGTTGCGCATAGGTAAGCCGATTGCGGCCCATCACTTGCCACAATCCGGTGAGTCCGGGCGGCACGGATAGCACCTCGGCTTGCGCTTCGGCGTAGTGTTCGTCCAACTCGGCTTGGGTCATTGGGCGGGGGCCGACGAAGCGCATACTGCCCGTGGTCACCTGCCAGAGCTGGGGAAGTTCGTCCAGCGAGTGCCTGCGGCAGAAGGCTGCGAAGCGGCTGGTCACCCGGGGGTCGTGTCCGGCCTTCAGGGCGGGCACATGGGTGTCCTGCAGGCGTTCCACGAAAGCGGCGTGGCCTTTGCCAGGGCCGCCTGCCCACATGGTACGGACCTTCCATACCCACAACGGCTGGCCGAACTGCCCCACGCGCAAGTGCCCAACCAGCGGCGCGCGCCCGGAGAGCAGGCGAATGACCGCCAGCACGATCAGTAGTAGCGGAGCGATGCACAGCAAAGCAACGCCGGACAAGCAGCGCTCCCAGAAAGGCGCGCCATTGGTCTCGGCTGTTGCGATCCGCGTGAGTGTAAGGGATGGTGCAGCCATCTCTAATTGGTTGGACTAGTCCGGCATTCGCTGCGGAACCGGTGGAGCAGGGCGGTACAATGAGGACCGGAGAATTTTCCTGCTGCTGCCGCTGCTATTTACGGCCGGTCTCGCCGGACTGGCCTTTCTGCCGTCCATCCGCCAGAATCCCACGCAGTTTGTGTCCTTGTTGGGCGCGGCTGGGTTGTTCTGCGCCTGGAATCTGGCGTTGCGCTTGCTGCGCCGTCCGGTGCCCCACATCGAAGTGGTGTTGCGCAAGCAGCACTACCTGCAGGCCTGGATCCAAGGCTCGCTGATGCTGTACTGGGGCTGGTACTGGCCCCCGGTTTACGAGCACGCCCCGCTGATCCTGGCGCAACTCCTGTTCGCGTACGCGTTCGATATGCTGCTGGGCTGGTCGCGGCGGGATCACTACACGCTCAGCTTCGCGGCTTTCCCCATCATCTTTAGCACGAATCTCTTTCTGTGGTTCAAGCCGGAGTGGTTCTACCTGCAATTCGCCATGGTGGCGCTGGGCATGGCCGCGAAGGAGTTCGTCCGCTGGGAGAAAGACGGCCGGTCCGCGCACATTTTCAATCCGTCGTCGTTTCCGCTCGCGATTGTCTCGGTGATTTTGCTCGCCACGGGGAGCACGGATATCACCCGGGGTCAGGAGATCGCTAGCACGCAGTTCTTTCCGCCGCACATCTACCTGGTGCTGTTCCTTGCTGGGCTGCCGGGACAATTTCTCTTCGGCGTGACCACGATGACGATGTCGGCTGTGGTCTCGACCGTTGTGTTCGGACACGTCTACTTCGCGCTCACTGGTATCTATTTCTTCTACGATTCCTTCATCCCGGTCTCTGTGTTCCTGGGCATGCATCTTTTGTTCACCGATCCAGCCACCGCACCGCGGACTGAGCTGGGGCGGATTTTCTACGGCGTGATCTATGGGCTCAGCACGATTGGGCTGTACCAGTTGCTGGGCAGCGCGGGTCTGCCCACGTTCTACGACAAGCTGTTGCAGGTGCCGTTCATGAACCTGGCTGTGCAGCGTATTGACCGGCTGGCCGGATCTGCCTTCACTCTGGGACGCAGGCTGCTACCCAGGCAGCGGAGCCTCGCCTACATGTCGGTCTGGGCCGTGGTCTTCGCGGTGTTGAGCGCCACGCAGACAGTGGGCGACGATCATCCCGGCCAGTGGGTCCCGTTCTGGCGGCAGGCTTGCCAGGAAGGCCGCGCCTACGCTTGTCCCTACGCCGCGGATTTGCACCAGACGTTTTGTGACCAAGGCTCGCCGTGGGCCTGTAATGAAGCGGGGCTGCTGCATGTTGCGCTCTCGCGTTCCGGGGAAGACCGCCGCCGGCTGGATATCGCAGGTGCTGCGCCGCCGTTCCGCCGAGGTTGCGAGCTCGGCTTCGAGGCAGCGTGTCGAAATTTGAATACACTGGCGGCCGGCTCAAACGATTTCACGCCAGCGCCGCCGACACCGGTGGATCTCCCCATTCTTGCAAGAGGCAGCAAGCGGGAACGAAGCGTGATTGCCCCGGACGTCGTACGATAGCTGGATGCTCAATCGTTGGTGGCGGGTTGTCGGCGGATTGTCCATGAACTTGGCGCTGGGCACGCTCTATGGTTGGAGCGTGTTCGTAGCGCCGCTCGAAGCCCGCTTCGGCTGGAAGCGCGCGGACACGTCGATGGTGTTCACCATCGCGGTGATCGTCTTTGCGCTCAGCTTCGTCGTCGCGGGCCGGATTCAGGATCGCTACGGACCGCTGGTCTGCTCGCTGATCGGCGGCACGCTGGTGAGCTTGGGCTTCTTCCTGTGCGCCTACACCGAGAGCCTGGAATACCTCTTCGTCTGCTTCGGCGTGATCGGCGGGCTGGGCAACGGCTTCGGCTACGCGACACCGATTCCGGTCATGGCTAAATGGTTCCCTGATAAGCGTGGCCTGGCCGTCGGCATCGCAGTGGGCGGGTATGGCGCGGGATCGGCGATCTTCGGGCCGCTCTCGCAATTGAAGTTGATCCCGGCGTACGGGCTACCCGCGACGTTTCAGATCCTGGGCGCGATCTTCTTCGTAATGACGATGGTGGGGGCGCTGCTGCTGCGCAATCCTCCCGCCGGTTACCGGCCGGATGGCTGGTCTCCCGCAGCGGCGAAGAGGGCGGAATCGGCCCGCGAGTTTACTCCCGGCGAAATGCTGCGGACACGCACTTTCTACCTGATGTGGGCGGGTTACGCGCTGGGATGCTCGGCCGGGTTGATGGTGATCAGTCAGCTGGTGCCCTTCGCTACCAGCGTCGGCATCGCGGGGGCGGCGCTTTCGACAATGACGCTTGTAGTCGGCGCGTTCGGGAACGCCTTGGGGCGGATACTCTCCGGCTGGATGTCGGACCGGCTGGGGCGCATCAACGTGCTGCGTACCATGATCGGCATTTGCGTGGTCGCCATGCCTGCTCTGTATGCGGCGGGGACCAGCGTGGTGCTGTTGTACTTGGCGGTCTTCGTCGTGTATTGGTGCTATGGCACGCAGCTCTCAGTCAATGGCGTGGCGGCGGCGGATTTTTGGGGAGTGAAGAATGCGGGCGTCAACTACGGGTTCTTGTTCACGGCGTGGGGTGTGGCGGGAATTATCGGGCCTCGGATTGGAGGGGTCCTTTATGACCGCTACCATGACTACCAATATGCGTTCTATGCAGCAGCGGGGCTGGCGGCGGTGGCGCTGTTGTGTGAGCTCGCCGCGAAACGTCCCGCGCTATCGCCCCAGGGCTAGCGCACGCCGCAACGAATCCACGCGGCCTTCGCGGCTGGTGAATGCATCTTCGGGAAACTTGCGGTGCGCTAAAAGGGCTGCGTAGATGGCGGCGCTGTCGTCCAGATTGAGGCCGAAGCCGGCCAGATACTGCATGCGCAAGTTCGTATCACGGTTGATCTCCGCGCCTTCGAGCCACGCCCGCAGGTCGCTGCCGCGTCCGGCGTAGGTGGCGAATAAATCCACGGGGGATTGGAAGCCGGCTTCCGCGAGCGAGTCTGGCACCAGACGGTCGTCGCCGTAGCCGAAGCGCTGTTCCATTTCATCCAGGTCAATGCGCAGTGGCTCGGCCTGGCCCAGCAGCACCATGTCGTGCCCCAGGCCTTGATACGGGTTGCCCCAAATGGTGCCATTCGGGAAGACCTCAAAGAATGTGGCGAGGGTGCTCTTCACGGCGGCCTCGTCGGTTTCGAACAGCTGCACGTACATCGTGATGGTGCCGCCGGGTTTGAGGTGCTGCTTGGCCGCCTCGTAGAATTCTTTGGTGTAGAGGTTCGCGGCACCTTTCACCCACGGGTCCAGGGGGTCCACTGTGATGCCGTCGAATTTTTCGCGCGAGTTGAGCAGGTAGTGGCGGCCGTCCTCGATTTGCAGGCGCACTTTCGGATTGCGCAGGACATCAAAGTTGGGTTCGCCGAAGTACGCCGCGGCCGCTTGCGGGACCAAAGGCTCGATCTCCGCGATGGTGACCCGCTCCACGCGCGGATCAATGGACACCGCGCCCGCCGTGACTCCCGCGCCGCAGCCGATCACCAGCACGGAGCGCGGGCTGGGCGACATCAGTGTGGTCAGGTGTCCGAGCATCCTTTGCAGCCGCAGATCGCGCGCAGTGTTCGAGGCCTGAATTTTCCCCGCCACGTGAAAGGTCATCGTGCCATCGGCGAAACTCGACACTGCCACCGAAGAATTCACGCCTTCGCCGGCGTACACGATGTCACCTTTATCCACCCACGTGGCGGCGAAGCGCCCGTGTGCGACCAGCAGCTTCGATAGCGGCGGAACGGTCAGCGTCAGCAGTCCACAGCTGACGGCGGCCAGCAAGCTCCAGCGGCTCACGCGCGCCAGTAGCAGCAGTCCCGCGCCGATGGACACGAACATCAGCAACTGCTCGCTCCGTTGCGATCCCAGCGCCGCGATCCCCCACAGGCTTGCTCCCAATGCGCCGATGATTGCGCCCACGGTATTCGCGGAGTAGACCTGGGGCATCGCGTTGCCCCGCAGCGCCGTCAAGGCCAGCGTGAAGCTCGCGCCCCAGCAGAGAGTCGGCGGCAGCAGAGCCCACAACGCGCGCACCACATCCAACTCGAAGTTGAATCCGATGCCGGTAGAGATGGACGGATTGATGGGCCAGTACGGCAGCGAAGCAGATAGGCTGTTTGAAGTCCAAGCGATCCCGGCGGCGGCGAACAATTGGCACCACCCCAGCGCTTCCCTGGGCCGTTGCACAGTGCGCGCCAGCGTGGACCCGATCCCCAGTCCGCACAGAAACACCGCCAGGATGATCGAGAGCGTGTACACCGATGCGCCCAGCAGCAGGCCGAGCGTGCGCGTCCAAATCACTTCGCACGCCAACGCGCAGAGTCCCGACAGCGCGATCACGGTGTAGATTGTCCGATCCCGCGAAGCCTCTCCGAACTTGGCTTGCTCTTCGCGCGACGTGCCCAGCATCGCGAGCCCGGCCACCGTCGCGTTGATTGCCGCCGCAACATAGGTCGCCGTGGCGACGTCGAACGTGCGTAGCAGATAGAAGCCCGCCAGCAAGCATCCGAACACCGCGCCCGCGATATTCGCGCTGTAGAGCAAGTGAGGGGTCTTGGTGCAGCGCGCGAGCGCCGGGAGAGTAGCCCCCATCAACAGGGTCGGTGGTAGCAGACACAGAAAGGAAGCCGCGCCGAGCCATGGGATCAGATGGACTACAGCGACCGCGCAGACGGCGATCCCCAGCTCGATGCCCACGTACACACGCAGAGGTTGCCAGCGAGTGCTGAGGCGGGGAAACAGTAGGCTCCCGGCACACGTCCCGCCCATGAAGGTACCCAGGATGATGGCCAGTGAAACAGCGGAGGAACCCAGCACCAGTTCCAATTGCTGGAACCAGACAACCTCGTAAATGAGCGCCGCTGCGCCGCTGCCCGCGGCGAGCAGTAGCAGGAGCATGAACTACTTCGCGGCCTGCTCCGCGCGGCGGGCACCGACCAAAATCCCGGTCATCCCGTAGTTGCCTTCGTGGCATGCGGAATCGAAGATCATCTGGCGCTTGTCGTCGGTCTTGCCCATTTCCACGAGCACCGTCCAAGGCTGCGTCCAAGTTTTCGGATCTTCAAAGGTTATCTCGCGCTTCAGATTGTTGGCGTCCACGCGCGTGAAACGCTCAATCATTTTGTAGGTGTCCGGGTTCGACCCGCGGAAGGCCTGCGAGAAATTCGTGGTCTCCACAACCAGCGTGTTGCCTTCCCAGTGCCCGCGCGAATCGCCCAGGTAGGTCTTGACGTTGGCCGGAAGGTGCGGACGCCCGTCCAGGTAGATGACGCGGTTGCCGCCGCCGGCATGGTCGTCTTCCATGTAAATCGAGACCGAAGTCTTCGATTGTGTCAGCTGCATCACCGTGCCCTGCGCGAAAGCCGTATTCAGCGGGAGGAACGGCATCGGTACACCCAGGCAGCGCGGCGACTGCGCGATGTTCTCAGGGTTGTCATTCGCTTGAGAAACGGCACCGCGTCCTGCTCCACCCCGGCCCTGCGCCGCAGGAGTCACCGAAGGCGGAATCTTGCCGTCCTTGGGATCGATGATCATGGATGTGCGCCGGCCCGTCTTCAGAATGGAGTTAAACACCGCATTGTAGGCGCCGGTGACGTCCTCCGCTCCTGAGGCGCGCGCGTTGCGGCCCGGATTCAGGCCTTTGCGTATATCAGACGCTGCGATTTCCGCGTCGGTGAGAAACTCCTTACCCGCATTCACAGCCGAGCGTTCCAGCGGTACGTCCGCCATGACGAACCACACACCCTGCAAATCCGGCGAACCCCACGGCGTGCGCGCGACGGGGAGTCCCTTGGCCTTCGCCTTCGTTGCCGCCTTGGCTTTGCCCGCGCCCGCGGGGCTTTGGCCACCTAGCGATGAACCGAGCAGCACCAGGCCGACTGCCGCGGACCAGGAAACTATAGATCGAACTTGCACGCAGATGAGAATAGCACTGCTGTCGGGTCCAGTCAAACCGCTCCTCGCATTGACTTTCCCCGCCGCCCCACGTAGAGTATTTCCGAAGGAGATCGATGCGGAACTTGGTGGGAATCCGAGCAATTTTCTGGTTGGCAGGCCTGGGTGCGTACGCCGCATCGCCACCCGTGCCCGGTTTGGCACGGATTAACGGGCATCCAGATTTCAGCGGCATCTGGCAGGCGAGCAACACGGCGAACTGGGATTTGCAGACGCACGAATCGCGCCCCATGGTGGCGCAGTCGGGGTTTCTTCCCAACTCGCAGGTGCTCGCAGCGCCCGTCCTTGGACTGGGTTCCGTTGGTTGGGTTCCCGCAGGACTCGGCATTGTCGAAGGCGAGGAAATTCCCTACCAGCCCTGGGCTGCCGCGCGCAAGAAAGAAAACCAGGAACACTGGATAGATCGCGATCCGGAAATCAAATGCTTCCAGCCCGGTGTTCCACGGGCTCTCTACATGCCGCGTCCGTTCCAAATCATCCAGAGCGACGCCAGCCTCACCCAGGTTTTTGAGTTCGCCAACGCCCAGCGGACGATTCATCTGAAGCCGATGGATCCGTTCCCGAACGTCGCCTACATGGGCTACTCCACCGGTAAGTGGGAAGGCGATACGTTGGTGGTCAGTGCGGATTCCTTCACCGACGCCACATGGTTTGACCGTTCCGGCAACTTCCATAGCGACGCGCTGCATGTGACAGAGCGCTACACACCGCTCAGCAAAGACGCCATCCAGTATGAGGCCACCATTGAAGATCCGCAGGTTTTCACGCGCCCCTGGAAGATCAGCATGCCGCTGTACCGGCGCCTGGAAAAGAACGCCCAGCTGATGGAATTCCGCTGCGTGGAGATGGTGGAGGAGACCCTCTACGGCCACCTGCGTAAGGATCAACTGGTGAAGTCCTGGTCCGGTGAGACCATGGACGTGAATATCAAGCGAAAGATTCCGGAGGGCGAGAAGGTTTTCGAGCGCTACATCTCCGGCAACCCGCCCGCGAAATAGTGAGAGGATGACAATATGCGAACTGTAGCCGTGATTTTTTCCGCAATGGCCCTGACGGTGCCGGTGCGCGCCCACCACGCTTTTGCAGCCGAGTTCGACGAGAAGAAGCCTGTCAAGTTTGTGGACGCAGTGGTGACTAAGGTTCAGCTGATCAACCCCCATAGCTGGATTTTCGTGGACGTGAAGACTCCTGACGGCAAGGTGGAGAACTGGGCCATCGAGGCAGGCAGCCCGAACATCCTGCTGCGCCGCGGTATCACCAAGACCACGCTGAAGCAGGGTGACCATATCCAGATCGATGGCTATCAGTCCAAGGACGGCTCCAAGCGGGCCAACGGCCGGGACCTCAAGCTGCCCAACGGCCAGCAGTTGTTCCTCGGCTCTTCTGGCGGCGAAGGCGCGCCCTACGAAGTGCAACGCCCCGGCGTCGACGTGAAGTAACTGCTACCCTTCTGCTTAACGCGCAAATCTCGTATAATTGTGCGCGGAAAGGGGACACATGCGTCTATCGTTAACGCTGCTCCTGGCATCTAGTTGTGCCCTGGCAGCAGATTCGCGACTTGTGGATGCAGCTCGCATTCAGGACTCGAAGGCCGTCCGCAGTCTCCTCGCGCAGAAGGTCGACGTGAACGCCCGTGGCACTGACGGAGCCACCGCCCTTCTTTGGTCCGCTCACTGGGACGACACCGAAACCGCCAACCTCCTGCTAGCTGCTGGAGCCGACGCCAACATCGCCAACGACTTCCGGATGACCCCGCTTTCCCAGGCGTGCACCACCGGCGACGCCGAACTGGTGCGGCTGCTGCTGAAATACGGAGCCAAGCCAAACACCGCCATCGCCACGGGCGAAACGCCGCTCATGACGTGCGCCAAGACCGGCACCACCGACGGCGTGCGGATGCTGGTCGAATTCGGAGCAGATGTCAACGCAACTGAGGCCACGGGACAGACCGCGCTGATGTGGGCCATTGCCGAGCGTCACTCGGATACCGCAGAAGCGCTCATCGCCGCCCGGGCCGATGTGAAGGGGCTGACCAAGCAAGGCTTCGCGCCCATCCACTTCGCGGCACGAGTCGGCGACATGGAGAGCCTCAAACAGTTGTTGGCCACCGGTGTGGACGTGAACATGTTGACTGGCGCGGGCGCTGGCGTTGGCTACACGCCATTGCTGGTGGCGACTCTGCGCGCGCAGATCGAAGTTGCGGTGTACCTCTTGGATCATGGTGCCGACCCAAATAATAACGCCGCAGGCTTCCTGCCGCTACACTGGGCGTCGACCACCTGGGAAGGCTACTCCTCGAACCCGGTGTACGGCTTTGAAGATCCTATGTCCGGCATTCCGGATCGCAAGGGCAAACTGCGGCTGGTGAAAGCGCTTCTGGCGCACGGAGCGAAGGTGAACGCCCAGATGACCAAGCGCCAGCCATCGTTCGGCACGGGCTACACCGATGGCGTCGGAGCGACTGCTCTGCTGCTGGCCGCGTCCGTTCAGGACGTGGAGATGATGCAGATTCTGCTTGATGCCGGAGCCGATCCAAGAATTCAAACCGCGACAAAGGCCCACGCCATCATGGCCGCCAGCGGCCTGAACCACGGCATTGGTGAATCATTCGTAACCGAGGCGGAGGCCATCGCCGCGGTGAACCTGCTGCTGCAACACGGCGTCGATCCCAAAGGCGAGACTACAGTCAATGAGAACGCGCTGTTCGGCCCGGCCTATCGCGGCTGGAACACACTGCTGGAGCAGTTGATCAAGCTCGGCGTCAACGTCAACGCGGTCAGCAAAGCGGACACCACGCCCTGGCGCGCGGCCAACGGCGAAGGCGACCGTCTGGGTGGCGTGCTCTTCAACAAGGCAGGCGCGGACCTCCTGGTACGGTACGGTGCCGATCCCAAGCTCGGCAGCCCGTGTGAATCGCAGAACCGCTGCAGGGAGAAGCAATGAAGCTCTCCGTAATCTGTGGGATCGTTCTACTCTCCGTCGGCGCGTACGCGTTCCAGCCCGCCGCTCCCGCCACGCCTGCCGCAGAACTCGTCAATAAATACTGCGTCTCCTGTCACAACCAGCGCCTCAAATCCGGCAACCTCACACTCGATACCGCCGACGCAACACGCGTGGCGAACTCGGCCGCGGCCTGGGAAAAAGTGATCGTCAAGCTGCGCAGTCGGGCCATGCCGCCTCCTGGTCTCCCGCGCCCCGACGCCGCGACTTACGACAAAGTCTCCGATTGGCTGGAATCCGAAATCGACCGCGCCGCGTTGGCGAAGTTGAACCCCGGGCGTTCCGCCACGCTGCACCGGCTCAACCGCGCTGAGTACGCGAACGCCGTGCGCGACTTGCTCGCCATCGAAGTAGATGCGCAGGCCATGCTGCCGCCCGACGAGCAGGCCTACGGCTTCGAGAACAATGCCGAGGCGCTCTCCATCCAGCCCGCGCTGCTGGAC
The DNA here is from genome assembly GCA_947446025.1 of Bryobacterales bacterium. Classification (GTDB taxonomy): domain Bacteria; phylum Acidobacteriota; class Terriglobia; order Bryobacterales; family Bryobacteraceae; genus Palsa-187. The sequence goes on from CANFEY010000001.1 coordinate 151,042, forward strand.
CGTTACGTCGCCGCCGCCTCCGCCATCGCCCGCCGCACCGTCGGCGATCCCAGCCTTCCGGCGGGGTTCGTCCGCTACGGTGCGATGGCAACCAACGCCAACGACCATACGTATCTCTTCCAGACGGAGCGCATGGGCGAAGACTTTCCGCTGGGCACCAAGGGCGGCATCGTGGCGCGTCACTATTTCCCGGTGGACGGAGAGTACGCTTTCAAGCTGCGCCTGCAACGCACCTGGGACCTGGGCATCCGCGGCATCAATGTGAAGACCGAGTTCGATATTCGCGTGGACGGCGTGCGCGTGGGTCAGTTGACGTTCGGCGGGGAACGTGGACGTGGGGCGGCTCAGTTCGATGCCGACGAAACCCTGCAAGTCCGCGTGCCAGTGAAAGCCGGACCGCATCAAGTCATCGCGACCATGGTCAAGGCTGACAACGGGATGCCCGAAGGCGGCGGCGCGGATCGCCTTTCGCACTACAGCCGTTCCTCCGACAACACCGGCGCACCCATCGCCATCGCGGCGCTCCTGATCGGCGGGCCGTACAACGGCAAGGTGCCCGAAAATTCGCCCAGCCGTCAGGCTCTTTATGTGTGCCGCACGACCGACGAGGCTTGCGCGACGAAGATCCTCTCCAACTTGGTCCGGCGTGCCTATCGGCGAGCCGCCACCGATGACGACGTGCAGACGCTGCTCGCCTTCTTCCGTTCCCGCAGCAGTTTCGACGACGGCATCCGTGCCGCGATCGAGCGCGTGTTGGTCAGCCCCGACTTTCTCTTCCGCATTGAAGCTGATCCCGATGGCGTCGCCCCCGGCAGCGTCTACCGCATCTCTGATGTGGAACTCGCCTCGCGCCTTTCGTTCGCGCTGTGGAGCAGCATCCCCGACGACACGCTGCTCGACCTGGCCATCCAGAACAAGCTGCACGAGCCTGCCGTCCTCGATCAACAAGTGGCCCGCATGTTCGCCGACGCGCGCGCCCGCACAGCGCTCATTCAGAACTTTTTTTCAGATTGGCTGCAAACCCGCAACGTCTGGCTGCTGAATCCGGATAGCACCAAGTTCCCGTGGTTCGACGACAACCTGCGCACCGCGTTTGTTACCGAGACTGAGTTGTTCCTCGACGCGCAGCTCCGCAACGACCGCAGCATCTTCGACCTGCTGACGTCGAGCGAGACGTACTTGAACGAACAGCTCGCGCGCCACTACGGCATTGGCAACATCTACGGCAGCCACTTCCGCCGCGTGGTGTTGAAGGACGAGAACCGTTTCGGTCTGCTGGGCAAGGCCAGTGTGCTCGCCGTGACATCGTATGCCACGCGCACCGCGCCGACCATCCGAGGCAAGTGGCTGCTCGAAAACATCCTGGCCGCGCCCATGCCGCCGCCTCCGCCGAACGTGCCCACGCTCGAATCGAGCAACAAGGACGGCAAGCCGAAAGCCGTCCGCGAGATTCTGGAAGTACACCGCGCCAACGCGACCTGCGCGGGCTGCCATGCTCGCATGGACCCTCTGGGCCTCAGCATGGAAAACTTCGACGCCATCGGCCGCTGGCGCACCACCGACGCCGAGACATCCATCGATGCCTCAGGTGTGCTGCTGGACGGCACCAAGGTAAACGGTCCGCGCGAACTGCGCCAGGCATTGATGGCGCAGAAGAACCAGTTCGCCACCGCCGTAACCGGAAAATTACTGACCTATGCGCTAGGCCGGGGCCTGGAATATTACGACGCCCCGGCGATTCGCGTCATCAACCGCGACGCCGCGGCGAATGGCCACCGCTGGTCATCGCTGATCCAAGCCACAGTCAAAAGCGCGCCGTTCCAAATGCGGACGGCAAGTAAATAGGAGGGAAAATGTTCGTCACCAAGAAATCCATCTCTCGCCGCACGCTGCTCCGCGGGGCAGGCACCGTAGTCGCGCTGCCGCTGCTGGACGCCATGATCCCTGCCTTCGCGGCCACGCCCGCGCCCATCCGCCGCTTCGGCGTCGTCTACCACCCGAACGGCGTCATCTACGATAAGTGGCTCCCCACCGGCGTCGGCACGAACTGGGAACTCTCGCCTGTATTGAAGGGCCTGGAACCGTTCAAGAACCAAACCATCGTCGTGACCGGCCTTTCCAGCGATCCAGCCGAGCCGTTGGGAGACGGCGGCGGCGACCACTCCCGCGCCTGCGGCTGCTACTTGACCGGCGTACACGTCAAGAAGTCCGACAGCTTGTTGGAGAACGCGGTCTCCATGGACCAGATCTTGGCCAAGGCGTTCGAGAAGGAGACGCAGCTCGGTTCACTGCAAATGACCGCCGACGAGGGCAGCCTGCTTGGCTCCTGCGACCTTGGCTACAGCTGCGCCTACAGCAGCACGCTCTCCTGGCTCACGCCTACGCTGCCGCTGATGTCCGAGAACAACCCGCGCGTTCTGTTCGAGCGCATGTTCGGATCGAGCGACAGCACTGACCGCGGCGTCCGCACCGCGCGCCTGAAGCAAGACCGCAGCCTGCTCGATTCCGTGAATGACCGCGTGAGCCAGCTGCAACGCAAACTCGGCACCGCCGACAACCGCAAGATGGACGACTACCTCACGTCCCTGCGCGACGTGGAGCGGCGCATTCAGAAAGCCGAAGAACAGAGCAACCGGGAACTCCCCGACGTGGCCCAGCCTCCCGGCATCCCCGACACGTTCGAAGCCCACGTGCGCCTGCTATACGACCTGCAACTGCTGGCTTTCCAATCCGACCTGACGCGCGTAACCACCTTCTTGTACGGCCGTGAGCAGACTGGCCGCCCCTATCCGCAAATCGGTGTGCCCGACGGCCACCATCCCATCACGCACCACAAAGGCGATCCGGTGGCGATGGACAAGTGCGTCAAGATCCAGCAACACCACATAATGCTGTTCACCGAGTACCTAGCCAAGCTGCGCAACACCCAGGACGGCGACGGCAACTTGCTTGATCACAGCATCCTGCTCTTCGGCTCCGGCATCAGCAATAGTGACCGCCACACCCACGGCCCTCTGCCCACGTTCCTGGTCGGCGGCGGCGGTGGCACGCTGAAGGGTGGCCGCCACCTGGTCTACCCCGAGCACACCCCGCTCACGAACCTGCAATTGACGTTGCTGAATAAGCTGGGCGTGCCCGCCGAGAAGCTCGGCGACAGTACGGGCCAATTCACTGACCTTTCCGGCGTGTAGTCAGATAATTTCGACTACGCCGAAGGCCACCGCTCAGTCGCGCACGTCGCCCGGCGCGCGGTGCGTGTGGTCGGCTTCAATCACGATCTTCAACTCGGGGACACCAACGAATGAGTCGGGCAGCGGAAACGTGTGTTCGCCGGACGCCGGATCGTGGATACGTGCAGTTCCTAGGCGGATGCCGTTGGCGGAGACCGTCAGCCGGACCGCCTCGCCGTTGCGGTAGGGGTAGATGGCGCGCAGGCGGAGGCGAAGTTCGCCGCGCCGGTTCATCCAACGCACTCCGCCGGAGGTTCCGTGCCAACCCTCGCCCAACACCGACGCTGACGATGGCAGACCCAGGTCGACCCAAGCGGGCGCGCCGGCAGCGGCTCCTGCAACGCGATACTCACTGGTTACATTCCGCATACTGCCGTTAGGCGAAACCCTGTAGACTTCCGCGCTGCCAGCCGTCACAGCCTCGGTAGCGGCGGAAATGGGCAGTTGATACTGATCAAGCGGACGAAACCCCTGCTTGGCAGCGATCTTGCCATCGGGCACCACGAAAATGTTGGTCAGGCCCGCGGCCGCGAACCCGTGATCGTAGACGGCGGAATAGAAGAGCGTGTTGTCCACTCCAGCCAGCAGCAGAACGCTGCCGGGATGCGCGCCGCGCGCCTGGGCGGCCCCTTCCAGCAACCGGCGCGCCGACTGGCTGCGGGTATACCAGAAGTCCAGGCCTGCTGGAATAAAGGTGATCGAGCAGACAACATAGACGCCGAGCCAAAGAGCAGCGAACCGCCGCGGGACCGAGGGCAGCAGTGCGGCGACAGCCAGCGCGAGTCCGATCGTGGGGACAGTCAGGTAGTAATCCATGCGTTGATCGCGCAACGGCAATACGGGGGCCAGCGCGAAGAGAAACCAAACCAGACCCACGATGGCGAGCTTGCGCCGGCGGTGTTCGGCCCGTAGGAAGGCCCACGCCAAGCCCGCCGTCAGCGAGAGGAAGAGCATGAGCATGGAGGAGCGGCTTATCGGCATGTCGCGCGCGAAAATGAAGACCCCGAGCGCGACGTTCCAATAGTGCCACAGCCCGCTGACCATCGTGGCATCAAAATGCATCGCGTAGGGTCCGGAGCCATCCCGGGGAACCAGCCAACTGACAACGGCCGCCCAACTCGCGGCGACGAGGGCCAGCGGGACCGTCTTCCAAACATGGCCGCGGGCCAGCAGCAGGTAGTAGGCCATCAATACGAACGGGTACATCACCGTGATTTCCAACGTCGCCATACCCAGTAGAAACGCCGCGCACTGCGTCCACCAGTAGGCCCAGCAGCCCGTCTCCGCGTGTTTGAGGAAGAGGAGGAGTCCTGCAAGCCAGAAAAAGCAACACAGCACCTGACTGAATGCCGAGGTCCAAACCATGCCCACGACCAGTGATACGTTCGCCGTCCACACAAGGGTCCCTGCTAAAGCCGGCCACGGCGAGCCCGCGATCCGGCGGGTCACCGCCGTGAGCAACAGAAGGTTGGCGAACTGCGTGGCAAACACAGCAGCTCGGTAGGCCCAGGCGTTGAGTCCCGCCAGCTTGCAGATGACGATGTAAAAGTAAGCGTCGGGCAGAGGCCGCAGAACACCCTGTGCTAGTGGTTGCACCAGCCAATGCAGCGCCTCATCCCAGGTCTGTGTGCGCATGGCCAACAGGAGGCTGCCGAAATCGTCCTGCACAAACCAGGAGAACAGTCCCTTGTTATAGAGCGCCAGACAAAGAAGGAGTGGCGCCCCCCAAGCAACGCACTCAAGGCTCCGTTTCGGCATGGTAGCGGTTAACCAGTTTCAGTAGTGTCCGGCTATAAGTCGAACAGATTCAGCTGGTTGAAAAATGGGTCTGATTTTTCTCCGGTATGTTGTAGCTGAAGGGCCTGTAGAATGGGCGTCCGCTCGAAAATGGTGACGCTGACAACCTGTAGGATTTGGTA
>CANFEY010000002.1 GCA_947446025.1 Bryobacterales bacterium
CTCATAACCCAAAGGTCGCAGGTTCAAATCCTGCCCCCGCAACCAACCTGCTCGTTCAGTAAAGTCTTTCATTGCAAGCCTTTCTCCCCCTCTAGTCCTTCCGGTGGTTTCCTTGGATCGTCCGCGTCTGGCAAATTTGTGCCTGAAATTGTGCCCAGGCTGTCGTTCAGCCGACGCTCCATCTTGCCAGCGGCGTCTGCGAGGTCTTTGCCGCTGACGATGTCATAGCGGTCAAAGACCGCTCTGGTTTTATGACCCGAGATCCTCATCGCCACATTCTCCAGCACCAGATTTGACGGTGCCTTGTACTTCAAGAAGGGGAATCTGAAGTTCGCGGGCAGCAGCTCGGCGACCGGGTACCTGGTCCTGGTGGCCGACAACATCAGCATCAACGGCACCAGCACCATTGGCAACAACTACACCACGTTGACCAATCCGAATCCGTTTGCTCCGTACTCAACGGGCGGGGGCATGGTGGAATAATGCTACCGGTCAAACGTACCATCCGAAAGCGCGGCGAGCGCGGCAACGTGCTGATCGAATTCGCGCTGATGTCCACGGTCCTGATGGGAATGACGCTGGGGGTGGCGGACTTCGGGCGGATTTTCGCCGTTGGCGACAAGGCAGCGAATGCGGCCGCCGCGGGGACGGCGTATGGAGCGCTGAGTCCGGCACACTACACGGACCTTGCGGCCATTGAAAACGCGGCGAGAAACGACCTGGGCAATATCACGAACGCGGCGGTGTTGGTGGACCGCACATGCCGCTGTGCTATCGGCGGACTTCCGGTCAGCTGCGCGGAAGATCCGGACGTCGCGGCATGCCCCAGTGGTCAGACGCGCAAAACCTACCTTGAGGTGAAGGTCACCATCCCCTTCCATAGCCTTTCCGGATTGCCGGTTGTGCCGGGACTTACCAATGTTCGGGGGCGATCCATTGTGAGGGTGGAATAAGATGCTCTCCTTCCGTCCCATTGCGCAACGGCGCAAACGTCAGCGTGGAAGCGCCATGCTGGAGTCCACGCTTTGTTTCTTGGGCTTCATCTTTCTCACCGTGGGGTTGATGGAGTTTTCGATGGCGGTGTATGCGTTCAATTTCGTCACGTGGGTGGCGAGCGACGCGGCCCGCTATGCTTCCTTGCATGGGAACCACAGTTCCTCTCCGGCTTCGGTGACGCAGATCAAGAATTATGTCCGCGGACAGGCTGTGGCGTTGGTTCTTAGCCGCCTAAGCATTGACGAGGACCCCACGCATATTTGGATTCCCAATAATCATCCGGGGAGCATCGTTCAGATCAAGGTTAGCTACAGTGTTCACCCGTTGGTGGGGATGCTGATGCAGAACGACATGATCGTCAGCAGCACGTCGAAGATGGTGATTTCGAATTAGGCCCCACGCTTACGCATGGGGCTAGACTGGGCGGAAGCAGTCGTCGGCGGGGATGGCGGCGGGGATGTCGCCCAGGCCTTGCAGCTGGCCGATGAGTTTCTTCCAGCGTTCCTTGGTCATGCTGCCTAGGCCGGCGTTGGCGGTGTCCTCGTTTTCGATGAAGGGCTTCTGGGCCTCCGCGACCTCAGTGAAGGTGGCGGCGTCCATGGACGGGTTCATCTGGTGCATCTTGTCGTTGGTGGGCTTGGGATTGGCCAGGTACGCGCGCCAGCCGCTGCGCACGGCTGCGACGATGCTTTCCACCGTGGCGGCGTTGTCTTTGAGATACTTGCCGGACGTCGCGAGGACCGTTGTGTAGGGGTTGTAGCCTACGTCGGCCACGGGGAAGACCGTCACTTTGGCTCCTGCGCGCTTGGCTTGCAGGGGCTCCGACATGATGAAGCATTGCTGGGCGAAGAGCGGGTCGGCCAGGAACGCGGTGATGTCGCCGCCGGGCGAGGGCACGATCTTCACGTGGTCAAAGCGGAACTGCTTTTCGAGCAGGCGGGCGTAGGGCAGGCCCTTTTGCAGAGCGACGGTCCCCTCTTCGAAGACTTCCTCGATGGCCATGAGGCCGCGTTCGGCGTGGACCATGATGCCTTGCGGGGAATCCTGGAAGACGGCGAAGAGGGCCACTACGTCGTTCCCCATGGAGCGGGCGACGACAAGCTCGTCCGCGGAGACGACGCCGAATTCAGCTGAGCCTGCTCCAATCATTTGTACGGTGGGGGTGCCAGCGCCGCCGGGGAGGATCTCGACGTCGAGTTTGGCTTCCTGGAACGGAGCGGCGTAGAAGCCGCCGAACTGGGGGTCGGGTTTCCAGTTGAGCGCGAGGCGGATTTTCGAGGTCGAGCCGCAGGAGGCGAGGAGGCCGGCGGCGGGGAGGGCGAGGAATGCTCGGCGGTGCATACCGCTAGTTTACGACTGTTCCGAGGCGTGCCAGCGGCGGAGTGTAATGGCGCTGATCAGGTTGATCAAGCCGAACAGCGCCAGTCCAAGCACGGATGCCAGCAAGACCGCGGCGAACACCTTGTCCACGCGCTGCTGGGTGCGGGCGACATCGACGACGGAGCCCAGGCCCTGGCCGCCGATGAATTCGCCGACGATGGCTCCGATGACAGCGAGTCCGGAGGCGATGCGCAGTCCAGTCAGGATCTGGGGCAGGGCGGCGGGGAAGCGGAGCTTGAAGAGCGTCACGCGGCGGGAGGCTCCGTAGAGCTGGAACAAATCGCGCAGTGCGGGGTCGGTGGAGAGCAGGCCGGTGAGCGTGTTCGCGATCACGGGGAAGATGGAGACGACGAATGCCGAGGCGACTACGGTCCGCATGCCGTAGCCGAACCAGATGACCAGCAGCGGTGCCATGGCGATGATGGGCACGGTTTGGAAGAAGACGGCGTAGGGATAGAAGGATCGTTGGATGGTGCGCGATGAGGACAGCAGCACCGCCGCGGAGATTCCGCCCACGGTGCTGAGCGCAAAGCCGAGTAACGCGCCGGCGGACGTTTTGAGGAACGCTTCGGCCAGTTCCACGCGGCTCTCCACCATCGCTTTGAGGATCGCGGTGGGTGTTGGTACCAGGTAGGACGCGACCCAGCCTTGGCGCACCGCTACTTCCATCAGAGCGATGACGGCCAGCAGCGGGATTGATGGAGGCAACACGCGCTTGATCATTCTTCCTCCATGGCCGCGAAGAGTTCCTGTATGTGTGCACCTAGGCGCGGGTCTGAGCGGAGGGCGTGGGTGCGTTCTGCGGGCAGGTCGATGGGGCGGTCCAGAATCACGGCGCAGCCCCTGCGCGCGAGCACGATGGCGCGGTTCGAGAGAAACGCCGCTTCGGAGATGGAGTGGGTTACGAATAGCACGGTCATACCGCGTGCGCACCACAGTTCGCGGAGCTGGACTTCGAGATTGAAGCGCGTGATTTCGTCGAGGGCGGCGAAGGGTTCGTCCATCAGCAGGAGGCTAGGTGAGGTTGCCAGGGCGCGGGCCAGGGAGACGCGCATGCGCATGCCGCCGGAGAGTTGCGCGGGGTAACGCTGTTCGGCGTCGGCGAGGCCTACTTGTGCGAGTTCCGCGCGCGCGGCGGCGTAGCGCTGTTCGCGGCCGACGCCTTGCAGCTCCAGCGGCAGCGCGGCGTTATCCAGCACGGTCCGCCACGGTAGCAAGTGCGCGTCTTGGAAGACGAAGGCGGTGCGTGGGTGCTGAGGCGAGGTGGTGATGGTCCCGGAATCCGGCGGGAGCAGGCGGGCGATCATGCGCAGCAGGGTGGACTTGCCGCAGCCGGAGGGTCCGAGGATCGCCAGGAATTCGCCTGCGTCCACCTTCAGGTTCAGGTCCTCGATCACGGTTGGGCCGCTGGGGAAGCTGCGCCGCACGCGGTCAAGCTGAAGGGAAGTCACTCCCCCAATTTTAACGCGCATCGTAAGATGAAAGTATGCGATCCGCCCTTTGGGTGAACCTTTTGTTGCTGTGCGTCGCATTGGTGGCACCGCGAATGGCGCGCACCAGCGAAGTTGCGGCGGTGATGTTTGCGATTCCGATGGCGCTGATTCTGGTGATCGGGGCGGCGGTGGCGATCCGGGCGTATATCCTGGCGCGGCGCGAAGGCCAGCGGGTTCCGTGGACGGCGTTTCTTCCGGTCTCTCTGTTTTTGCTGGGGATCGCGGGCACGCTGGCGCTGGTGTATTCCGATATTACGTTTGTGAAGCCTCCTTCGGAGGTCATCCCCGGGCAACGCTAGCGCGTGTTAGATTTGTCCCATGCTCCGGTTCGTTTCGATCGTTTGCTTGTTGACGCCGCTTTCCGCGCAGTGGATTCACTTTCCCACGGCGGGTGTTCCGCGGACACGCGATGGAAAACCAAACTTTGCCGCTCCGGCTCCGAAGACGCGCGAGGGTAAGCCTGATTTCTCCGGCATGTGGTGGAGCGGCGACACCGCGCTGCCGTGTCCGGAATCGATCGGCGGTCCTAAGGATTGCGCGGAGAAAGGGCTCGGGCTGGCGGGTCAGCAAGGGGCCGGGCTCACTGCTCCCACGACGAACATTGCATCGGGGCTGGCGGGCGGATTGCCGTACACGCCGTGGGCGCTGGAGGCGATAAAGCAGCGCCAGGCCGATCCGCTGGGGGACCCGCACGTCCACTGTCTGCCTTCCAGTCCTCCGCGCGGCTACACGCTGCCGCACATGCAGAAGATTGTGCAGACGCCGGGGCTGCTGCTGATCCTGAACGAATACAACGCCAGTTACCGGCAGATTTTCACCGATGGGCGCGCGCTGCCGGAGGATCCGCTGCCGGCGTGGAACGGATATTCCAGCGCGAAATGGGAGAAGGACACGCTGGTGGTGGAGAGCATCGGCTTCCGCGATGATCTGTGGCTGGACATGCGCGGCAATCCGCTCACCGAAGCGGCGCGCGTGACGGAGCGCATCCGCCGCCCTAACTACGGGAGCCTCGAAATCGAGTTCACAGTGAACGATCCCAAGGCGTATACCAAGCCGTGGACGGTGACGCTGCATCAGTTCCTGGTGATGGATACGGAAATGATGGACGAGATCTGCCTGGAGAATGAAAAAAGCGTCCAGCACACCCCGGTAAACAAATAGTGTCAGACACCATTTGCGCGAGGACTGAACACGCGGGTGCCCACGACCGCGGCCATCGCGACGCCGCCGAGCGCGAGCAGGAAGGCAGAGGAGTATCCGTAGCGCTCCGCTAATGCGCCTGCGGTGAACGATCCGCTGCCGACGAACAGGTCCACGAACGCGCTCAGGACGCCGACGGTGGAGCCGCGCTGGTGGCTCGGCGTGCGCTTCAGTACGGTCGCCGCAATGGACGCCCACGGGAACGCGAAGCCGAAGCCGAGCAACACCGCTCCGATCAACGACGCAACCGGTCCCGGCATCAGCGCCAGCAGCGACAAACCGGCGGCCATGGACGCGAGGCCTCCGTAGAATGTGTACTGCGCGGGCACGCGGTCCGGCAGTCCGCCGAGGAAGGAGCGCGCGAGCAGCACCATCAGGGCGTAGGCGGAAAATGCCGCCGGACCCGAGCCGCCGGTTTTCGCCATGTGCAGAATGAGAAAGCCGGTGATGACGGGGTACTGCATGTTGACGCAGCCGACGGCGAGGCCGGAGGGGATCAAATCCCTCGGCAGCCACTTGCGTTTGGCGGGGGATGGGTGGGCTTGGTAATGCTCGGGCACGCGGGAGAGCAGGGCGGCAGCCGCTAGCGCGGCCACCACTTGAAGGGCGGCGGCTCGCTCAAACGATCCCAGCCATTGGCCGATGACCGGTCCCGCGGAGAAGCCTCCCCAGATGCCAGTTGATACGAATCCCAACGCCCGGCTGCTGCGATGTATTCCCGCCGATTCCACGGCCCACGCCGCCGCGCCGGTGTAGAGGCACGCCTCGCCGAAGCCTTGCATTCCGCGGCCCAGGTACATTCCGGTGAGTCCGAGTGGGAGCAGGTAGGCGACGCCTGCGAGCGAGCATGCGGCCAATCCGGTGAGGAACGCGGCCTTGCGCCCCTTGCGGTCCGCCAGCGGGCCGGAAATGAAGCGCGAACCCAGCGCGACTACCGAGAAGGTGCCGATGACGAAGCCGATTGTCCGGTCACTGCCGCCGAGGTCATGTTTTACGTGCAGCGCGATGCCGGGGGTCACGGAACCGATGCCGCAGAAGGCGAGGAACGTGGCGGCGATCAGCATCCAGAAGCGCGCGCCCAGGCCTCGGGCTCCGGTGTGCACGGGGATGGCTTCGGACGGGACTTCCATGAGGGGATAGAATCATGGTTGCATGATTCTTCCAAATGCCGCATCCACGGCCCAATTTTCGGAAACCAAAATGGGCAAGACCACGATTGTGAAGGGCGCGCAGATGTTCGCGGGCCTGAATTGTTTTGAGCCGGGGCAGGAACACGCCAAGCACTGCCATTCCGGGCAAGAGAAGCTCTACGTTGTGATGGAGGGCACCGCGATTGTGCAGATCGGGGATCAGATGGAGACGCTTGGGCCGGGCGGGGTGGCGTTTGCGGCGGACGGAGTGGAGCATGCGGTGAAGAATCCGGGTCCGGGGCGATTGGTGGTCCTGGCGGTGTTGGCTCCGCCGCCCCAACATAGTTAACTATGGTTTAGTTGCTGAAGTATTTGTAATGAAGCTCTGGATACTACTGGACAGTCCGCGCACCCAGTGCGGGTGTCCGTCCGCGCACCATCACGGACCTGGCCTTCGGTTACACACAGGCACACGCAAGGGGACTGCTGAAGGGGTCGAAATTCAACGACCGCCAATCGGCGGTCATTCCCGGAGCCCTCCCCGCCGTGCAGGCTGCGCGCGATTGCGGGTGCGTCACGAAGATCGCACTGGGGGTCATCGCGCCGATCCGTCCCGGACCCGAGCATTTGAAGTTCGCAGTGCAGACGTTCTGGGTGTACACGACGAGTCCTGATGCGGGAGGCTAATCCGTGAGCGGCCTGGGATCCGCGAACTTCCGCATCCTGAATGCGGACGGGAGCTTGCCGATCACCAGCGTTCGCGCCGTCCCCGCCTTGGATGGACTGTATGAGGTCCAGTTGGCGCAGCCCGCTACGCAGATGGGCCCGAATGTACTGGTGGTGCAAGTAACGCTCGATTGGCGGTACACTGCGGCCATACCGGTGATCTTTACCCGGATCGTGTGACCACTTATGAAAGCACTGATTGTACTTGCTCTAACCTGCGCCGCGCAGCTCGGCGCGCATCATTCGTTCGCGGCTGAGTTCGACCGGTCGAAGCCGATCAAGGTGACCGGTGTGGTGACCAAGGTCGAGTGGCAGAATCCGCACATCTGGTTTTACGTGGATGTGAAGGACGCCTCCGGCAAGGTGACCAACTGGGGCTTCTCCGGCGGCGCGCCGGGGCAGTTGCAGCGGCGTGGAATTTACCGCAAGGTGATTCAGGAGGGGACCACCGTCACGGTGGAGGGCTTCCTGTCAAAGGACGGCAGCAATAATGGGAACGGGGCTCGCGTTACGTTCCCCGATGGGCGGCAGGTGTTCACGGCGAGTGCCGAGGACGCTTTGCCGGACGATTCCAAGGCGAAAGGGAAGGGTAAGTAGAATGCGGACACTCATCCTTTCTGTCCTGTTCTGCGCGGCGGCATTCGCGCAGCCGAAGATTCCGCGCACGCCTGAGGGAAAACCCGACTTTACGGGGATTTATCAGTGGCCGCAGGCGGCTGCGGGGTCAGAGCGCTGCAGCTGTTCGGCGACGGTGTTCGACCGCAAGAACTTCGCTCCGTTCAAGCCAGGCGGGGAAGCGTTCTACGAAAAGCCCACCGGCGAGGCGCGCCATGATGAGCCGCGCGACTTCTGCATGCCCGCGGGCTTCCCCAGCGGCATGCTGAGCGCGAACGCGATGCAGTTCAATCAGTCGAAGGACACGCTGATCATGGTCCACGAATTCCAGCGCATGACACGCATCATTCCGCTCGACGGGCGCGCGCACCGCGATCATCTGGAGCCGTCTTTCTATGGCGATCCGGTGGGCCACTGGGAAGGCGACACGCTGGTGATCGTGACGAAGAATTTCAAGCGCTGGTCGATCGACGACTTCTTCTACACCAACCCGAACGAATACCGCATGCACAGCGACGCGCTGGTGACCACGGAGCGCCTGACGTGGAAAGACGCCACGACCATCAACTATCGCATCACGCTGGATGATCCGAAGATCTTCACGCAGCCGTGGGGCCAGGAGTTCACCATCACCGCGAAACCGGAATGGCAGAAGGACGGCCTCTACGAATACGTGTGCGAAGAGAACAACCGCTGCCCGGGCGGCAAGTGTGACGGGAAGTAGAATGATGCGTACCCTACAGATGTTCGCCTTGGCGGCGTACGCTTCCGCGGCTGGTTTGGACGGTTTCCAGATCCATTCCACCACGCGCGGCAACGGACCCAAGACCGTTATCTTTGTCCATGGCTGGACGTGCGATGAATCGTCATGGGCCGGACAGGTCCCCGCGTTCGAGAAGGAATACCGCGTGATCACGCTTGACCTGCCGGGCCACGGCCAATCGGGAGCGCCCAAGGATGCGGCGTTGAGCATGGCGCTGTTCGCGCGCGCCGTTGAGGCGGTGCGTGCCGAGGCTCGTGTGGAGAGGGTGGTGCTGGTGGGCCACAGCATGGGGGTTCCCGTGATCCTGCAATACGCGCGAATGTTCCCCGCGCATCTGGCGGCGCTAGTGCCGGTGGACGGTCCGCTACATTTGTCGGGCGGCCCGAATGCTCCGAACCCCGATGCGATGAAAGGTTCCGCCGGAATGAAGAACCGCGAGTCGATGATCCGCACGATGTTCGGCCCGTCGGCCACGCCCGCGATGAAGGATCAGGTGTTGAAGATGATGCTGGCCGCGCCGGAATCGACGGCCTCGCAGGCCATGGCCGCGATGTTCAACCCCGCTGTCTGGACCGAGGATGTTCGGCCGTTCGCCATGCTCGGCATCTACGCCGATAAGTCCGGCGCGAATGATCCGGCGTTCATGAAGAAGGTGTTCCCCAACGGCAGCGCAACGGAGATCGTGGGGACGGGCCACTTCGTGATGATGGAGAAGCCCGCCGAGTTCAACAGGCTGCTCGCGGGGTTCTTGGCGAAGGTGAAGTTTTAGCTCACGCCTTCCAAATTCGTGAGGCGTTGCTCGTGGGCGTGAGCGATTCGCGCCAAACTGTTTACGCTCTCCATCAACTGAGCAAGGGCTACTTCGTTCTTGCCTTGCAGGTCAAAGAGCCGATCCAGTTTCGCATCGTGCTGAGCCTGAATCTCCTCATTTTTCCGCTGCATCTCAACCACAGTGGCCAGATTGTCATCGTGGCTATTCTGCCGTTGGACTAGCACCTCAACGGCACACGTCAGAGCTTCCAAGCGCTGATCGATGTTCATGCCCACAGTGCAGCAAGGCTCAAACTCACTTTTGTTCTTCCGTTGCCAGCGAAAGGTGAACGTTGAAGAAAATGGCCAGAACGGGCTGGCCTGGAATCCCGAGGAGGAAGGGTGTGACTCAGTAAAGTGAGAGTAGAACTCCGTGGGTCCAACCTGCCAGTTGCCCGGCGGGTTCCCCGTGACGAGTTTACCGATGAAATAGAACGACCCCCCGTAAAGCTCCCTATCCCATCCGCCCGATCCAGGTCCGTAAGAAAAGACTTCCTCTTCCTTGTGCGGGTCGATACCCAACTGGGTTAGCAGAGCAATGAATGCAGAGGGATAGAGAGCCGTGCGCTGCCTCGCAAAGTGCATGCAGTCAGCACAGCCGCATTGGTCGGCGTATCCGCGACCGAGTTTCCGATACGCCGTCACCGTCGCTTCACGATCGTAGAGGATGGTCTGTTCACGGATTGTGAGTTCAGTCATCGGCATTTGCGGTTCCGTGCTGGAAACCAAAGAAGGGTCGGGATTCTGACTCCTGCCTTTTAGAACGGTACGTCGTCGTCGCCGATGCCTTCATTGAAAGGCGCAGCCGCCGGGGCCGCCGCGGGAGCCTGCCGAGCCCGCGGCATACTGCGAGGCGCAGCTTCCTGCGAGTATTCGTCCGCGCCGCCGCCGGGGCCGCCGCCTTCGCCGCCGCGGCCGCCGAGGAGGATCACGTCGTCCGCGACGACCTCGGTGGTATAGACCTTCTTGCCGTCCTTATCGTCGTAGCTGCGCGTCTGGATGCGGCCTTCGACGTAGATCTGCTTGCCTTTGGTGAGGTACGGCGCGAGATTTTCGCCGCGCCACAGGACCACGTTGGTCCAGTTGGTCTCTTCCTTCCATTCACCCGACTGCTGATCTTTCCAGCGGCGGTTGGTCGCCACGCTGAACTTTGTTACCGCAGTCTGCGATGCGGTGTATGCGGTTTCCGCATCCCGGCCCAGGTGGCCGACTAGAATCACTTTGTTTACGCTACGGCTTGCCATGATTGTTTGAGTGTACTACTGGCGCGCGAGTAATTGCTCGGCCATGCGGAAGAAGGCGTAGGCGGTGACGGCGACGGAGACCCACGCGGCGGTCTTCCAGAAGGTATCGTCGCCGCGGGCGTGGGCTTTGGAGCCGGCTAGGTAGGCGATGAGGAAGCCTCCGACGAAGCCGCCGATGTGGGCCGCGTTGTCGATACCGGGGATGATGAAGCCCTGCACCAGGATCAGCACGGCCCATTGCACGTAGCGTCCGCGTTCCCGGCCAATGGGCGAATGCTTCTCTTTCGTGCCAAGGCCGATCATGGCTCCCACCAAGCCGCTGATGCCTGCCGATGCGCCAATCGATAGGATGGCCGGCGTCCAGAAGAGGCTGCCGGCGAACCCGAGAATCGTCGCCACGAAGTAGATCACCAAGTAGCGGTAGCTACCGAAGATTTCGTCGATTTGCGGACCCAGGTCCCACAGCACCCAGGAGTTCATGCCGATGTGCAGCAAGCCGCCGTGCAGAAATCCTGCTGTGATGAGCCGCCACCATTGCAGGTCACGCAGAATCGCGTAGCCTTCCTTGCCACCAAACGCGTACAGCGCGTTGCCACTCGGATCCATGCCGATGGAGCGGCCATTGCTCGAGTAGAACAGCGTTGCCACAAACATGCCCACGTTGATCAGCAGAATTACACTAGTGATGAAGCGGTCGCCCTGAATCATCCCGGACATCGCGTCGGCGGCCATCTGGCGGTCAATCGCGCGAGGGCCCACCGGCATGTCGCAGTACGGGCAGACCTTGTCGTTGGTGGTGATAAAGGCGCGGCAGTTCGCGCACATGCGGCGGGTGTCCATGGGATCTTTCCATTGTAGCGGGCTGCTACAATGGAGGTTCGCTCCATGCCTCACGGCCTCCCGGAGCAAAACCAAGGAGTCTTGATTTGAACCTGAGCAAACTATTGGGTCCCACCGGCAAGGCCGTTGTGTTGGCCACTGACCACCGCTACTTCGGAGTCGTGAATGGCCTCGAAACGCCCGGCCCAGTGATCCGGCCGCTGCTGCCCTACGTGGACGTGCTGATGACGGAGCCGCACATTCTGCGCAACGTCTTCGGCGGCAAGGTGGACAAGCCGATTTTGCTGCGCGCGTCGGGCTGCTCGACAGTGATGAACGTGCCTGTGCCCGGCTATTTGCTGGAGCCCGCGAAGGCTGCGTATCAGCAGAGGATGGGCAAGACGTTTGACGCCGCGGTGGCCGAGTTGTCCGCTAAGGTGAAGTCGGGAAAGGCGTCGGAAGCCGAGCAGGAAGAGCTGCGGTACCTCGAAAGCTTCCTGCATGAGCCGGACACCATCGCCAGTGAGAGGCTGATGCTGACCGGTCAAGGTTGCGTGGATGAAGGCGCATCGGGGGCCGCGGTCAGCGTGTACTTGAAGACGCGCTACCAGTCGCAGACGCTGGATAATCTGGCCACGATGTCGCGTCAGGCGCGCCCGCTGGGGCTGCCGGTGTTGGGTGTGGTTGCGGTGGGAACGGCGCTCGGCTATCTGGAAAACGACATCGACTTCCTCACTCGCGCCAGCGCCGTTATGGTGGCGCATGGGGCCGATATCATCAAGACCTACAACTGCGGTGACGGGTTCGATAAGGTCATCGAAGCTACGGGGGTGCCTGTGATCGTAGCGGGCGGCAAGGTTCCCAAGGGCAAGGACCCGACGGTGGACACCATCGACCTGGCTTACGACTGCATGCAGAAGGGCGCATCGGGTCTGGACTTCGGCCGCCGGATTTGGCGCCACGATCACCCGGTAGCAGTCGCGCGGGCATTGGGTGCGATTGTCCACAAGAACGCGACTCCGAAGGAAGCGCTGCAATTGTTCGAAGAGGCCAGCCGCCAACAACCTGCATGAGCGCTCCAGCTACAACGATGATGCGGGCGGGCCTGTACTACGGGTCGGGCGACGTGCGCCCAGTGGAGTTGCCGGTGCCGGAGATCGGTGCGGGTGAGGTGTTGGTGTCTGTGAACGCGTGCGGCATCTGCGGGTCAGACACCATGGCTTGGTATCGCGATCCGAGTGCCAAGAAGCAGGGCGGCATCAACACGGGCCACGAGATTACCGGCGAGATCGTGAAGGTCGGCGAGAAGATTCAGGGCCGTTTCCATGTCGGCCAGCGGGTCATCGTCACGCATCATTTTCCGTGCTTGAAGTGCGAGCGCTGCCTGGCTGGGGAAGAGACAACCTGCTCCACCATGCATGCCAAGCACATCGCGCCGGGCGGGTTTGCGCAGTACGTTCGGGTGTTTGAAACGGGCCTCGACCTGGGGCTGTATCCATTGCCGGAGAGCATGACGTTCGAATCCGGCACGTTCGTCGAGCCGCTGGGGTGCGTGGTCCGCAGTATGCGCAAGAGCGCTCCTATTGAAGGGCGTTCGGTGCTGGTGGTCGGCAGTGGATTGGCCGGTTTGCTGCACATTCGCCTGGCGAAGGCGATGGGAGCGTCGCGGATCATCGCTGTCGATACCAATCAGGGTCGGCTGGATGCGGCGCTGAAATCGGGAGCGGATGAAGGCGTGCTGTCTTCAGCCTCGCTGCCCAAGGCCGACAACGTGTACGTGTGCACCAGCGCGCCGTCGGCCACGCGCACCGCGCTGGATGCGGTAAACCCCGGCGGCTGCGTCATGGTGTTCGCCGCCGACGGGCCCAACAAGGAAATCTCCGTACCGGTGACGCGCTTCTGGTTGGAACAGCAACGCATCCTCTTCGCCTACGGGGCCGCCCCGCGCGATATGCAGGAGGCTATCGACTGGATCGCCAGCGGTCGCGTGCGGGTGGACGACCTGGTCACCCACCGCTTCACACTCGACCAGATCGGCGAGGCGTTCGACCTAGCGACCAATCCGCGTGACATGTCCCTTAAGGTCCTGGTGGAGCCGCAGAGGACTTAAATGGTGTCTGACACCATTTAACCTACTGGACCGTCACCTTCACGGGCGGGCTTGCCTTGCCTCCCACTGTGATCACGATCTGCTGCACCCCGGTTGGAGTGGAGGTAGGCAGCAGGAGATTCACCTGTCCCATGCCGATGATCCCGCGCCCGATGCCGGCGAATTGCACGAAAGCGGGTACGCCGCCGACGGTTGCCGATAGCGGCAGCACCGGCCTGGGCAACGCGGTTGCCACCGTAGTAGTGGGAGCGAACCCGGTGGTGATGGCGGGCGTCACTTCACCAATGCCGGTCACGTAAAGCGTGGCGTAGCTGCCCCGCCGGACCACGGGCGTCGCATAGAGCGTTCCGTCCGGCTCCGATAGAATTGCGGGCGAGGCGGGCGCCATCTGGAACTGTAAGCCCGCTACCTCTGTATTGTTGTTGATGCCGAGTACCGCCGGACCCGCGCCCACCTCGTAGGGAATCTGAATGGTCACTACATCGGGCTTCACAGAGAGCACCGGCGCGGCGATGCCGTTGACCGTTGCCGAGACTCCGTCCAGCGAGTATTCGAGCGGGCTGACCGTATTCGACTTGGTGGAATTGGCCAGCTTGGTGCCGAAGATGGAGAACAAGGTTCCGGGGCTGCCGACGGTAGTGGCCGATCCGTACAATACCGCACCCTTGACCGCAGTCCCCGTGACGCTGCCCTTCAGCACGAACATGACTGGCACGTTCAATACTTGCGGGGTCGCGGCGGTGGAGTGCAATACGATGGTGGCCCGGTAGACGCCCGGGGCGAATCCGGTCCCATCGGCGGTCAGCACGAGCTCACCGCTGCCGGTTCCAGACGTCTGCGAAGGACGCAGCCAGGATGTGGTCCGATTCGCTGGGAAGACTGAGACGCTCCAGTTTTGTGCGGCGTCGGAGAGATTGACTTTAAGCGTCGCCGTCGCCGGACTCTCTCGCGCTGTGAGGCTCAAGTTTTCCGGAGATACAGAGAACTGTGTGCGCTTGGACGGAGCGTTGGCGAAGGAAACCGTGACCTCCTGGAACAGCCCATTGTTCATCACAGTCAAGACTTGACTGGTGCCGCCAGGGGCGGGATTGGCGAAGCATAGCGTACCCTGTAGCCCTCCGAACGCTTCCATGCGCGAGGTTCCGAAGATGGCCGCAATCTGCGGCGAGTAATTCGCGCCCGGAGTGAAGTAGCCGGTGCCTGTAGAGAGCGACGTCAATTGTCCGCCTCCATTGCCGGCGACGTCGTCAACGTTGAGTTGCACGGGCCACTGGCAACTCGGGTCGGCAGAAGTGTTCTGCGTGACCACCAACGGCGTCGCGCTCAGCGTGAAGTTTGTGTAGGACGGGGTGGGGTAGAACAGTACGGACACCTCACGGGACCAGGTTCTCCCACTGGGGTCGATTCCGCTGTAGCCGAACGTCTTGGTGACCGGCACGGGTAGATTGCGCAGCACCAGAGGCGCGGTGAGGGTGCCGTTGGGCGGGATATTGGGTGACGGGAAATAGCGCGCCACATCCTGCGCCTGGCCGTCGATAGTGAATCCGGTGAGGAGCGCGGGGACTCCGCCCAACTCACGCAAGCCCAGTGTGGTGTTCCAGCTGAGGCCCTGCGCGTCCGGAGCCTGTGCCCAGACGTTGATCGGTTGCGTAGGCACGACAAGGGATGCGCCGGCGGGTGCGGCTGTCACCGTGACGCGCAACGTGGACCCGCCCGAACTGAAGGCTGCATCGCCGGAGTACAGCGCAGACAGAGTAATCGTCCCCGTCACCTGTGCCGCGTAGAGAGGCACGGCAATGACCGCGCGCCCGTCCCGCAACGGCACCGCCCCCAGCGCAAGATTGCTGGTGAGGTTGTTGGCCAGCACGAAGTTGACAGTTCCCGTGGGGGTACCCAAGCCGTCGGCGGAGACCAGCGTCGCGGTCAACTGCACAGTGTCATTCAGGGTGCGCGGGCCGGGGTCGGCCAGCAGCGTCAGGATCACGCCCTTGGTGGCGGTGTTCCAGCGCGTGGCCAGCGCGTTTGCGTCCACCGATCCCAGGCCCGTTGCCATGTCGTAGCCGGGTGCGGCCCGGTAGCCGAAGGAGCCGGTGAGGCAATCCGGGCTGCCTTGCACGCAGGGCACGATGTTGTCTCCCGCGATGATGTCGTGAAACACCTGCGGACTGCTGCGGGCCAGGCGGTACAGTTGCTGATTCATGTTGCCCAAGCCCACCGTTCGAATGAAGCCCCTGGAGAGCTGATGGTGATTGAGCAGAGCGACGATGCCCGCCATGGCCGGTGCCGACGCGGAGGTCCCGGCAATGCCGCCGATGACGCCCGCGTAGTTGATGAAGTAGGCGTCATGGATGGCCGCGCTGAGGGAGATGTCCGGCACGTGGCGTGCGCCATCGGTGGGAACACCGGGACCCGCCTGCCAGGCGGGCTGCGGAAAGACACGGCTAGCTCCGCCGCCGGTAGACGCCAGGCCATTCGCTTTGGAGGATTCGTTCCACGCCGCCTCAGGAATGTAAGACAGCGCCGAGCCAAAGGTCGGAGAATTCGTGGGTGCCCAATAGTTGCCCGAGCCTTCCACAAACTGCGTGCCGCCCACCGCGGTGACTTCCGGCAGCGCTGCGGGGAACGATGCGGAGATGCCCTTCGGAGCCAACGGGCCCGCGCCATTCAAGTTGCAGGAAGCGGCTCCACTGTCGCCCGACGCCACCAGGATGGTGATGCCCTGGCATTGGCCTGTTGTCCGATGGAGCGGAAGATGGGAACTGAGTAGTCCGTCTCGCAGCCGCCGTAGCTGACGGAAATAATCGGCGAGATATTCTGCTGCACGGCAAAAATCATTGCGGAGAACGCGTTGGTTCCGTAGACGTAGTTGATGGTCGCGCGAGGCGCGATGGCACCGGCCCACTCCACGTCCAGCGTGCCTTCGATTTGCGAAGAGGTGAAGCCGGGGTCCAGGCCGCTGTAGAGGATCAGCCTGGGGTCCGCCGCGGGCAAGCCATAGCGCGTGCGGAACGCGCGCAGGTCGGCGAGCGACAACGCGGACTGGCCCACCACGGCGATACTCACACCGGTTCCGTCGATGCCCGCGGCATACAGCGGGGCCACGTTGTAGATGGTTGCGAAATCCTCCGGGACCAGGAAGTGCTGTGTTCCAAGATTGAAGTTGGGCTGCACCACTTTCGCGGTGGACTCCAGGGGAAAATCGTCAAGGCCGACGAACCCCGCCACGATTTCCGCCAAGGCTTCTGGGACGCTGGGCTCGGTGACCGCGGCGAAGCGTGTTTGTCCGGCGACAGCGAACTTGTGGAACTGCGTTCCCAGCGCCATAGACACGTGCTCGGCCGTGCCGTGAATTTCCAGCGAGCTGCGCGCGCGCGATGTGACCACGTCCAGACCCTGCGAGGCCAGCCACGCGGTGAGCTTCGATTCGTCTCCCCGGCTCAGGCCGAAACGGTCGCCGAATTCCTCCGGCGTCAGCCACTGCTGATACTCCGAAGAGGAAGGATTCTGCTGCTCACGGATCAGATTTTCCAGGTCCGCCTGTTGATCCTGAGCCAGCTTCACCACCAGCATGAGTCCGTTGATGGGCGTGTTTGGATTCAAGACTCCTTGATCGTCTTGCGGCTGCGCCAAACGATGCAGGTGCCCCGCAACGGCGCGGCGTTGGTCTGCATCTACCGCCCCGCGAATGCGGTCCGGCGTAGCGGCAGTCAGCGTGTTGAATGTGAGCAGGAGGGCGGCAAACAGCGAGAGCGTGCGCATAGACTTTTCCTTCTTCCAGGTGAAGTACGGACAAGTCTATGCTGTCGGGACGGTGGCCGTCAAATCGCGCTAGCCTCCGAAGAATACCCGCATCGCCAACCGGGGGTGCATCACGCTGGGCGGAGGATCCAGCAGGTTCGCCACGTGGTGAAATGCGAGCGACAAATCGCGGTCTTTGTGCGCCGCGCGGTGCAGTTTCGCCATGTACCAGTTGATCAAGTTGACCGCTGTGTTGCGCGGACCCACTGTCTCCGGCATGCGTAGATCGTTGCCGGTGGCGATGGCCCAGGGGTTGTCGACAACATGCGCCGCGCGCGAGAAGAAGCGTTGCGCGAGCGTGTTGTCCCCAGCGGCCAGCACGTCATTGAGTTCTCGGGCTTCGAGCGCAGCCACGGTCATCCCTTGGCCATAGATCGGATTGAAGCTGCAGATCGCATCACCGATCACGAGGTAGCCCTGGGGAAAGCGGTCCAACCGCTCGTAGCGGCGGCGCAGCGCGGCAGGCATGCCTGCTTGTGCCGCCTCGCCGATGGGTTCAGCGTCGCGGATGGTTTCGTGGATGAAGGGCGCGGGCAGCGTCTTCGGCCACTCAATGAAGCTCGGCAGGTCTTCGGGAGCATGCGGGCCGAAATGGGCGATCAAGGTTACAGTCCAGCGGCCGCCTTCCTGCGCGATCATCACGCCTCCGCGCTTGCCGCTGGGGGTGGGCGGGGTGACTTTTTCCGCAGTCGCCATTCAGGTGGTGGGGATCGCGGCGGAAGAACCGGGTGGTGTACCTGACGCCGATCTCGATTTTTTCTTCAACGGGAGCTTCATGGCCCATATCCTTCAGCCAAGCGGGCGATCTGCTTCCCCGGCCAGTTGCATCCACGACCAAATCAGCAGTCACCAAGGCACCGTCGGCACGCACTCCCACGACGCGTCCGCCGGCGGACTCCAGGCTCTCCACTTGGCAACCCTGCCGCAGTTTGACGTTCGGAAGCGCGGTTGTGCGTGCGCGCACAAAGCCCTCGATAAAGGGACGGCTCGCGGCCACCGCCTTTAGACCGCTCTCGACTTGCGCGAGACAACCACCTTCGAAGTACCAACGGAAGTCTTTAGCCAGATCGCCGGAAGCCGCTCCGCCTTCCAACATCTGCTGCGTGATGCCGGGGAAGACGCGCTCGATCTCCTGACGGCCGCCGGCTAGTAAGCCGTGCGTGTGGCGGGCTTGCGGGACGCCGCGCCGGACTTGCGGATCAACGGGCAACTCGTCGCGCTCCAGGATGGTGACCTGTTCAAAGTGATCGCTCAGCGCGGGGGCGGCCATCAGGCCGGCCATGCTGGCTCCCATTACGACGGCGTGTTTGCGGGCCATGAGGAGCTCCCTGTTTGTCCGCTTCCTTACGATCGCGTCTCAGTGCGGTGGTATTTGAGTGGACGGCCTCCTGCCTTCAAACGCATTTTCCAGCAACTCTCGAACGCCGTCTCTGGTTATACGGCGCGGATTCCAATAGGGATTTGCCAGGGCTAAATCTGTTGCGCGCTCCAGGTGGCGGCGCTCCATCCCGATGGCTTGCAGGGATACCGGCGCGCCGAGCATGGCGGCCAGGTCCCACAATCCTCCCGCAGCGTCGCGCGTGCCCAGCGCTTTCCCCACGCGGGCCATGGCCTCTGCTGTTTCGGGCGTGTTGTACGCCATGGCGTGCGGAAGAATCACTGTGTGCACTTCGGCGTGCGGCAAATTGAAGCTGCCGCCGAGGGTGTGACACAGTTTGTGATGCAGCGCCATGCCGACCGCGCCCAGCACGGAGCCTCCTAGCCACGCTCCGTAGAGTGCCTGCGCGCGGGCTTCGGCGTGTTCGGGATCTTTGACGATTCGGGGCAGCGCTTGGGCCAGTGCGCGGATGCCGTCTTCGGCCATCATCGAGACAATCGGGTTGGCGTCCTTTGAGTACAGCGCTTCGACGCAGTGCGCCATGGCGTTGATGCCGCTGGTGACCGACATCGGCACCGGCAGGCCGAGAGTCAGCGCTGGATCGTAGATCACGGTCTTCGGCAGCACGCGCAAGTCGCGACCGGTCTGCTTGACACCGTCAGCCGTGATGCCCCAGATCGGCGTCATCTCCGAACCCGCGTAGGTCGTGGGGACCGCGACAATCGGCAGGCCAGATGTGAGTGCTACCGCTTTCGCGAGGCCCGTCGTCGACCCGCCGCCAACGGCAAGGATGCAGTCGGCACTCAGGTTCGCTGCTTCGGCGCGCGCGGCATCGGCGATCTCCACCGGTACGTGCATCACGGCGCGGTCGAACAGGCCCGCGAAGCTCGATCCCAGCAGCGCGGAAACCTCCGCTGCCACCGCCCATTGCTGCGCCGTCGCAAGCACCAGCACTTTCTTCACGCCCAGCCGGTCGATCTCTTCGGCCAGCTTGCTCACCGCGCCCGCGTCGAAGACCACGCGCGCGGGCAATGCGTCATACGTGAAGGACAGCATCTATGCCAACGCAGCCTTATAGAGCGCGAGCAACTTCGTCCAGGCCTTTTCCGCGGATTCGCGATGGTAGGCGGTGGTGTCCGCCATGCACCATCCGTGTTGGGCCTGGGCGTAGACTTCGATTTCGGCGGTGGCTTTCGCCGCGTCGCAGGAAGTGCGCAGGATGGTCTTCGATTCCGGCTGCTGCGCGTCGTCGTTGGTGGCGATGCCGAAGTAGAGGCGGGCTTTCATCTTGGGGATAAGCAGGTGCGGGCTGGTGTCCGTCGCGGTTGTGAGTCCGCCGCCGTGGAAGGAGGCTGCCGCGCCCACGCGATTCGGCACCGCGGCTGCCGTCTTCATAATCAGCGGTCCGCCCATGCAGTAGCCCTGCGTGCCGATCTTCTTCGATTTGTCCACCTGCGGCTGCGCGTCGAGCCATGAGATGTAGGCGGCGGCGTCGCGCTCAGCTGCTCCTGCCGCGGTGACGGTGGCCATCAAAGGCGTGATCTTCGCGCGGTCGCGAGCGAAGTCCGGTGGCATTTCGACCACGGGCGCTTTCGCGGCGCGGTAGAACGGGTTCGGTACCAGCACGCTGTAGCCTTCGGCGGCGAGGCGCTTGCCCAGTTCCCGCAAGCCGGGTCGCAGACCGAATGCATCAGCCCACACCAGCACACCGGCGTGCGCTCCTGTGGCGGGATGAAAGAACGCTGCGTCGCAAGTGCCGTCGGGGGTCTTGATGGCCACGTCTCTTTCGATCACTTGGGCTTGCGCCTCGGCGGTGGCTGCGGTGACCGCGAGGGCGGCGGTGGCGGCGACGAAATCTCGGCGGTCCATCTTCGTTTGTTCGCTCATGGGGTCCTCTCGGAGAAATGTAGCACAATGTGGAGATGCGTTATGCAGTCTTGATTGCCGTCCTAGCTACTTGCGCCCAAGCGCAGCCCTCTTCACCCATGCGGACCCTTTTCGCGGACAAATGCGCGGGCTGCCACGGCGACCGCATGCAGGGAGGGCGCGCGGGGAGCCTGCTCGATGACACATGGATGTACGGCGGCTCGGATGACAAGGTGCTTGAGTCCATCCGCGAAGGCCGCGCCGATGCCGGGATGCCTTCCTTCAAGGCATCGCTGAGTGACGTGGAAGCGCGCGGCCTGCTGCTGTTGATCCGCACGAACGCGACTCAGGCCAAGGGCCGGCCGGCGACGCTGGCGACTCCGGTGATGGATGGCGTGGTCAAGACGGCGAAGCAGACGTTTCGCATCGAGACGTTGACCGAGGCGGTGGAAACACCTTGGGGATTGGCGTTCCTCCCCGACGGGCGGCTGTTGATCACTGAACGCCCGGGGCGGCTGCGCATTCTCGACAAAGGTAAGTTGTCAGAACCTGTGGCAGGAATTCCGGCGGTTTGGACGCGGCAAGACGGAGGGTTGTTCGACGTAGAAGTGCATCCGAAATATGCGCAGAACGGCTGGATCTATCTAGCCTACGCCGAGCCACGCGAGACCAACCGGTCGATGACCACGATCATCCGGGGCCGCATAAAGGACAACAGGTGGGTGGACCAGGAATACATCTACCGTGCTCCCGACGAGTTGTTTACGCAAATCAACTTCCACTACGGCCTGCGTTTCATCTTTGACCGCGAGGGGCATCTGTTCTACTCGCTCGGCGACCACGGCAAGCCGGAGAGCGCGCAGGATCTTTCGCAGCCCACGGGCAAGATTCATCGCGTGAATGACGACGGCACCATCCCCAAGGACAACCCCTTTGTGAGCCGCGCGGCCGCGCTGGGATCGATTTGGAGCTATGGGCATCGCAACCCCGAAGGCTTCAGCTTCGCCCCGAACGGCACGCTGTGGGCCACCGAGCATGGTCCCAGCGGCGGCGACGAGGTCAATATTATTCAGAAGGGCCGCAACTACGGATGGCCGGTGATCTCCTGGGGGTTGATGGATAGCGGTCTGCCTACCGAAACCACCGCGAAGCCCGGCATGGAGCAGCCAGTGGCGCACTGGGAACCGTCGCCTGGAATCGCGCCTGTGCTGTTCTACAACGGGTCGAAGTATCCGGCGTGGAAAGGCAACGTGCTGCTCGGTTTCATGGGGCATGAGGAGTTGCGGCGGTTGACGGTCAATGGAACGCGCGTGGGGAAGCAGGAGGTCCTCTTCAAGGGCCTGGGCCGCGTGCGCGATTTCGTGTTGGGGCCGGATGGGTTGTTGTACGCCGCCCTGGCGAATCCGGGTCCGCAGCTTTCGTCGACCACGCAGGGTCGCGTGGTGCGGCTGGTGCCGGTACAATAAACTCCTGGAGATCTAACATGAAACTTTTTGCCGCTCTCGCATTCGCCGCTTGCACACTTTTGGGTCAGGGCCAGGACTTCAGCCAAGTCCAGATCAAGACGACGAAGATCAGCAACAACTTTTACACGCTCGAAGGCTCGGGCGGGATGATCGGGATTCTCGTGGGACCCGACGGCGTATTCATGGTGGATACGCAGTACGCGCAGCTGACGGAGAAGATCGTCGCCGCGATCAAGGCGATCACGCCGCTGCCCATCAAGTTCATCGTCAACACGCACCAGCATCCCGACCATACGGGCGGCAATGAAAATTTCGGAAAGCTGGGCGTGACCCTGCTTTCGCGGGATCAGCTGCGCAACCGGCTGGCGCATCCAAATCCGGGGGCGAATGGTGCTCCGGGGACTCCGGCTCCCGCGGCGGCGCTGCCCGCGATGACCTATGACGGCAAGGTGACGCTGCACATGAATGGCGAGGACATCGAGTTGATCCCAATCCGCAACGCACACACCGATGGAGATACGATGGTGCGCTTCGTGAAGAACGACGTGTTGATGGCCGGCGACTTCTTCCGTTCGATTCAGTTTCCTAACATTGACCGCGCGAATGGCGGATCGTTGAACGGCATGCTGGCGGGCCTGGGAGAGCTGGCGGGCGCGGCAGGTCCGGCGACGAAAATTATTCCTGGTCATGGGGCGACCGTGGACCGCAGCGCGGTGGTCGCGCATCGGGACATGATGCTGGCGATCCGCGACCGCATCGCTCCGCTGGTGGCGCAGAACAAGACGCTGGCGGAAGTAGTGGCGGCGAAACCCACCGCGGATTTCGAAGCCAAGGTCCAGCAGGCTGCGGCGACCGGCGAGCGCTTCATCGGTCAGGTATACGCCGAATTGCAGGCCGCCAAGTAATGGCCGGTAGCCGCGCTCTTCAGCGCGCCGTCAACATAGAGGACCTTCGCCAACTCGCGCGCCGGCGGGTTCCATTGTCTGTGTTCGACTACATCGACGGTGGCGCGGACGGCGAGGTCACGTTGCGCGACAACCGGCGGTCGTGGGATGAAGTACTGTTCCGGCCGTACAACGCCGTGCATGTGCCACGGCCGGACTTGCGAACCAGCGTATTCGGGTGCGACCTGGCGATGCCGATGCTCCTGGGGCCCATCGGCTTCACCCGGATGATCAACACCGAGGGCGAGCCGGCGGTCGCAGCTGCAGCGGGTGAGGCCGGGATCGGTTTCTGTATGTCGAGTTTCTCCGGCTACCCGTGCCACGAAGTCGCGGCGCGTGCAAAGGCTCCCTTGTGGTATCAGCTCTACCTCGCGGGCGGACGCGACGTGTGCATCGCTACCTTGGAGCGGGCATGGAAGGCCGGATTCAAAGTTCTCGCCGTCACCATGGACACCAACGCGCCCGGCCTGCGTGAACGCGACTTGCACAACGGTGCGCCGCACCTGATGAGCGGCAACATCGTCGGCATGCTCCCGCAACTGCCCAACATTCTGAGCAAGCCGCGATGGCTAGCCCGCTTTCTCATGGATCGCGACGCGATGTTTTTTCCGAACATCCAACTCCCCGGCAAAGGCGCCTGTCCCGCCGCCGACGTGCGCGCGATGCTTACCGGAGCCGTCGTCACCTGGGCGGACCTCCAATGGATCAGAGCGGCCTGGTCCGGCCCCATCGTGGCGAAGGGAGTGCTCACCGGCGACGACGCGCGCCGTGCGCTCGACCTCGGCTGCGCGGGTGTGATCGTGTCCAACCACGGCGGCCGCCAGCTCGACACCTGTTATCCCACATTGCGAGCGCTGCCCGAGGTGGTGCGTGCCGTGAGCGGCGCGGCTCCCGTGCTGGTGGACGGAGGCATCCGCCGCGGCGGCGACGTCCTCAAAGCGATCTGCATGGGCGCGCAAGCGGTGCTGCTCGGTCGCGCGTACGCCTACGGCCTCGCAGCGGAGGGCGGCGCGGGTGTGGCCAAGGCGGTGTCGATACTGAGGGCGGATCTGGAGCGTACGATGGCCCTTCTCGGTGTGGCGTCGCTGAAGGAGTTGAACGCGTCGCTGGTGGATGTGCCGAAGAGTTGGTAACTACTCCATTGTTGGCTGAGCCCGGAACGGGGTGGTCACCCATCGAACACAAGTGTTCGATACAATAGCTGGATGAAAGGTTCGGAATTCCTTCGAGGGGTTCGGGCGTTCGCCAGGAAGAACGGGATCGGCTGCCGATGGGTTCCACAACGGGGTTCAGGAAGTCACGGGACACTCTACCTAGGTGGCGGCTTTACGGTGGTGAAGGACCTGAAAGGAACTGGGTCCCGGACTCTTGGCTGAGATGTGCAAGCAACTCGGAATTCGCAAGGAGGATCTGTGATGTTTAGCGCGACCTATCCCGCTCAGTTGTTGCCGGAACCGAATGGCAAGGGACTCCATGTGCGCTTCCCCGACCTGCCGGAGGCGCTCACGGGCGGAGACGACTTGCGTGATGCACTAGAACAGGCCGCCGATTGTTTGGCCGAGGCCATTGCCGGACGCATCGCGCGAGGAGATGCGATTCCTTCACCCTCCAAGTCCAAGCGCGGTCAACGGCTGATCAGCGTGCCGCTCTACCTTGCGCCCAAGCTGGCTTTGTACCTCGCCATGCGAGACCAAGGATTGAAGAACACCGAACTTGCACGCCGCCTGGGTGTGAGCGAAACTGTGGTTCGGCGCTTGCTGAATCCGAAACACGACACGAAACCCGAAAACATCCAAGCGGCCCTCGCTTGCCTAGGGAAGCGGATAGTGTTGGTCTTTGAGGACGCGGCGTAGCGCGCTTCCCCCCCGGCCGCGATGATGAATCTGTAACCGGATAGCTTGCTCCCGCGTCCCCTTCCTGGGAGGGTACTGCCATGCGCGTCATCTTGTTCGCACTCTGCGCCACACTTTCGGCGCAACGTGTTCCGGCTGAGAAGGAAATCGCGATGGGCCGGGTCCTTGCCGCTGACTTCCACCGGAATACGCCGCCCGTGGACTCGCCACTCATCCAGGATTACGTGGCCGGTCTGGGCGCGAGGCTGACGGCGCAACTGCCCGACCGCGGGGTTCCTTACACGTTTTCCGTCGTGCAAGGCTGGCTGACCGATGAGCCGCATGTCCTGCCCGGAGGCTACGTCTTCGTACCACTGCATCTTTTCAATACCGCGGATGATGAGGCGGAGTTCGCCGCAATGCTTGCCCAAGCGGCGGTGCGTGCCGCGTTTCTTATGGACGATTCGGGCAGCCCCTACCTCACAACCGTCGCGGGTAGCCAGGTCATGATTCCGGTCAGCATGGTGCCCCGGTTGCGGGCCCTCGGATTCAAGGCCGATGCTGCGTCCGTTCCCGTGCTTGTCGCCGCTGGGTTCGATCCACACGCGCTGCTCCGTTACATCGAGAACCTTCCACCCGTCAAAGTGTCGCTATTCTCCATTCAGCAACCGCGCGAGGAACGCATCGCGGCACTGCGCGAGGTACTGCGCATGGCTCCCCAGTCCGTGAACGCGTCGAGCGATACCTTCACGGCGATTCAGCTTCAAGTGCGCGCCGATCCAGTCCGGGACCAGCGCCCCACCCTTCGGCGCGAGGCGTCACCGTTGCAACTTCGGTAGCTGCTTCCACTCCCCCGTGGAGCCGTTGTTCGGATTCACACTCGGATCGTCCGTGCCCAGATACGTACCTTGCGGGCTCACCCAATAGTGTTGGTAAGTCGTCGGCAACTCAACAGGCACCCGAACGTCATAGGGATTTACGTACGTCTGCACCGCCCCGAGGTTCTCGCGGAACGCTGCGTTGTTTTTGTCCTGCGAAGCATTGCGCGCATCCGTCACGCCCTGCTGGGTCTTTTGCGACCAATCGCGATACTCCCTAGCCGCCACCGCGTAGGCCTTGGAGTTCTCAATGTTCTGCGCCATGATCCCTCGCGCGCCGAACGCGCGCCCGTCGAGCGCCGAGATTTGTTCAGCCACCAAAGGCAGCCACGTCGAATAGCCGGGCCACTGCGAGTCTTCCGAAATCGCCGCCGTCATCGCGAGCACCGCGGAATCGTAGGACGTCGCGACATGCACGGTTGCCACGCCGCGATTCGCCACGCCGCGCGCGCTGTATTGCACATCGAAGGCCCACGCCTGCTGGAATCCCGAAACCGGCGTCGCATTCCGGCCCTTGCCGATGCGCAATCCCTGCGGCTGTAGCGCGGTCATTTTCTCATACACGAACCGGTCCGGCGGATAGCCTGGTGGAAGCCCCGCGTTGCCAACCATCACCGTGAACGCCTTGCCATCCGGCGCTCCCACGCTCAGCGCAAACTGGCCGTCTTCACCCAAACGCCACCCCTGTGGCAGCGCATACGAAAAGAATTGCCCGCGCCGGACGCTGAGGCTGGCGGACGGAGCGGACTTCGACGGCTCGGGTGTTGCCGCTTTTGCGGCTACGGGAGTCACCGCATGCATCCCCGCTGGAATGCCAGCCGTAACCGGGGGTTCCGGCGCCGTGGTCCCACAGCCCGTGAGAAACATCCATGAGATCGCTCCCAAAGTGACACACCGTTGCGATAAGTCCATCGGTTCTCCTCTCTGCATCCTAAACCAATTCTATTCCGGATCACTGGTCTTGCAGGTATTCTGCTCCGCCCTCCGGCAGTTGAAAGCGCAAGGCTGTCTGTGCCACAGTATCTTGGGGGCTTGATCCACCTAAAATGTTACGCATCGCCTTGGTTTTGACGGGTTTCGCCGCTCTTTGCAGCGCTCAGGTAGAGCTTTCCACGGACCCCAACCTCCACATCCTGCCGGTGCAAGGCAACATCTATATGTTGGTGGGCGCGGGCGGCAACATCGCGATGTCCGTGGGCCACGATGGCGTGCTGCTGGTGGACTCCGGCACGCAAGCCATGGCGGATCGCGTGCTCAAGGTTTCCCTCGACCTCGCTACCCGCGTCGCTGGTTCGCCGGCACCGAATAATTGTGCCGGGATGCGCTGCTCTGGATCGCCGTATGGCTGGTCGAGCCCGTCGCTGAATGCCCGCATCAGTTCGCCCGCACGCCCCAAGCCGATCCGCTATATCATCAACACTTCGGTGGACGCAGATCACGCTGGCGGGAACGCCCGCTTGGCCGAACTTCCCAAGGACTCGAAGATTCTGGGCGTGACGTTCCCGCCGGTGGGCGTCGCACCGTCGGCCAACGTGATTTCGCATGAAAACGTGCTGAACCGTATGAGCGCACCCAAGCCCGGGGCCAAGGATCAGACAATGGTCGATTCCTCCATGTGGCCTACGGACACGTTCCGCGTCGCCAAGTACAAGCTCAGCGAGTTCTTCAACGGCGAAGGGGTCGAAGTCCTCTACCAGCCCAACGCGCACACCGATGGCGATAGCTTCGTCTACTTCCGCTACTCCGACGTAATCGTGGCTGGAGATATTCTGAATCCTACGTCCTACCCGGTGATCGACACTGCCAGGGGCGGCACCTACCAGGGCTTGCTGACAGGGCTGAATTTTATTCTCGACCTAGCGATTCCCGAATTCCGCGCGCAGGGCGGGACGATGGTGATTCCCGGCCATGGCCGCTTGATGGATTCCGGCGACGTCGCGATCTACCGCAACATGGTGCAGATTGTCGGCGACCGCATCGGGGATCTGATTGCCAAGGGCCGCACGCTCGATCAAGTCAAAGCCGCCAAGCCTACGCTGGATTACGACGGCATCTACGGCTCCCCCACGGCGTTTATTGAAGCGACGTTCAAGAGCCTGCAAAAGAAATAGGAGCCTTTCATGACACGCAAAATTCTCCTCTGCCTAACCGCGGCTCTGCTGCTCAGCGGCATCGCCGCCTACGCGCACCACTCCCTGGGCGCGACCTATGATGGCAATAAAGTCATCCAGGTCGACGGCAAGATTCTCCAGTTGCTGCTGCGCAATCCGCACTCGTTCTTGCAGGTGGAAGGTCCCGACGACAAGGGCGTGATGCAGCGCTGGTCGCTCGAATGGCGCAGCGCTGGGTCGCTAGGCCAGCAGAACATCAAGCGCGATAGCCTCAAGGCCGGCGAAGAAGTTGTGATCACGATGAATCCTTCGCGCACGCCTGCGGACCACCGCGGCGCTCTCGTCACGCTGCACCGCAAGTCGGACGGCTTTGGTTGGGGCACGCGTCCGGGAGAAGTCGTTGAGTAACGCGCGTCTCAGTTTAGCTCTGGCTGCCTGCGTTGCTGCGGCGGTTCTCTTCGTTCCGAACGCCCCCGCGCAGCAAGGCAAAGGCGGCAAAGGTGGCGGGGCCAAAGGCAAGGCCAAGCAGACCGCGCAATCCGTCGCGCCCATCGACCTCACCGGCATTTGGGTGTCTGTCGTGACCGAAGACTGGATGTACCGCATGGTCACGGCTCCCAAAGGCCAGATGACCGGCGTCCCCGTAACCCCCGCCGCGCGAACCGCCGCGAACGCTTGGGATCCCGCCGCCGATGAAGCATCCGGCAACGCCTGTAGGGCGTTCGGAGCTGGCGGCGTGATGCGCCAACCAGGCACACTGCGCGTCAGCTGGCAGGACGACGACACGCTGAAAATCGAGACCACCGCCGGCACGCAGACCCGGCTGTTCAACTTCGGAGTGGCCGCAACAGCTGCTGAAGCGACTTGGCAAGGCACCTCCATCGCCTCCTGGGATATAGCCCAAACCGCTCCTGGCGCGCCTCGCCGAGGCAACCTCAAAGTGGTCACGACGAATCTGAAGCCCGGCTACGTCCGCAAGAACGGGATACCCTACGGCGCGGGCACGCTGCTCACGGAATACTACGACTCCTACACCGCCGACAATCGCGATGTCTGGATGGTGGTTACCACGCAGGTCCACGACCCCGTGAATTTCACCACCGACTTCATCACCAGCAGCCACTTCAAAAAGCTGGGCGCGAACGCCGCGTGGAAGCCGGAAGCCTGCTCGGCCCGGTAGCACGGCAGACCCGCTGCAGCATCAAAGTGCATCAACCTATCTCGGCCCGTAGTGCGGCACAGGCTGATCCCCTTCCAACGCCCCCAGGTCCGGGGCGCGGCCTTCGAAGCCGTCGTTGACTCCAGGCAAGCGCACTCCGGCGTCGATGGCGGCGGAGCCTGCACGCAAACGGAAGTCGAAGTCGGCGGGTTTGTAGAGCGTCTGCGGATTCGGCCCCGGGGGTGTCACCTTGCGGAACACGTCGAAGTCGACCAGCTTGCTGTGGGTGTCTTGGCCGGTGGCGGCGGAGAACTCAGGGAGCGTTTTGAACTGTTTGGTGACGCGGGCCTTGGCTTCGAGTTGCGCTTGCGCTTGCGTGGAGAGCGCCCCAAACTCGCCTACGTAGTTCGCCATCATGCCGGCAGGTGGGGAACTCCATGAAAACGAAAATGGCGCGCCTTCATTCGGGCGGAAGCCGTTGTAGTCGGAGCTGGAATAGTTGGTGCTGGTCTCCACCGAGAAGATCTCCGGCGTCTCGGTCTTGCCCAGGATCAGGTTGTTGCGGAAATGAAGATTCGATGTGGCCAGGAGCATCGGCTTCACCGCCGCGATGAAGGTATTGTGGTAGAGCGCGATGCCGGACGACGATGCGGTCAGCTTCACGGCGCCGCCTTCTGGTGCGTGATAGACGACGTTGCGGATGAAGTAGACGGGTCCGCCGAACATGGGCTGAACGCTGAGCGCGCGGTGGCCGTGGTTGAAGCAGCGGTTGCGGAAGATGCGAACGTTATGCGCTCCGCCGTCCGATTCCAGGCAGTTGTCTTCCATGTTGGAGATGTCGTTGCCGTAGAAATCGATGGACACCGGCATGCGATCACGGGGGCCGTCCGGGTTGCCGTAGGTGGCCACATCGACTCCGTCGTGGAAGCGCTCGATGCGATTGTAAGCGACCACATGGCCCGAGCCGTACACTTTCACCGCGTACTCGGAGACCAGCACCGGTGGATACTTTTCCAGAAAAGGCTGCCAGGTGGACCCTGTGAAGCCCATCAATACGTCGGCGTGGAACTTGCCGGTGAACGTGTTGTCGGCGATGTAGTAGTCCTTTGAGCCGGACCAATCCGTGTAGAGACCGCGGCCGATGTCTTCAAACTTACAGCGCTTGATGGTGAGGCCCACCGAACCGGCGATGTTCTTGAGGCCTGCTTGGAAAGCGAGTTCGGTGTTGCGGATGGTGATGCCTTCGAAGTAGTTGTAGTTGGCGGCCATGACGTTGAAGAGGTTGTAGGCTCCGTCGCCGTCGAAGATTGCCTCGCCGTCGCCCGCCCCTTTGATGACGATGGGTCTCTCGGCCGTGCCGCTCTGCGTGAGAAAGTAGGTGCCGCTGGAGACCGTGCCGAGCGGTGCGCCGTAGCGGTAGCGGTTGTCTTTGTAGAGACCCGCGTGGACCAGGATCACGTCGCCGGGCTGCACGCGCGCGGGGTAGGTGTTGAAGTTGTCGGCTCCGTTGGACCCGGTGAAGTACGCTCCCAGAAGGCCTGTGAATGCGGGTTGTTGTTTCTCGCCTGTGAAGCCCGGCGGATACACGTGGTAAGTCTTGCCTCCGGCCGCTGGGACAGGCTCGGAGCGAGTCTTCACCGTGACGGTCTGCGCCGCGGTGCCGGTGACTCCGTCGGGGTCGGACATCACAAAGCGGGCTTCGTATTCGGTGGCCGGTTCAAGCTCGAAGATGCTGCCGGAGAACATGTGTGGTGTGACGTATCGCAGCGCGTTTTCGTTGATGCGCTCGCCGCCGATGCGGAGCAGCGGCAAGCCGTCAGTCCACGTAGCCGCGCCCTTCTTGCGATAGGAGACGGCCACGGTGGCGTTGCGATTGTCGTCGCCGGTGATCGTCCACTCAAAGCCGAGCGAGATGAGCGTGGGCGGCTCGACGTAAAACTCGCCCACAGCGGTGTTGTTTGCGGCAGTGGCGATCGACGCGAGGATCAATGCGAGAGAAAGAGTCTTCATGGGAGTTCGAACAACCATACTGCGCCGCCTTCCGGGATCTCGGGATACTCACCGGGGAAGAGCCGATTGAGCGTGGCCTGCATGCCGCGTGCGTCGCCGCCCCAGCCGGACATTACCGCCAGATACTGCTTGCCGTCGACGGTGAACGTTGTCGGCGGGGCGAGAATGCCGGAGTTCGTCGGGAACTCCCACAGCAGCTTGCCGCTCTTGGCGTCGAAGGCGTGGATCTTACGGTCATTGGTTCCGCCGCTGAACACCAGACCTCCGGCGGTGGTGAGCATCGATCCCCAGTTGGGGCTCTTCACGTATTTGTGCGTCCACACGCGCTGGCCGGTATCGACGTTCCAGGCTTGCACTTCGCCGAAGTGGTCCGCGCCGGGGACCGTGAACGGCTGGCTGCCCTGCACGCCTACGAACGCCTTGCCCGCGGTGTACTTCATGTTGGCCGCGCCCATGTTCGACGCGCAGATGTTGTTGTTGGCAGGGATGTAGATCATGCGCGTCGTGGGATTGAACGCGATGGGGACCCAGTTCTTGCCGCCGTGCGTGCCGGGGCAGTAGTCGGCGCGTTTTTGCGTGCCGGGCTTGTGCGCGGGGTCGATGTCGGGCCGGCCCGTGACGGGGTCGAGGCCGCGAATCACGTTGTTGTAGACGTACGGCTTGCCGTCCAGGAACTTGATCGGACCAGTGGTGCGGTCGAGGAACCACAGGTACCCATCACGCGCGACGTTGACCAGGCCCTTCACGGTGCGGCCTCCGCGCTGGTAGTCAATGAGCAGAGGCGGAGAGACTTCGTCGTAATCCCACGAATCGTTGGGATGGTATTGAAAGTAGCCTTTGATGGCTCCGGTGTTGATGTCGAACGCGATGGTGGACGACGTGTAAAGGTTGTCGCCGGGCCGGTTGTCGCCGATCGTCGGGCCTCCGTTGCCTGCGCCGAAGTAGGCAAGCTTGGTTGCGGGATCGTAGTTGCCGGTGACCCACACCGGCGCGCCCCCGGTTTTCCATGCGTTGCCGGCGGGCCAAGTGTCGCTGCCGGGTTCGCCGGGGGCGGGCACGGTGAAGGTGCGCCACAACTCCTTGCCGCTCTCTGCATCGAACGCGGCGACGAACCCTCGGATGCCGTACTCGCCTCCGGACGCGCCCACCAGCACTTTGCCTTCCGCGACCAACGGCGCGAGCGTGGTGTAATAGCCCTGCGTATTGTCGGCGATTTTCGCGGTCCAGATTTCCTTGCCGGTTTTGGCTTCCAGCGCGACCAGCACGGCTTCTCCCGCGGCCCAGTAGACGCGGTCACCGAGCAGCGCGACTCCACGATTCACTTCGTGCGGCACCTGCGCGCCGACCGGGCGCGGGCGGCGGTAGCGCCACAGCGCATTGCCGCTGCGGACGTCGATGGCGATGACTTGATTCATTGCCGTCGTCACAAACATCACTCCGCCGTTGACCAGCGGCGCGGCTTCGTGCGGACGAGTCTCACCGGTGGCGAAGACCCACTTCGGCTTGAGATTCTTGACGTTCGATGTGGAGATTTGTTCTAGCGGCGAATAGCCCCACCCATCATAGGTGCGGCGCAGCATCAGCCAAGCGCCGTCGGCGGGGTGGAGCAGGCGGCCTGCGGTCACGGGAGGGTAGTCACGCAGCGCTGCCGGGACGGGCGCGGGTGCTGCTGCAGGACCTGGCACCTGCTGCCCACTGAGCATCAGTCCCAACAGGGCACCCAGCAGCGCCATCAAACTCAGACTCCGAAGCGTGGGGATCAAGTCAGATCTCGGCTCGGAGACGGAAGTAGACATGTTTAGAACGTCACGCGCAGCACCAGCGTGCCTTGGCGCTCGCCGATCACGTTGCCTGTGGTGTTTATCGTTCCATAACCCGAATTGTAGCGCCCGTCGGGAGCGCGGCCGATCACCGCGCCTCGGTTGGTAGATGGCCCAGGAATTTGAGTACGGTTGAAGGCGTTGGCGAATTCCGCGCGGAACATGATGGTGGCGCGTTCTTTGACGCGGAAGATGCGTCCCATGCTCATCGTCTCAGAGGGGCGGCGCTGCTGGCGGAAATCGCCGTAGCTCATCGCCGAGGGAGTCCACTGGCCGTTGGGGGGATCGGTCCAGGCCGCTGGATTGAGGGTGATGGTGGTGCTCGGGTCGAAGCAGTGGCAGTTGAGATCCTGCAGGAACAGCGGCTGGCCGGGCACGCGAACCGCACGCGTCGCGCGCAACAGAGAGTTGGCGTTGTTGTTGCTGAGGATGCCCGGAGTCTCGAACGGAATTCCGCTGGAATATTGCAGTACGGCTCCGATGGTCCAGTCGGCGACGGCGGCGTTCAGGAATTTATTGGCACCCCACTTGGGCAGCGTATAGTTTGTCGCCAGCACCATGGCGTGCGGACGGGAGGCGTCCGACAACTGCTTGTTCGTATTGCGATTGAACACGTCGTTGATGGAGCCGCCACCGCCATCGGTTTCAGCGCCCAGCACCAACTCCTTCGAGAAGGTGTAGGTCCAAGTGACGTCCAAGCCCCGCGAGAAGCGCTTGGTGGCTTTCATTTGCAGCGAATCGTACCAAGTCTTGCCCATAGCAGGTCCCAGGGCGGTGATGTTGCCGAACTGCGGAAACGGGCGCAGGGACTGGGCTACGGTCAACGCCGTCGGGAAGCCCGCATACGGGAGTTGATTGAAGAATCTTCCCGCTAGCGTGGAGTTGACTTGGCGGGAGAGCAAGTCTCGATCAGCTTGACTGTTGTACCAATCCAGGCCGTACTTGCTCTGAAGAATTTCCGGCCGCAGAGCGTTGTAGTCTACCAGCGTGCTGGTTCTCCACCACACGCCGCGGTTGGCCACATAGCTAGCTTCGATGACCAGGTCGCGAATGATCTCGCGCTGCAAGCCTGCGCTCCACTGAACCATGCGTGCCGGTCGTCCGTAGTTTTGGTCTACTGCTTGAGGAGCGCCCGTGATGGTCCCGGGGGCAGGAAAGAGTCCGGCCCGCAAATCCGGCCACACCGGGCTGAAGGGAATGCCGCTGCGCAGCGTCATGGATGGATCGCCATAGGCCGGCGCACTGACGGTCTGAGCCGCGCCCACCGCTCCCTGAGATCCACCGCCGGTGCTGGAATAGGATAGGCCAAAGCCGGCGCGCAGCACGGTCTTTTCGTTCCACTGATACGCCATGCCTAAGCGCGGAGCGTAGGCAAGCGGGTAATTCTTGGCGAATTTGCAGTTGCAAGTGGCTTCAAAGATCGACGCGCCCAGATGGTTGCCGGCGGTTGGGTTCGGAACGTTGGGGGAGAAGCTCGGCGACCGGCCGAATTGTTCGCGCGGATACGACATGATGTCCCAGCGCAGGCCGTAGTCCACGGTCAGCTTGCGGGTAAGCTTCCAGGTGTCCTGTGCGTAGCCGGCGAAGAAGTGCCGGCCGCCCCGCATGTTGGTGGGTTGCGCCAGGGTTACCGTGCTGACTTGCCCTAACAGGAAGCTGGCGTAGGGGAAGCCCACCAAGCGGCCATTTACATTCTGGCCCTGGGTGGAGGAATTGGCGGTCTGCTCCGCGCTGAATGCAAAGCTGCCGTTGGTGTTGGTGAAGATGGCCTGCGGATAACCTTCGATGCGTACCTCGCCGCCGAACTTCATGGTGTGGTTGCCGCGCACCCAACTCAAGCTGATGTTGCCGGTCGGTTTCGAGTTGCGGGTATTCTGCTGCGCAGCAGGTCCAAGGTTGCGCAAACCGCCGAGTGACTGGGCCGCTAGCAGTCCGGAAATGGCCGGGAAACGGCCTCCGTTGGCACCCACGGTGGAACCGGAAATGCCGAGTTCCTTCAGCATGTCGAAGTTGGTTACGAAGGAAAAGTCCTTATGGTCATTGCTGAGGTAGCCGGCACCGAAGTGCAGCAGCATTGTGGGCGTCAAGGTGTAATCCACGCTGGCACGAAGCGTGAACGATTCAACGAAAGAATTGCGGGTGACCGAGATCGGATCGGGGAAGCCTTCGGTTCCGCACACAGGGATGCAGTTCCGCACCGAGGTTTCGGTGGTGGACCAATAGAATGACGCCTTCATTTTCTGGTTGATGGTGTGGTCGATCTTGAGCGACGGGATCGGCGAGAGGCGGCTCTGCCTGAAGGGGTTCACATAGTTGTTGATCAGAGCTGTGGCACCGCCCAGATTTGCGCCCGGCACCAGATTCTGAATTCTGATGGAAGAGGTGTCGAAGCGTGCGGTGGGGATCGTGTTGTTGGGAAATTGCAGCCGCGCTCGGGTTCCATTCGCCAAGAGCCGCTCCGTACTGGGATCGAAGATCATGCCTTCATTCACGGGATTGCCCAGGCCGTCGGGCGTAGGCGCGTTGGTGGCGCTGAGGGTGCGGCCTGTCAGGGCGGTGTTGAAATTGCCTGCACGGTAAGCAGCGGTTGGTACGGTGCCGATTTGATTGTTGACCACCCCGTTTTCCCGATATTGCTCGTAGGTGTAGAAGAAAAAAGTCTTGTTGCGGCCGTCGTAGAATTTGGGAATCCGTACCGGTCCGCCGATGGTGCCGCCCCAATCGTTGCGGCGTTGCGTAGGTTTGAGCCAGTTGTAGGCCTGACGGGCCCACAGTGCTTCATTCACAAAGTAGTCGTAGGCCGACCCATGGTAGGCGTTCGTGCCGGAGCGCGTCGTGTAGTTGAAGAGGCCGCCTCCGGCTTGTCCGAACTCCGCCGCGTAGTTAGAGGTCTGCAACGACATCTCCTCAATCGCATCGATGCCGGGTTGAACGGACGCCTGGAATGCGGTCCCGACGACACTGGTCGCGATGTCTTGCCCGTCCAAACGGATTCCGTAGGAATTACTGGGAGCGCCGTTGATGCGCATCTGAGAGTTTACGGTGAAGAAAACTCCGGGAGACAAGATGGCTGCGAACTGCGGGTTACGGAGTCCATAAGAACCGGCGGATTGAATGCCTACGCCCAAGATGGGGAGCGTGTTCAGCCGCTCCGTGGTGACGTTGCTGCTGATGGTGGCGCTTTCGGTTGTCAGCAAAGAAGACTCGGCTGTGACGGTGACGGATTCGGAGGCTGTGCCGACCTCCAGGACGACGTCTTCGCGAACCGTCTGGGCGACTTGTACGCTTAGATTCTGGTGAACGAAGGTCTTGAATCCAGGCACGGTGACGGTGAGCGTGTAGCTGCCGATCGGCAACTGCGCGAAGCTGTAGTTGCCCGTTGCGCTGGTGCCCGCTTCGTAGGAAGCGCCCGTCTGCGTGTTCAACAACTGCATGGGCGCGCTCGCGACCACTGCTCCCGCCGCGTCCGAAACCGTACCCGTGATCGACCCGCGATCCGTCTGTGCAAAGGCCCCGACCGCAGCCGTCAAAAGTACAGCAATCCTCAGTATGCGCATAGCCCCTCCAGGAAACCTGATTTGGTAGAGTATACGCCTCGCGAGGATGGGCGTCAAAGGGTACGGAGTACAAGCCAGGTTAGCTCGCCCTACCCTCCGCGCAACGCGCCCGCTTGAACAAATTGCCCGCCGTCTATTACGGCTTCAACGATGCCGTGTAAGCTGCGATGTTGACCATGTCTTCCACGGTGAGCTTCTCGACCACCGCCTTCATTAGCGGACTGTATCCGCCGCGCCGCACGCCGGACTTGATGTCGTGCATCTGGCGGACGATGTAGCTGGGGGAGCGGCCCGCCAGGAACGGAACGTTGCCCAGTCCCTTCAAGCCTTCGCCGTGACAGATCGCGCACTGGATCGTCTTCGCCGACGCCTTGGTCGCCAGAGCCTCGCCCTTCTTCACGGCACCGATCGGCACGTAGGCCGTGAACGGCGACTGCGAGTCACGCAACTCGGTGCGCTCGAAATCGTCGGGGACTTCGATGATGCGCTGGCCGATGGGCTCGGAGGTGTCTTTGATCGGAACGAGCATTCCGGTGAACACGTAAGTCTTCGGCACCGTCTTGGTTTCCACCACCTTGATCCACGGCTTGTAGGTCAACTTGGAGAAATATGCCGCAGCGATGCGGACTTCGGCTTCGTTGCTCACCAGCGAGAGCTTGCGCATGTTCTCCGGCGGACCCATGTTCGGCTCGGCTGATTTGCGGTTCCCGGTTCGGTAGGCGGTGACTTGCGCTTCAATGTATTCGGCGGGGAGGCCCGCGAGGCTGGAGTTTTCGGGTTTGCCTTGGCCGTTGGGCAAGTGGCAGAAACCGCAGGCGCGGATGTCCGGCGCCCGGCCGTGGCCCACGATGTCCGGCATGGGCGGATGATCGTCATGCCAGTCCGGGGGATTGAATCCATCGGTGGTCTGCTTCGCGGTGAGTCCCTTGGTGCTGTTCGGAACCCGATGCAGCGTGGGGTCGTTGTTCGGAGCGGCGGGCGGCGCTGGAGCGCTGGTGGGATAGGCCCACGGCATGGGCGTCGCAGGCGTCGGCGCGACGGGCGCGGGTCCCTGCTTTCCCTGTTGGGCAGTCAACCACGCGGTGCAGGCGGCCAGGCCGGCGGAAAGGAACAGCAATCGAAGCTTCATGGACGAATCCTCCTGATCGGATCAATTATGCCACGGACGGAGGCCCCGGTTTTTGCCGCGGCGAGTGCCTTGCCGTGATGGGATGCAGAAGCTGACCTGCCAGGTCAGAAGGTAGCGGCCCGTCGACTCCGTATTGCGTTGGCCAGGAGTTGGGCAAATAGAGAGTGCCGAACAGCTTGTCCACCCAAGGCAGCAGGGCGGCGTAATTCTTGTTTGTGTTTTCCGGCCGGTCATTGGTGTGGTGCCAATGGTGAAACGCGGGGGAGGAGACCAGGTATTCGAGCCAGCCGAAGCGCCACTTGATATTGGCGTGGATGAAAAATCCCCAGAAGTTGCCGAGCAAAGTGACCAGTACCGGCACCAAATCGGCCGTGCTGCCGGTGGGTTGCGCCAAACCCAACAGATACATGGGCACCAATCCGCACACACGGACGAACACCATGTCGATGGGATGAGCTCGGGAATTCACCAGCCAGTCGATCTCCTCCGCGCCGTGGTGAATCGAGTGGAATCGCCACAGCAGCGGGATTTGATGCGTCCACCGGTGGCCCCAGTAGGAGCCGATGTCCCCAACCATCATTGCGAGCGGCAGGCGAAGCCAGCCAGGAATTCCCGCAGTCCACGCATAAAATCCTATTTGCGTCTGGCTGTGCATCAGGCCGGCCAACACGGAGATGGGCAAGACCAGCAGGAGTTTGGGCAGAAGACCGCTCAGGAAGTAGTAGGCCAGGTCCGTCCCAAACCCCCTTCGAAGAACTCGTTGGGGCCGCAGCACCCATACTTTTTCCACGGGAACAAACACAGCCAGGAGCAGCACCAGCCAAACTCCCAGCCTGAGGACATCTTGAATAAGAGGTGCCATGCCTCCGCTTGGGACTCCTAGCAGCGGCGCTTCTTGAAGGCTGCCAGCGCGAGCATTCCACCACCCATCAGCACGAAGGTGCTCGGCTCGGGTACTACTTCCGTTATAGCGACTCCGTCCAACAGAACCACCGGAGGAGCGCCATTCGGAGTTCCGCCGGCGAGAAACGTCAAGGCCTGCGACGTGCTGCTGGCGATGAAACTCATTGTTTCCTGGCGCCATGCCTGAAAGTCGTGGTTCGGGTTAGACAGCACCGTCGAACGTATCGTTGTGCTGCCAA
Source organism: Bryobacterales bacterium (assembly GCA_947446025.1). GTDB lineage: Bacteria > Acidobacteriota > Terriglobia > Bryobacterales > Bryobacteraceae > Palsa-187. Next base: position 38,377 of record CANFEY010000002.1, read on the forward strand.
ACGTAACATCCCAATATTCTGTAGTCGCCCCGTCCGTGCCATTTTGTTGGGCGGCAGCCATGTAGAAAGAGATCGCGTAGGTCGAGCCGATATTGAGTCCAGTTACCGTTTGAGAGATGGATGCATTGTAGTTTGAGTCGCCGTCAATGGCGACGAAGTTTCCACCAGTCGGGCTGTTTTGAACAGCATGAACAGTGTTCCATAGTCCGATGTTGTTGTTGAACGCAGATCCGCCGGTGCCTGCAAACAGAATCGATGCAACGGTACCTGTGCTGCCGCACCCGAATGCGGTTCCCCCTCCCGCGATAGAGCCATTCTGCGCTTTGCAGGTGGAACTCCACGATGCCAGGTTCGAAATGCACGTGGTGTTGCCGGTCTGGGCGCAAATGAAGCCACCGTTGACGCCCATCGTGCTGTTGGAATTGCCCGCCGTGCCGGACAAGGTCTCAAAGTTGCCGTTTGAAAAGACAGGCGCACCAACCGCAGTGGATGTCATCGCGAACAGGCCGGCCAATAGCAGCGCCAATGCTGAAATGCGCATCCCGTGAGTTAATTTCACAATAGAGACCATTCTCAAAGATTCCTCCGACAGGCTTTAGATCGGTCAAAGAGATACTAGTACTTATAGTACCTAAGGCTGATTGGGACTAGCAACTGACCTGTATTCGAGGGGTGCGCGACATCAAAGTGGAGGATTTGCCGAAGCGCTTGAAGGCACGAGGTCATCTGAGCGTACCAAGTACGCAGGGCAATCACCGAACGGCGACGGTAAGGGAGCCAACAGACGGAAGCAAACCCTTGCGTTTGCATTGGAGCAGCGCCGCTCGTCCGCTCCCTTTACGGTCGCGGTTCGGTGCTGTTCCGCCACTTCTATGTCACCCACCCGTAGTCGAGATGCTCGGCGCTATCTAACTTTGAGATCAAGGGTGCGCTGTCGGCCGCGTTCCAGCGTGATTTTTTCGGCGGATTCGATGAGTTGGGGGAGTTGCGCCGAGTCAAGCGCGGCGGCGATCCGGTATTCTCCGGGTGCGACGCCGGAAATCTCGAAGCGGCCGTCCCGCGAGAATACCAGGTAGGAGAACGGCGCGTTGCCCTCGCCGGCGCTAGGGATATCGTAGGGGGCCTTCGCCAGCACGATCGCCACCCGGCCGCCGTCGTTGATTGTGCCGGAGACGCGCGCGGGCTGGTTGTCGAGTTCAAATTCGAGTTGGACTTGGGGCAGCAGACGAATTCGGCCATCGGAGACGGCGCGTCCGTTGTAGCGCACTTCGCGAACGTAGTAGCCTGCGGGGACTCGTGGTGCTGACACTCGGTAATCCTCCCAGCGAAGCGTGTGGGCGACGAAGCTGAGATCGGGCTGGACCTGTGGTTCTTGCGCGTCTGTGTCTGAAAGGCCGGGGATCGCCGGACGCATCATCAGGAGGAAGTTTGTGCCCGTGACCGGTGGGGGCGGGACTCCTTGGGAGGTCACCACGCGGCCCGGCACGTCGATGGCGGAGGCGATCGTCAGATTGAGCGCCGTGTTCGACCGCGTGACGATCAGCGGGGCAACGGCCCAGCGGATGTTGTCGCCATCCGACCAGAGGGCCACCCGATAGGAGCCTGCCGGAACATGCGTCAGCAGTAGTTGCGGTTTGCAGGGAACTCGCATCGGCGTCAAGTCATCCAAAATGACGCCAAGGCTCCATGAGTTGCCCCCGCAGTCTCCTTGCACGTTGAGCCGGACGCGATACCGCTCGGCCTGGCGAAGCCGAAGCGTGCCAAGGGTCGCGTCACTGCCGGGGGTCACGACGAACGGGGCGGCTCCTAAGTCTTCCCAGCCCGTGTCGCGGCGCTCAAACGCCTCGTCGGTGTACTCCTCAATCTTGGGCAATTCCTGGGCCGCGGGGCTGGCGTGGACCACGTACGTCCCAGGGCCGACTCCCGTTGCCGTGAACGTGCCGTCGGACGCAGTGACCGCGCCGGCGCTGGCGAAGGCGGGCGATTGCGATTCCACCAAGCTTACGCGAAAACCCGCCAGCGGCTTGTCCCGCTCGTCGAGTAAACGACCGCTGACCGTGCTCGGATTCATCAGCGTGAAGCGCGGCAGATCCATCAGCGGGCGGTCCGCCGAGAGAAAGAACGTGCTGAGAGTGAAACCGCGAGCCAGTGCATAGCCCGCCTTCTTCAAGTCCACCTGATACTGGCCGAAGGCTTCGGGCTTGAAGAAGAATGCGCCATCCCTGCCGGTGAAGGTGGTTGCGACGACGCGGGCGTTGGGTCCGGGCGAAAGGGTGAGCGTGACTTCGACGCCCTGGAGCGGGGTTCCCGACCCTTGGTCAAACACGCTGCCGCGGATTTCCGGTGCCTGACCAAACAGACCAGCGGCGGTCATCGCGAGCAGGGCGAATCGCATGCTGATACTGTATCGCGCGGCGGCGTAGACTGAAAGGGATGAAGCTTAGCATCTTGCTCGTAGCAGTCACTGGCGTAGCGCTCGCGCAGTCGACCTACGTCGGCTCCGAGAAGTGCAAAACCTGCCATCCCGCGATGTATGAGCGCTGGAGCAAGACCCGCATGGCAAATGTGGTGCGCGATCCCAAGGCCCACCCGGAAGCAGTGCTGCCGGATTTCAGCAAGCGCGATCCGTTGGTGAACTTCACTGTGGCCGACGTCGCGCTTGTGTACGGGAGTAAGTGGAAGCAGCGCTACTTCACGCGGCGGGGGGATGACTACTATCCGTTGGGCGTCACATGGGATGTGGGCAAGCAGGTCTTCCGCCCGTATCTGGTGGCTCCGAACACGGATTGGTGGGTGCCGCTGTTCCCGCCCGATAACAACGGCCGGCCCACGTCGCAGCTGTGCGATGGCTGCCATTCGGTGAACTTCAACATCCAGACCAAGACGCCGACGGAATGGAACGTGGGCTGCGAGAAGTGCCATGGGCCGGGCTCGGCGCACGCGGCTCGGCCCGCGCAGACGAACATCGTGAATCCGTCGCGGCTCGATTCCATGCAGGCGACGAACATTTGCATTCAGTGCCACTCGCAAGGCCAGCCCGTGACCAATCCCATCAACGGCAAGTATTACGATTGGCCGGTCGGGTTCCAGGCGGGTATGGACCTGAAGCAGTTCTGGAAGCTGGAAGAATACAAGCTGGGCACGGAGACGTTCACCCATTTCGCCGACGGCAGCGCGCATAAGAATCGGATGCAAGGCAACGATTTCGTGCAGAGTGCGATGTACACGCATGGCGTCGCGTGCAACAGCTGCCATGATCCGCACGGTACACCCAACAACGCGGACCTCATCAAACCCGCGAACACCCTGTGCCTAACCTGCCACAGCCAGAATTCGCCCAACGGTCCGCGCGGAGCCACCGTCCAGGACCACACGCATCACGCCCCCGGCAGCGCAGGCAATGAATGCGTCGGCTGCCACATGCCCAAGATCGCGCAGCAGATCGCCGACACGAACGTGCGCAGCCACACCTTCCGCTTCATCCCGCCCGCGGAGACGGAAGAGTTGAAAGTCCCTAACGGCTGCAATTCGTGCCATGCGGATAAGACGACAGGCTGGGCTCGGGAGCAATTGAAGAGTTGGCCGAATGTGTCGGCGTTTAGGGTGGCGAGGTAGGATGACGTTGCGCTCCGAATTTGTTGCCTTGCTTCTGGTCACCAGGGTGTTTGCGCAAACTCCCGACCACACGGCCGACCTCACCGCAATCCGGGAGTATGCGCTGAGCTACACAGAGAAGCTGCCGAACTACACCACGACGCAATCGGTGAAGCGGACAACCAAGCCCACGCAGCAGGGGCGGTACACGGTAGGGCTGCGTGCGCAAACGCAGACCGTGGACGAGCAAATCACCTTCGTCGAAGGGCGGGAGCTCCACAAAATTCTGACCGTGAACGGGCAGGCGGTGAAGGAGTATGAGTCCGAATCCGGCGGGATGTATTCGCGCGGTGAGTTTGCGCTCCTGTTGAACACCATCTTCCGGCCTGAGACGAAGACGGAATTCCGCTTTGACCGGATGGCCAAATTGAACGGCGCTCCGATGGTGGTCTTTGCCTTCATCGTCCCGCAGCTGCCCAATGGCTACGGGATCATGGAGGGCAATCGCACGCTGGTTGTCCCTTACAAAGGATTCGTATTCGCGAATGCCGGGACGCACGCCGTCATGCGGATACAAATGACGTGTACAAACATTCCACAGGTGTCGCAGTATCGCGGCGTGGAATTAACGTTGGACTACAAGGCGACCAAAGTTGCGGGACAAGAGTTCATCCTGCCATCGCGCTACACCATGAACCTCCGCCGCGTGGACTCCGATGTGACCATGGAGGCCGGCTACAAGGACTTCAAGAAATTCGGAGCGGACGCGACGATCATCTTCGAAGAGGAGCCTACCGCCGAACAGAAATGACGGGAGCGTTGCTTTCTTTCCCGGCGATGGTGACCTTCACCGCGTAGTCTCCGTTGGCAAGGTTGTCATCGAGCTTGAGGTTCAATTGGGCCAGCGCGACCGATCCGGGAGTGAGGCCGAGGAACAAGGGCGTCACCGTTTGCGGGCCGAGCGTGACAACGGTTGCTCCGGTGGGGCGCGCGAGAACATCGAGGGGGGCGGCGGCGCCGGAGGGGATGGCGAGGTTGGTGGGTCCGATTCCTATCAGGTAAATCACCAGCGCGGAGCCGGGCTTGGCAGGATTGGCGGCGGTGTTGATCGAACCGTCTTGGTTCACGGCGACGGCTCTGTTGTCACCGAACGCGATGATGCCGGGGGACGCCGACGTGATATTTACGGTGTAGGATGCACTGGCGAGGCTGCCCAGATTGACGGTGAGGATGGCCGGACCCAGAGGGGTCTCATAGGGGACCATGGCGTTCACTTGCCCGGGAGAGACATAGTAAAGCGGCATGAGGCGGCCGTTGAGAGTGACGGTGGCTCCGCCAAGCGTGGTGGGCCAAGGGGCAGCCTTTGCGGCGTCGGTTCCATTGGCGAGGTCGTCGCCGAAGATGGCGACAAGTGAACCTGGCGAGGCGTCTGGCACATAGCTGGCGGCGTTGGTGACGCCGTTGGCCTTGATGATGGGCCGGATCAACGTCAGCTTCCGGACTCGGCTGCCATCTCCCAAATAGAGATTGCCCGACGCATCCAGTGCTAGAGCATAAGGGATATTCACCGTGGCTTGCGTCGCCAGTCCGCCATCGCCGCTGAAACCGGCAACTCCCGTCCCCGCGATCGTGAACATGGTTCCGCCGGGGTCCACCATCCGCACGCGATCATTCCCGTCGTCCGAGATGAAAATATTGCCGTCGGCGTCCATGGCCACACCGCGAGGGTTGCTGAGTTGGCTGGTGACCGCGGAGGCTCCGTCGCCGGAGTATCCGGCGGTCCCCGTGCCTGCCACCACGCTTGAAACACCGCCGGGTGTGATCCGCACAATCTGATGGAGACTGCGATCTACAACGTACAGGTTGCCGGCGGCGTCTCTGGTCATTTGTTCAGGAATAGAAGGGCCCGTGCTGAACCGTGTGTCTACACCGGCGGGCGTGCGTATGCGGATTTCTCCACCAGAAGAGCTGTAGAGGTTGCCCGTCGCATCGACGATCATGCCTCCGAGGGAGAAACGAGAACTGGTTCCGACGGCGGAAATGACGCCTTGCGCATCGATGCGGCGGATGCGGAAATTGGTTGTGTCGGCCACATACGCGTCGCCCGCATTCCCGAACGCAATCCAAGTGGGACTAAAGAACTCAGCCGCGGTGGCAGGCCCTCCATCACCGCTCGAGCCTCTCGTGCCGGTACCCGCGATCAGTTCGAGGACGCCGTTCCTGACGCGGAAGATCTGGTTTAGAGCGATGTCGGAAATCACTAGGTTGCCCGACGGGTCCAGAGCGACGCCCTGGCTTAAGGAAAATTTGGCTTGGGCCGGTGCGGCTCCCACAGGAGGTAAGTTACCTCCTCCGGCGACCGTGGAAATCCGATAAGAACGCGGAGCAACGAATGCGTCGGTGACGGTGAGGGTCACTGGGATCAGATGGTCTCCCGTGACAGAGGCGGGGGAACCGATGCGAATGTTTGCCGAATAACTTCCTTTGGCTAGTCCTGCGGTGGAGGCGCGAACCTCCAGAGTGGCGGGAGTCGCTCCCGACGCGGCACTCAACGTGAGCCAGGAACCGCCCTCGACCGCCGCAGTGAACGGGGCGGCCCAGGAATTGTTCTCGAAGAACTGCACGCGGAGGTTTTGAGTGAGGCGATTGCCGGGGGAGGCTCGAAAGTCGATGGAGGTTCCGCCAAGGGTTGCCTTCACGAGTCCGGAGAGGCGAGTCCATGATTCCCCGGAGTCGGTGCTTCGGTAGGCACCGCTGATGAGCCCAGCGAACATCTGGCCCGGATGGCGAAGGTCGAGCGATAGCAATGGCTCACCTGAGAGGCCAGGACCAATCGTCTTGACCGCCCACTGCGAACCGGCTGTGCTGCTTTTCTCCAATCTGGCTCCTCCAGCGGAGGCCTCGGGGCCGGTCCAGAAGACTATGCCGTTCGCATCGACTGCGATGCGGAATGGTTGGCCGCTAGCTCGGGAAACGGCGAACGTGGCGCCTCGGTTGATGCTCTTGTGAAGGGCAGAATAGGGGCTGTCTGGGTATGGGCCACGAGTAGCAAGGAACACCAGATCTGGATCGGTGGGGGAACTCGCGATCCCTGTTGCACCATTGCCCAGCCCTGTCTCGCCGGTGGGCTTGATGTTTAGGGTGCCTGCGATGTCCTAGGTGCCGCCCTCGTTGGTGCTGCGGTAGATCGTCACAAAAGAGCTGTCGCCCAGCGGGCCACGCACGAAATACATCAGGGCAGGCGTGCGGGCGTTGATTGTAAACGTTGAACCGGCGGCAGGGAGCGTGGATTGTAAGGTCCAGATCGCACCGGCGTTGGCGGTTTTATATAGCGTGGTGCCGATCTTTACGTACAGAGTGGATGCCTGGTTTTCGACGGGGAAGAACTTTTCGACTGAGCCGGTGCTTGGTAGGCCGGTGCCGGCCGGGCCCCAGGTGGCTCCGCTATCTGTGCTCTTCCACACACCGCCTTTGGTCATGTCGGTGCCGGCGTAGACGGTGCTGGGGTCGAGCGGGTTGGTGGCGATAGCGAGGACTTGCTGGTTTTGGCCGGAGGCGGCGGTGGGATAGGCGGCGCTCCAGTTGGCACCGGCATCAGTGGTGCGGAAGAGGTTGGTTCCAGAGACGGCGTAGAGCGTGTTGTCGGAACCCGCGATCGCGGTGGTGGGGAAATCCCCTCGGATCTGGCCGAGTGCGACGGTTGCGAGTAGTAGGGTAGAAAACCGCACGCCACTATCTTAGTGCATCTAGAACTTCCTGGTAGGTCGCGGGGAACTCGCCGTCGAAGTGTTCGCGCAGACCGGATTGCGCGGCCCAATCGAAGCGTCGGGCGGTGGCCGAAGTCATCATCGGTTCGATGCCGAGTTCTTCAAGCGTCTTTGCCACCTCGTCCATTTCGCGCGCGCGGCGTTCGCCGTGGACCACCACCCGTCCCACCATATAGTCGGCGAGCTTCTTCCAATCCACGCCGGGGATGGATTCCTTGAGTGACGCGAAGACGCGTTCTTCCGCACCGTATTGGCCCGCCCCCAGGACGCACTCGAAAAGCAGTGCTTCAATGCCTTTATAGACGATGCTGCGAAACATCTTGACGGCCGCGGCTCGGCCGACCTGGTCTGTGGACACGATCTCCATGCGCATCCCGAGCGGTGCGAACAGGGATTGGAAACGCTCTGCCCCCGAAGCTCCCAGCAGCAACGGTGCCTTGTGGCCGTAAGGCGGGATCGGCCCCATCACCGCAATTTCGCAGAACTCGGCACCGCTCGCGTACACTGCTGCCGCCACCTGCTCTTTCGCTTTCGGCGAGATGGAATTAAGGTCGGCATAGAGATGGCGCGCGGTGAGGTGCGGTCCCGTTTGTTCTGCGGCGCATACGGCTTGGTCGGCCGTCACCGCTGAGATCAATACGTCCGCCGCAGCTGCCAATGCGGCGGAAGACGCCATCAACTCAACGCCTGTTTCGCGCCCTCGCGCCTGGATCTTTTCCCCACGCGTGGCCTCACTCGCGTGAATGTCAAACGCTACAATCCGCTGAAGGCCCTCTTCGCGCAGACCCTTCGCCATGTGATACGCGGCTTCTCCGAACCCCACAAATCCCAACTTGTCAACCGTCATACCCTAACAGGTTAGCGCGCGAACGGCGAACAAACGTGACATCCTCTAAGGAGTGATCCATCTATCGAATGACACCGGCGACCAGTTCGCCCAAGCCTTCACCTTCGCGCAGAAGCAGGTGCGGAAGCTCATCGAGAAGCACCCGCTGATGTATCCGCTCTATACCGAAAACGGCATGTGGTCCAAGGACGGACCCGCGTGGACGCACTGGTGCGACGGGTTTCTGCCGGGTTTGATGTGGATGTTCGTCAAGCGTAGCGAACCCGAGTCTGCCGAACGCGCCTATTGGGCCGAGCAGGCCATGCGCTATACCGAGCCGCTGGAGACACGCAAGAATGATCGCGACGTCCACGACTTAGGGTTCCTGTTTTTCACAAGCTACTACCGCTGGTGGCGCCTGACCGGAGATCCGCTGCACAAGCAGATCCTGATCGACGCCGGACAGACACTGGCCGCGCGCTTCAAGGATAAAGGCCAGTACCTGAAGTCATTTGTCGCGGACAATTCGCTCTTCATCGACATCATGATGAACGTTGGCCTGATCTTTTTCGCCGCGCGCGAAACCGGCGACCGCCGCCTGCGCGACATTGCGATGCGCCACTCCCATACGACACGCCGGGTGCTGGTGCGCGGTGACGGATCGACGGCCCAGGAAGGCATCTTCGATACAGACACCGGCGAGTTCCTGCGTCAGACAACGCATCAGGGCTACCGCGGCGATTCCTGCTGGTCGCGCGGCCTCGCGTGGTCGCTCTACGGCTTCACCACGTGTTACGAATACGCCCGCGATCCGCATTTCCTCCACACGGCCGAAGCTTGCGCCGACTTCTACATCACCCACGCTCCGCCCGACGGCATCGCTCCCTGGGACTTCAACGCGCCCGCCGAAAATCGCATGCTGCCGGATACCTCCGCCGCGGCCATCACTGCGTCCGGCCTGCTGCGCCTGTGCCGCCTGACTCCTGATCCGCTGAAAGGCCACCTGTATTGGTCCACCGCCGTCCACATCCTGAAGTCGCTGTGCGAGAAGCATCTCGCTAAGAGCGAGCCCAAGTGGGAAGGCATCCTGCGCGGCGGCGTGTACCACGTGAACAAAGGCCTCGGCGTGGATGAGTCGGTGATGTGGGGTGAGTATTACTTCGTGGAGGCGCTCGAACGGGTGCTGTGGTAAGGATAGAAGCATGAAACAACAGTTGAAGACGACCGTGTTGTTAGCGGCCATGGCGGCGTTCGCGATTGCCGCGGACGTCACGGGTACGTGGACCGCGACCTTCGACACCCAGGTGGGCGCTCAGGCCTATACCTACGTATTCAAGCAGGACGGCACCAAAACGAGATTAAGTTCGTCCGCGATATGGCCGGCCTAGCCAATGAAGAGGCCACGGCGAAGAAGCAGTGATGGGTGACCCCGGCTCCATCGTGGCCCGGCTAAAACCCGTGTTTGGGGTGGTTGCGAAGCGCCTCGTCATCAAGACGGATCGGCCAGACCTCTACACGTTGGCTTCGGGTGTTGCTTCGCCGTTTCCACAGCACAAGGGCCGCCCCCTGGAATTTGCCTGCATCCGAGTAGGCAAGGCCTATGTCAGCTTGCATCTGCTGCCCGTCTATATGAATCCGGCGCTGGGTGAAGGTATCTCCCCGGAGCTGAAGAAACGGATGCAAGGAAAGGCCTGCTTCAACTTCAAGGACGACCCTGAGCCCGCATTGGTCGCGGAATTGAAGCGCATTGCGGAAGCAGGCTTGAAGCAATGGGCCGAGAAGAAGTGGGCTTAGCTACCACATCAGGACGTGCCACAAGCTGGCGAAATCGTCGGTCCACAGCAGCGGCTCGGCATCGGACCAGCCGGAGACCAATTGCTTCAAGTTCGCGCGCGTCACCCAGTCTCCATCTTGCGCCATCAAGATCCAGCGTGATCCGTCTTCTCCCGCCGGTGAGTAGCCGTTCGATAGAAACTGCGACGCGGTCCAGTTGAGGTGGCCGGCAACGCCACGCACGACGGGCTCCAGATTCAGCGTGCGGTTGGAGATGTGCATCATCAGCAGGCCGCCCGGTTTGAGACGTTTGCGGTAGATGTCGGCGCATTGGGCCGTCAGCAGGTGCATGGGGATGGCGTCGCTGGAGAACGCGTCGACGACAATCATGTCGTAGTCGTTGCGTTTGCCCTCCGCGAGTTCCCGCTCCAGCACGATGCGGGCGTCACCCAACGCCACATCGACTTTTGCCTTCGAGCTCCCGAGATACGAAAACCACTGCCGAGCGATTCGTTCATCGTCCGGGTTGATTTCGTAGAAGCGAATATTGTCACCGGGACGGCCCCATGCAGCCATGGTTCCCGCGCCCAGTCCGATGATCGCCACGTTCAGCGACTCGTGTTCCTTCTGTAGCGCTCCCATCACAACTCCCACGCCGCTGCGCGGGCCGAAGTAGGAGGTCGGTTGCGAATGCAGCGGCTCAGCCACGTACTGTGACCCATGCTTGATCCGGCCGTGAGTGAGCTGCCGGTATTCGCCGGCTGAGTCCGTACGCTCCGCCACAGCGAGGATGCCGAAGAAGTTGCGCACGCGCGCCAGCGGCTGCCTGCCGATGCCCGGCACTACCGCGAGTGCCAACGAACCGAGTGTTCCAAACAACAGTGCCATCATCGGCACACGCACGGAAAAGTTCGCGCGCGTCCATTCTAAGAAGGCCCCCGTGCGGAACCATCCCACGAGTCCTAGCGCGCCCCCCGTAGCCAGTGCGAGGGGATATTCCGTGAACTGCGAAAACAGTCCGGGTGCGATCAGCGCGACAAAAATTCCGCCCAGAACGCCTCCCGCGGAGACCGTCAAATAGAACGCCGTCAACTGCGATGCCGCAGGCCGCGACCGCGCAAGCTCGCCGTGGCACAACATACAGACCGCGAACAGTGCTCCCAAATAGATCGCCGCTTCGCCCCACAACGGCAGCAGCACAACGCCCGCGCTAGTAGTCGCGGCAGACACGGGAGCAAGTACACCAGCAAGCACCGCAAAGGGTAACCGCCGATACCACCGGTCACTCTCAAACGTCAGAATAAAACTCAGCAGGTAGACCGAAAGCGGCAGTATCCATAAGAACGGCGCAACAGCGATGTCCTGCGTAATCAGGTTCGTGGTAGCCAGCAACAACGCGGAAGCAGTAGCCGCCAGCCCCAACCAAAACACAAAGGTAAGGGCCGAAGGCCCCTCCTCCATTCTGAATTCTGAATTCTGAATTCTGAATTCCACGCCCCTAACCCTCCACGCGACCGCGGAGCACGCAACCGCAAATGCAACATACCCGCCGGTCCAGATCCAACTCTGCGTGACCAGGCGTGCGTACGGCTCCAGCAGAAATGGATAGCTGAACAGCGCAAGAAACGATCCGAAGTTTGACAGCGCGTACAGTCGCCACCCGGCGGTGGATTGGCCCAGCGTGAACCAGCGCTGCAAGAGTGGTGTTGTTGCAGAGAGTAAGAAGTACGGGCCTCCGACGGTGGCCAGCAGCAACACCAGGATGTCGCGCGTCGGGCTGCCTGCCCCTGTGGGTTTCCAGAGTTCCGGGTTGGGTGCCACCGGGAGTAATAGCAGCGACGCAAGCAACAACGAAACGTGGATCGTGGCCTGCGTGCGCACGGACTTCAGCGAGCCCAGCCAGTGCGCGTAGCCGTAACCGGCCAGCAGAATGCACTGGAAGAAAAGGAGGCACACGCTCCACACCGCCGGTGTTCCGCCGAACCACGGCAGAATGTAGCGGCCCATCATGGGCTGCACTTGGAACAGCAGGAACGCGCTGAGGAAAATGGTTACGGGAAAAAGCACAGAGAGAATTACTGTAACAAGTCCAGCAGCTTCTTGCGAAGTGCGGCGGACGTCTTCGTGTCGCGCGTGATCACCAGGATGGTGTTGTCACCCGCGATTGTCCCGATGATTTCAGGCCAGTCGGCTTTGTCCAGAGCCTCCGCCAGCGGACCCGCGCTGCCGGCGGACGTCTTGAGAATGAGTGTGTGCTGGGCAGCCCGGACGTCTTGCAGAAATTCCTGGACCACGGTTTCCAGGTCCGGCCCCGGCGGACTCACGGACACGGGGAGCACGTAGCCCTGCGGCGTTTTCACCAATCCGAGCTCACGGATATCGCGCGAAAGAGTGACCTGCGTAGCCTCTACATCCAGCTTGCGCAACGCCTCAGCCAAGTCCGCTTGCGTACGCACACGCTGCGTCCGCAGGATCTTCAGAATCTGGCCAAGGCGGTAGCTCTTGTTCATCGTGTGAGTGCAACAAGCCGCGCGCGGGCGGTGATGAGGGCGGCGGATACGGCCCTGGGACCGGTGCCGCCGCGAATCTCACGAGTCTTCATTCCCTCCGATGGCGTCAGCAGCGCGGCCATAGCGGGTGTAAACTCCGGCGCGAAAGCAACGAGGGATGCCGCATCCCAGTCCGACGGCTTCTTGCCTGAACGCACGCTATCGAGCACCAGGCGTCCGACAATCTGGTGCGCGGAATGGAACGGCGTACCGTTGCGAGCCAATGCCTCGGCCAGGTCAGTGGCCACCACCCAGCTCTCTTCAGCCGCGGCAGCAGGTTTCGCGGCGTTGAGTTTTGCGGAGTCGATCACCACGCTCGCCATTTCGAGCGACGCGCACAATTGATCGGCGGCAGTGAAGATGGGCTCCTTATCTTCCTGCATGTCGCGATTGTAGGTTGTGGGCAGGCCCTTCATGGTGACGAACAGCGCGGTCAATTCGCCGAACACCCGGCCCGACTTGCCTCGAATCAGCTCCAGTGAGTCGGGATTCTTCTTCTGCGGCATCAGGCTCGATCCGCTGGTCACGCCGTCGCCCAGTTCCAGCCAGCCGAACTCTTCGCTCGAGTACAAAATCCAATCTTCGGCCAGGCGGCTGAGGTGCAGCATGGTTGTCGAAGCCGCATAAAGAAAGTCGAGCGCGAAGTCGCGATCCGCAGAGACATCCATGCTGTTGTTGGTCACAGCGGCAGCGCCTACTTCAGTGACGAAGCCCAACTCCTTAGCGATGGCCTCGCGGTCGAACGGAAACCCGCTGCCCGCAAGCGCGCCAGAACCGAGCGGCATCACGTTCACTCGCCCGCGGGCTTGCTGCAGCCGCTCAAAATCGCGCGAGAACATCTCGAAATAGGCCAGTAAGTAGTGCGGCCACAGCACCGCCTGTGCGCGGCGCATGTGCGTATAGCCGGGGATCACCGCGTCAGGATACTTCGCGGCGCAGTCCAGCAGGGCGTTCATCAGCCCCGCCAAATATGCGCTGGCGCGGTCGATCTCTTCGCGCAGCCACAACCGGATATCGAGTGAAACTTGCTCATTCCGGCTGCGGCCTGTATGGATCTTGTCCGCAACCGGGCCCGCGCGCTCCTTGGTCAGGCGGATGACCACCGTGTGGACATCTTCGTCAGTGACCCCGGCCAGAAACTTCGGATCACGTGCCTCGACGCGGATGGACTCGAGCGCGCTCACCAACTGCTCGCGCTCGGCGGCGGACAAGATGCCGACGCGCTCCAAGGCCCGCGCAAATGCCTGCGAGCCCCGGATATCGCAATCGATCAAGCGCCCATCGAAGTGTACGCTGCGGCCGAACCGCTCGAAGACCTCCGACGGACCTTCTTCAAAACGTCCACCCCAGAGTTTCATCTCTTTTTCGTCGTCTCTCGTTTTTGTGTGGCCTTCTGAACAGCCGCGCGGACCTGAATAGGAAGACCGATGATGTTGATAAAACCGCGGGCGTCCTTCTGGTCATACTCGGCCCCCATGGTGAAGCTGGCGATGGCGTGCGAGTAGAGCGAATACGGCGACTTGCGGCAGATGGGTTCGATCCCGCCTTTATACAGGCGCAGGGTAATTTCGCCAGTGGTGTTTTCGCAGGTCTTATCAAAAAACGCGTCGAGCGATTCGCGCAGCGGCGTGAACCACAGGCCGTTGTAGACCAGCTCCGCGTAATCCAGCGCGAGCTTCTGCTTGTAATGCGCCATGCTCTTATCGAGCGTGAGAGCTTCCAGTTCACGGAACGCGTACATGATGAGCGCGCCGCCCGGAGTCTCATAACAACCGCGCGACTTCATGCCGACGAAACGGTTTTCCACCAGATCAATGCGGCCGACGCCGTGTTTGCCGCCGATCTTGTTCAGCGTTTCGAGCAGCGCGACGGCTGAAGCGTAGCGCTTGCCGTTGACCGAAACCGGCGTGCCCTTTTCGAAGCCGATGGTGACGTCCTCGGGCTTGTTGGGCGCGTCTTTCGGAGCCGTCGTCAGCATCCAGATTTGATCCGGAGCCGCATTGGCAGGGCTCTCGAGTGCGCCGCCTTCGTGCGAGATGTGCCAGATGTTGCGGTCGCGGCTATAGATCTTCTTGGTGGATTGCGCAATCGGCACGTTGCGCGACGCTGCGTACTTGATCGCGTCTTCACGCGACACAATGTCCCATTCCCGCCACGGCGCGATCACGGGCAGATGCGGGGCAAGAGCTTTGTAGGTCAGCTCAAACCGGACCTGATCGTTGCCTTTGCCGGTGCAGCCGTGCGAGAGCGCGTCGCAGCCCGACTCCAGCGCAACTTCCACTTGCCGCTTGGCCAGCAGCGGGCGCGCAATGGAGGTGCCCAGCAGATACTTGTGTTCGTATTCGCCGCCCGCGCGGACCATCTTCCAGAGATATTCGGAGACGAACTCCTCGCGCATGTCGGCGACGTAGCATTCCTTCGCGCCCGTGGCTTTGGCTTTCTTCTTCAGGCCAGTGAGTTCTTCGCCGCCCTGGCCGATGTCGCCGCACACAGCCACAACTTCGCAGCCGTAGTTTTCTTTCAACCATGGAATGATGATCGAGGTATCGAGTCCGCCGGAATAGGCGAGTGCTACTTTTTTCGGTTTGTTCATAGAGTTAGTTAGTGAGTAGTGTGTACAGCAATGCCTTCTGCGTATGCAGTCGATTTTCGGCTTGGTCGAACACGGCAGACTGCCCGGATTCGACCACCGAGTCGGAAACTTCGTCACCGCGATGCGCGGGCAGGCAGTGCAGAAAAATGGCGTCCTTGCTGGCGAGCGACATGAGGGCGTCATCGACAATCCAACCCTGGAAAGCGGCGACGCGGGCAGCGGCTTCTTCTTCCTGGCCCATGCTGGTCCACACGTCGGTGTAAACGGCGTGTACGCCCGCGACCGCTTCGCGCGGATCATGCACCAAATTGACGTGGCCGCAGCGCCGTGCCAGAGCGAGCACATCCGCGTTCGGCTCATAACCCTTGGGCGTCGCCACCGTCACTTCGCAGCCCAGCCGGGCCGCGGTGATCATGAACGAATGAGCCACGTTGTTGCCGTCGCCCACGTAGGCGACCTTCAAGCCTTCCCAGCCCCCGAACCGTTCCTTCAGCGTCTGCGCATCAGCCAGCGCTTGGCAGGGATGGTACAGATCACTAAGCGCGTTGATGACCGGTACCCCGGAGGTGCGCGCCAACTCGTCCACCGTGGACTGCGCGAACACGCGCGCGGCGATCACGTTCACCCAGCGGCCCAGAATGCGCCCCATGTCCTTGATCGGCTCGCGCTGTCCAATGGTGCCGTTGGCCGTGACCGAATCGCCGCCCATCTGCTTCATGGCTAATTCAAACGCGACCACCGTGCGCAGCGAGGGCTTCTCAAACAGCAACGCGAGGTAGCGGCCCGCCAGCGCCTTCGAGTAGCGCTGCGGCGTGCGCTTCATCTCCGCGGCCAGCTCCAATACCTGGCGGAGCGTGGTGTCGCTCAAGTCCAAGTCGTGGCACACGTGAGCCACCGGTGGGGCGAGAACCTGCGCTGCGGCCATGAGTTTTCCCTCTTGCATGTTTATACAGTCAACTGAATAATCATACATTCAGCCGGGAACCGGACGCAAGCGGTAATTTAGAGAGACCATGAACGATACCCGAAAGATCGAAAACCTCCACGTGGCGCTGTGGCTATTGAAGGATATGTCCTGGGTCTCCGACTGGAAGTTGCTCGGCCTTTTCATGGTCGCCCCCACGCTCGGCGTCGCACTCAAGATCTGCTGGGATACGCGCCGGCAACTATCGGACCTGATCCACAACATCGCCGTGGCCCTGTGGATCTGCGCTAACACCACCTGGATGATCGGCGAGTTCTACTACAACGACATGACCCGCGACCTCGCCAAGGTTTTCTTCTACGCCGGTATGACCCTGCTCACCGCGTACTACACGTGGGAATGGAGGGACAGTATACTCAACTCCCGAATTTCTGCCGGACGGCCATGATGGGACCCCTTGTACGTAGCCGAGCGCGACAATCTGGGCCAGTCCAGCGGCTTCCCCGACGCCAGCGCCGAGGTCGAGCATTATCTCAAACTCGCCAACCTCCTAATCACCCCTCACCCGAAACTCTTTCTCCCGCGCCCTCCGCCACTTGCCGCTTCCCTCGACCCCATCCACACCACGACCGCTCTAACCTGCAACCAAGAAGCCAGCTCGCTCACTCCATCGGAGGGACTGGCCGCCCGCGTTGCAACCTAGGCAAGGCAGCGTGGGAACAAGCGTGCGATGGGCGCCATCCGTTGGGCAGAATAGCAGCGGAATTGAGGGCCCTCTAAAATTACCTTGGAAGTTCGATGCGGACCAGCTTCCGCGTCGCCGTTTGACCGCTGATCACAACCACCTGCGCTCGAGCCACGCCATAATGCCGCGCCAGGAATCCGCACAGCTCCTCATTCGCCAGCCCCTTGTCCGCCGGAGCCGCCACGCGGATTTTCAGCGTCCCGTCCGCCATCTCCCCCGCCATCTCCGTGCGCGGACTGCGCGGCGTCACCTTGACCTTCAGCGTCATCCTACGCGGTAGGTCGAGTATCCGTAGGGACTCAGCACCAGCACGATGTGGTGCTTTTCCGCGATGCCTCGCACCTCAAAGGTGACCTGGATCGATGGGAAGTAAGCCTCCGGAATGTGCGTCGCGATGTCATACATCAGGCGATAGATGCCAGGCACCGGCGTCTCTCCGAACTCCACAATCTCCCCTTCCGGGTTCGTGATGCCGTAGCCGACTTCTTTCCATCCTTGGCCTGTGACAAAAATGTCGAGTTCCACCGGAATCCGCCCGCCGGGCACGCCTCGCGCGGAATCCTGAATCTGGGTGCTGATCATCATGGCTCGGTCTAAGGTTTCCTTCCTTCGATCTGCGCGTCGGTGTTCTCAATGTGGGTCAAGTGGATGCGATACGCCGCAGTCGCGAAGCCCGCCGCGGGCGCATCGAAACGGGCCGCGATCAGGCGCTTCGCCGTCTCCCCGCCTTTGATCCGGTCCCCGATACCCAGCGCCGGATTCGGCATCGCCAACTTACTGTACTCCAGAAATCGCGCCGCCTCCGCCTTGCTCAAAACATCGCCGCGCGCCCCATCCACGCGCTCCACGCTGAGTTCCTTCACCTCGAACCCCACCGCCGACGGATTCTGCGCCGTGAAATCCAGAATCACCAGCGTGGCCTCCGGCGTCAGTTCCGCCACCCGCACATCGGTGATCGCTCCGGTCAGCGTGAGCAGGTGATTCTTGTTGATGGTGACGGTGCTGTAAAGTGCCGCCCCAATCACCACCAGGGCCACGGCCAACGTTGCCAGGAATTGTTTGCTCACCTCAATCCCCCAACAACTTTCCGTAGGGCTCCAACCCCTCAACGTGATCGCAGACCGCCTTGATGCCCGCCGTAATCGGAATCGCCAGCAGCAGCCCGATGCCGCCCCACAACATGCCCCACAACATCAAAGCCAGCGTCACCACCAGCGGATTCAAGTGTACCCGCGATCCGACGAACTTCGGGTACAGCAGATTCAACGCGAACAAATGCAGCACCGCCACACTGACTGACAGGAACAGGTAAACCGTCGGGTCCGTCGAATAGGGCAGGGCAGCCACCAGCGGAGGAGCCAGCGCCAGCGGCAGCCCGATATACGGCACCAGGCTCAGGAACCCGCTCATCGGCGCGATAATCGGCCAGTACGGCAGCTTCACCGCCCCAAACAGGATCGCGCTCATCACCGTCAGCAGCAGGCCCAGTAGGAAATTGCCCACCACGTACGCCCGCACCATATCTCCCACCCCGTCCAGCGCTTTCATCACCGTGTAGCGGGGCTCGCCTTCCAGCGTCACAATCAGCCGCGACTTCAGATGGTCGCCCCAGCTTAAGATAAAGTACACCAGGAACGGCACGAACGAAGCCATCAGGATCACGCTGTAGACGGACTGCAAGTAGTCATACGCATAACGCAGGAATGCCGTAGGCTCCTGCTGAATGCGCACTTCCTGCACCGCTGGAGGTGCAATCGCGTCCGGGGCGCGCTTGCCCCGCACTGCTACCGTGGGTGCGGCCACCGGCACCCGATCCTGAAACCGCCGGGGCACGATGTTCTTATAGACGTTCTCCTGGAACCCCTCCACCCGGATCGCCGCGCCTTCCACGATCTGGTTCAGCCGCTCGCCATATACCGGCAAGTCATCCACGAATGCCTGCGCTTCTATGTAGACTCCCAGCCCCGCCAAGTACAGACTCGTGAGCCACAACGCGCACGCCAGGAAGCTGGCCAGCCCGCGAGGCACCCGCATCCGCATGAACAGCCGCACCACTGGCTCCAGGAGGAACGCGATGATGAACGCCACAATGACGGTGATGAAGAAAACGCGCCCGTAGTACAGCAGCGCCACGCACGCTCCCGCTGCCAGCGCGCCCGTGGCGAACCGGTAGCTCTTTTCGGTACTGGAACTTGGAGCGTACACCCGTCTCCCAATATACTGAGAGGAGTACGTGCTCCACAATGAATTTCCAGTGAATGGCCGCGTTTTGGCGCTGGATCTAGGTAAAAAACGCATCGGATTGGCCCTGAGTGATCCGCTGGGCATCACTGCCCAGGGTCTGCCGACGCTGCAGCGCACCACCCTGCGGGCCGACGTGGCCGAAATTGACCGCATCGCCGCCGAGCAAGGTGTTAGCCTGATACTCATGGGCCTGCCCCTCCACATGGATGGCCGGGAAGGCCGTCAGGTGCAGTACACCCGCGAATTCGCCGAGTACCTTACAGGCCGCACGGGCCGTAAGGTGCAGTTCTGGGATGAACGGATGACGTCGGTCGAAGCGGGCCGCGTGCTGCGCGATAGCGGCATCAGCATCGCCAAACGCGCCAAGGCCGTGGATAAACTCTCTGCCCAGATTCTACTGGAGAGCTTCCTGAGCGTGGGCGACCCCGTGCAGGAGTATTAGGTTCAGGAGTATGAGAGTGTTTCGCTGGCTAGTCCGTATCACCGTTGCCCTCGTTGCCCTCGCCGCCGCGGCGGGCGCAACCGGCTACTACTTGCTTTCGCAGCCCTTCCGGGGCTTTGAAGGCGAGAAGATGCTGGAGATCACGCGCGGCTCCGGCTCGCGCGCCATTGCAAAGCAACTCACCGATGCCGGCCTCATCCAGAGCGAGTGGATGTTCCTGGCCGCCCGCGCCGTTCAACCCGGCGTCATCCTGCAGGCCGGTGAGTATCAGTTTCAGGACGCCGCCAACGTGTGGCAAATCATCGAACGCCTGCGTAAGGGCGATGTCTATACCTTTGAGTTCACCATTCCCGAAGGCAGCAATATCTGGGACATCGCGCGCCTGTTGGAGAGCGGCGGCATCATGAAGGAGAAGGATTTCCTGGCCGCCGCGGCCGACCCCACTCTCATCCGCGACATCGACCCCGCCGCCGAATCGCTCGAAGGCTACCTCTTCCCCGCCACCTACCGCCTCTCGCGCAAAACCACCGCGCAGGACCTGTGCCGAATGATGGTGCAGCAGTTCCGGCGCCAGTGGAAGCAGGTGGGTGGCGAAATGCCCCCGCATGACGCCGTCACCTTGGCATCCCTGGTGGAGGAAGAAACCGGTGTGGCTTCGGAACGCGAACTGGTCTCCGGCGTTTTCTCCAACCGCCTGAAGAAAGGCATGCAACTCGCCTGCGATCCCACCGTGATGTACGCCTCCCGCCTGCTCGGCAAGCGCAACGCGAACGTGATCTACAAGACCGACCTCAAGCGCGAGCATCCCTACAATACCTACCTCAACACCGGCCTCCCCCCCGGACCCATTTCGAGCCCCGGAGCCGCCTCCATCGCGGCCGCGCTGCACCCCGCCGCTACCGAGGCCATCTATTTCATGGCCCGCCCGGACCGCAGCGGCCATGTTTTCTCCGCCACCCTGGCCGCGCATAACCGCGCCGTGCAAAACTTCCGCAATGCCACCGCCGCCTCCAAAGCCGCCGAAGCCACAAGCCAAGCGAATTGAGCTGGCCCGCTGGTTGCAGCAACACCCCGGCGTCATCGGGCCGCCGCAGTGCACCGCCCTGCGCGCCGCCCTCGCCCCCATCTCCGAAAGCTACCTGCGCCGCCTCCTGCGGGACTCCTCCGCTACCCTCCACCCATTGGTGGAAGGCACCCGCCAGGAAAACCTGCACGAATTGGAGCGCACCCTGCTCGCTTTATTGGGAGAGGAACGCCGCGCCGCCCGCACTCTTATCATTGAAGCGAAGCAACACGCCCGATGGGCGCTGAAGAAACACCCTGAAAAGGAAGAAATGATTCTGTGGATGCTGACCTGGCTGGAAAATCCAGGCATCTTCCCGCAATGGCTGGCGATCCGGAAAGAGGCCCTGCGTGCGCAAACCCAAACCACCGAAACTGCTTGAACTGGAAGCCTTGAAGAGCTACGCCGCCATGGCCCTGGCCTCGCGCGCCCAGTCCACCTCCGAACTGCGCACCCGCCTGCGCAAAAAGGCCGCCCGCCCGGAGGACGCAGAAGAAATCCTCGCCTACCTCAAAGAATCCGGCTACGTCGACGACCAACGCTTCGCCGGAGCCTTCGCCGAGTGGCGCAAGGAAAATCAGGGCTTCGGCAAATCCCGCGTGGTCCGCGATCTCATGTCCCGCCGCGTGGCCCCCGCCGTCGCCCAAGCCGCCGTCGAAGCCGCGTTCCAAGGCTCCGACGAAGTCCAGCTCATCGAAGAATTCATCGCCCGCCGCTACCGCGGCAAAGACATGAAGGTCTACCTGGCCGAACAGAAAAACCTAGCCTCCGCCTTCCGCCGCCTCCGCACCGCAGGCTTCTCTTCCAGCAACTCCATCAAGGTCCTAAAACGCTACGCCTCCGCCGCCGAGGAGATCGACGAAGAAATGGTGTCTGACACCATTTAATTCCCGATCCGCCCCATCTTGCCGGACTGGTAATCCTCCACCGCCTGCTGCACTTCTTCCCGCGTGTTCATCACGAACGGACCATACCGCGCCACCGGCTCCCCAATCGGCTCCCCGGAGAGCAACAGCACCTGCACCGGTTCCGCCGAATCCGACGCCGCCTCCAGCCGCACCGCGTCCGCATCCCGAGCGAACGTCACCATGTTGTGCGCCTCCACCCGCTTTCCGCCAAAAACGCCCGAGCCCTGGAAAACATACGCCAGCGCATTCGCCGACTTCGGCACCGCCTGCTCCACACCCGCCCCCGGAGCCAGCGTGAAGTGCAGATACTGAATCGGAATCCGAGTATCAATCACCGCCCGCGCCCCCAGCGCCTCGCCCGCGATCACCCGCACATGGACTTTCCCATCGGCGCTGCTCGCCTCCGGAATCCTAGCCTTCGGCACCTCTTGATACCGGGGTGCAATCATCTTGTCCCGCTTCGGCAAGTTCACCCAAATCTGGAACCCATGCATGTGCCCGCCCGTCCGCAGGAACTCCGCCTCGGGATTTTCAGAGTGCACCAGCCCCGCTCCGGCCGTCATCCACTGCACATCCCCCGGCTCAATTTTCCCCGCGTGCCCATGCGAATCCCGATGCTCAAACCGCCCGGACAGCATGTAGGTGATCGTCTCAAACCCCCGATGCGGATGGTCCGGGAACCCCTTGGCCGAATTCGGAGCTACATCCATCGGCCCCATCTCATCCAGCAGCAGGAACGGATCAAATGAGGACAGCGCGTGCGTGTGCGAAGGAAACGGCCGGTGTACCAGCACTCCAGCCCCCTCCATCACCGGCGAGCCTGGAACGATTTGAGAGACGGATCGAGTCATCATGTCTAGTTTAGATGCACCTCCTGCCGTTTCGATGCACACGCGCTTCTGCTATCCTCTACGCAGCGATGCACGCGGAATCCGAAGAGATCGCGCTCTACCTCAAAGGCCAGCTGAGCCGGGACGCCCTTCCCGCTTTGGAGCATCACCTGGCCTCGTGTGAGTCCTGTGTGCAAACCCTCCGTGAGCAGGACCGCTACCTGTGGTGCCTAGCCGAAATCAGCACCAACGAGTTCTCCCCCGAAGGCGAACAGCGCCAATACCCCCGCTTGGCCACCGATGAACCCGCCGTTATCCAATCGCTGGCACCCTTCGCCACGGAGGCCTGGGACGTCCGCATCGTCGATGTATCCAAAGGCGGCGTCCGCATCCAAACCCCGCGTCCCCTAGCCCCCGATTCTCTCATCCGCGTCAGCATGAAATTCTCTATAGCCTGCGGCGACGTCCGCCACTGTACGCCCACACCGACCGGCTACCAAGCCGGCATCCGCCTCCACGACTACTTCCTAGCAAACACCGCCCGGTCCTTCTAGCCCCATCGCGCAAGCGTGGGGCTGCTAAGGATAGTGACGCAGATTGTTGTAAGCGTGCTCAATATGACTCAACCGCGCCGAGGCGAGATTCGTCCACGCCGAATACTTCTCGAGCGTCACCGTCCGCTTGAGATCGTCCAAGCTCCTACCCTCCGCGATCCCCTTAGACACCGCCGCCATCACGTCTTCCAAAAACTCCCGGTTCGCCACCACATCCGCCCGCGTGCCGAGCCTCCGCCCGTGCCCCGGAATCAGAATGTCAAAGTCCAGCGCCTCCACCGCCTTGATCGACGCAATCCATTCACGCAGCGGCGTCCAATCGTACTCCGCCCACACCGGCGGCGCGCTCCCCGGAAAAATGAAATCGACAGCCATCACCGCCCGCTCCGCCGGAAAATACACCACGCTCATATCGTCCGAATGGTTGCGCCCCGGATGCAGTAGCTCCACCGTCTTGCCCCCCAGCGTCAGCACGCGCCGCCCCGCATAGGTCGAGTCCGGCTTGCGGATCTCAAGGTTCAGCTCCTCCGGTGCAATCGCTCCATCGTGGTTGCGATCCAACCTCTCAAAGTTCGGCACATAGCCACCGCTCGCCTCCGCGCGATCCAGCTTGCCGTTGCCGTTCGTATCCAGGTTGCCCCCGGCCAGCCGGTGCAGCTTCCCGTCCAAATTCTTCGCAACATTCTCATGCGTGATCACCTGCGGGCCCGCCCCATACGCCGCCGCGCCCTCCGCATGATCGAAGTCGTGATGGCTGTAGACAATGTACCTGACAGGCTTGTTGAACCGCTTCTCCAGCGCTGGCCTCAACCACGTGGCCTGCTCAGTACTCACCGGATCCGCCAGAACAATTCCGTCCGCCGTCACCAGGAACACCGTATTCGCCCCGCCGCTGACGAAGTAAAGATCGCCGCGCACCTGCGTGATCTCCCGCGCAGCGCCGCCCCCCTGTGCCAGAACCACGCTCGCCGCCGCCAATCCAAACGCAAGAATCGTGTGCCGCATCGCCCCAATCTAACAGATGCCGAGCGTATAATCGAGGCAGATGCGCCTGTTTCTCTTAGCGCTGACCGCCATCTCCGCATTCGCGGCCTCACCCCAATTCACCCTGCCCGACACCTCCGGCACCCGCCACACCCAGCAGGAGTGGCGCGACAAAAAAGCCGTCGTCGTGTTCTACATCATGACCGATTGCCCTCTCTCCAACGGCTATGTCCCCGAAATGAACCGCATCGCCGCCGACTACAAGCGCCATGGAGTCGCCGTCTACGCCGCGCACGCCGACCCCTTCGTCACCGACGCCGCCGTGCGCAAGCACGCCGAAGAGTTCGGTTACACCTTCCCCGTGCTGCTCGACAGCAAACTCGCCCTGGCCCGCGCCGCCGGAGCCGCCACCGTCCCCGAAGTCGCCCTCTTCTCGCCAACAGGCGAGCTGCAATACCTGGGCCGCATCGACAATCGCATGGAAGATATCACCCGCCGCCGCAACGCGGCCACCGAATTCGAACTACGCGCGGCGCTCGACGCTGTGCTCGCCGGCCGCCCCCCCGCCGTCACCAGAACCCGAGCCGTCGGCTGTTCCATCAATCTTCAAGGAGTCAAATGAAGCTGCTCGCCTTCGCACTGACTGCGGCCACGCTGGTCGCCGCCCCCACCTTTAACAAGGACGTCGCGCCCATCCTCTTCGAAAACTGCGCCACCTGCCACCGCCCCGGCGAAGTCGCGCCGTTCTCCCTGCTCACCTACCAGGACGCCGCCAAGCGAGCATCCCTCATCGCCCTCGCCACCGGCAAGCGCTTCATGCCGCCCTGGAAGCCCGAACCCGGCTTCGGCGAATTCGCCCACGAACGCCGCCTCACCGACGCGCAAATCGCCACGCTCGCCGAATGGGCCGCCACCGGCGCGCAGGAAGGCGAAGGGCCCACCCCCGTCGCCCTCAAATTCCCCCAAGGCTGGCAGCTCGGTCAACCCGACCGCGAATACAAAATGCCGGTATCCTTCGAAGTCCCCGCCGACGGACCCGACCGCTTCGAATGCTTCGTCATCCCCTCCGAACTCGCCCAAGACGTCTTCGTAGGCGGCGCCGAATTCCGACCCGGCAATCCCCGCGTTGTGCATCATGCGCTCGTGATGCTCGACACCACCGGTCGAGCCCGCGAAATGGCCAAGGCGAACAACGGTTCCAGCTACCCCTGCTTCGGCGGAGCACGCATCGGCCAAGGCGGCCTGCTCTTCGGCTGGGCCCCCGGCTCGGTCCCGCCGCCCGTCGAACCCGGCATTTCCCGCAGGCTCGAAAAAGGCACGGACATTGTAGTGCAGCTCCACTACCACCCCTCCGGCAAAGTTGAGCGTGATCAATCCATGCTCGGCCTCCATCTCTCCGGCCCGCCCACCAAAGGCGTCGCGATGATGCTGATGCTCAACACCAACATCTACATCCCCGCCGGCGCAACCGACTACCGCGTCAAAGCATCGACGACCCTGCCCCAAGCAGGCGAGCTGTTCGCCATCGCCCCGCACGCCCACTACCTGGGCAAGGGAATGAAGCTCACCGCGAACTTGCCAGACGGCTCCACCAAGCCGCTCATCTATATCAAGGATTGGGATTTCAACTGGCAAGGGCAGTATCGCTATAAGGACCCCATCAAGCTCCCCGCCGGCACCCGCATCGATCTGGAGTTCAGCTACGACAACTCCACCGCGAATCCGCAGAACCCCTCGAATCCGCCCAAAATGGTCCGTTGGGGCGAACAAACCACCGACGAAATGGCAGTGGCCTTCCTAGGAATCCTGCTGCCCAAGCCCGAAGATGTCCGCCCCTTCCAGCAGTCCGTGCAGCGCCAAATGCTGGAGACCATCCTGACGGGCCTAGAAAACTTCGACGACCTCCCGCCGGAAATTCCCCCTGCGACTGCGGCAGGCCTCAAGCGTGCCATGGCGCTGTTCGACCGCAACCGCAACGGCAAGCTCGACGAAGACGAACGCGTCGGCCTGATGCGCCTGCTCGACACGCTGTCTCCGCGTTAGCCCGTCTTTCCTCCTCGATACCAATCCGTAACGGAGCCGTAATCGGATATGCGGATGGGACCCGTATGATCGAAGGGTACCCATGAGCTCCGCTGCCACTCTTACCGCGCGCGTGATGCGCAAGGCGCACGACGCACTCTTCGAACGCGTCCATTCGAGCACCTTGATCTACAACACCTGCTGGGAGGACCCGCGTCTCGACCGCCAAATGCTGGAGCTGCAGCCAGACAGCCGCGTCGTCATGATCACCAGCGCTGGATGCAACGCACTCGACTACCTGCTCGACGATCCGGCCGAAGTCCACGCCATCGACGTGAACCCGCGCCAGAACGCCCTGCTCGAACTCAAGCTCGCCCTCATCGAACACGGTAGCCACGACGAGCTCTTCCGCCTCTTCGGCGAGGGCGAACACCCGGACTTCCGCGGCGTCCTCTCGCAACTCCGTTTGCCGCACTACGCGCGCCGTTTCTGGGAAGAGAAGGCCAACTATTTCGCCTCCAACCGCCCCAGCTTCTACTACCGCGGTGCCGCCGGACGCGTCGCATGGGTGGTGCTGCAAGGGCTGGCAAAGACCAACCCCAAGGTTCTGGAACTCGCCGCCCAGCTGATCGAAGCGCAAACCATCGAAGAACAACGCTCGCTCTACGGTCGCCTCGAAGCCTCGTTCTGGAACGCCTTCAATTCCTGGCTGGTCAGCCAGCCCCTGACCATGGCGATGCTCGGCGTGCCACGCCCGCAGATCCGCATCATTGAGCAGACCTCGCCCGGCGGCCTCTCCGGCTTCGTGCGCCGCAAGATGGAGTACGTCTTCACCCAGCTCCCCATGCGCGACAACTACTTCTGGCGCGTCTACGCCACCGGTAAATACACGCCGGATTGCTGCCCCAACTATCTGCGCCCCGAACACTTCCAAACCCTGCACGAACGCACGGACCGCGTGCATACCTACAGCACCACCGTCGCGAAGTTCCTACGCCAGAATCCCGGCGAATACTCGCACTTCGTCCTGCTCGATCATCAAGATTGGCTCGCCTCGCACGACGTCGAAGGCCTGCGCGAGGAGTGGGACCTCATCCTGCGCAACAGCCGCCCCGGCACCCGCATTCTGATGCGCTCGGCGAGCCCAGAGATCGACTTCATCCCAAGCGCCGTGCGCGACCAGCTGCGCTTCTTCCCCGAACTCACCGCCCGCCTTCATCTGCTAGACCGCGTCGGCACATACGGATCGACGCTTCTAGCGGAGGTGTTGTGAGCGCCGAAGCCGCCAACCTGCACGGCTACTACCGCTGGCACGCCCACATCTACGACGCCACGCGCTGGGCATTCCTCTTCGGCCGCTCCGCGCTCATCCGCACCGCCGCCGAAACTCTCCAACCCCGCCGCATTCTGGAAGTCGGTTGCGGCACAGGCAAGAATCTAGTGGACCTGGCGCACGCCTTCCCCAACGCCGAAATCGTAGGCCTGGATCTCTCCGCCGAGATGCTGGAGAAGGCCGCGAAAAAAACCGCCGCGTTCCGCTCCCGCGTGTCCCTCCTTCAGGACGTCTACAGCACGCCGATCTCCGCTGGCCGCCCCTTTGACCTCATCGTGTTCTCCTACTGCCTCACAATGATCAACCCCGGCCACGCCGAAGTAGTCCGCGTCGCCGTCGAGGATCTGAGCTTGGACGGCCACATCGCCGTGGTCGACTTCAGCGACTCCCCGCACCCCTGGTTCCGCCGCTGGATGGGCGTCAACCACGTGCGCATGGAAGGCCAAGTGCTCGCCGCCCTACAGGCCGCGGGTCTCAAGCCGCAACAGTGCTCCATCAGCTCCGCCTACGCCGGCCTATGGCGCTGGGTCACGTGCCTCGCGTCCCGGTAGCGCGACCACGGGTTGTAATACCTGCATTGGAACCAACGCTAGAATTGAAGCGCCATGACTGAGACGCTTTCCATCCGAATCGACAGCACCACCAAGCGGCGCTTAGAATCCCTAGCGAAACGCTCGCGCCGGACGCAGTCGGGTCTGGCGGCGGAGGCGATCACGGCGTTTGTCGACCTCGAAGCATCACACCAGCGCGAGGTTCGCGCTGGTGTCAAACAGCTCAACGCCGGCGAAGCTGTTGAGCACACCGTTGTCTCAAAGTGGTTGAGTTCCTGGGGACAAGCCGCCGAGGGCAAGCCACCGCAATAATCCGCGGCGACGTAAGCAACTCGAGCTCACCAAAGATTGTAATACCCGCCCCGCTCCATCAACTCGAGCTTCAATCCAAACAACCCCGACAGACGCTCCGCCGTCAACGTTTCCCCCGTGGGACCATCTGCCACCACCTGCCCGCCGCGCATCAGGATCACCCGCTCCATCTCCGGAATTAAATCCGACAGATGATGCGTCACCATCACGATCCCCACCCCCGTTGCCGCCAGCTTGCGCAAAATCTCTCGCAACTCGTGCTGCGCGAACAAGTCCAGCGCCGTCGACGGCTCATCCAAAATCAACGCCTGCGGCCGATGCACCAGGGCCCGCGCCAGCAACACCCGCCGAGCCTCGCCCGAGGACATCTCATCCGTCCACCGGTCCGCCAGGTGCGAAACTTCCATCAGCGCCAGAGCCTCTTCCGCCCGCTCCTGCATCTCCACCGTCACCTCGTGATGTGGCCAAATTCCGATGCTCGAAAAGAACCCCGACAGCGCAATGTCCCGCCCCGTAGCGTCCTGCGAACACGCCGTCATCAAGTCGCTCGAAACAATCCCGAGCATGCTCCGCAACTCCACCACGTCCCACCGGTCGCGCCCCAGGATGCGCACGCTCGACCCCTCGCGGATCAGCGGATAACACTCCCGCGTAATCGCCTTGATCAGCGTCGACTTCCCGCACCCGTTCGGCCCCAGGATCGCCACATGCTCCCCCGCGCCGATCCGCAGGCTGACGTCATTCAGCGCCAGCGTCTCACCGCGCATGACGGATAGGTGTTCGAATTCAATAAGGGGAGCTTGCATGGGGAATCTTCCATCTTAGCCGTCAGCTAAGGCTTCTCGCCGATGGACCCCACCCGCACCTGCGGGTAGACTGGAAACTATGCAACGCTGTCGGCAGTGCGAAGCCACCATGTTGGCAACCGAGACGCAATGCGTCAACTGCGGCGGCGTGGTTCAGGACAATAAACCCAAATCCGACGCCAAATCGCGCTTCCGTACCGGCATCAAGTATTTTATGTTCGCCTGCGCGGGCCTCAGCGTCCTCTCTCTATTCATCGACGTCGGCCCCTCCTTCACCATCTGCGCTTCGATGACACTGCTGCTAGGCATCATCCACAGCTCCGCCGAAGAAATGCTCATCGACCGCGAAAAAGAATAGCGGTTCCACGAAACGCGCGGAGCACCCCCCGCGTCCGTCACAATGGTTACAGATGAAACGTCTAGCTCTGTTGGTCTTCGCCCTATCTTCCGCCTTCGCCCAAACTCCTGAATGGGATATCACCGGCAACAACCTGCTCACGGGAACCTATAACTTCCGGGAAGCCCTATGGATCACAGATACGCAGGCCACCAACACCCTCAACGAAGCGGCCAGCCAGTACGGCACCATCACCTTCGATGGACAGGGTAACTACACCGCCTCCGTCGCCTCCTGGAGCTCCTTTGACAATGCCGTAACTAGCTACACCCGCGCCGGTACCTACGCGATTTCCGCCAGCGGCTTCGGCTTCATCCGCCGCACCGCCACCGATGGTGACTACGTTTACGGAGCTGTCGCCAACGGCGTCTTCGTCGGCAGCAGTACAGAGAGCGGCTTCAACAACCTCTTCGTCGCCGCCCGGCAAAGCGCCACCCCTCTCACCGCCGCTGGTTTCAATCAGCGCTACACCGTCGCCTATCTCAACCTGGCCACCGCGAACCTGTCCCAGGTGCGCGACGCTCTGTTCCAGATCAACCCCAATGGCTCCGGCTCGCTCGGCACTGTTGCGGTCAGCGGCTATAGCGGAGGCAACTACACGGCGCTCTCCCAGACCGTCAACAACGCCAGTTACACCGTCGCCAACGGCGTTGCCACGCTCAACTTCGGACCCAAGAACGTCACCGATCTGCTCTCCGGCTCCCACCAAATGTTCTCCTCCGCCGCCGGCCAACTCATCTTCGGCGGTGCCACCAACGGCTGGGACATCTTCATCGGCATCCGCACACCCACCCTGGCCTCCACCAGCTACAGCGGACTCTACTACCAAGCCGGCATCGACGTGGACCGCGCGCCTCTGCCCGGCGGCACTGCGATCCTTGACTCCTACTACGGCTCCTCCAACACCATCTCCTCGGTCAACAGCATCATCGGCCATCAGCGTCTGCATGCTGCCCCGGACGCTGCCTACGAGTACACTTACTCGGACGACTACACCCTCTCCGCCACCGGCTCGCACAATGACGCACTGGGCTTGCAAAACTTCGTTTCGAATGATGGAACCTTCCGCATCGGCTACGGCAGGTCGGACTTCCTCGGCCTCAGCATCGCCGTCAAGGTGCCTGCCTTCTCGGGCTCCGGCGTCTATCTCAACCCCACTGGAGTGGTGAACGCCGCCAGCTTCACGCCCTTCACCTCCGGCATCGCCCCCGGCGAATTGATCACGCTCTTCGGCACCGGCCTAGCCACCAGCACCGCCGTGGACGCGACCTTCCCCGCTACGCTTGCCGGAGTCAGCGTCCGCATCAACGGCCGCCTCGCGCCCATCTACGTCGTGAGTCCCACGCAGCTCTCGCTCATCGTGCCCTATGAAACCACGGGTATTGCGGAGATCACAGTCTCGCGCAACGGACTGATCAGCAATCGCGTGACCGTGTACGTGAATCGCACCGCCCCCGGAGTTTTCGCCGTCCCCGCCACCGGCCTCGGACTCGCCGCCGCGCTCCACCCCGACTACTCATTGGTGACCACGCAGAACCCCGCCCGCATCGGCGAAACCATCGCTGTTTATTTGACCGGCCTCGGCGCGGTGAACCCCGCCATTGCCAACGGAGCCGCGGGACCAGTGGACCCTCTATCCAGGACCACGGAGAATCTCGACGTCCACATCGCCGGCCGCAGCGCGAAGATCGTCTACTCCGGACTCGCTCCCCAATTGCGCGGACTCTACCAGCTGAACTTCGAGGTTCCCACTGGCGTCGGCGCAGGCAGCCAGTACCTCGAAATCGGCGGCCCCGACACCTTCAATAGCCAGATCCTGCTGCCCATCGCAGGCCCGCGCGCCGCCACTCAGGACTCGTTGGTCAGAACCCGGAAGGGACCCACGTCCTCCGGCTCATTGTCGCCATCGAGAGACAGGTAGCGCGTATCCAGCATGCGTGAAGGCTCGATGTTCCCCATCGCGCTCAACAGCGATTCCTTCAGCCGGGGATAGTCTTTCTCCAGGTCGGTCAGCACATCGCGCAGCGATCGCCGCACCGTGCCCGTCTTCTGCGAACACCCGCAAGGAATCACCGGCGCTCCCAGTGACTCCGCATACTTCGCCGTGATGTCTTCAGTAACATACACCAGCGGCCGGATCAATCGAAAGTCTTTCTGGCTAGACCACGTGATCGCCGGCAACCCCGCCGTCCGCCCCGTGAACATTGCGCTGCGCAAAAACGATTCGCAAAAATCGTCCGCCGTGTGCCCGAACGCAATGACGTTGGCCCCCAGCTCATGCCCAATCTGATACACCGCCCGCCGCCGGAACCGGCTGCACATATCGCACCCATGATCCGGCTGCTCTTCAATCAACCGGAACGACGGCGAATCGCGATAGTAAGTCCACTCAATCCCCCGCGACTTCACATACTCGCCGACGGGAGCAATCGGAGCCAAAAACTTCCCCTGCTCAATGGTGAACGCGCAGACGGTGAAATTGATGGGAGCGCGGTCCCGCAACAACACCAGCGCCTCCAACATCGTGAGCGAATCTTTTCCCCCGCTTACGGCCACCGCGACGCGGTCCCCCTCGCGAATCATCTTGAAGCGAGTCACCGCCTCGCCCACTTTGCGCAGTAACTGTTTTTCGAGGTCCAAGACCTATAGTATCCGCTTACCGCGTCCGACCGCCTCCGCGAGTAGAATAGGAGTGTCCTCAAGAGGAGCTTCTTTGCTAGCAACCGCCCTCATCGCCGTCTTCTTCGTGCTCGTGGTGGGATTCAGTCTGCACGGCATCTTCGCAAAACGCGACAAGACCCGATACGCGCAAAACGGACAATCCGCGGGAGACAATACTCGCTACTTCGATCATTCTGCTTCATCGAGCGACTCATCCGACCCGGGGTGCTCTGACGGCGGAGCCTCCGACGGCGGCGGTTGCGACGGAGGCGGAGGCGAGTAACGCTCCGGATGCATGAGCCACGATCCCGCATCCTCCGAATGGGCCGCTAGCCGAGGCGAAAAATGGCTCGCCAGCATCGTTGGCACCGAAGCGATGCTCGCACCCATCGACCAACCGCTGCTCCACGCCCTCCAACTGACCGAGCCATGCACCATCGCCGACATCGGCTGCGGCGGTGGCGCAACCACGCTGGAAATGCTCCGCGCCGCCCCACCCGGCAGCACCGCCTACGGCTTCGACATCTCCCCCGCTCTCATCGACTTCGCCCGTCAGCGCCAACCTAACATCGCATTCCACGTGGCCGACGTCGCGAAAACCCCACCCCCGCAACTCTATGACCGCCTGACCTCGCGCTTCGGCATCATGTTCTTCGACGACCCGCGCGCCGCCTTCGCCAACCTCGCCCGCTGGTTGAAACCCGGAGGCCGCTTCGCCTTCGCCACCTGGGACTACCCCGCCGCCAACCCGTGGATAAAAGACGTCGGCCGAATCGCGTCCCAATTCGTCGAACTCCCACCCCTCGACCCCGCCGCCCCCGGCCCCTTCCGCTATGCCGAAGCCAGCGTCCTCCTCACCCTCCTCGAACTATCCGGCTTCGCCGACCTCAACGTGACCAACTGGCAAGGCCCGCTCGCCATCGGAGGCGGACTCGCGCCCGCCGAGGCCGCCACCTTTGCTCTTGGTGCCTTCTCCTCCTTCAACGAACTCCTGACCGCCGCAGGGGAGCCCGTCTACCACCAAGCCCACCAATCCCTCAACGCGCACTTCGCCCAAAAACGACAAAACGGAATCGTGCAACTGGACGCCTCCGTTCACATCTTCACTGGGTCCTTGTAGGATCTTCTCTACCCAATCGTCACGCGATCTTAGCGCAGGGCTGCTAACTTTCATAGGAGTCTTCCTTCCCCTTAGTGATACGGGGTAAGGCCTCCTAAGGAAAATCATGCGTACCGTCCTATTGCTTTCCCTTGCTGTGGCATCTCTTGTTCCCGCGACCGGCCAGGTCGTGATTAGTCAAGTCTACGGCGGAGGCGGCAATGCCGGCGCTCCTTACACCAACGATTTCATGGAGCTGTTCAACCGGGGCAACGCGCCGGTTTCCCTGAACGGCTTGTCCGTCCAATACGCCAGCGCCACTGGCACAGGAAACTTCGTGGCTACGGTGCTGCCGAACGTTACCCTTCAGCCCGGCCAATATTTTCTGGTCCAACAGGGCGGCGGATTGAATGGCGTGGCGCTGCCCACCGCGGATGCCACCGGCACCACGGCGATGTCGGCCACCGGCGGAAAGGTCGCCCTGGTTTCGATTGCCACCAGCCTCGCGTGCAACGGCGGGTCCACCGTCTGTAACGCGACGCAATTAGGGCAGATTCTGGATCTGGTGGGCTACGACGGAGCCAATTTCTTCGAAGGTGCCGCGACCCCGGTCCTGTCCAATACAACCGCGGCGCGCCGAACCAGTAGCTGTATCGACACAAATAACAATCTGGCGGACTTCACCGTCGGCACCCCTACTCCCCGGAACACCGCGTCCCCGTTGAGCCCCTGCGGACCCCCTCCGCCTGTCCCCACCATCTCGATTTCGAGCGTGTCCCTCTCCGAGGGACACGCGGGAACCACCAACTACGTCTTCAATGTGAATCTGACCAGCGCCGCCGCCGCCACCGTGACCTTTACCGTAAACACGCAAGCCGTTTCGGCCACCTCTCCTGATGACTTCGTAGCGCTGGTGAATGTCCCCGGTTCCATCACTGCGGGACAAACCCAGACCACGGTGACCGTCCAAGTGAACGGCGATACCACGTTTGAACCGCAGGAAACCTTTCAGGTCGCTCTGTCGGCAGTCACGAATGCCACCCCCGGAACCGTCACGGGCACGGGCACCATCCAGAACGATGACCCCCTCCCGTTCTTCTGCGATGGTCCGGGCACTTCTCCCATCCACACCATCCAGGGTTCGGGCGCGGCCAGCGGTATGACTGGCCTCATCGTTGAGATTCAGGGCATCCTCACCGGCGACTTCCAGGGCTCCTCCAAACTTCGCGGCTTCTACCTTCAAGAAGAAGTCGCCGACGCCGACCCCGCTACCTCGGAAGGGATCTTCGTCTTCGACAATACGTCGGCCGTCAACGTGAGCCCTGGCGACAAGGTTCGCGTGCGTGGCACCGTCACCGAGTTCGGCGGCCTCACCGAAATTGGCACCGTGACCAACGTACTACCCTGCGGCACCGGTTTGGTCACCGCAACCAGCGTCCATCTGCCCCTTCCCCAGGGAACCACTTTTGAACGCTACGAAGGCATGGTGGTAACCTTCGACGCCCCTCTCTATGTCACCGGGAACTTCCGCTTGGAACGCTTCGGCGAAGTGGATCTCGCCTCCACCCGTCTCCCCAACCCAACCCACGTGGCCGCACCCGGAGCATCCGCCGTCGCGCAGAAGGCGCTGAACGACCGTTCCCGGATTGTTCTGGACGACGACATCAACACCCAGAACACCTTTCCCACTCTCTATCCGCAGGGTGGACTCAGTGCCGCTAATACGCTCCGCGCCGGTGACATGCTGAACGGTCCCATCGTCGCCGTCGTCGACGACGCCTTCGGGCGCTACGCGCTGCGGCCTCTTCAGCCGTACTTCTTCTCACCGCTGAACGCACGCCCCGTGGCGGCACCCGCAGTCCCCGGACGCCTGCGCGTCACCGCCTTCAACGTCCTGAACTACTTCACAACCTTGGACGTTCCCGGCAATACCTGCGGACCTTCAAACCTGGATTGCCGCGGCGCGAACACGACCCCAGAGTTCGCCCGGCAACGCGCCAAAATCGTCGCCGCCATCCATGCCCTCAATCCCGACATCGCTGGCTTGACGGAGCTTGAAAACAATTCCGTGGCCTCCTTGCAGGATCTGGTCAGCGGCCTCAACACCGCTGCGGGCTACTCCAAGTACGCCTACATCTCCACCGGAACCATCGAGGGAGACGCCATCAAGGTGGGCTTCATTTACCAACTGGCCCGTGCGACTCCCGTCGGCTTGCACCGGATTCTGAACATCGGCGACAATCTCAACCGCCCGGCCCTGGCCCAAGACTTCGCTCCGTTCGGCTCCACCTGGCCCGGTGAGCGGACTACCGTGGTGGTCAACCACTTCAAGTCGAAGGGCGCCAACGCGGCCTGTGGAGCCGATCCCGGAGACGGGCAGGGCAACTGCAACGCGGTCCGCCTGAACATGGCCCAGGCATTGAGCGCTTGGCTCGCCACCAATCCCACCGGCAATCCCGCCCCGGCCTGGGATCGCAATGTCCTGATCATCGGCGATCTGAATGCGTATCGCCTGGAAGATCCCATCATGCATCTGAAAAACGCGGGCTTCACGGACTTGATCGAATCGTTTCAAGGCCTGAACGGCTACTCCTACGTGTTTGACGGCGAAACCGGCTATCTCGACCACGGCCTCTCCAACGCCAGCTTGAAACGCCGCGTCACCGGCGCGGCGGACTGGCACATCAACGCTGACGAGCCCATTGCTCTCGACTACAACTCGGAATTCAAGGGCACCGGCAACGGCATGTCCGCCGCCGCCTTGGCCGCCTATTACTCCGCCGACCCCTTCCGCAGCTCAGACCACGATCCGCTGCTCATCGGCTTCAACCCGCTGCTGGGCGATTTCAACGATGATGGTGTCCTGGATGCCGCTGACCGCACCGCGCTGCTCGGCGCACGCGGCATCCCCGCCGACGCCCGCATGGACATGGATGGCGATGGTGCCGTTACCCAGGAAGATTTCCACATCTGGCAGGACTACTTCCAGTCCTGGAAAAAGGGCCGCTACTAGGGGTCGTCCCACGCCGCTCCCAATGCGGTACACTACCGGGCATGTCGAAAGCCTTTCCCCTAGCGATTCTGCTCACCAGTGGCCTGTTGGCCCAAAGCGTCGTCCAAAACTTCAAACCCGTCACTGCAGCCGAGCTCGCGAGCCCCAGCCCCAACGACTGGCTCAGCTTCAGCCGCACCTATGACGACCAGCGCTTCAGCCCGCTGAACCAAATCAACACCGGCAACGTCGACAAACTCCGCATGGCCTGGACCCGAGGCCTCCCCATCGGCATGACCGAAAGCACCCCCATCGTCCGAGGCGGCGTTATGTACATCATGACCTCCACCGGCGGCGTGCAGGCCCTCAACGCCACCAACGGCGACCTCATCTGGGAATACGTGCGCAAGTTCGAACGCGGCGGCACCAATCAGCGCACCAAGACTTTCTCCATCTTTGACGACCTCATCATGTACACCGCCGCCGACAATAAGCTGGTCGCCATCGACGCCCGCACCGGCGAGCTCCGCTGGGAAGCGGCGACTCCAGGCCGAGGCAACAGCTCCGGCAGTATCATGGCCGGCGACAAAATCATCTCAAGCGGCACCTGCAGCGGTACACGCACCAGCTGCTACATCGCCGCGCATGACGCCAAGACCGGCAAGGAACTGTGGAAGTTCTACACCGCCGCAGGAGTCAACGAACCCGGCGGCGACACCTGGGGAACCGTGCCCGACGAAAAACGCACCGCCTCCACCTGGGGCAGCCCCGGAGCCTACGACCCCGTTCGCAACATCGTCTACTACGGCGTCGCCAACCCTACTCCGAACAGCCGCCTCGCGCGCCACAACGGCAACCCCGATGACATCGGCTACTCCGCCCCCGCCGACCTCTACAGCAACTCCACCCTCGCGCTCGACGCCAACACCGGCAAGCTGCTGTGGTATTACCAACACCTCCCCGGCGACGATTGGGACGAGGATTGGACCAACGAACGCACGCTCCTCCACACCAAGATGAACCCGAATCCGAAGTTCCTCAAGTGGATCAACCCCAAGATCAAGCCCGGCGAAGAACGCGACGTCTTGTTTGCGGCAGGCGAATCCGGCGGCATCTTCGCCCTCGACCGCATCACAGGCGAATTCCTCTGGGCCACCCCGTTCCCGTACGACGCCCCGAACTTCTGGCTGAAAGACATCGACGTCAACACCGGCAAGACCACCATCAACAGCGACCTCATCTTCCGCACCAAGGGAGCCGAAAAAATCATCTGCTTCTTCAACACCCGCAGCTACTGGCCCGCCGCTTATTCACCGGTGACCAACTCCATGTACGTCCCCTACATCGATGTCTGCCTCGATAACGTCGAAGGCGGCAAGCGCGAATCCGTAGCCCGCCCCGGCTCCGACCCGCAGAAGAAGAACGCGATCGCCAAGATCAACATGGAGACCGGCGAAATCCTCCGCTTCGGCGAACAACGCGCCCCCTCCAACGGAGCCGTCCTAGCCACCGCCGGCAACCTAATCTTCTGGGGCGACGTCGACCGCCGCCTCCACGCCTACGACGCCACCACCGGCAAGAAAGTGTGGGAGCAAATTCTCGGCGGGACCGTCGCGGTGAGCACCATCACCTACGCGGTTAACGGCAAGCAATACGTCGCAGTCCTGACCGGCGAAGGCGCGATGACGAATGGTCTGGTGGCGATCCAAGCTCCCGAGTTGAAGCGGGCGTTGAATCACACGGCGGTGTATGTGTTCGCGCTGCCGTAGCGTACGCACTCGTGCGTGCCGCGTCGAGACTTTCTCGACGCCTCCAGAAGAAATAGCATCTATCCTCCCGCCTAGCTCCGATTCATGAACCCTCCGGACGCAAAGGGTGCAGTCCGATACAGGGTGAATGGTCCGGCACTCTGATCACTGGAGAAGGTTGCTCGTCCATGTATTCGACGGAGCTGCCCGGAGATTTGGGGAACTCGGGTCGATTCGACGCGTTAGCAACAATTCGGTAACTATTTGGTATGCCCCAAAAGTTGGGTTGATTCTCCTCGATATGGGCAGGCACACACATGAGCCGGTACTCGACCTCGGTCAGCTTATCCATCTTTTCCTTTAATAGTCGAAGGCGTTCCTGTTGGGCTGGTGCGTGGCGTTCGTAAGCATCCATGCAGACGAGGCAGCACAGCGCGACGTTCAAGTACTTGACAGCGTTGTGTCCATCACATCCAGTCTGGCATGGTCGGTACGGTCCTTGGCTATCCTGAAGCATTTTGTGGCACATCAGTTCGGCCCCGTTGGCGTCGATTAAGTAGGCGGAGCTGTACGGTTTTTCGTGGTGTGTCGGACTGGGAATGATAAGTCCAGCCACGATAACGATGTCGAAGTCTTCAGACACTTGTTGAAGGTCGGAGAGCATCCGCGGATACTCCCGAATATTGGAGCGTAGATCGTAGGATTCAAGGTTGAAGGCTTCGGGCAGCACCAGGATCGTACCGCTCATTTGCACCCGTCTGCCCTCCAATGTTGCGCGTAACATTTCGAGCGGGGCCTTGCGCGTGTTTGGACTGTAGAAGCCGACTTGTCTTATCCTGGTCACGCTTGTCTTTGCCAGAAGGCTAACACACCAAACGGGAACGGCAGGCCGAGCACTACCCGATTCTGAGGTCCTATTCTCGTGTGGTCAAGAAACTCGTAAGCCGGTAAATCAGTTAGATCAACCTTGGCAACTTCTTCCGTCCATGCGGAATCTCCACTTCCACATACCCGCCAGGCTTCGCCGCAAGGATGGCCTCAACCACCCGCTCCACTAGAAGCATCACGTCCGGCCACTGCGAGTTGCCCAACACGACAATCGAAATCTTCCGCCCTGTCAAATTCTGCTGATACTGGAGATTCTTGTCCGTCGTCACCAGGACATCGAAACCAGCGGCCTCGGCCTGCGCCAGCAACTCTCCGTTCTGAAGCTCGTGCCAGCCAATCCGCCTCGCCAGTGACACGTCGTGCCCGTGCAGCCGTGCGGCGATCGGCTTCGGCGTGCCGTTGTCGAACAAGATCCTCATCTAGGCTGGAGTCTTCTCCAAGCTCCGAGCCACAAAGTGAATCACGGCGTCCACTTCATCCTCGGTCACATCGAAGACCTCCGTGATCTCCTTCGCCGACAGGCCCGCTTCCAAGTTTTCGAAGATCGTCTGAACCGGCATCCGAGTCCCCCGCAGAACCCACGCCCCGCTCATCTTCCCCGGCACGCTCTCCACGGCACTGCATTCCGACCAGTCGATCATAGATGTATCCTCGTTCCGCCGCGCCTTTCTTCCACCAGACTAACTCATCTGCTAGACTTCCTGGTGACACGGAGGTCCCATGAATCATCGGTTCCTAATCACTCTTTCCACCTGCGCACTCGCGCTCGCCATCGTGAGCGGCATCCTCGCCCAAGCCCCCGCACCCGCTGGAGCCGCCGCAAAAGGCAAGGCCCCGAGCAATCCAGCCACCCCGCAAGATCTCGCCGATATCGCCAAACTCGCCGCCCTGCCTGCCTGGGCGAAAACCTCCGGCGACGGCGACTATTCCATCGGCCCCGACTATGCCCCCGCGCCCGAGGAAACGCAGCGCGTCGGCATCCCGCACGGCAAGCTGATCGAGTTCCACATGAACTCCGCCAGCAGCAAAGTCTTCCCCGGCGTCAACGGCCCCATTGAGCGTCTCGTCTCCGTCTACATCCCAGCCCAATACCGCCCCGGCACGCCCGCCCCCTTCCTCTTTGCAGCGGATTCATACGGCCTGCGCGACCGCCAGATGGCCAACATCCTCGACAACATGATTGCCGACCGCCGCCTACCCGTCATGGTCGCCGTGATGGTCGCCAACGGCGGCCCCGGGCGCAGCCTCGAATACGACACCGTCTCGCCCGTCTTCGCCG
Source organism: Bryobacterales bacterium (assembly GCA_947446025.1). Lineage (GTDB taxonomy): Bacteria > Acidobacteriota > Terriglobia > Bryobacterales > Bryobacteraceae > Palsa-187. Next base: position 78,262 of record CANFEY010000002.1, read on the forward strand.
ATTTCGTCGAGTCCGAAATCCTGCCGCGCGTCGAAAAAGAAACAGGCGTCACGCTCACCAAGGACCCCGAAGCCCGCATGACCTACGGCGGCAGCTCCGGCGGAGCAATGGCGCTCACCATGGCCTGGTTCCGCACCGACCGCTACCATCGCGTCCTCTCCTACTCCGGCACCTTCGTCAACTTGCGCAACAGCCCGGAGGCCCCGCACGCGGCCTACGAGTACCCGGAAAACTTCTTCCCCAAGAATCCCGTGAAACCGCTCCGCATCTGGATGCACGTCTCGGACGGCGATCTCGGTGTGCAAGCCGCGTCGGTCGACATGCGCAATTGGCCGATCGCGAACCAGCGCCTCGCGGCGGTGTTGAAGTCCAAGGGCTATCACTACCAGTTCGTGTACAGCAAGAACTCGGGTCACGTGGACAGTAAAGTGATCCGGCAGACCCTGCCGCAGGCGCTCGAATACGTCTGGCAGGGCTACCCAATCACGCCCAAGTAGGCGGAAGCCCCCCCCTCATCTGTGGCCCATTCTGGATGCTTTCTTCTCAAGATCCCCCGCTCCTACAATCGCGCCGCTCCAACCCCAATCTAGTCCCTCCACCCTCATCCGTTACACTGGAGTTACCGGATGCCTCAGGAATCCACCGACTCCGCCGTCCAAATAGCCGATCCAGTCGAAACCACGTATCGGGAACTGGAAGCCCGCCTGCGCGAACTCCGCCCTTCCGAAGACCCTGAGCCCCTGGAACGCGCCTACTGTTTCGCCGCCGCGCAGCACCTAGGGCAGAGCCGCGCCTCGGGCGAGCCGTACATGACCCACCCGCTGCTGGTCACCCGCCAACTGCTCGAAATGAACCTCGACATGACGTGCCTGCAAACCGGCATTTTGCACGATGTGGTCGAAGACACCTCCGTAACCGTCGATCAGGTCCGCAAGATATTCGGCGAAGACGTGGCCCACTGCGTCAACGGCGTCACCAAGCTCACCAAACTCGACTTCGCCTCCAAGGAAGTCCGCCAAGCCGAAAGCCTGCGCAAAATGCTGCTGGCGATGGTCGACGACATCCGCGTCGTGCTGGTCAAAATGGCCGACCGGCTGCACAACATGCGCACGCTCGGCAGCCTCTCGCCTGAGAAGCAAGCCCGCATCTCGCAGGAAACCGTCGATATCTACGCGCCCATCGCGCATCGCCTGGGAATGGGCAAAATCCGCGCCGAGCTCGAAGACCTCGCTTTCCAATACCTAGAGCCGGAAGCCGCCTCCGATCTCAACAACAAACTCGAAGGCAACCGCGCCTCCAACGAAGCCTTCCTCGCCGAGATGCGCCAGATCATCGAAGCCGGCCTGGCCGCCGAAGGCATCCGAGCCCACATCGAAACCCGCGTCAAGCGCCCTTATTCGGTGTTCCTGAAACTGCGCCGCCAAAAGATCTCGCTCGACCAGGTCTACGATCTGCTCGCCGTCCGCATCATCACCGACTCGGTGAAGAACTGCTACGCTGCGCTCGGTGTCATCCACAATGAGTGGCGCCCCATTCCCGGCCGCATCAAGGACTTCATCGCCATCCCCCGCCCGAACCTCTACCAGTCGCTCCACACCTCTGTCATGGGAGCCGGCGGCCGCCACTTCGAAGTGCAGATCCGCACCGAAGAGATGCACCGCATCGCCGAAGAAGGCATCGCCGCGCACTGGAAGTACAAGGAAGGCCGCAAGGCGAACGCCGCAGACGACGATCAGCGCGTCCTATGGCTACGTCAACTGGTCGAATGGCAGCGCGATATGCGCGATTCGGGCGAGTTCATGTCCACACTCAAAGTGGATCTCTACCCCGACGAAGTCTACACCTTCACCCCGCAAGGCAAAGTCATCGTGCTGCCCCGTGGAGCCACGCCCATCGACTTCGCCTATGCGATTCACTCACAGGTCGGTAACACCTGCACCGGCGCGAAAGTCGGCGGTCGCATCGTCCCGCTGAAGTACGGCCTGCGCAATGGCGACGTGGTGGAGATCCTTACGCAGTCCGGCCACCTGCCTAGCAAAGACTGGCTCGCCATCGTCAGGACTCCGCGCGCGCGCAACAAGATCAAGCACGTCATCAATACCACCGAGCGCGTGAAGGCGATCGAGATCGGCGAGAAGTATCTGGAGCGGGAAGCCCGCAGACTCGGCGTGGCCTTGAGCCGCATCACCACGGCGCAAATGCACGCCGTCGCCACCGAATACGGCTGCTCGCAAATCGCCGACCTGCACGCCGCGCTCGGCTACGGCAAATTCTCTCCACGCCAGGTGCTGCAAAAGCTAGCGCCCGATATTGTCCCCGAAGAAGCCCCGCAGGAGCACGAAGAAGAAACCCCGCGCTATTCTGCGGAGGACGCCGCCAATCAGGACCTGGTCATCAAGGTCAAAGGCGCCGACGACCTGCTGACGTATCTCGCCAAGTGCTGCAACCCCATCCGTGGCGAGCCGATTGTAGGCTACGTGACCAGAGGCAAAGGCATCGCCATCCACTCCGCCAACTGCCCCAACGTGCAGAACCTGATGTATGAAGTGGAACGCAAGATCGAAGTCGAATGGGCGCGCGCCGTGCAGGAGATGTTCCGCGTCAACCTCCTGGTCCGCACCGAAGACCGCCCTGGCATGTTGAGCCAGGTGACTACCGCGCTCTTCAACGAGCAGACCAACATCAGAACACTGGAAACCCGCCCCGGCGATGGCCCGTCGAACGAAGGAGCCGTTGTTGCAATGACGTTAGAAGTAAAAGACAAGCGCCAGCTGGAGCGAGCAGTATCCGCCATCCGCCGCGTGTCCGGAATAAGAGATATTGAAAGAGTCAATGAGATCTGAAGCAGAATACATCGCCATTTCGAAGTCCAAGGGAATCAAGATCGACTGGAAAGACGGCCACCACAGCGAATACACGCTAGGCTACCTTCGCGACGAATGCCCCTGCGCCGTCTGCACCGGCGCGCATGGCACAGTCCCGGAGAAGACCAACTACGCCGCCGAAGAAGCCAAGCCCGCGAACCCCTTCAAAATGTTCACGCCGACGCTGAAGATGCTGAAGGTGGAAGAAGTTGGCTCCTACGCGATCCAAATCCAGTGGAGCGATGGGCATGGCTCGGGGATCTATTCGTTTGACCACTTGAGAAAGATCTGCGGGTGCCCGGAGTGCAAGGCAGCGGCGTAGTAGAACGGCGCGAGCTCTCTTCCCGGGGACTCGACCCATACGATTGCGTTCTACTCGGAGTGGGCGCAGTCTTGGCCCTTTTCTCTTCAGAGGACCGGGTCCAGACAGGTCTTGCTGTCCTAGCAGGTGCTGCTCTCCTGGCGGTCACTTCTCGCTTTCGCGCAGGACCAACGGTATATCTGGAAGGCTCCATACTCTTTGTCGATCGAGGGCGGGAAGAGGTCCAAATCCCCCTAAGTGCCATCCGCGACGTGAAGGTATCTGGATGGCGGCGGATACAGATCACTCTGGTGCTGGACGAGAGCGCAAATTTCGGGACCAGGTTCACGTTCAATCCTAATACCTCGTGGGACCTCAAGCAACGAGTTGCGGCGGCTCGCAGGACTGAACCCGGATGCGGGTTAGCCGGGTCGATGTCGAGGATTGACATTCCTCTCCGCTCCCGCTGGCTTGAAGAGCAGGAACCAAGCATGGACCAAATGAACGTCTCCATCACCGACGAACTCGCGGGCTTCGTCCGCGGCAAGGTCAACAGCGGACGCTACAACAATGCCAGCCAAGTGGTGTGCGACGCTCTTCGGCGCATGGAAGAGGAAGAGAACCGCGCGCTACGTTTGGCCAAGCCGTCCGCCGCGGATCTGGTCGCCGACCTCACCATGGACCAACAGGAGTCCATTCGTCAGCGGGTCCGCGCGTCGATTGCCAGTGACGAGTTCAGCGAATACGAAGGTCAAAAAGGACTCCGGGATTTGGCCGCCGGAGTGAAGGCCCCGTGGCCGCGCGCTCTTGGCCGCCGCTTCGAGGCGATGAAGCGGTATCCCGTTTCAAAGGATGCCGAACGCGATCTGGACCGGATCTTTCTCTACTGGGCCCTGCGCGCCAGCGTAGACGTGGCGGACCCGCTGATTGACGCGATCATAGACCGGTTCTGGTTGCTCGGCGAGCATCCATCATCGGGCGTTGCTTGCGAATCCATCGCGCCTGGTGTCCGCTGCTTTGCAGCTGGGAAGCATCTGATCTACTACAAGAAGATCCGAGGCGGCGTCGAAATCCTTCAGGTGTTTGACGGTTCGAAGGACCAGCAACAAGCCTGGAGCTGACGGAGCGAGCTACTTCCCAGACGGTTCCTTCACCGTATCGCCATAAACCCACGCGTATCCGCCAAGGTAGGTCTTTTCGTATTCTTGATACACCGGTAGACCGCTCGTTTTGCTCACCCACAAAGTGATTCGGCCAGTGGTGTTGCTTCCGGCGGACGGGTCCAATTTGTACTTCACAACAGGCTGGCCTCGATAGGTCCCGTTGCCTGCGGGCTCGCAATTCACCGGGCCCTTGGCGGCCTGGCGTTTGATAGAGAACGCGAGGGGATTCTCTGCAGGTGCGTCGTCGCTGCGGTAGGAGCGGCCCGCACCGCCGGTGTCCGTCCAAATCGTCTTTCCAATCCGGACCATCGCCGGCTTGCTGGGGAGCGCTTCCTCAGGGGACGTTACATCGTACTGGGCGAGCCGCGCTTGCTGCCAGGATTTGGCCAGTGCGTCCAACGCTGCCGAGCAATCCGCCTGCGCAACAGCGGGCAACACAAATGCGCAAAGCACGAAATTCATCAGCCGAACGGCGACACGGGATGGAAATATCACTGAACTCCTCCTGAACAGGCGCGAGTCACGAACTGCCGCGCCCTTTACTGTACCCTATTCCTTCAGATGGTCTGACCCGCACGAAGAAGGTGGCTTCCGGTTCCGCAAGGTCACGCTCGATGCCGAAGGTTTCGATTGCCGATGAACTACGGATTTCTGCGGGCTTGGCCAAGCAAATTTAGGCTGGAATCGGTCCCGGTTGCAAGCGCCTACGCGAAACAAATCCAGTAGCACGACGGCCACGGTGTCGGCTATGGCCATTGCAACAGAGTGGTGGGCCGCACGTTGTGGAGTCCTTCTCCCAAGTGGTACTTGCGCTACGGAAGCTACTCCCTAGAATGGACAGAGAAGATTACGACCTTTCGCGCCGCTTGGCCGGTTCCTTCGCCGCCTGGGCTACCAGTGTTTCTTGAAAAAGCGCCTCCCGCAGGCTCGGCATCGAAACGCTTCGTATCCCAGGCGTTTGGCAAGCCTGATGAGGAAACTCTTCCTATGGGAAGGTCGCACGTCGGTGGAACCGCAATTGTGGCGGAACGCTCGTGGGGCACTTACAGTGCCCGGGCCCTCACAGTCTACTAAGGTCGTTTGGTCTTTCGCTATTGAACGGAGCATCCTAATCTGAGGAGCCTTTGGTTTTGAATTTCGTTTCACTTCGACCGGTCGGGTGGTTCCGGTCCACCGAATCGAACGCCTTTGTAGGTCGTCTGGGGGCAAAGGAGCCGGTGCTTTAGAGCGTCCAAACCTGCTAAAATAAAAGGTCAGCGGCACTCTCCCCTCGCCGCGGCAACACGACAACTAGGAGCGTAACGCTTGGCAGATCCTCAGGACCCCACCACTCCGCCTCCGGGCGGGCAGATGCCGCTGGGCGGCGATGGCGGGAACAAAAATCAGGTTCCGATCAACATCGAAGACGAGATGAAACGCTCGTACCTCGATTACGCGATGAGCGTGATCGTGGGGCGCGCGCTGCCGGATGTCCGCGATGGGTTGAAGCCGGTGCATCGGCGCACGCTGTACATGATGCATGAGATGGGGCTGCACTATAACCGCCCCACCAAGAAGTCGGCGCGCGTGGTCGGCGACGTGATGGGCAAGCTGCATCCGCACGGCGACTCGGCGATTTACGACGCATTGGTCCGCATGGCGCAGCCGTTTTCGTTGCGCTATCCGCTGGTTGACGGGCAGGGGAATTTTGGCTCGGTGGACGGCGATCCGCCAGCGGCCATGCGTTACACCGAAGCGCGCTTGTCGAAGATCGCGGCTTCGCTGCTCGAAGACATCGACAAGGACACCGTCGATTTCAAGGCCAACTACGACGAGACAGAGACCGAGCCGGAAGTTCTGCCTACGCGCGTTCCGAATCTGCTGGTGAACGGCAGCGAAGGCATCGCAGTCGGCATGGCGTCGAAAATTCCGCCGCACAATCTGACTGAGATCGTCAACGCCTGCATCATGCTGGTGCAGAATCCGGCCACGCCGCTGGCGAAGATCGCCGAGGTTGTGCAGGGTCCCGACTTCCCGACCGGCGGTTTTATCCTGGGCCGCGAGGGCATCCATAACTACATGTCCACGGGCCGCGGGTCGATCAAGATCCGCGCCAAGGCCGCGACCGAGAGTTCCGGCAGGGACCGCGAGGCCATCGTGGTCACCGAGCTGCCGTACCAGGTGAACAAAGCCCGCCTGATCGAATACACCGCGGGCCTGGTCAACGAAAAGAAGATCGAAGGCATCTCCGAAATCCGCGATGAGAGCGACCGCGACGGCATGCGCATCGTGTATGAGCTGAAGCGCGGCGAGCAAGCCGAGGTGGTGCTCAATAACCTTTACAAGCAGACGCAGCTCCAGACCAGCTTCGGCGTGATCCTGCTCTCCATCGTCAACGGGCAACCGCGCGAGTTGGGCATTGTGGACGCGATGAAGCGGTTCATTGAGCATCGCATCGACGTGGTCCGCCGGCGCACTGACTTCTTACTGCGCAAGGCCCGCGAGCGTGAACATATTCTGCTCGGGTTTCAACGCGCGCTGAATAATCTCGATCAAGTCATCGCCCTGATCCGCGCGGCGAAGACTCCGAAGGAAGCGCGTGAGGCCTTGATGGCCTACATCACGCCATCCGAAGCGGCGGCCTACGCCAAGCTGGTCGACGCCGACCCGCGCGGACCGCGCTTTAGCGAACGCCAGGCGCAGGCCATCATCGAATTGCAACTCCAACGCCTCACCGGCATGGAGCAGCAGAAGATCATCGACGAACTTGCGGACATTCAGACGAAGATCGCTGAGTATATGGACATCCTGGGCTCAGAGAAATCTCTGCGCAAGGTGATCATCGACGAATTGAAGGAAGTCCAGAAAGACTTCGGCGATGCGCGCCGCACGCAGATCATTGAAGACACGGGCGAGATCAGCCTGGAAGATCTGGTGCAGGTGGAAGACGTCGCGGTGACCGTCTCGCGCGGAGGTTACCTCAAGCGCACCTCCGTCGATACCTACCGCCGCCAGACGCGTGGCGGCAAGGGCCGCATCGGCATGTCCACGCGCGCCGAGGATGTGGTGGAGCACCTCATCATCGCCTCCACGCACGCCTACTTGCTGATCTTTACCAACAAGGGCCGCCTTTACTGGTTGAAGATTTACAACATTCCCGATGCCGGCACCACCGGCAAGGGAAAACACATTTCCGGCCTCATTAACCTGCAACAGGATGAGACGGTAACGGCGTTCCTTCCGGTGAAGGAGTTCGTCGCGGGCAAATTCATCGTGATGGTGACCAAGCTGGGCGTCATCAAGAAGTGCGAGCTGACTGAGTTCGACAACCCGATGGCCCGCGGCATCATCGCGCTGGGCCTCGACGAAGGCGACGATCTTCTTGCTGCCCGGTTAACGAATGGAGACAACTACATCTTCATCGGAACGCATGACGGCATGGCGTGCCGCTTCATCGAAAGCGACGTTCGTCCCATGGGCCGTCCCGCGCGCGGTGTGCGTGGCATGGAACTCGATGCGGCGGACTACGTGGTCGGTGTCGAGGTCGTGGAAGAGGATGGCCTCATCCTTTCGATCTCGGAAAACGGCTACGGCAAGCGCACGCCGCTGAAAGACTACCGCCTGACGGCCCGCGGACGCAAGGGCGTCATCAACATGAAGACCACGCCGAAGATCGGCAAGGTCATCGGCATTCTGTCGGTCAAGGACGACTCGGATTTGATGATCATCACCAAGGGTGGTCAGATTATCCGCATCGATTCGGGCAACATCCGGCAAGCGGGCCGGTCCACGTCAGGCGTGCGGCTGGTCAACGTGGAAGCGGGCGATCTGGTGGCCGCCGCGAGCTTGATTCCGGATTCGGAAGCGGCTCTCGAAGAGGGTCAGGGCGATCTGCCGCTGCAGTAGTCACATATGTCTGACGCCAAACAAGCCGCGCTGTTCGTGAACCTGCGCGGCTTGGGCAGCGTCATTGTGGCCTACTCCGGCGGAGCGGATTCCGCCTATCTGGCGTGGGCCGCGCATGAGGTGCTCGGTGACCGTTGTGTGGCGATCACGGCGGACTCGGCTTCGATTCCTGAGTCGCACAAGCGGGACGCGGAGCTGTTTGCGGCGGCGCATGGGATTCGGCACGAGTACATCTCGACCAACGAGTTCGAGAATCCTGACTATGTGAAGAACGCGCCGGACCGGTGTTTTCACTGCAAGGACGAACTGTTCACGCAGCTGGCGGCGGAGTCGGCTAAGCGGGGGATTGCGCACGTCATCTATGGGGTGAACTCGGATGATCTGGGTGATTATCGGCCAGGGCAACGGGCGGCGCAGTTGCACAGCGTGAAGGCTCCGCTGGTGGAGGCGGGGTTGACGAAGGCGGAGATTCGGGAGCTTTCGAGACTTGCTGGGCTTGTCACTTGGGATCGGCCTGCGTCGGCTTGTTTGAGTTCGCGGATTCCGTATGGGACGCCGGTGACGATTCAGAACATCAAGACCGTGGAGCGTGGGGAAGAAGAGATCAAGGCGCTGGGGTTCCGGCAGTTTCGGGTGCGGTTTCATGGGGACTTGGTGCGGATTGAGATTGCTCCGGATGAGCTGGCTCGGGCGCTGGACCCGGTGATGGCGCGGGCGTTCACCGCGATCTTCAAGCCGCTTGGGTTTCACTACGTGACGCTGGATCTTGAAGGCTACCGGCAGGGGTCGCTGAATGCGGTGCTCGGGATCAAAGCGGTTTCCGAGCCCAAGCTCCGTATTGTGTAGGGGCGAGGATCTGGCTCCCTGCTGCGACAACGGCGGCTTCCACTCTGTCCGCCAGTTCACTGTCGATGACGAGGCCTGGAGGGACTTCGATCCCTAGGTCCTTCAAGCGTGGCGCGACGCTCATCAGCGTGTTGGACACCCAGCGGTAGACGTAGGAGCCACGTCCGCCACCGATGATCGAGTCGGCAACGATGGTTGGGAATGGCAGACCAGCATCAAGAAATGCCTTGCCCACGCGCCGTCCGAAATCAGGCGGGGCTCCGGCGCGGCGGAATGCCTCACCCACCAGACGGTAGACTTGATCGAACAATTCGCAGGGCGGGTAGCTGGCGTGTGGATCGGGGAAGTCGAGTTCGTGGAAGACGACAATGCCTCCCGGCTTGAGGAACTTGGTGAGTTGGCGGATAGTGGCTCCGGCGTCGGGCTGGTAGAGCAGGATGTAGCGGCCGATGACGGCGTCGAAGAGTTCGGTGGTGGTGAAGTCTTCGAGGTTGAAGGCTTGGAATGACACCCAGGAGGAGCAGCCTTGTTCGATGGTGCGCTCTGCGGCGCGCTTGAGGGCGGCGGCATCTGGGTCGAGGCCGACGACGCGGCCGCTGGGTCCGACGATGTCGGCCGCGAGTAGTGCGACGTCGCCCATGCCGGAGCCGAGGTCGAGCACGCGCATTCCGGGCGTGACGCCTGCGGCGCGGAAGTACTTTTCGGTGTAGGGGCGGAGGAGGCGGCCTTGCAGCATCAGGCGTTCGTATTCGTGGGTGGATTGACCGAGGACGTAGTTCGATGGCGTGCTCATAACATCCCATACTACGAAATTGGTCGGCAGTTGGATTTGCGGCTATTTGGATTTGGGTAGGAGCGGCTCGTCCTCGCGTATTTCCTCCAGGTCACCTTCCCACGTGACTTTGCGGAGCAGGCCCGGGCGCGCGCGAATTTGCGCGGCCCGGATGGCTTGGCAGGCGGAAACGCCTGCCCTACCCCGCGGTGTCGCTTAGGGGGCGTTGGAGAGACGAAATCAGCATGCCGGTGAGGACCACCACTACGCAGCCGATTACGTTGAACCAGAGGTAGGCTCCGGTGTATTGGGCGGTGATGAAGATGGCTGCTTCGCCGGCGATGACGCCGATGAAGGCGGCGTTCGCGGTGCAGCGCTTCACGAAGAAGGCGAGGACGAATACGCCGAGCATGCCGCCGTAGAAGAGCGAGCCGACGTAGTTGACCGCTTCGATGAGCGCGCCGAAGTTGGTGGCGTAGCTGGCGAAGACCATGGCGTAGACGGCCCAGAAGGCGGTGGCGATGCGCGAGGCTCCCAGGTAGTGATAGTCGGTGCTGGTTTTCGCCATGTAGCGTTTGTAGACGTCGATGACGCTGACGGTGGCTAGCGAGTTGATCTCGCCGGAAATGGCGGACATGGCGGCTGTGAAGATGACGCCGACGACCAAGCCGACGATGCCTAGGGGCAAGTAGTTGGTGACGAAGCTTAGGAAGATGTAATTGGTGTCGGGAGCACCGGCGGCTTTCTGCGCGTCGGCGCGGACGGTATCGAGGTTCTTCTGTGCTGCTTGAAATTGTACTTTCGCGCCGGGGGCATCGTTGAGGATGGCTCGGGCGGCGAGTTGGCGCTGGCTGAAGGCGGTGTCATACCGGGCTTGCAGGGCAGGGAAGTCGGCGGTCTTGGAGACGCGTTCGAGTTGCACGGGGTTAAAGAGGACGGGGGGCTTTTCGAACATGAAGACCACGAACACCATGGCTCCGATGAAGAGGATGAAGAACTGCATCGGGACCTTGGCCATTGCGTTGAAGAGCAGGCCCAGGCGGCTTTGACCTATGGACTTGCCGGTGAGGTAGCGCTGGACTTGGCTCTGGTCGGTGCCGAAGTAGGCGAGGGCGAGGAACATCCCGCCGATGAGGCCGGTCCAGATGTTGTAGCGGTCATTCCAGTCGAAGGTGGTGGTGACGGCGTTGAGCCGGCCTGCGGCGCCTGCTAGGGTGAGCGCGTCTGTGAAGGACACGTCGGGGGGTAGGAGCGAAATCGCGACGCCGAACGACAAGATCAGCGCGAAGAGGATCACCATCATCTGCTGCACGTCGGCCCAGGTGACTGCTTTGATGCCGCCCATCGTTGTGTAGAGCGTGACGAGGCCTCCCATTAGGAAGACGGTTCCTTGATAGGGCCAGCCTAGAATGACGGAAAGGACGATGGCGGGGGCTGAGAGCGAGATCCCTGCTCCTAGGCCGCGCGAGATGAGGAAGATGATGGTGACCAGGAGGCGGACCTTCGCGTCGAAGCGTTGTTCCAGGTACTCGTAGGCGGTGTAGACTTTGGCTCGGTGGAAGATGGGGACCACGGTGGCGCACAGAATCACCATGGCCAGTGGCAGGCCGAAGTAGAACTGCACGAAGCGCATGCCGTCGGTGTAGGCTTGCGCGGTGGTGGAGATGAAGGTGACCGCGCTGGCTTGCGTGGCCATGATGGAGAGGCCCATTGCGTACCACGGCATGGTCTTTCCGGCGAGCAGGAATTGGTCAGTGGAGGTGGAGCCTCGGCCGCGATACAAGCCGTAGGAGACGAGGAAGATCAGCCATGCGATGAGCACTGCCCAGTCGAGTGGTCTCATGGGCGATAAGCCGCTGTGAAGATGTAGAAGAGCGTGATGACGCAGGCTAGATAGATGATGACGAAGCGGTAGACGGTGGGCCAGCGTTTCAAGAAGGGCGGCGCTTCGTCAATCACCGGCCTCTCTTCGCTCATTGGACCTTTCCTGCGCTGAGCATGTTGGCGAAGATGCGGTACGCTCCGGGGACCCCAGCGGGGAGTTCGCGGAACCAATCGTAGGCGGAGAAGATGTAGGCTCCCTTGCCGTATTGCGTGTAGAGCATGCCGCCTTTGAGCGGCTCTTCGCCGGGGTCGTGGGATTCGAGGACGCTCTGGTATTTTTCATCCCACTGGTCAGAGAAGTAGAGGCCGCGTTCTTGGATCCAGCCGTCGAAATCGGCTTGCGTGATTTCGTTGGGGGCGTGCAGCACTTTCAATTGTGGATTGGGGAAGTTGATGGGAGCTTGCTCTAAGGTGACGCGGCTGCCGCTGGTGCGAATGGGGTAGGGGCCGATGTGTTCCAGCGGGCCATTCGCGCCGCCTTCGTTGACGTTGTACTGCACCACGACGGTGCCGCCGTTGTTCGCGTAGGCGAAGAGCCGCTGGTAGTTGGCGCGGAGGTCGGCTCGGGTGTTCCAGGCGCGGACGCCGGTAACGACTGCATCAAATTTGGATAGGTCGCCGCGTGCGAGGTCTTGTGAGGAAAGCAGCGTGACCTCGGCACCAAGTTGGCGGATGCCTTCGGGGACTTCGTCACCGGCTCCCATCACGTAGCCGACGGTCTTTGCCAAGTTGGTGATGTTCGCACGGACCAGCGCAGTCTGCGCGGCGGGAAGCAGCATTTGCACGGGGATGTGCGGATAGTTGATGCGTGCGAGGCCGTTGGAGACGGCGGCGATGCCCACTTGCGCCACGGCTCGGATGACGCCTTTGGAGTCGGCGGCGGGCGGTGTCAGTTGGAAGGAGACGGCGGTTTGTTCGTCGGTGAAGGTGAGGTCGAAGTGTTGCGTGGCGGGAGTCACACGCCATCCCGCGGGAACTTCCAGGCGAACGTCGCCGGACTGCTTGCCGCTGTTGGAGCGCACGGGAATTTCGATCTGGCGCGCCGCGGCGGTGGTGAAGACGAGCGCGTTGGTGGATAGATCGATGGCCACAGGCGGAACGATTTCGAGCGGGCGGAATAGTTCACCCCAGACGCGGTCCACGTAGCGGTGGCGAACGGGGCGAGTCAGTTCGATGTCCATACCGGCGATGCGGACCTTGAAGTGGGCTTCCAGCACGGGGTCATTGTCGGCGTTGCCAATCAAGCGCTGATCGGGGATGGTATACATCGTGCCGCTCTTGGGTTGCGCGAGCCAATAGGGTCCGGAGTAAGGCTGGTTCGCGGGGACCTTCACCGTAAGCGGATATTGCGAGGGTTGATTGTTGACCAAGACGGTTTGCGGGATGTCCTGCGAAGGAGCTCCCGCCATGCCGGTGAGGCGGATGCCGCTGATGGAGACTTGCACAGGCAGGCGCACGGTGGCGCTGGCGTTGATGCGGAGGTCGGTGCCGGGAGTGACGGCGAAGTCGTTGGCTTGGGCTTCGAGATAGAGGCCGCTGGCGAGGGCGAGGAGTTCATCGAGTTCCGTGAGTTTGCGGCGGGCAAGCGGATCATTCATGGCGGCGATCAGCGGGCGGGCTTCGGTCAACACGGGCAGTAAGCGTTCGGGATGCGCGGGCTCGAACGCGGCGAGCGCGCGGTCTACGATGGCGGCGACGCGGGCTCCGTTAGCGACGCGTCCCCAGGAAACGTCGATGCCTTCGAATAGGTCTTTCGTGGCCTTGTCGCCGGCTAGGGTGAGGAGCGTGTTCCGCTGCGCGCCGGGGCGTTCGGCGGAGCCCATGCCTTGGCTGCGATGTTGGCTGCGGCTCATGCCGGCGATTTGGCCGTAGGAGAAGCCGAGTTCCGGCGAGTAGGTGCCGAGGTCGATGTCGGCGCCTTGTTCCACGGGAGCCGCAGGGGCTGCTCCGCCGCGTCCGCCACCGCCGGGTCCGCCGTTGACGTTCTGCATGAGGCGCTTGGCTTGCCAGGGTTGGACGAAGGCTAGCTGCTCAGGGAATTTGGTGGGGTCTGCTGCGAGGGTGAAGGCTTCTTTGCCGAGGATGGCGGACGCCTGATGGTGGCCGTGGCCATCGCGCGGCGTGCCGGTGAAGCGCAACACGATTACGTCGGGCCGGAAGCGGCGGATGTTCCACACCACGTCGGCCAGGACTTGCTCACGCGACCACTGGGTGAGGGTTTCGTCGGCGATTTTTGAGAAGCCGAAGTCGATGGCGCGGGTGAAGTACTGCTCGGCTCCATCGATCTTGCGGGCGGCGATCAGTTCCTGGGTGCGGATGATTCCCATTTGGTCGCCCTGTTCGGAGCCGATGAGGTTCTGGCCGCCTTCGCCGCGGGTGAGGGCGAGGTAGGCGGTGCGCACGTGGCGGCCTCGGGCAAGGTAGGCGAGCAGCGCGGTGTTCTCGTCATCGGGGTGCGCAGCGATCATCATGACGCTGCCGAGCGTGTTGAGCTTTTCGAGCGCCTGGCGGATTTCGATTTCGCCGGAGAGCGTGCGTTGTGCTAGAACGGGCGCGACGGCGGCGAAGAAGAGGAGCGCGGTTCGTAGTCGCATGGTTCGTTTATTTTACCAGCCCCATTCGTCAGATTGGGGCTTCGGGGTCAATACGACTTGGCGATGACGACGCGGCGGTCTACGGTCTCGCCGGTTAGGATGCATTTTCCGGGGCCGTCGAATTCGTCCACGGACGGGATGTTGCGGATGCTGGCCTTGAATTCCTTGATGCGGGCGTCGTTGGCGGGGTCGTCTTTGAGGTGCGCCATGACGAACTTGCCGCCGCCTTTTTCGGCGGTGACTGCGCGGAGGATGTCCTCGACTTCGCCGATGGAGTTGGCGGTGCAGGTGTTGTCCTTGAGACGCTGCTTGGCTTTCGCGAGCAGGCCGGTCTGCATGGCTTCTAGCGTTTCGGCTAGTTTCGCGACGGCCTCGGTCTGCGGGATCACTTGTTTTTCGCCCGTGTCGCGGCGCTTCAGCACGATGTTGCCGCTGGCGACGTCGCGGGGGCCGAGTTCGAAGACTACGGGCACGCCGCGCCGTTCCCAGTGGAAGAATTTCGCGCCGGGGGATTGGCCGTCTCGGGTGTCGATGTGCGCGCCGAGATCCTTCGCCAGTTTTTCGGCGACTTCCATCACGGGGCCGCGCTCTTCTTCTTTTCTAAAGATGGGCACGATCACCGCCTTGCGCGGGGCGACCTTGGGAGGCAGGACTAGGCCCTTGTCATCGGAGTGCGTCATGATGAGGCCTCCGATGAGGCGCGTGCTGACGCCCCAGCTGGTCTGCCACACATAGTCGAGCTTGCCTTCTTTGGACTGGAATGTCACGTCGAACGCTTTGCCGAAGTTCTGGCCCAGGTCGTGACTGGTGCCCGCTTGCAGTGCGAGGCCGTTCTGCATCATGGCTTCGATGGAGTAGGAATGCACCGCGCCCGCGAATTTTTCGGCGCGCGTCTTGCGGCCCTTGATGACAGGCATCGCCATGACGTTCTCCGCTACGTCGGCATACACGTCGAGCATACGCAGCACTTCTTCCATGGCCTCTTCGTGCGAGGCGTGCGCGGTGTGGCCTTCCTGCCAGAGGAATTCGGTGGTGCGCAGGAACAAACGAGTGCGCAGCTCCCACCGGATCACGTTGGCCCACTGGTTGTATAGCAATGGCAGATCGCGATAACTCTGAATCCACTTGGCGAAGAAGTGCCCGACGATGGTTTCCGAAGTCGGTCGCAGCACATACGGCTCTTCGAGTTGCTTCCCG
Organism: Bryobacterales bacterium; assembly: GCA_947446025.1. Taxonomy (GTDB): domain Bacteria; phylum Acidobacteriota; class Terriglobia; order Bryobacterales; family Bryobacteraceae; genus Palsa-187. Next base: position 93,768 of record CANFEY010000002.1, read on the forward strand.
CCCGCGTGGGTGACCACGGCGAGTTCGGGAGCGAAGCCCTCCACGTGCTCGGCTTCTTTTTTGAGGAAGCTTTCGGGGATGAGCAGCGGCAGGTAGATGTTCTGGTGATTGGTCGCCTTGAAGCGGTCGTCGAGTTCGCGCTGTAGGCGCTCCCACACGGCGTAACCGTTGGGCTTGATGACCATGCAGCCCTTGACGATTTCGGCGGGCTCCGCCATGTCGCCCTGGAGGACGACGTCTTGGTACCAGGTAGCGAAATCTTTCTCGCGGGGGGTGATCGGGGATTCAGCCATAAGAGGGGTAACTACTAGTCTCGCGCGAAAGGGCACCGGGACGCCAACCGGTGCTAGGATCACTGGCAACACACTCATGCCGATCCCCACGTACGAAGAACTCATGTTGCCCTTCCTTCGCGTTCTAGAGGCGGGTGACACGCTTCACATTCGCCAGATTGTGGATCAAGTGTCAGCGCGGCTGCGCCTAAGCGACCGGGACTTGGAGGAGATGATCCCGAGCGGACAGAGTACGGTTTTCGGAAACCGGATGGGGTGGGCGCGGACATATATGAAAAAGGCTGGCTTGATAGAGCCCGCCGCGAGGGCGCAGTACCGCATTACTCCCCGCGGAACAGAGCTGCTGCGGTCAAATCCTTCCGCTATTAACGGGTCTGTCCTCCGCCGTTATCCCGAATTTCTTGAATTCGTCAAGCCAAGCAGGACTAACGAGGCCACTAGCGAGCTTCAACCCGTGCCTGGCACGAGTACCCCCATTGAAGTAATTGAGGCGGGATACGAGCAGTTGCGCCGTCAGTTGGCCGACGAGATCTTGCAGTCGGTCCGAAGCGCAACTCCCGCATTTTTCGAACGCCTGGTTGTCGACGTCTTGGTGAAGATGGGCTACGGCGGTTCTCTGAAAGACGCAGGGGAGCGTTTGGGTAAATCCGGTGACGGCGGCGTAGACGGCATCATCAAAGAGGATCGTTTGGGGCTGGATCAAATCTACGTTCAAGCCAAGCGTTGGGCAAATACTGTCGGCAGGCCTGATGTTCAAGCATTCGCCGGTAGCCTACAGGGTTATCGGGCGCGCAAGGGCGTCTTCATAACGACGTCGCAATTCAGCGCTGAGGCAAAAGACTACGTCACGCGAATCGAGACGAGGATCGTGTTGATCGATGGTGAGCAATTGGCGGAACTGATGATGGATTTCGGAGTCGGCGTTACAGAAGTCGCCAGTTATCACTTGAAGAAGCTTGATCCCGACTATTTCGAAGAATAGGGAGACTCAGCCATCACTTCGAGCACGCTGCTGATGGCTTCGCGGATGTTCACTAGGAGTTCTTCGACGGACTCGCCTTGCGAGTAGCAGCCGGGCAAGGCGGGGACTTCTGCCCAATAGCCGCCCTCGGGCTCTTCGTGAATGACGACTGCGTAGTTGTTCACGTCCTCATTGCACAGGGTCGGCGCGGTTGCTACATTGTCAGGCTTGATGTATATACGTAATATGTATATACTGCTCTTGTGCTGGATGGACTTCTCGGATTCGAGTGGGACGTACACAACGTTAGCCACATTGCGCTCCATGGAGTGTTGCCGAATGAGGTCGAAGAGGCGGTAGCACGGACGCACATTCTCTTCCCATCCACGCCACGGGGGCGGGAGAAGCGATGGAAGTTGCTTGGGCGGGCCGCCAGTGGCCGGTATTTGGTGGTGATTTTCACCGTGCGCGGCTTGCATTTCCGCACGGTGACCGCTTATCCGATGAACCTTAAAGAAAGGAAACTGTATGGCCCGCAAATTGAAGGCTGAAGGTGAAGAGGCTTGGTATGCGAGCGATGAAGGGCGGCGCGCGACGCAGCGGGAATTCGAGCGGGCGCTGAAGCGGGGGGCTGTGTTGCGCTCGGAGGGATCGGCGATTCGGTTGACCGATGCGAAGGTTCTGGCGGAGTTGGTGGATCAGGCTCGGGCGAAAGCGACCAGGGCGATTTCGATACGGCTCCCGGTTGCAGACCTTGACCACGCGCAAAAGATCGCGGCCAAGGAGGGCATCGGGTATCAGACGGTGTTGAAGCGGGCCATACGGGCGGGATTGAGGAAGGTGTCGTAGTTAGGGTGCTCGTTCGGACCGCTAGCTCGCGCGCGCGGTTCCGGAGGGAAGGCCTCGCGTCGCACGGCGGTGTTGCTATAGTTGCTGACGGAAGGCACCTATGACTCATTACTTGCGCGCGATGGGGATGTTGATGCTGCTGTGCGTGGGGACCTGCTTGCACGCGGAGACGAAGCCGTTGGAGATGCGGTGGAATGAGTTGGCTCCGTTGATTAGCGGGCAGCGGGTTGAGGTGATTCAGCACGACGGGCTGAAGATCAAGGGCGAGGTGGTCACGGTGCGTGATGCCGAGCTGCTGCTGGATGCTAAGGGGAATCGCGTGGTGGCGCGGGCTTCGGTGGCGCAGATCAATTTGGAACGGCGGCGCGGGGCTTGGGGGCGGTCGTTGGGGACTGTGCTCGGGATACTTACGGGGATGACGGTGGGCGGGTATGCGGCGTTTCATACGGACTCGGCGGGGGTGGCGATTCCGGTTTTCCTGGGGGTCGCCGGGGGAATCGGCACTAGCGGCTACTATTTGGGCAGGCAGATTGACCGGCGTGTCACGAAGATCCGAATTGTCTCTCAATAGGGATCGTCGATAACCACCCACTCCTTCTTGTCCTTGTCCGGCAGTGAGTAGTCGAAGCGGCGCGCGCGTGCAACATTCCAGATGCGGAGATTCTCCTCAACCTGGAGTATGTCCATGTCCCGCAAGGGCACGCCCTCGATCAGATTCTTGACCAGGATTTCCGATGCAGCGCGCCGGCCTATTTCGGATTCATCCGCGGAAACCGCTGCCACGGCAAAACGGAGTACATCCTCGAGCGAAACGCCTACGAACGGCTTGTGGGCATCCCGGGCAAACTGTCCGAAGTTCTGGGTCAGGTAGGACCACCCGAAAAATACGTCCGCCGAACCCAGTTGTTGAGGAGTTAAGGCCGGTTGCCGCGTCTCAATTTCGATGAGCATGGGGGATGGCGTCATCATTCTCACGGCGGCCCTTGTTTTCTCCAGCGCTATGCGGTCCTGGGCAAGCGCGGAATTGTAGACAAACCCCAAGCGCGCCTGAGGGAACAACCTGGCGATGACGGCCACTCGATCGTTCATGTCCTTTCCATAGGTTGCGCCCGCGATTAAGCCTCGTGTCTGTCCGTCTCCAGGGAGCGGGATCAACCCGCTTGCGTGCGGATCTGTGACTCCTACGAAGATCAGCGGGATGGTGGAGTGGCGCCGATGGGCATACACGCTGACTTCAGTGCCGAATGTCACTAGGTACATGGGCGGGCGGCCAAATCGTGAAAGCAATTCGTTAAAGACCGCCCGATTCTTCTGTTCGGCCTCTTCGCCGCTTTCCGGGCATCCATGAGCGACTTCAAAGTGCGGGAAGTGGAGGGTGGGGTCCAGCAACTCTTCAACCTTGCTCCGGAAGGTTTCCATCAACCTCCGGCTATAGGGCATGTCCCCGTTCAACACCAATCCGATGTGGACGAGACGTTTGCCTGGCGTAGCCGGGGGGGCCGGCGGTTGTTTCTTCCCGAAGAGTTTCCCAGTCAGTTGCCCCAATTCCCGTTTAAAGCCGACCACGAGAGTCACCACAACAGCGGCGACGCCAATCACCAGGGTTAGTTCTTCCGTTAAGGACATTAACCGGCTATTGTAACCTGTGGAGGGTGGTGGGCCGTTTAAGCGGGCATTGCGGCCACAACCGAACGCTGCCCCGATGTACTCTCAGGAGATGACTCCCGGACGTCCTGCTCCTTCTTTTGATCCAGGCTTAACTCAGCAATATTCGGGCGCGTTGCTGCGCGCGATCAACAAAGATGGGACGTTCAACATCCGGCGACCGCGTGGGTTGCGGAATTTTGGGGGCAGCGTCTACATGCATCTGGTGTCGATGACTTGGCCGAAGTTCCTGGCGCTGGTGGTGGCGGGGTACTTGACGGTGAATCTAGTGTTCGCTGGAATGTACTTTGCGCTGGGGGCGGTGCGGGCCAGCGTGCCGGAACTGGAGTTGGGCGCGTTCGCCCGGGCGTTTTTCTTCAGCGTTCACACGCTCACCACCGTTGGCTACGGCGATTTGTATCCCGTGGGACTGGCGGCGAACGTGTTGTCTTCGGTGGAAGCGGCGATGGGGCTGATGGGGTTCGCGCTGGCTACGGGGCTGTTGTTCGCGCGGTTCTCGCGGCCCACAGCGCGGCTGGCGTTTTCCGAGCGCGCGATTGTCGCTCCGTTCGGCGGTGGGCACAGCTTGCAGTTCCGCGTGGCCAACCGGCGGACGAACGTGCTGATGGACGTTCAGACCGACGTGCTGCTGATGACGGTGGAAGCCGACGCGGCGGGCAACCTCAAGCGGAATTTCGCGGAGCTGAAGCTGGAGCGCAAGGGAGTGTTCTTTCTGGCTCTGACGTGGACTATTGTGCATCCCATTGATGAAGGCAGCCCGCTGTACGGCAAGTCCGCGGCGGACCTCGAGAAGCTGCAAGCCGAGGTGCTGATTCTGATGCGCAGCTTTGATGATTCGTTCAGCCAGGTGGTGCATTCGCGGCACTCGTATCGTTGGGATGAAGTGGAATGGTCGGCGAAGTTCATGCCGGCGTTTGAGGTTGCGCCGGAAGGGCACCTGGTGCTGGATGTGGATCGAGTAGGGCAGACCAGCAAGATCTAGATACACTCAAAAGACGATGGCAACGATCCCTACTCAGCCTTTCGCCGGACAGAAGCCCGGCACCTCCGGCCTGCGCAAGAAAACGCGCGAATTCATGCAGCCGGGGTACCTTGAGAATTTCATCCAGTCTGTCTTTGATGCCGTCGATCTCGACGGGCAGACGCTGGTGGTTGGCGGCGACGGGCGCTACTTCAATCGGGAGGCGATCCAGACGATTCTGCGATTGGCTGCGGGGAATCGGGTGGGGCGGGTGCTGGTGGCGAAGGATGGGATTTTGTCCACGCCGGCCGTATCCTGCGTGATTCGCGAACACGGGGCCGCGGGCGGGTTGGTGCTTTCGGCGAGCCACAATCCCGGCGGGCCGGATGCGGACTTCGGTATAAAGTACAACGCCTCCAACGGCGGGCCCGCGCCGGAAGAGATCACCGAGCGCATTTATCGGCGCACGCTGGAGATCGATGAGTACCGCATGGTGGATGGCTACGTCGATTTGGAGCGGCTCGGGTCTACGCGGATGGGCAAGACCGACGTGGAGGTGATCGATCCGCTAGCAGACTACGTCGCGCTGATGGAGAAGATCTTCGACTTCGACAGGCTGCGCGACTTTCTGCGTGGGGATTTCCGCATGCGCTTTGACGGCATGAACGGAGTGACGGGGCCGTTTGCAAGGGAGATTTTTGAGAATTTGCTGGGCGCGCCGGAAGGCTCGGTGATCCGGGCGACGCCGCTCGAAGATTTCGGCGGGGAGCATCCGGACCCTAACCTCACGTACGCCGCGGATCTGGTGGCGGAGTTGGCGGGCGCGCATGGTCCGGACTTCGGGGCGGCCTGTGATGGCGACGGTGACCGCAATTTGATCTTAGGGCGCGGCAGTTTTGTCAGCCCTGGGGATTCGCTGGCGATCATCGCGGACATGGCTCCGAAGTGTATTCCGGCGTATCGCAACGGGCTGGCCGGGATTGCGCGGTCCATGCCGACGAGCATGGCGGCGGACCGGGTGGCGGCTTCGTTGGGGATTCCTTGTTTTGAAACGCCGACGGGGTGGAAGTTTTTCGGCAGCCTGCTGGACGCTGGACGCATCACGATTTGCGGCGAGGAGAGCTTCGGCACCGGCTCTAATCACGTGCGGGAGAAGGACGGCCTGTGGGCGGTGCTGGCGTGGCTTTCGATTTTGGCGCACACCGGGCAGTCGGTGAGTGACGTGATGCAGGATCACTGGCGGCGGTTCGGACGCAGCTACTATCAGCGGCACGACTACGAGAACATTTCTTCTTCCGCGGCGGACGCCATGATGTCGAGCTTGCGGGGGCGATTGGGTGCGCTGGTGGGGATGGAGATGGCGGGATCGCGCATTCGCGTGGCGGACGATTTTAGCTACACAGATCCGGTGAATGGGTCGGTCACGAAGAATCAAGGCACGCGGTTGCTGCTGGAAGACGGCTCGCGCGCAGTGATCCGGTTGTCGGGCACGGGTACAGAAGGCGCGACGCTGCGGTTGTATTTCGAAGCGTACTCAAAGGACGAGATTGCGCAGAATCCTTCGGAGCGGATTTGCCCGCTGGCCGATGCGGTGGGCGCTCTGCTGGAGTTGAACGCGCGAGTGGGCCGGGCGGCACCGGACGTCGTCACGTAGTATGTATAGGGGCCGATTCGCACCTTCGCCGACGGGGCCGCTGCACTTCGGGTCACTGGTGGCGGCGCTGGCCAGTTACCTCGACGCGCGGGCTCACGGCGGCGAATGGCTGGTGCGCATGGAGGACGTGGACAGGCCGCGTGAGATGCCGGGGGCTGCGGACGCGATCCTGGCGGATCTGGAGTTCTTTGGGTTTCAGTGGGATGGTCCGGTGATGTACCAGAGCCAACGGACGGACGCATATCGCGAGGCGCTGGAGCAGCTGAAGGCGGCGGACGCGGTGTATCCGTGCGGGTGTTCGCGGAAGGAAATTGAGGGCGACCAGTATCCGGGCACGTGCTCGCACGGGTTGCCGCCGGGGAAGGTCGCGCGGGCTTGGCGCGTGCGCGGGGAAGGCGACTTCGTGGTGCTGCGCGCGGATGGATGCTGCGCCTATCAGCTGGCGGTGGTCGTAGATGATGCTGCGCAATGCATCACCGATGTGGTGCGCGGAGCGGACCTGCTCGATTCCACGCCTCGGCAGAATCATCTGCAGCGCTTGCTGGGGTATCCCCTGCCTCGCTACCGGCACGTTCCAGTGGTGCTGGCCGCGGATGGGCAGAAGTTGAGTAAGCAGACGGGCGCGGCGGCGCTGGATCGTGGGCGCGCGGGGTCCCTTCTGTGGGAGGCGCTGGAATTTCGGGAACCTGGCGCGCCGCCGGAGTTGAAGAGCGCACCTTTGGCCGACGTGTGGAGTTGGGCCTTGCGGCGCTATTGAAGGGCAATCCGCCCCACCGCCTACCTACGCGAACAACTCTGCCGGGTGCGGATGCCCAGGCAGGAAAATTCACCGTGTCGTAATCCTCTATTAACCAAAGCGCGGGATCGTGAAGTCTTATTCCCAACCAGTTTTGTTCTGAGGAGACCATGAAGCGAATTCTGGCATTGTTCACGTTAGCGGCTGCGGCCATGGCGCAGCCTTCCATCACGGCGGTTTTGGATGGAGGCGCTTACACGAGCAACATTGCGCAAGGATCGGTCTTCGTTGTCAAAGGAACACTGCTGAGCGCGGCGGGCACCGCGCAGGCGACCGCGCCCATCTATCCGACGGCGCTGAATAACGTTAGCATGACGTTGACGGCGGTTACCGGCGGAGCGGTGGTGACGCCGCTGATGGTCTACACCTTTAACCAGGGCAGCGTGAATCAGTTGGCGGCAGTGCTACCGTCGAACGCCGCAGTGGGGGATTACGACTTGCGCGTGGCAAACGGTGCGGCTACTTCAGCGCCGTTCCGCACCAGCGTGGTCGCGAGGAAGCCGGGCATCGTAACCGTCGCGGGCGATGGCGCGGGTCCGGCGCAGGCCACCCTGGATGGCAAGCAGATTTTGCAACGGACCTCGAACCTGGGCAAGCTCGGGGTCTATGACACGCGCTCGGCGCATCCGGGTGAGCGCGTGGATTTGTGGGGTACGGGCCTGGGGGCTGACAGAGCTTCGGATACCGGCGGCAGTGCGGGAGATCAGACAGCGGCGGGTGTGATCCGCGTGCTAGTGGACGGGATTGAAGTGACGCCCACGTACGCGGGCCGTTCGCAGGGCTTCCCCGGCCTGGACCAGGTTGTGTTTACGCTGCCTGCTGCGACGGCGCTGAACTGCGCGGTGACGCTTCAAGTGCGGGCGGGCGACGTGCTGAGCAACCCGGTTACCATCGCGACCTCCAGCGTGGATTCGTGCACGGCGGGTTCTATCCGCATCAACGAAATTGAATCGAATGGCGGAACGCCGGGGGACTGGGTGGAACTTTACAACCCCGGAACGGTGGCGGTGAATCTGGCAGGGTACCTATTTAAGGACAATGACAATACGCGGACCTTCGCCATCGCGGCGGGAGCCACGATCCCCGGCGGCGGCTACTACGTGGTCGAAGAGGCGCAATTCGGCTTTGGGCTGGGCAGCCCGGATAGCGCGCGGCTCTATAATCCGGGAGGCGCGCTGATCGATGCGTATAGTTGGACCCCGCACGCCACCACCACCTACGGGCGCTGCCCGAACGCCACGGGCGTGTTCGTCACAACCAACACGTCCACCAAGGGCGCGGCGAATGACTGCGGAACCGGCGTGAGTGCGGTGAAGATCAACGAAGTGGAATCGAACGGCGGCACTCCGGGCGATTGGGTGGAACTGTTCAATCCCGGCACCACGCCGGCCAACGTCGGCGGGTTCGTGTTTAAAGACAACGATGATACGCGCACCTATGCGATCCCGCTGGGCACCAGCATTCCCGCGGGCGGTTACTATCTGCTGGAAGAAGCGGCGTTCGGCTTCGGCTTGGGCGCGGCAGACAGCGCTCGGCTCTACGACACCACCGGGACCGTGGTCGATTCCTACACCTGGACGGCGCACGCGGAGATCACCTATGGCCGCTGCCCGAACGGCACGGGCGCATTCGGCGCGAGCAGCGCGTCCACAAAAGGCGCGGCCAATGCCTGCGGCGCGGCTCTGATCACTACGGTGAAGATCAATGAAGTGGAATCGAACGGCGGCACTCCGGGCGATTGGTTTGAGTTGATCAACACCGGCACGACGACGGTGGATATCACCGGTTGGAAGATGATCGATAACGACGATACGCACGTGAAGTATACGCTTCCGGCGGGCAGCACGATCGCTCCGGGGGGCTACCTGGTGATTGAAGAGGCCGCCTTCGGATTCGGATTGGGTGCGCCGGATAGCGTGCGCCTGTTCGACGCGACGGACACGCTGTACGAAACCTACACGTGGGCGACGCATGCGACCACGACCTATGGGCGCTGCCCGAATGGCTCGGGCGCGTTCACCACGTCGGGAACTTTCACCAAGGGCACCGCGAACGATTGCGGGAGCATCGTGAAGATCAACGAGATCGAATCGAACCTGGGCACCCCCGGTGACTGGGTGGAGATCTTCAACCCTGGCACGGCGGCCGCCAACATCGCGGGCTTCGTGCTCAAGGACAACAACGACGCCAGCAGCTACGTCTTCCCGGCGGGCACCAGCATCACGGCCAGCGGCTACTTGGTGGTTGAGGAAGCTGCTTTCGTGTTCGGATTGGGCGCGGCGGACAGCGTGCGTCTCTATGATCCGGCGGGCGCGTTGGTTGACTCCTATACGTGGACGGCCCATGCGGATACCACGTACGGGCGCTGCCCGAACGGGACCGGCGACTTTGCGGTGACCTCGGCGGCGACCAAGGGGGCTACCAATACCTGCACCGGCGATTCTTCCTTCTCCGCGTGGCCGGGCGCGTCTACGGTCCAGACCGTGGATGCCTTGAACGCGTTCCCCAGCAACTTGAGCGGCTTGTCGCTGCAAGGTACGGTATTGTGGGCCGCCCGCAACGGGCCTGGTGCGGTGTTCCGCCTGACGTATAACAAAACCAACTGGGTCCCGGATACGGCCAATGACTGGGGCAGCGGGAAACTGCTGCGCTACGCCGACGGCACGGGAGATCCGGATTCCGAGGGCATCACGGTGATCCCCGCCGGGATCTATGTGGCCACCGAGCGCAACAACGCGGCCAATGCGGTGAGCCGTAATACCGTGCTGCGCTTCGATGCGGCGGCGGCGGGGGCGACGCTCACCGCGGCCAACGAATGGAACCTCACCAGCGATCTGCCGGTGACCGGTCCCAACGCTGGCCTGGAGGCCGTAACGTTTGTGCCGGACACGTTCCTGGTCTCGAAGAACTTCTTCGACGAATCGAAGAGCCGGGCCTACAATCCCGCCGACTATCCGAATCACGGCACTGGGATTTTCTTCGTGGGTGTGGAGGCGAATGGCACCATTTATGCCTACGCCTTCAACCACACCAACAACACCTTCACCCGCGTGGCCACCATTGCCTCAGGCCAGACCACGGTGATGGACCTGCACTTCGATAGCGACCTGGGCGACTTCTGGGCAGTCTGCGACGACACCTGCCAGGGCCGTTCGGTGGTCTTGCGCATCGACGGCACCGGCAAGTTCGTTCCGGCCCGCCGATTCGAGCGTCCGGCGGCGATGCCGAACATCAACAACGAAGGGTTCACGATTGCCCCGGCCAGCCAGTGCTCGGGCGGTACGCGTCCGGTGTTCTGGGCGGATGACAGCAACACCGAAGGTCACGCGATCCGCAGCGGCACGGTGACGTGCACGGCGTTTTAGTCTAGCCCTGGTCAGGCGAACTCGCCTGACCCAACCCGGTGCTACCATAGGTGGTACCAGCTATGGTAAAGACCACCGTCTACCTCGAACCCGACACAGCGCTCGACCTCAAACAACTCGCCACCGCCGAAGGCCGCAGCCAGGCGGAGTTGATCCGGGACGCGCTGGGGGACTACACGCGGCGCAAGAAGCGGCCCGCGATTCCAGGGCTTGGCGAATTCGACAGCGGACAGTCGAACATTTCCGAACAGGCAGAAAATATCTTGAAGAAAGCGTCCCTCGCGGGAAAATGGCGGAGAGCCCGTGGCGCTGGTCGCTGATACCGGGGCCATTTACGCGCTGTTTGACCGGCGCGACAAGCACCACAAAGCCGTCCGCAATGCTGTGATGGCCGAAGCCGGGGCAATCCTGATTCCGGTTGCGATCCTCGCGGAACTCGACTACCTGCTGCACACGCGACTGGGACAGAAAGCGGAAGAACGCTTCCTCGACGGTTTACTGCAAGGATCGTTCACGCTGTGCCCATTCACGCTGGAGGATGCGGCGGAATGCAAGCGGATCTTGATCCAATACCGCGAACTGGAACTCGGGCTCGCCGACGCAGCGGTGATCGCCACCGCCGAACGGACGGGCGTGTTTCGGATACTGACCGTGGATACACGGGATTTCAGAGCGGTGCGGTCGGCGAAAGGCACGCCGTTTGAGCTGGTGCCGTAGCCCCCCTCAAAACACTGGAGCTAATGGACTTCCGCCTGCACCCCATCCAGTACTATCCCGCGTTCAGGTATAGTGGAAAGGCTTGAGTTGTAACCTTCGGCAGGAGCCTGTGCGCCTCTATCATAGTGTAAATATGTCGCCCTCTGCCGGATTTGGCGGTGGCGATGCTGGTTGAGTTCGAGCTCATTGAACGGGCTCGGAACGGCGACGCGGGTGCGTTCAACCAGATTGTCCAGGCGTACCGGAAGCGGATTCTGCGTACAATCGCGCGATTAATCGGGCGACCGGACGATGTGGAAGACGTGGGCCAGGAAGTGTTCCTGCGGTTGTATTACGCGCTGGAGCAGTTGCGGACCCCGGAAGTGTTTGAGCCGTGGTTGTACCGGCTAACCGTGAACGCGGCCTACGATTACTTGCGCAAGCAGAAGCGGCGCAAAGAGAGCCGGATGTCGGACATGAGTGAGCAGGCGGTCATCATGGCGGATGCCGAGGCCGGGACCAAGGTCGAGGTGGAAGAGACGCGGCGGTTGAAGATCCGCGAGTTGGTGCAGTCGCTGCTGGGGAAGATTTCGGAGGAAGACGGGGTCTTGCTGCTGATGAAAGAAGTGGAAGGGCTTTCGCTGAAAGAGTTGGAGAAGGTCTACAAGGTTAGTGAGAATGCTCTGAAAGTCCGGCTGTTCCGGGCGCGGCAGCGGGTGTTGAAGGCGTTTGCGGACGGGAAAACGGAGGTATAGAATGGAACGGATGGATCACGACGATAAGTTGGACAGCCTGTTCGCGGCGTACCGCGACGCGTGTCCCGATCCAGAGTCGAGTCCGAACTTCATGCCGAACTTGTGGGCGAAAATCGAGGCTCGGCGCGTCGACACCACTTCGGTCTTCCGGCGGCTCGCGCATGTGTGCATTGCCGCCACGGCGGCGCTACTGTTGTTGACGGCGGTCCTCACTCCAGCAGTGCAGGACGATGAGGTCCTCTATTCCAGCACCTATGCGGACATCTTGGCAGAAGACCACGCAGATGAAGCATACGTGGAAGCCTTGCCTGCGGATGTGCTGGGTGACCTGCGATGACGCTGTCGCGCTCCGGTATCGCGCTCTACATGGGATTGGTCTTCGCCAGCGGCGCGGCCCTGGGCGTGTTCGGCAACCGCTACTACACCGCCACCTCGGCACCCACGCCGCTTAAGGGCCAAGGGCAAGGCAAGCGTCCTAATCCAGAAGAGTTCCGCCAGCGCTACCTGGCCGGCATGCAGAAACAACTGCTGCTGACCGATGACCAAGTGAAGAAGCTCGACGCCATCATGGACGAAACACGGGTCATGATGGACGACATGCACAAGCGCCAGCGCCCGGAGCAGACCGAGATCCAGCGCGGCCAGAACGAGAAAATCCGTGCCGTGTTCGACGCCATTCAGCGGGAGAAGTACGACGACATGCTGAAGCGCTTCGCCGAAAAGGGCAAGGCACTGAAGAACAAAGGCCGCCAAGGCGTCGGGTTTTAAGAGCAGGAGTCAGAAGGGCTTGGCCCTAAGGGGGACTGGCTGTGGACGAAGACCAAGTCGCGCAGTTGATCGGAGGCGGCCTGTTCGCGTTTCTCGGCGTCATCATCCTCTGCGCCCTCGCCGTAGCCGCGGTCACGATTGCCGGCATGTGGAAGGTGTTTGAAAAGGCGGGCAAGCCGGGGTGGGCGGCCATCATTCCGATTTACAGCGCCATCGTCCTGCTGGAGATCGCTGGACGGCCGCTGTGGTGGTTCTTCCTGTTCCTTATCCCGCTGGTCAACATCGTCTTCATCGTCTTACTCTACGTGGACCTGGCCAAGAGCTTCGGGCAAGGCGTGGGCTTCGCGCTGGGATTGATGTTCCTAGGGTTCGTCTTCTTCCCGATCCTAGGCTTCGGAAGCGCCCGGTATCTGGGTCCGGCCGCCCGGTTCGGGCCTATTTCGCCGGGTACTTCCAATTCATGAGGATGGTAAACTTTCCGGGCGGCTCCAACGTGCAGGTTACGAGGAAGCGCTTGCCGTAGCCGGTGTCGACCCGCCGCCACCTTCGGAGAACCGGACCTTCCCGAAACACCTGCGTCTGGCAGGGTGTGGGTGCCGTAGCGATCACAAGGTCCATCGGCAGCGCCCTTATTGATGCGGCGGGCGTTTCGCCCTCGACCAACTCTATGACAAGGTAGGGGGGGCGACGTCGTGAAGCCTGCAGATGTTTGGATGGTTCAGTTGCGCGATGAGGCGGGCTTCGCGTTCAAGGCGCGGATCGAAAGGCTTGTGCGAGACGATCACGGCGACCGGCGGCTGAAACGAGGGTCGTGGGCTTGGAACACCCGGCCTATCTACGCACCGGCGCGAACATGGCCTGTGTGGAATCGGAATCCATAGGCACACGTATGGTGCCTCTTATTCTGGCGGGAAATGGGAAGCTAGTTGACAGTCGGCTTGCTGGCAATACGCGCGTCGCGCACCGCGGCGGCTTCCTTGGCGCGCAGGACCTTCTTCTGGAAGCGATCCACGCGGCCTTCGGTGTCGACCAGCTTCTGCTTGCCCGTGAAGAACGGGTGGCAGTTGGAGCAGATTTCGACACGGATGTCGCCTTTGTGGGCTGTGCGGGTGCGAAACGTATTATGGCAAGCGCAGACGACGTTCACTTCTTCGTATGCGGGGTGGATTCCGGCTTTCATGGCTTTTTCCATACTAACACAAAACCCCGCGACGGCTGTTGAGGCCGCCCGGGGTTCTGCGAAACGCTGATTTACATCTACTCGGGTTTACATCTACTGACGATCAGGAACCAAATTCCGCGAGAGAAGGCCGCGTCTCCTAGCCGGAGCAGCGGTCTCGTCACTGAAACGAAACCTGAACAGTAAGAGCGGCAGACTACTAAGAGCCGGCCACCTCCCGCGTGGTTTTAGTTCCGTCATTCTGACTGCTTGTTATCATACTTTGACTGGACCACCTCCTTTCTCAGTGATGCCCCAATCATAAATCCGCTTTGCGCTAGAGTCAAGGAAATACATGTCTCAGCAAATTCATTTTGAAATCCAGGACGGCGTGGCCGTTGTGGGGATCAACAACCCTCCGGTCAACGCCCTGACCACCGGAGTCCCACAGGGCGTGGCGGAGGCGGTGCAGCGCGCGCAAGCCGACTCATCGGTGCGGGCTATTGTCGTCATGGGAACGGGCCGCACCTTCGCCGCCGGGGCCGATATCCACGAGTTCGTGCGCTACGTGGCGGGCCAGGGGCCGATGCCGGAGTTTCATCGCTGGCTCAACCTGATCGAGGATTCGACTAAGCCCGTGGTGATGGCGATCCATGGGCAGGCGTTCGGGGCGGGACTCGAACTCGCCATGGCCGGCCACTACCGGGTGATCGCCGCCGACGCGCAAGTGGGCCAGCCAGAGGTGAAGATCGGGCTGATTCCGGGCGCGGCGGGGACGGTGCGGTTGCCTCGTCTGGTGGGAGCCCTCAATGCCGCGGAGATGTGCGCCTTCGGCGAGCCGCTGTCCGCGAGCGACGCACTGGCGGCGGGCATTGTGGATCGCGTGATCGAGGGCGACTTACTCGCCGGAGCAGTGGCATTCGCGTTGCAGCAGACCTCGGTGCGGCGCACCCGGGAGTTGCCAGTGGTGACTGCCCCGTTCGCTGAGCTTCGCAAGAAAGTGCGTAAGCACCTGGATGCGCCGCTGGCGGCGCTGGAAGCGATTGAGAAGACTTCGGCGCTTTCCTTTGACGAGGGCTGCAAGGCTGAGGCGGAGATCTTCGTGCGGCTCATGCACGGCGATCAGTGCAAATCCCTCATCCACGCCTTCTTCGCTGAGCGCGCCGTAGCCAAGGTTCCCGGCATCGAGAAAGACACGCCGGTTTACCCGATACGCGATGCCGCCGTCATCGGAGCCGGGACGATGGGAGGCGGCATAGCGATGGCTCTGGCCAACGCCGGTCTGCACGTCCGCCTAAAGGACACTGATCAAGCCGCCGTCGACCGCGGCCTCGCCACCATCCGCAAGAACTACGAGCGCAGCAAAAGCCTCACCCAGGCGCAGCGAGAAGATCGCCTCTCCCGCATCACCGGCCAGACCGACGACGCAGGCTTTGCGCAAGCCGACATCCTCATCGAAGCCGTCTTCGAATCGCTCGAACTGAAGAAACAAGTCTTCGCCGGGATGGACCGAGTGGCCAAGCCCGAGTGCCTGCTCGCCACCAACACGTCGACGCTCGACATCGACCAAATCGCGTCCGCCACCAAGCGCCCGCACATGGTGCTGGGCACGCACTTCTTTTCGCCAGCGAGCGTGATGCGCCTGCTGGAAATCGTGCGCGGCCGCGAGACGTCGCAACCCGCCATCGCCACCGCCATGGCTCTAGCGAAGGCGATGAAGAAGGTCGGCGTAGTGGTCGGCAACGGCTTCGGTTTCGTCGGCAACCGGCTGTTTATTTCCTATATGAATGAAGCCGAGCTCCTTGTCGAAGAAGGCGCGAGCCCCGAACAGGTCGACCGCGTGCTGACCGAATTCGGCATGGCGATGGGCCCGTTCGGGGTCGCAGATCTCAGCGGCCTGGATGTCTTCATGGCGATCCGCAGCGAACGTGCGCATGCCGGCGAGCGCGAAACAGTAGGCCTGCCGATGCTCCACGAGCTAGGCCGCTACGGCCAGAAGACCAGCGCGGGCTGGTTCAAATACGGCGAGGACCGCAAGCCCATTCCCGACCCCGGCATCGTGGCACAGATCCAGCAAGCCGCGGGCCGCGCCCAACGAGTCATCTCCGACGAGGAAATCCGAGATCGCTGCCTCTTCGCGTTGGTGAACGAAGGCGCACGCATCCTGGACGAAGGCATCGCCACCCGAGCCTCGGATATCGACGTCGTCTACCTTACCGGCTACGGTTTCCCCGCCCACCGCGGCGGCCCGATGTTCTACGCCGACACCGTAGGCCTGACCCACGTGCTCGCTCGAGTGCGCGAGTTCGGCTGGGAACCCGCCGGGCTCTTAGAGAAGTTGGCCGCGAACTCGGACGGGTCGTTCACGCCGCACGCCGCTTCGACATGAGCTGGCGCAAGAAGCTATTGACGCGGGTCTGATACCCTGCGCCCGAGCCCTTCAGCCAAGCGATCCCGTCCGCGTCTAACCGGATAGTGACGCTCTGTTTCTTTGGACGGTAGAACTGGCCGATGATGGCATCCGAGGGGAACTCGCGGATCTCCGGAATGTCCGAGAGATCGATCTCGCTG
This sequence comes from Bryobacterales bacterium, assembly GCA_947446025.1. GTDB lineage: Bacteria > Acidobacteriota > Terriglobia > Bryobacterales > Bryobacteraceae > Palsa-187. The sequence continues at coordinate 110,261 of CANFEY010000002.1, forward strand.
TCAGGCCTCTGGGCGAGGCGCAGCAGTTCCGCCCGCTTCTTAGCCGTGAGCTGTTTCATAGTGTTTTCTTTCGTGGCGGGTCGCTTGGCGCGCCGAGATGATGCGGATGAGTTCGCTAGCACTCCGATTCATAGCGCGGGCAGTCCGTCGATACTCTGCCGGTTCTTCTCTTCGCGATACGCCCGCAACCCTTCGGGTGTCTTCGCCGCGGCCCAGCGGGCGAGCGTTTCCCGTGGACTCTGAAATTGGTACAGCGGCACGGCGTAACCGCACGAATCCGAAACCCGCTCCACCTGAATGTGAACGTATACGCGCGTGCCCGGATTCTCCGGAAACAGCGCGGCGAACTCCGCATACCGCGCATCTTCCTCCGTGATCGCCACAGCGCGCCCATGCAGCCGCACGATTTTCGGCGGCTCCTCGAACGCACAGAACATCACGACGATTCGGCCATTCTCGCGCGCATGCGCCGCCGTTTCCGCTCCGCTGCCGGTAAGATCCTGATAGACCGCTTCCAGCGGCCCCAGTACGCGGAAGGCATCGCCGCCTTTAGGAGAAATGTTGACGTGCCCCTCCACTCCGGAAGGCGCGGAACCGACGAAAAACATCCGCTGCTCCCGAATCCACGCCGCGATGTCCGCGGTGATACTTGCGTGCTGCTTGCTCACGCTCCACCCGAGTTCTTCTCGCGGCTCTTCCGCAAGTAATGTGGACTCTGCTCCAACCCATACGGAGTCTTCACCTTCGAAGCCGCCTTGGCATCGAAGAATTCCTGACTGGTCTTCTGCCGCTCAGCGATCTCGGCGTCCGTTCCATCCACCAACGTGATCTCCTCGCGCGGCACGAACAGCACTTGTCCGATTGGCAGGTTATGCGATGCCGACATGGATTCGCCCGGCTGCAACACGTAGCGGAATTCACTGTCATGCACGTACCAATCGGTCTCCACGCGAATCACCAGCGCGGGCGCGGCAGGCCTTTCGATCATGTTGAAGATCGACGTGTAGAGAGTGTCCCACCCCTTCGGCGTCTGGAAATTGTGCGCCCCGCGCAGCGTCACCGCGCCCGCTGGCGTGCCGATATCATCCACCGCAATAAACATCCGAGCCATCATGCCCGCCGTCGCCACCGATTCCGGCGTGGCCTCTATGTGGAACTTCACTTCTTCCTTGCGCGCCCCAAGCCCGCCGACCGCGAGTTGATACGTAATCGAAAACACCGGCTCCCACTTCTTCCCCGTCGCGTTCACAGAGTAGTCGAACAGATACCGCCCCTCACCCTCATAGCCCACCTGAAACAGCTCATGCGCGGCCAGCGGAGGATACACCATGAACCCAGCCGCGCTGCCCGCCTCCAACACCGGACAATGCCGAGCATGCTGCGGCAGCATCGGCCTCTGCGCCTCGCGCTTGGGACGCACGCCAAACCCAGGCCGGCGCGGGTTCGGGAAAAGTTTCACTTCCATTTAAGTAGTGTAAGGCAGAAGAGACCACTTGCTGACGCGCGCGGCTCGGTAAGGGGTGTGACCGTCTAGCATGGACGAGGATGGTTGAATCGAGCGGTTGCGCCTCAGTGAAAGCCTCCTCGGCGTCATCTTCGACCGGCCCGTTTCAACTGAGCATCCACTTCTTTGAAGGGTTGCCGCCATGCTTCCCTAACGCGATTGAGCTATAATCCCCGCTGGTAGTTTCACTCTCAAGGAGAACTCTATGCGGACCCTGGCCTGCGCGCTTGCGATTTCCGGTCTTACACTCATGGCCCAAACCGGCGCGAAGAACGGCGAATGGAACACCTATGGAGGGGACCTCGGCAGTACCCGCTATTCAGGTCTCGACCAGATCAACGCCACGAACTTCTATAAGCTGCAGGTTGGCTGGCGCTTCAGTACCGCCAACCTCGGGCCCACCCTCGAAACCAACCTGGAATCCACACCGCTGATGGTCAAGGGAGTCTTCTACTCCACCGCCGGCTCGCGCCGCAGCGTCATCGCGCTGGACGCCGCCACCGGCGAACAGCTGTGGGTCTATCGCGAAGACGAAGGACAGCGCGGAACCGTCGCCCCGCGCGTTCTCTCCGGCCGCGGCCTCGCCTATTGGACCGAAGGGAACGAAGAACGCATCATCTATGTCACTCCCGGTTACCGCATGATCGCGCTGAACGCCAAGACCGGGCTGCGCGTCACCAGCTTCGGCACCAACGGCGTGGTGGACCTGAAGACCGACGACGATCAGACGATCGATCTACTGAGCCGCGAGATCGGCTTGCACTCCGCCCCCATCATCGCGCGCAACACCATCGTCATCGGCGCGGCCCACCGCCCCGGAGGCGTCCCCACCAGCAAGACCAACGTCAAGGGCTACGTGCGCGGCTTCGACGTGAAGACCGGCAAGCGTAAGTGGATCTTCCACACCATCCCCAGGCCCGGCGAATTCGGCCTCGATACCTGGCTCAACGATTCCTGGAACTACACCGGTAACACCGGCAGTTGGGGACAGAGTTCCATTGATGAACAACTGGGCCTGGTCTACATCGGGGTCGAAGCGCCCACCGGCGATTACTACGGCGGCCCACGCCCCGGTGCCAATCTTTTCGGCGAAAGTCTGGTCGCCGTCGACATCGAAACCGGCCAGCGCAAGTGGCACTATCAATTTGTCCACCACGGCATCTGGGATCACGACAATCCGTGCGCGCCCATCCTGGCGGACGTCATGATCAACGGTCGCCTGCGCAAGATCGTGGCGCAGCCTTCCAAGCAGGCCTTCCTCTATGTGCTGGACCGCGAGACCGGCCAGCCCATCTGGCCCATCGAAGAGCGCCCCGTCGAAAAAGGCACCGTGCCCGGCGAGTGGTATTCGCCCACGCAGCCCTTCCCAACCAAACCGGCGGCCTTCGACCGTAACGGCGTCTCCCTCAGTGACCTGATCGACTTCACCCCCGCGCTGCGCACGGAAGCCGAGAAGATCGCGGCGAATTATAAGCTGGGTCCCATCTTCACGCCTCCGGTGGAAAGCAAAGCCTCGGGTCCGTGGGGCCTGCTCACGCTGGCCACGGCGGGCGGCGGCGCGAATTGGCCGGGAGGTTCCATCGACGTTGAGACCGGTGTTGTCTTCGTCTCGTCGCAAGCATCCTTGGGCAGCATCAGCCTGATCCCATCGGGCGAGCGCTCGGACACGGGTTACATCTCGGGCCGCGCGGAGGGTGCCGGATCCGCCGCGCTGACCGTGCAGGGCCTGCCCATGGTCAAGCCTCCCTATGGACAGATCTCCGCCATTGACCTCAAGACAGGGGACATGCTGTGGCAAGTCGCGCATGGTGAAACGCCGGACAACGTGCGCAATCATCCGCTGCTCAAGGGCATGAATCTCCCGCGCACCGGACGCATCGGTACAGTATCCACGCTGGTGACCAAGACGCTGGTGATCGCGGGAGAGAAAGGCACCTTCACCTTGCCCGACGGCCACGTGGGCGCGATGTTGCGCGCTTATGACAAACCCAGCGGGCGTGAGATGGGAGCTGTCTATATGCCGCAACAACAGACCGGCGGGCCGATGACCTACATGGTCAATGGCGTCCAGTACATCGTCGTGGCCGTCGGCGGCAACACCGGAGCCGAGTTCATCGCCTATCGACTCCCTGCCGCTGAGGTGGGCGCACGATAGCATCGCGAGTCCGTTACCGTGTAGTCGGCTTCATGATGGCGCTGGGCGGCGTCACATACCTGGACCGCGTCTGCATTTCTATTCTCGCGCCCAGCATCATGGAGGATCTCGCCATCAACGCGATCCAGATGAGCTACGTCTTCAGCGCGTTCACCTTCGCCTACGCCATCTTCGAGATGCCCACGGCGTGGTGGGCGGACCGCATCGGCAGCCGCAAGGTGCTCACGCGCATCGTGGTGTGGTGGTCGGCCTTCACCATGCTGACCGCGGCCGCATTCACGTACCCGATGATGCTCGCCGTACGCTGGCTCTTCGGTATGGGCGAAGCCGGAGCCTGGCCCAACGTCGCCCGCATCCACTCGCGCTGGATTCCGGTGCAGGAACGCGGCCGCACCCAGGGCGTCTTCTTCGCAGGAGCACACCTGGCGGGCGGTCTGACGCCGCTCGCCGTCGGCTGGATGGCCACGCTGATGCCGTGGCGCTGGGTTTTCATCCTCTCCGGTTTGGTGGGACTGGTCTGGGCTGCGGCCTTCTACCGCTGGTTCCGGGATGAGCCGCGGGAGCATGCGTCGGTCAGCCCTCAGGAACGCGACTTCATCGAAGCCAACCGCATGGTGATCGCCGAACAGCATGGGGCGTGGCATAAAGTCTTCCGCGCTCCCGGCCTACTGCCGCTGTGCCTGCAATACTTCGCCAACAACTGCGGCTTCTACTTCTTCATCACCTGGCTGCCGCAGTATCTGCGCAGCGCCCATGGCATGCAAGACGCGGAACTGGCGATCTTCGCCGGGCTGCCTCTGACCTTGAGTGCGGTTGCCGACGTCAGCGGCGGCATGACCACCGATTGGTTGGCGCGCCGCTTCGGTGTGCGCATCGGCTATGGCATCGCAGGCGGAATTCCCTACGCGCTGGGTGCGGCAATCATGGCGACCGCTGCGGCGGCTTCCGACGGTCAGATAGCCGGAATCCTCATCGCCATCGCCGGCGCGCTCTCCATGGTGACGCTCGCCCCCAGTTGGGCCACCGCCATTGCTCTCGGAGGCGAGAAGGCGGGACTCATGGGAGCCGTGATGAACACAGCCGGCCAGGTCGGCGGCATCCTGTGCCCTATCGTCGTCGCCTATCTAGTAGGAGAGTACGGCGATTGGAGCCTGCCGATCTACGTCCTTTCCGGCGTGTACGCAGTGGCCTCCCTCTGCTGGCTCTTCATCCGCCCGGATGGGAAGCTACGATAGTGAGGTGAGCAGCGGAACCCAACATGCATAAAATCGACTTCGGATTAGTAGAATGGACCATCATCGCCGACGGCGCGCGGGAGAAGGTCTGGAGCGACGGCGCGCGCCGCGTGCGCCTGCTGGAACTCGACGGGAGATTCGTTGAGCGCGAGTGGTGCCTCAAACCCCACGTCGGCATGGTGCTGGAAGGAACGCTGGAGATCGATTTCCATGGCGCCATCGAACGCTTCGCGCCCGGCCAGGGTGTGACCATCCCGGAAAACGACGGACACAAAGCCCGCGCCGTCAGTGCCATCGTGCGCATCGTGTTCTTCGAGAATTAGATAGCGTATCCTGACAGCTTGCCCACCACTCCGTCAGCGCCACTCGACCGGATGAAGACGGCGCGCGGCTTCGCGCTCCTGGTCGCTGTCTATTGCCTGGTGGTGTACGGAATCCCGCGCCCGGAGGCCATCAAGCCCGAAGGGTGGCGGCTCACCGGACTCTTCCTCGCCACCGTCGTCGGCTCCATCACCGAACCGCTGCCCGCGGGCGCGCTGGTGCTGCTCGCCGTGGTGCTCTCCTCCTTGGTCGGCGGCCTCACCATCACCGAAGCGCTGGCCGGATACTCCAACTCTTCCGTGTGGCTGGTGCTGGTGGCGTTCTTCATCTCGCACGCGCTCATCCACACCGGTCTGGCCCGCCGCATCGCGCTGCTGTTCGTGCGGGCGTTCGGCAAGAGCTCGCTCGGCGTGGCCTACTCGCTGGCCGCATCAGACATGGTGCTGGCCGGCATGATCCCCTCGAACGGCGCGCGCGCGGGTGGCATCATTCTACCCATCGCGCGCTCCATCTCTGAACTGTACGGCTCGCTCCCGGGCGAGACCGCGGGCAAGCTTGGATCGTTCCTCATGATCGCCGTGTATCAATCCGTCTGCATCACCTCCGGCATGTGGATGACCGGCCAGGTCAGCAACTTCCTCGCGCGTGACATGGCCCTGCAAGCGGGCTACGAACTCACGCCGCTCAGTTGGATTCGCGCGTCCATCGTCCCCGGCCTGCTCAGCCTCATCGTAGTGCCGTGGATCGCGATGAAGCTCAACCCGCCGGAGCTGAAGCACACTCCCGAAGCCAGCAAGTTCGCGGCCGGGGAACTAAAAGCCATGGGTCCTCTGCGCCGGCCCGAGTGGATTCTGCTGACGGTCTTCGCCACCGTGGTCTACTTCTGGATACGCAGCCGCGACTTGGGTATCGACGTCGCCGTGCCCGCGCTGCTCGGTGTGATGGTGCTGCTGCTCACCGGAGTGCTCGAATGGGACGACATCCCCGGCGAAAAAGGTGGATGGGCTGTCTTCATCTGGTACGGCGGCCTGCTGCGCCTCGCGCAAGGCCTCAATGACGCGGGCGTCACAAAAGTCTTCGCCGCCAATGTTGCGGCCACGCTAGGCGGCTACGGCTGGCCGACCCTGTTCGCGCTCACCATCCTCATCTACTTCTACGCCCACTACGCCTTCGCCAGCATCACGGCCCACATGGTCTCCATGTTCCCGGCCTTCCTCGCCGTCCTGCTGATGGCCGGTGCGCCCATCGGCCTTGCTGTCTACACCTTCGTCTTCCTGGCCAACCTCTCCGCGTGCCTCACGCACTACGGCACCACGCCCGCGCCCATCTACTTCGCGCAGGGCTACGTGCCTCTGAAGATGTGGTGGAAAATCGGCGCCGTCGCCGGCGTCGCCAACCTGATAATCTGGACCACAGCAGGCTTCGGATGGTGGAAACTGCTCGGCATCTGGTAGGAGGCTTATGAAGACACTCGCACTCCTGACAGCGTTGGCACTACCCGCATTCGCGCAGCAGAGCGAACCGCAGGCGTTCGTTCCCTCCATGCACCCGCTGGAGCGCGTCATCCCCAAGAATCCGGTGGAGCCGTTGCCAGCCTCCGTAGTGCGCGTGTCCTTCTTGCTCACCATCGATCCATTCGGCTTCGTCGCGAACGCCGAAGTCCTCACGGGCAATCCCGCCTTCCGGCAACCCGCGCTTGATGCGGTCCGCCGCGCCCGCTTCAATCCGGTGCTGCGCGAAGGCAAGCCCGTCTACGCATACACGCAATACGGGGTGCTGTTTATCCAGCAGCCTCCAGTGCTGCCCTTAAAGTCCGAGGAATTCAACTCCGAGCAGGAGTTGGTGGCCGGTGTCCGCGTCGGCCAAATTCTACGCCGCTTCCCCCGCTCGCCGCAGCAAGTGCTGGCCGACCTGGAGCAGGATACAAAAGGAGCAGACCCACTCGCATGGTCCTACGCGCTGTCGAATCTCGCCAAAGCCGCCGCCCGCGCCGACGCGCCCGACAAAGCCTCGCGCTACGCCGCGGAGTTGCTCAGTCTGGATGCGAAATTCGGCCAGTACGAGCAACGTGTCTACGATGGCCACATGGTGCAGGGTCTGGTCGCGCTCAAACAGGGCAACGTCGAGCGTGCAAAACTGGAACTCCGTGCCTCAGGCGCAATCAAGGCTTTGCCGGTCTTGAGTTCCTTCGGGCCGCAAATGGATCTAGCCAAGCAACTCATCGAAAAGGGTGAGCGCCAAGCCGTGCTGGAATTCTTCGCCCAGTGCGCCGCGTTCTGGAAGTCAGGCCAAGCCAAGCTCGACAACTGGGCCGCCACGGTGCGCGGCGGCGGCATGCCCGACTTCGGCAGCAACCTCGGCTACTAGCAGGCCAGATCGCAGGCGAAACCGCCTGCGCTACCCGCGAAAGATCAGCGGTTCACCCTGGCAGGCGGTTTCGCCTGCCGTTTCGGGTTCTCTCAACCTCAACTACTAATTCAGCCCCGCCTGCAACCGAGCCACCGCCCGCACCGCCGGTTCATGCCGAGGCTCAATCCGCAGCGCCGCCTTGTACTCGATCAGCGCCTGCCGCAGCCGCCCCTTGCGCTCATAAATCGTCCCCAAATTCGAGAACGGAAAATGCCGAGGCTCATACCGAGGCGCGAGCTTGGCCTGCTCCAGCCACGGAATCGCTTCCTCCAACTTGCCCTGCTGCATCAAGTACACGCCGATGTCGTTGTACGGATTCCCGAACTCCGGGTCCACTTGAATCGCGATCTTGCACTCTTCGATAGCTTCGTCGAAGCGCCCCAAGTGCGAAAGCGCCCAGCCCCGGAACGTGTGCCCTTCGCCGGTAGGCTGAACCGCGATGCTCTGCTCAAACAAATCGAGCGCGGCTTCCGGCTCACCGCGGCTCAGCCGCTGCGTGCCGAGTTCCCACAATCGCCGGGCCTGCTCGCCGTCGTTCACGCCAACTCCGCCAGCACCTTCTCCGCGTGCCCCGCCACCTTCACCTTGGGATAAATCTTCGCGATCTTCCCATCCGGCCCAATCACAAACGTAGTCCGCTCAATCCCCATATAAGTCTTGCCGTAATTCTTCTTTTCCTTCCACACGCCGTACGCCTCGGCGATGGCGTGGTCGGTGTCCGGCACGAACGTGTACGGCAGTCCGTACTTGGTGGCGAACTTCTCCTGCGCCTCGGCTTTATCAGGCGAGATGCCCACGATCTCAGCATCCTTCTTCGTAAACTTCGGCCGCAGATCCCGGAAATCGCACGATTCCTGCGTACACCCCGGCGTATCCGACTTCGGGTAAAAGAAGAGCACCACTGTCTTGCCCTTCAAAGCAGACAACAACTTGATGGCCGGAGCTTTATCACCAACGGAAAGAGGCATGAGCGTATTGTAGCGAGAAGTCCGTTGGCGTACACTAAGCTGGTCCTATGAAAACTCTTGTCGTTCTCCTCTTCGCGGCCACCGCGATCCACGCACAGCAGGCCTGCGCCGACCTCAAGAACCTTACACTGCCCCAAGTGGTGATCGCCTCCGCCACGCCCGTCCCCTCTGGACCCTTCGGCCTCCCCGGCACCACGCGTTCCATCCAAGCCCCCGCCTTCTGCCGGGTCGTAGGCACCGTCTGGCCCGAAGTGGAATTCGAAGTCTGGCTGCCCACGCAATGGAACACCAAGTTCATGGGCGTCGGCAACGGCGGCCAAGCCGGTAGTATCTCCTACACCGCCATGGTTACGCCGCTGCAAGCTGGCTACACCATCGCCAGCACGGACACCGGCCACAAGTCTGCTGACGCCGCGTGGGCGCTGGGACACCCACAACGCATCGCCGACTTCGGCTATCGCGGCATCCACGTGATGACGCAAGCGGCCAAGGCGATCACGCAAGCCCACTACGGAAGTGCCCCCAGCCATTCCTATTTCGACGGATGCTCCAACGGAGGGCGTCAGGCGCTGATGGAAGCGCAGCGCTACCCCGAAGACTACGACGGCATCATCGCCGGCGACCCCGCCAATCAGTGGACCCATCTCTACACCGGTGCGCACCTCTGGATCGTCCGCGCCATGGATGGCGACGGCTACATCCCTTCCGCGAAAATCCCCGCGCTCGCTGCCGCGGTAAACAAGGCTTGCGACTCGCTGGACGGAATCACCGACGGCATCCTCAATGACCCGCGCCTGTGCCACTACGATCCTTCCGCGCTGCTCTGCAAAGGCTCGGACGAACCCACCTGCCTGACCGCCGCGCAGATCGAATCCGTCCGTAAAATCTGGAACGGCGCGCGCTCCGCTGAAGGCGACCAGATCACTCCCGGCCTGATGCCGGGCGGGGAAGACGGCACGGGCGGCTGGCAGCAATGGATCACCTCCACCGGCCCCGCCACCGGAGGCCACGCCAACCTCGGCCTCTCTGGCTTCAAATACATGCTCTTTGAGGACGCCAGCTGGGACTACAAAACCTTCCGCTTCGACGTGCCGAAAGGCTTCGATAGCGACGTGGATTTCATGGATCAAAAGCTTGGCTCCATGATGAACGCAGCCGATTCCGACCTGCGCCCCTTCCAGGCCCGCGGCGGCAAAATGATCCAATATCACGGCTGGAGCGATCCCGATATCTCCCCGCTCACCAGCATCCAATACTACGAAAGCGTGGCCGCTGTCACCGGCCACGGCGGCAACTACGCCCTGCGCGACACCGCCGATTTCTACCGCCTCTTCATGGTCCCAGGCATGCAGCACTGCGGCGGCGGCCCCGGCCCAAACAGCTTCAGCATGCTCACCGCCCTGGAACAGTGGGTGGAAAAAGATGCCGCCCCGGAGCGCATCGTCGCCACCCATTCCACCAGCGGCCAAATCGACCGCTCCCGCCCGCTATGCGCCTTTCCCAAGGAAGCCAAATGGACCGGTTCGGGCAGCACCGACGATGCCGCCAACTTCACCTGCACGCTCCCCGCGCGCCCCTAGTCTGCGACAGGGGACTGGCTCGAATTTCGCCGCTTTTGCGAAAGTTCGTGCCTGTACCCGTTTGCCCCGTCAAGAACTTACATTCCGTGTGAGAAAAAATCCGCCGCCGGCCCACTACTTTGCATATGAGTGTGGCCGCAACCCGACAGAAACAGACCGCCGAATGGTACGAGGACTACTACACCACCAAAGGCGATGACCGCAACGATCCGCTGCGCAATCCCGGAGTGCTGTTCCAGAACCTGGCGTTCGAAAAGTCCATAGTGGAGGCGTTGCGCACCATCCGCCTGGACAAGACCTGGGACATTCTGGACGTCGGCTGCGGTGCGGGCTTCAGCATGCTGCGCCTCCTCTCCTATGGCCTGGAACCAGAACATCTCTATGGCATCGACATCGCGCAAGACCGCATTACCCGAGGCCGCCGCCGCCAACCTGCCCTCAATTTCACGCTGGGCGACGCGACCGCGATGGAGTACCCGTCCAACCGCTTCGACCTGGCCATGGAGTCCACCATGTTCGTCCAGATCACCGACGAAACAATGGCCGGCGGCATCGCCCGCGAAATGGTCCGAGTCGTAAAACCCGGCGGCTACATCATGCTCACCGATTGGCGCTACAGCTTCGGCCGCCCCGGCTACTACGCCCTCTCCCCGCAAAGAATCGCGAGCCTCTTCGGCGTCGGCACCAGCACCCGCGTAGTCTGCGTCCGCAAAGGAGCGCTCTTGCCGCCGCTAGGCCGAGCGTTGTCGCGCTACCTGCCGACGCTGTATTTCCCCCTATGCCGCGTGCTCCCATTCCTGGTCGGCCAAGTCACAGTAGTTCTACAAAAGGTCAGCGCTTGAGGTAGGCTGCTGGCCGGAGCACCCAGATTCCCGTGACTGCTTTGTCGAAGAATGCGCCGAAGCGTTGCACATCGCCGGTAATCAGATGGGTGGCTCGACCAGCCAGAGCGCCCCTGAAGATGGGCTCATCTTTGGTTGGCAGCTCTTTGGTTGGCAGCTCTTTGGTTGGCAGCTCTTTGGTTGGCAGCTCTTTGGTTGGCAGCTCAATGATAAGCGGCTGCGAAGACATGGTGGGAACCTTCTCGATTGGCACCACAAGCGCATCCAGCCTTTCCAACTGGCCGGTGCCGCGTAGGTTGCGGCGCGCCTCGTCCATTGCGTATGGCAAAGTCAGCAGCGCAATTCGTGGCAAACACCAAAATCGCAGGAGGCTGTTCCCTTCGCTGTAGGCTGCGGAGAAGAGCACATTCGCGTCAAGAAAGACCCGGTCCATCAGGCAGGGTGGTGGTGCCGGATCTTGTCCGGGTCGAGACCAAGGTCCTTAACGGCCTTCCGCGCCCTCCGGTAGTCGGGCCGCGCCCACCGCGTTGTTGAGCAGGAATTCAGCTTTCCTTTCGGGTGTGTAGGTCTCCAAAGGGACGATGGCTGCAGGCCGGATGAGAATGCCCCCATCACGCTCCTCGGCAACTATGAACGAACCCTCTTCGATGCCGAAGCGCTTGCGCAGGACAGCAGGCAGGATCACCGCTCCCCGTTTGCCGACTTTGTTTGCTTGGTTGGCCTGCATCGTTTGTCCGGATTTCAGCTTGCCTGAATGTCAGGCAGATGTCAGCGCCCAAACCCGCCCGGCATCCCCGGCAGCCCGAGCTTTGCCAGCTTCTTTCCCAGGAACCCCGCCCCGCCGCTGAGCCCGGAAAAACTCTTCATCATCTTCCGAGCCTCCGCGTACTGCTTCAGCAGCACGTTCACTTCCTGCACCGTCGTCCCCGACCCCTTCGCGATCCGCCGCCGCCGTTGGCCGCTGATCATCTGATGGTTCTGGCGCTCCTTCTCCGTCATCGAATCCACAATCGCAATCAGGCGGGTGATTTCCTTCTCATCCACCTTCATATTCTTCAGATCCTTGATGCCGCCGATGTTGGGCATCATCCCGAGAATATTCTCAAGGGGACCCAGCTTGCGCACCGCCTTCATCTGATCCCGGAAGTCGCCCAGTGAGAATTCGTTGTCGAGAAGCTTCTGCTGCATCTTCTCGGCGTCCTTCATATCGATGGAGCCTTGCACCTTCTCGATCAAACTCAGCATGTCGCCCATGCCCAGAATGCGCTCGGCCACGCGGTCGGGATGGAACGGTTCCATCGCGTCCATCTTTTCACCGGTGCCCACAAACTTCAGCGGCTGCCCCGTCACGCTCCGGATCGACAACGCCGCGCCGCCACGGGCATCGCCGTCCATCTTAGTGAGGATGATGCCTGTGATGCCCAGGCGCTTGTGAAACTCGTCCGCCGACTTCACGGCGTCTTGCCCCGTCATGGCATCGGCCACGAACAGAATCTCAGTGGGGTTCAACTGCTCCTTCAACTGCTGCAGCTCGGTCATCAAGTCATCGTCGATGTGCAGACGCCCCGCCGTATCCACCATCAGAATGTTGCGGCCCGTCTGGATCGCTTCCCTGCGGGCCCCGCGCGCCAGCTCCAGCGGCTTGGTCTCCTCCGGCGTGCCTTCGTAAATCGGAATCTTCAAATCCCGAGCCAGCACGCTCAGCTGTTTCCGCGCCGCCGGACGGTACACGTCCACCGAAACCATCATCGGCGTGAACTTGTCTTTGGTGAGCAACCTCGCCAGCTTGCCCGTCGATGTCGTCTTACCGGACCCCTGCAACCCCACGACCATGTACACCGTCGGAGGCTCATTCGCCGTCCGCAACCGCGCCTGATGCTGCCCCAGCATCTTCACCATCTCATCGCGCACGATCTTCACAACCTGCTGCGATGGCGAAAGCGCGGTGAGCACTTCCTCACCCATCGCCTTTTCCCTCACCGCCGCGATGAACTCCTTCGCCACCCGGAAATGCACGTCGGCTTCCAACAGCGCCACGCGGATCTCCTTCAGCGCCGCGTCCATATTCTCAGCCGTAAGTTTGCCCTCGCCGCGGAGGTTCTTGAAGACGCGTTGCAGTTTATCGCTTAGATTGTCAAACATGATGGGTCAGGAAGGAGGAAGTTCCATTCTAGCAAGCGCCCGGAGTGCTAGAATCATGTGCCATGAACCCGCGAATGATCCCCTCCGCCTTGGCCGCGTTGATGTTGCTGGCGTTTCCCTCCTTCAGCCAATCGAGCATTGTCGTCCTCAGCACCAACGCGGTGAAATCCTCGCTCGAGAGAATGCTGCCGCAAGCCGAGAAAGCCGTGGGACGCAAGCTCGCCGTCGAGTACAGCTCCACTGGCACCCTCAAGCAGCGCATCGCGGCTGGCGCAACTTTTGACGCCACCATCGTCACCCGCGACGCGCTTGACGAACTCACCAAGCAGAACAAGCTCGCCCCCGGCGGCCTCGACGTCGCCCGAGGCGGCATCGGCGTCGGCATCCGCGCCGGGGCTCCGAAGCCCGATATCCGCACCGGCGAAGCTCTCAAGCAATTCCTACTGAAGGCGAAGTCGGTCACCTATACCGACAACGGTGCCAGCCGCCCCTTCATCGATGCAATGCTGAAAAAAATGGGAATTGAAACCGCTCTAAAAAGCCGAACCCTGCTGGAGCCTCCCGGCCGCGCCCCCGAGCTTGTTGGCGAAGGCAAAGCCGAGGTCGTCCTCACCCTGATGAGCGAAATCATGCCCGTCAAGGGAATCCAACTGGTCGGCCCCCTGCCGCCCGAGCACCAGAATTTCGTCGTCCTCGCCGCCACCGCCTCCGCCACCACGAAAGAGACTTCAGCCGTCCGAGCCTTAATCACATTCCTCAAAAGCCCCGCCGCCGCGCAAGTTTACCGGGACCAGGGTTTAGAGTCCCGCTGAGAGCACCGGCGCGCCTAGCGGTATTGCGGGATCACGCGGTCCAGGAAGAACTGTATCATCACTTCCTGTAGCGTCCCATTCAAGTTCCGCAGTAGCCGTCCGCGCAGCTCGGAATACGGCTGCGTGCCCGCGAACAAATCCTGCATCAGCCCCCGGAACCGTGGACTCCGCCGCATGAACTGCACCATCCTCTGCGGCACTGTGCGGAATAGAAACTTGCCCACGAATACCCGCCGCGCCAGCATCGCGGCGAACTCCAGATCCTCCGCGAATTCCCGGTACACCGCATCGCGGTACCCCGCCGGATTCCCGCCCAGCACCGCGCGGCTCGCTAAATCCCCAGACCGGATCGCGTAGAACAACCCCTCGCCCGTGATCGGATCCACCAGCCCCGCCGCGTCTCCCACCGCGAGCCAGCCATCCCCACTCACCCGATTCCGCTTCCACCCCGCCGTCTCCAGCGATGGCAGCATGTGACTATAGAACGCCGCGCCCTTCAGCGGAATGCTGCGCTCTTCCATGTAGCGCTCCAGCCGGGCCCGCAGCGCTTGCGCCGATTCACCCTTGCCGCAAATCCCCACCGAAAGATGCCCCGCCCGCGGAAATACCCAAATGTACCCCTCGAGTTTGTCCAGGAACTGCAAGTCGATGCGCTCCTGCTGCGCCGGAACATAGTAGCCCAGCGCGCTCATCGTATCCGCCGCCCGGTATTCGGTGCCCACCGAGCGCAACGAATTCCGCGCCCCCGTCGCCACAATCAGGAAGTCCGCCTCCGCCGCGCCGTGCTTGGTCTGCAGCGTCCAGCCCTGCCCGCGCCGCTCGATCCCCAGAATGCGCGTCTTCTCCAGTGCCGCCCCCGCGCGCTCCGCGCGTTCCAGCAGCATCCGATTGAGATCCATCCTCGAGTAGATCACCAGCGGATGATCCAGCATCAGCTTCGCCTCGCCCGCCTTGTCCGCGCCGATCACCGTTTCGTGCACCAGCCGCTTCGGCGTGTCGTTTCCCAGAAGGTAGGGATACTCGCTATAAGCCTTGTAGGTCAGCCCGCCCCCGCACGGCTTCTCCCACGCCAACTTTTCATCGAAGACCAGCGTCTTGAGTCCCGCGCGCGCCAGCCGTTCCGCAGCGGATGCTCCCGCGGGCCCGCCGCCCAGCACCGCGACCGTCTTCACTACTTCGTTCCCACCGCCGGATGCCCCGCCGGCATCTGCTGCTGCGTCCCCGGCAGCGGACCCGGCAACAGCGGTTCCTTCTCTTGCGCGGCGGCTGGCGCAACGTCCGCCCCATGCGGAGTCGCCGTCATGCTCTGGCGCGTCACGTTCCGCCACTTGTTCCCGTCGCGCGTCAGCGTATAGTTCCCCTGCATCCCATTGGTCGATCCCTTGATCAGAAAGGACACGCTCGCCCGCGCCGTGTCGCGCTCAAACTGCACCGCGTCCACGTTGATATCCATCGCACTCGGATCAATCCCCGTCGACGCCTTGTTCTTCTCCAGATACTCCACCATCGCCGCCTTCACCGCGTCTTTGTTATCGATGTTCGCATTCGAGCACGCCGCAGCGAACAGAGTCAGGGAAACCAACAGTGCTTGTTTCACGTTACCTAGTATATCCACCACAGCTCCCGTGGGGCAGGTTTCCGACCTGCCAGCAGCGCTAGACCACATCCAAGCGAAGGCAATTAAGGTTCTCGGCCTGTTCCAAATCCCTCACTTTGTCTGTGACGGCTTCGCCGTGCAGGAACACGGATACCCCCGCTTTACCGTGGACGTGGACCTGATTGTCCCCAACGTCGCATTCGCGCGGGAAAAACTGTCGATGAATGGATTCCAGGAAAACGCGGGTTCATCCATGACCGACCGCGAAACGCGCGTGGAGGTCGACCTCTTGCCCGGCGGCGGCAAGGTCGACTTAGGTCCGCTCACCCTACCGATGCCTACCGAAGTATCTCTCGAACCCCAATTCCTCAGCCTGGAAGGTTGATCTCAGCAAAGCTGTCCACCTATATGGATCGCGGCATCCAGAGAGCACAGGACTACGCTACTCACTGCCCCTGCACCGACACCCGCACCCGCGCCGTGCTCCAGCAGCATTGGAACCCACGCCCGCCGTCTCCCGACCAATCGTTCGCCACCACCAACAGCACATACTCCCCCGGTTCGGAAAACGTCGCCGCATTGCCCGCAAAGCTCACGCTCCCCGGCCCCCGGAATTTGCTCCACTTCACCGCAACCGGCGGCGTCGTCGGAGCAATCGCCCCGCGCCCTACCTTCGCGTCATCGGTCACCCGCACATTCAACGCCAGCGGCTTGCCCGCCACTGCACTTAGCGCCGGACCCATTGTCCCCTTCGGACCCTGCACCGTCACCCCGTCAAACGCGATCACCGGCGGTGTGTTCCCGATGCCGCTCTCGAGGAACGGCGAAATCTCCCATAGCGGATTCAGACTCAGCGGAACCGACGTAGTCTGCCCGTTCGCCGTGATGCTCCACGTCAGCTTGCCGCTGCCGAAGTTCGCCGGCACCGTTACCACGAACACGCCCCACGCCCGCCCGCTGGCGAAATGCGTGGGCTGCCCGAGGTCCGGCCCCCCTGGAGCAACGCTGTTGTCCGGCCCAACTGGAATGTCCAGCGCCTGCTGCAAGTTGCGATTGAAGTACCCCACCAGCATGCTGAACGTGCCGTCAGGATTCTTGAACCAGCCCTCGAACGCCCCCGTAACGCTTTGCCCGGAATCTCGCAACGGCTCCATCGGGAGCTTGCTCTGCGCCTGCAACGCGCCAGCCAGGAAAACCGCTAGAATCGCGCGTCTCATTTCCGCTTCGCCAGCAGTTCCTGGTAATCCTTCTCCGGCAGGTAGGTCACATTCACCCACGCGTGTGACATCTCATCCACCGTCCGGTCCCCGAAACCCACCCACTGGTCTGGGTCCGGATTGTTGCGGTTTGCCGACGTGTTGTCGTACCACGTCGTGACCCGGATCAGCGTCCCCGCCGGCACCAGCGGCGCTTCCTCCGGCGCATAGATGTAATTGTTCATCCAGTTGAAGTTGAAATTGTTGACGTAGCTCAGCGTCTGCGTCGTCCCGTTCGGCAGGATCGCTTCCATCAGCATCGCCTTCCCGCGAAGGTGCATATGCGGCTGGTAATTGTCGAGCCGCGCCGGCTGCCGCAGCACCGTGATGCCCGAAGTCTGTGCCGTCGAATTCGGCGCAATGTCGATCAGCTGCGATCCGTTCACCCTAGGCGTGCCCGGTAAAAATGTCAGCTGCGTTTTGTACTTCGGTTCCTGGCCCTTCGGATACAACCACACGGCCAGTTCCACGTTGTCCCGGATCTCCTCACCCACCGCATGCAGATGCATCTCCCACCGGATGCGCGCCCCCGGCACCAGCAGCTTGCCGCTATCGGCGTGGAACACATCGTTCTGCTTGCCGATCGCCCACTCCATCAGGAACCCCGCTGGCCGGGGACTGCGGTCTTCGGCCGCCGGATCGTCCTGCTCCAAGTCAGCCCGCGCGTGATGCGTGATCTTGCGCCCCGCCAGCGTCGCCGGACGGATCTCCACCGCCCGCACCCAACGCGGCTCGGTAATCGGCAATGGAGTGATCGGCTTCCACCACACATCCTGCCCCCGAGCCGGCATGGTGTAAGGATCGGTGCTCACCACAAAGCTCGGCTCCCCCAGTAGCTTCGCCGTCACCCATGTGTCTTCCTTCGGCCACTGCTTCGCCGCAGGCATGTCCTTCGCATCGCCCTTCGGCGCGCCCGCGTCCACCCAGCGCACAATCGTATCGATCTGCACATCCGTCAACGACCGGTCGTTCTCAAAATGTTTCACGCCGACGTTTTTATCGATGTGCCACGGCGGCATCTCCCGCCGCACCACACGCTCCTTAATGGATTTCGCCCACGGCCGCGTCTCCTCATAAGTCACCAGCGCCATCGGAGCCGCTGTCCCCGCTCGATGGCACTCCTCGCACCGCGCCTGAAAAATCGGCGCAATGTCCCGCGTAAACGTAGGCTCCGCCCCCAGCATCCACGGCGCGCAGGCAAGCGCAATGCAAAGCGCAGTCTTCATTGGTGACCTCTCTAGGCAAGAGTAGGCCCCGCTGATGGAGGTGTCAACCGTGGGGCAGGTTCGGGGGCAGGTTCCCGACCTGCCAGCACAATCTCATACAATGCCAGCGTGACGAACCGCTGCTTGCTGCTGTCCCTTCTGCCGCTGCTGGCTGGCTGCGGCCACCCCGGTCTCATGGAGCGTGGGGCAGGTTCCCGACCTGCCAAGAAACGTTAGACCACGCCCACTCCACAGCCTCCTCCACCAGCCCAGCCCTGACCTGACAGGGTTCGCCTCAATATAAGAAACGATCCGCCCAAACTCCTTGTCGTCGCGCACCCAATGATCGTAACTCTCATCCTGCCAAAACGGCTGAGTCTCGATCACGCACCCCGCTACCTTTGGGTCTTTCAGCCAAGTCGGCCCGTACCCCGCCCCATCCAACTCGCGGTCTTGTGCGACGAATCGTTGCCCTTCGGTTTAGCCTGCCACGGCAACCGGCGCGGTTCGAGGCAGGCTCCCGAACAGGCGCCAAGTTAGAAAGATGGACGCTCCCTCAGGGTGCCAGTGCGGCAATCGCCGCCGGTAGAAGCTCATACTCCAATAGTGGGATTCCGGACAAGAAGATCTCACTCTGGCAGGTCGGAAACCCGCCCCACGTACAATAAGACCTGTGCTTCACTTCGAGCTACAAGCCACCTGCCCCCACACCGGTGCCCGAGCAGGTCTCCTTCACACCGACCACGGCACCGTTGAAACCCCCGTCTTCATGCCCGTCGGTACCCAGGCCACCGTCAAAGGACTCCTCCCCCGCGACCTCATCAATGACCTCGACGCGAAAATCGTCCTCGCCAATACCTACCACCTCTTCCTGCGCCCTGGCCCGGAAACCGTGCGCAACCTCGGCGGCCTGCACGGCTTCATGCAGTGGCCCCGAGCCGTCCTCACAGACTCCGGCGGCTTCCAGGTCTTCTCCCTCGATAGCCTCCGCAAAGTCACCGACGAAGGCGTGCTCTTCCATTCGCACCTGAACGGCGACGCGCACATGTTCACGCCCGAATCCACCATCGACGTGCAGCGCGCGCTCGGTTCGGACATCATGATGGTCCTCGACGAGTGCCTCGCCTACCCCGCTACCCACGAAGCCGCCCGCATCTCCACCGAACGCACGCTCAGCTGGGCGCGCTCTGCCTACAAGCACTACCGCCAACACTCCGAAGGCAAGCAGGCGTGCTTCCCCATCGTGCAAGGTTCCATGTACCCGGACCTGCGCCGCCACTGCGCCGAAGAACTCCTCAAGCTCGATGCGGACGGCTACGCCATCGGCGGCCTCTCCGTCGGCGAACCCCGCCCCTTAAGCATGGAGATGACCGAGATCGTCGCGCCCATGCTCCCTGCTGACCGCCCGCGCTACGCCATGGGTGTGGGTATGCCGGACGAGCTTCCGGAATATGTCGCCCGCGGCATCGACATGATGGATTGCGTACTCCCCAGCCGCAACGCGCGTAACGGGTACCTGTTCACCAGTACAGGCAAGGTTGGCATCAAACAAGCCCAGTACAAAGACGACGCCGCCCCAGTGGATGCCGCTTGTCCGTGTTACACCTGCAAGAATTTTTCGCGCGCTTACTTAAGGCACCTGTTCCTGGCCAACGAAATCTCGTTTTCCACGCTCGCAACCTTGCATAACTTGCGCCACTATCTTGACATCATGAGGCGGATCAGGCAGGCTATACTAATCGGCAAGTTCCCTGAGTATCTAAAGGAAGTCCGCTCGAAAGCGCAGTAACGGGTCCCGCAATGCATCACCTCACGCACGGTCTCATGCTTGTCCCACAAGCCTTCTGGTTTCAAGCACCGGCTAGCCCGCTCGGCGGATACGGCCAGTTGCTGATGCCGCTCGCCATCGCGGGCATCTTCTACGTGCTCATCTTCATGCCGATGCAGAAGCAGAAAAAACAGCAGGAAACTATGCTTGCCTCGCTCGAAGCCGGCAAGGAAGTGGTCACCTCCGGCGGCATCGTGGGTGTCATCGTGAACGTCAACCCTGATACGCTGATTCTGCGCATCCGCCCGGACAATGTAAAGTTACAAGTGGCCCGCAGTTCGGTGGCCAGCGTCGTTACGACGGAAACGAAGGAAGACAAAAAGTGATTTCGCAAAACCTGAAGTACAAAGCCTTGATCATCCTGGCCGTCACCCTGGCCTGTGTGTACGGCATCATCGGCCTGCCCACCTCCGTTGACCAGATCAAGGAAAACTTCGCCAACAACATCCACCTGGGGCTCGATCTCAAGGGCGGCAGCCACCTGGTGATGCAAATTCAGGTGCAGGACGCCTTTAAGTCGGAAGCCGACACCGTCATCCAACGCCTGCGCGGCGATATGACCGCCAAGCGCATTGCTGTCGGCGACATCGTCCGCAATGACCCGGCCACCATCGCCGAAGCCGCCAGCATCGCCATCACCATCTCCGGCGTCCCGCCCACCCAAGGCGGCGATCTGCGCCAACTCATCACCGAAAGCTACGGCGTCTGGAACATGGTTTCCGCTGGAGCCGATTTCAAGCTGACCATGAAACCCACCGACGCCCTGGCCATGTTGCGCGACACGCGTACCCAGACCATGAACACGATCGAAAAGAAGATCAACGGTCTGGGCCTAGCCGAATCCAGCGTACAACAGCGCGGCGGCACCAATTCGGAAACCGAAATCCTAGTGCAGTTGCCGGGTGTCGAAGATCCGGCTCGCATCAAGCAGATTCTCAAGACCGCCGCCAAGCTCGAATTCTTCGAAGTCCAGGGCGGACCCTTCGGATCGCGCGAAGAAGCCCTCACCAGCAAGAACGGAGTGCTCGGCTTCGGCTCCCAAATCAAACCGGGCAAGACGGGCGAAGTTTACATCGTGGCCCGCACTCCCGTGGTCACCGGCCGCGATATCCGCAACTCTCAGCCGCAAGTCAGCGCCACCAACCGCACTCTCTGGGAAACCACCTTCGTCCTTTCTCAGGACGCTGCCAAGCGCTTCGGCGACTTCACCGGCACCCACATCAATCAGCCCATGGCCATCGCACTCGATGACCAGATCATCATGTCCGCCAACATCCAGTCGAAAATTACCGACAGCGGCGTGATCAACAACATCGGGGACCAGCAGGCCGCCTCCGACCTCGCGCTGAACCTGCGCGCCGGTTCACTTCCCGCCGGGCTCGTCTACCTCGAAGAACGCACCGTTGGCCCCTCGCTAGGAGCCGACTCCATCCGCAGCGGCATGTACGCGGGTCTGGCGGGTTTGATCGCAGTTATTTTTGTCATGCTGGTTTACTACAAGGGCGCGGGTGTGAACGCGGTGGTGGCGCTGATCCTCAACGCGCTGATCCTCATCGCCGCGCTCTCCTACTTCGGAGCCGTCCTCACCCTGCCCGGCATCGCCGGTGTGATTCTGACCATCGGTATGGCGGTCGATTCCAACGTCCTCATCTTTGAGCGCATCCGGGAAGAGCTGCACGCGGGCAAGGGAGTGGCGGCGGCGATCGATAACGGCTTCGGTAAGGCGCTGCTGACCATCATCGATACCCACTTGACCACCATCGTCTCCTGCGCTCTCCTGTTCCTCTTCGGCACCACACAGGTCAAAGGATTTGCGGTCACTCTCGTTATCGGTTTGATCGCCAACCTGTTTACCGCGATCTTCGTCTCGCGCGTCATGTTCGAGTGGGGCCTGAGCGGTAAGCAGCGCCCGGAGACTCTGAGTATTTAGGCCTATTTGATTGCTACAACCCGGGATCTGTGGTAACCTAAATCGGCTTGAAGGCCTTCGCGGCTGATGGAACTTTAGGAATGTGGCCGGTGTCTACAGCACTAGGCCTGGAACGAATGGAATTATTCAGAGACACACACTTTGACTTCCTGAAATGGAAGTGGCCGTTCATCGGCGCATCCCTGCTGCTCACCGCGGTGGGAATGGCCAGCTGGGCGATGAAAGGCGGCCTCAGTTACGGCATCGACTTCAAGGGCGGTGCCGAAATGCGCGTCCGCTTCCAGGCTGAGCCTCCAGTCGACAAGATCCGCACTGAACTGGCGCAGAAGATCAAGGGTGAAATCTCCGTCCAGCCCATCACCGGCACCGGCTCGCCCGAACTGCTGATCGGCACCGAGCTCACCAACGAAACCGAACTGAACGCCAATCGTGACCTGATCGAAACCTCCCTGCGCGGCATGTTCGGGGGAACCGAGGGCAAGGTCGATCTCAACAACACTTCCTCGGAAGACCTCGCCAATACCCTGCGCGGCCGCGCCGGCATCCCCGTGGCGGAAGACGAAATCCAAAAGCTGGTCAACGGCATCCGCGATTTCCGCATCGCCAAGGGCGGCATCATTGCTTCGCTCGATGACCTCTCCGGCGTCCCCGGCGTCAGTGCCGAGGTTCTCGGCTCCATCAAGGAAGCCGGTGTCGTAGGCAAGTTCGCCATCCTCTCCACCGACGTCGTCGGCCCCAAGATCGGCGCCGAGCTCAAGCAAAAGGCCGTCTACGCCACGCTCTACTCGCTGGCCGCGATGCTCATCTACATCGCCTTCCGCTTTGAGTGGATCTACGGCTTGGCTGCCGTGATCGCCGTGTTCCATGACACGCTCATCACGCTGGGACTGTTCTCTCTTACCAATCGCGAAATTTCACTCACCGTCGTCGCCGCGCTCCTAACCTTGGTCGGCTACTCGATGAATGACACCATCGTCGTCTTTGACCGTATCCGCGAGAACATGAAGACCCGCCGCGCCGGGTCTATGACCGACCTCATCAACGACAGCATCAACCAAACCCTCAGCCGGACCATTCTGACCTCAGGCCTCACATTCCTGACAGCACTCGCCCTGTGGTTATTTGGTGGCGACGTGCTGGAAGGATTCTCATTCGCGTTGGTGGTAGGAATTTGCGTTGGTACTTATTCTTCGATTTTCGTAGCCAGTCCAATTCTGGTGTTCTGGCAAGACTTCGTCGCGTCCAAGAAACCCGCCGCCGCAGCCGCTGCTGCCCGGCCAGTCAGTATTGAAAAGCCGGTAGAGCAGGCAACTAGCAAGAAGAAAGTAGTGCGGCGTTACTAGTTCACCGTAAGGGGATTATTCATGTTTGATCAAACGTTTGTAGATGGTGTCGGAAAAACAAATAAGAGCTGGACGGTCCTTCTCTCGGCCATTATTCAGCTAGCGATCTTGGCGATCCTTATCATCATCCCCCTGATTTTCACGGACGTGCTGCCCACGGCGTCCTTGACCTCGATGCTGGTGGCCCCCGCACCTCCCCCGCCGCCGCCCCCGCCGCCTCCGCCTCAGGTGGTCAAGGTGGTCAAAGTGGCCCCCCGTCAATTCGTCTCGGGTCAGCTGATTGCTCCCAAGACCATCCCCAAAAACGTCGCCATCATCACTGAGGCGGAACTCCCGCCCGCGTCGCAGGACGTCGTCGTCGGCGTCGTTGGCGGTGTAGGTGCTCCTACGGGTGCCGTTGGTGGTGTGCTCGGTGGTGCTCCGCCGCCCCCGCCGCCCCCGCCGCCCCCGCCGCCCCCGCCGCCCCCCAAGCCGGTTGGTCCGCAGCGCGTCAGCTCCGGCGTCAGCAAGGGGAACTTGGTCAAGCAAATTCGCCCCAACTATCCGCCCATCGCCAAGCAGGCACGCGTTCAAGGCGCCGTTATTCTCAGCGCCACCATCGGCAAAGATGGGAAAATTCAAAATCTTCAAGTCGTGAGCGGTCCGGCAATGTTGCGCCAGTCAGCTCTAGACGCCGTAGGTCAGTGGGAATACCGTCCTTACCTGCTCAACAATGAGCCGGTGGAAGTGCTCACTGAAATTGAAGTCAATTTTGCTCTAAATTAAAGAGCAATGCAGTTCGTAGTAAGTAGGTGGCGGTGCCAGAATGCCGCCGGACAGATTAAATTTCAACTCGCAGGAGACTCTAGAAATGTTGTTACAAGCGCAAGTATGGGCACTGATGCTGTTCCAGGACGCCCCTCAATTTGATTTGGTTTCGATGTGGGATTCGATGTTGTGGCCGGCCCGTTCGGTCGTCATCATCCTGATCATCATGTCGATCTGGTCGTTCGGCGTGATGTTTGACCGCTTGATCGCCTTTAACGGGGCGCGCAAGCAGTCCCGTCAGCTGGTTCCGGCCGTGGCCGGCGCGCTGCGCGAAGGCAAGCTGGACGAAGCCATCAAGATCGCCGACCGTTACCCCAAGAGCCACTTGGCCAAAGTGATGGTTTCCGGTTTGCAGGAATTCCAAGCCCACCAGAAAAGCTCCGACATCTCCGGTGAGGAAATCGACGCCTCCCGCCGTGCTCTCGAACGCGCGGAAGCCATTGTCCACGCTGAACTGAAGCGCGGTATCTCCACTCTGGCCACTATCGCCTCTTCCGCTCCCTTCGTAGGGTTGCTCGGCACCGTGGTCGGCATCATCAACGCGTTCCAAGGCATCGCGGCGGAAAAGTCCACCGGCTTGGGCGCGGTCGCCGGTGGTATTTCGGAAGCCCTCGTGGCCACCGCCATCGGTTTGCTCGTCGCCATCCCCGCCGTGTGGATGTTCAACTACTTCAGCAACCGCGTGGAAGCGTTCGACGTGGAAATGGGTAACTCCAGTTCCGAATTGATTGACTACTTCATCAAGCGTACGCAAGGCGCGCGCAAGTAGTTTTTCGAGACCTGAAGCAAGCGAGTTGAAATAAGGGGCGCCCTGCGGCTGCAAGAAGCCGTGGGGCGAATCCCAAGGCGTTAGGAGCGCCAAGAGATATGCAGAAACAGAAAGCTCCAGCGATTGTATCCGACATCAACGTGACTCCCATGGTGGACGTCATGCTCGTGCTGCTCATCATTTTCATGGTCATCACGCCCTTGCTCAGCAAGGGCCAGACCGTGGAATTGACCAAGGCGAACAACGCGATCGCCATGAAGGCGGCGGACGCGGAAGACGCCATTATGGTGGCGATCACCCGTAACGGCCAGACATTTTTGATGCCCGGCAACAGCCGCGTCACCCCCGACGAATTGCCCACCAAGGTGGCTGACCTCTTGACTGGCCGCCTGGACAAAACTGTCTACGTTAAGGCCGATGCGCGCGCCAAGTACGGCGCGGTGGAAGAAGTCATCGATTTCCTGCGCGGCGCGGGTGTGGATGAATTGGGCTTGTTGACCGAAGCGTTGCAGAACCAGCGGCCGGCCGAATAGCCGCCCGCAAGCAAATAGGAGACATGTTATGTCAATGAATGTAGGCGGCGGCAGCGGGCCGCGGGCGGATATAAACGTCACGCCGATGATCGACGTTTTGCTGGTGCTGCTCATCATCTTCATGGTGATCACACCCCTGACCCCCTACGGCTTGGACGCCCTGGCGCCGCAACCTCCCAAGAAGAATCAGCCGCCTCCGCCAGAAAACGATGACCGGACCGTCGTGATTCAGATCGATAAGGCGGGCAACTTCAAGCTCAACCAGGAAGACGTGCAAAAGGAATTCCTGGGACCGCGCCTCACCCAAATCTTCGCCACCCGCGCCGAACGCGTTGTGTTCGTCAAGGGCGATCCGGACCTGGACTTCCAGACCGTCGCCTTCGCTATCGACGTGGCCAAGGGCGTGGGTATTGACAAGATTGGTTTGATGACGCCCAAGATTGAAGCGGGCGAATAGAGGGATTACGACGATGCAAAAAACACCGTTAGCCGCGGCCGTACTGGCCGGAATGATGGCATTGTTAGGGACCGGTTGCGACTACCTGGCCGCCCGCGACCACTTGAACAAGGGCGTCGCCTCCACCAAAGTCGGCAAATTCGGTGACGCCGCCGAGCACTTCAAACAGGCCATGGCCCTTGACCCGGAATGGGACGCTCCCCGTCTCTATCTCGCCGTCTCTTACATGAGCCAGTGGATTCCCGGTGCAGAGTCTCCCGAAAATCAGGGATTCGCCAAGCTGGCGAAAGAAGGTTTCCTGAAGGTCCTTGAAACTTCGCCCAGCGACACCACCGCGCTCGCCTCCATGGCCTCCATGGCCTTCAGCGAAGCCACCACGCAGGCCGACTTGACGTACGACCAGAAGATGGCCAAGCTGGATGAATCCACTGAGTGGCACAAGAAGCACATCGCCGTTGCTCCCACCGCCGAGCATTACTACAGCTTGGCCGTCATCGGCTACACCAAGTGGGCGAAAGAATGGCTGGCGGCACGGCAGTCCGTCCACATGCGCCAGGATGACCCGGGTCCCATCAAAGACAAGAAGGTCCGCGACGACCTCAAGGCAAAGTTCACCACCATCCTCGATCAGGGCGTAGCCGACTTGCAGAAGTCGCTTGAGCTCGACGCCGAATACGAGAACTCCATGGCCTATATCAACCTCCTGATTCGTGAACGCGCCGACCTCTTTGAAGACAAGGCCGAATACGATAAGGCGACCACCGAGGCCGATGGCTGGTTGGCCAAGTATCTCGCAACCAAGAAAATCAAAGCGGCCCGCGCCGCCAAGAGCGCCAACTCCGGTATCATCCAGGACGCTCCTAAGTAACAGGACGCGCCGAAGTAGGCCGCATCAATCCGGAAACGCCGCTGTTCCCTTCAATGGGCAGCGGCGTTTTCTTTTGTACACTTGTTTTGGATGCCCATCTACGAATACCAGTGCCTGGGATGTGGGCACAACTTTGAGTACCTGCTCCGCCCCACCTCTCCCGCCCCCGCTTGTCCCGCGTGCCAGGGCGCGGCACTGGAACAGCAGATCTCGCTCGCGGCCACCAGTTCCGACGGCCAGCGCCACGCGAATCTCATGGGAGCCCACAAACGCGCCGCCGCCGGACGTGGCGAAAAACAGCGCGCCGCGCACACCGAATCGCACCACCACTTCGAAGACTAACCGCGCGCGTGCATTGACTTCCATCCACCGATCCCCTACGATTTCGTAGATGCCCCGTTTTTGGTGACGGGCGAATTGGGAGGGTCTATGCGTTCCTTGAGTTTGTTCTCCGCACTACTGCTGTGCTCCGCCGTTTCCTTTGCGCAAACCGCAACCGGGACCATTACCGGCACCATCTCCGATCCCGCCGGCGCGGTGGTCGCCAACGCTGCCTTGGAGCTGACCAACGCAGCCACAGGCGCGCTGCAGCAGGGTACCTCCAGCAGCACTGGCAATTTCACCTTTGGCACCCTACCGGTAGGCACCTATCAGTTGACCGTCAACGTCCCCGGCTTTAAGAACTACATCCGCCAGAACCTGGGCGTGCAGACCGCACAAACGATCCGGGTGGACGTGAACCTGGAAGTCGGCACCTCGGCCGAGTCGATCACCGTGACCGACCAGGCGTCCTTGCTGACCACTGAGAGTGGAGCCATGGCTTCGAACGTAACCACGGCGCGGCTGAACTCGCTGCCGATTCTGGGAGTCGGCGTCGGCGTAGCCAGTCCTGCCGGCGTGCGCAATCCGTTGGCCGCTTCGTTGCTGACCCCGGGCGTATTCTTCAATCCAGCACAGGCGATGCGCGTAAACGGTGCGCCGGCCAACACCTACGGAATCAAGTTGGACGGCCAGGACATTACCAACGGCGTAAACACGTCCTCGTCGCAGCAGCAAATGCAGCCCAGCGTGGAAGCGCTGGAAGAAGTCGCGATTCAATCGTCGAATTACTCGGCGGAGTTTGGTCAAGCCGGATCTGGGTTGTTCCAGTTCACCACCAAGTCGGGCGGCAATAATTTCCATGGATCTTTGTACGACTACTTCGTAAACGAAGCGTTCAATGCCAGCCAGCCGTTCAGCAAGATCCGCAATCGGAATCGCCGAAATGACTTCGGTGGAAGCGTCGGCGGACCGGTCTCGATCCCGAAGGTATACAGCGGCAAGGATCGGACGTTCTTCTTCTTCAATACGGAAATTTTCAAGGAGAACGCCCGTATTGGCGATCAGACGCGCACGGTGCCCATTCAGGCGTATCGTGACGGCAACTTTACCAGCGCGCTGACGAACCGTCCGTTCACGGGGGCGATCGCCACGGACGGACTGGGCAACGCGATTTCCGAAGGGATGATCTTCGATCCCAACACTGAGCGTCTGGCCGCAAACGGGACCCGCGCCCGTTTGCAGTTCCCTGGCAACATCATTCCGGTGGCGCGGTTCGACCCTTCGTCGGTGAAGTATCAGAGCTTGATTCCCGCACCGACGAGTCCTGGCCTGATCAACAATTTTTTGAATGCGTTCCCGAGCAACCGTTTGACGCCGCTCATCTCCATCAAGATCGACCACAGCTTCAGCTCGAAGCTCAAGATCGGATTCTACCGCTCGTCCACGGAAACAGAGACGCCCTACGCGACGGGCTTCGGATCATCGGAAGGGTTCCCGGATGTGCTGACGGCGACGCGCGGCACGTTCATTTACTCGCGCACGTGGCGTGGCAACTTGGACTACACCATCACGCCGACCATGCTGCTCCACTTCGGCGTCGGCTACGTCGTGAACGACTTCAGCGATAAGGCCCCCATTACCGATTTCGACATGGTCAAGGTCCTGGGAATCACGGGCGGAACGATTGGGCCGAACAATGGCGCCCGCATCCCCGTCTTCGGAGCGATGTTGGGACAGCAGAGCCGCGGCGGCATGTCCACCACGGGTCCTGGCATCGGCCAGGTGCGCAACCTTCTGCAACGGCCCACGGCTCAGCTCAACCTCAGCTGGGTGAAGGGCAACCACACTTACAAGTTCGGCAGCGAGTTCCGTATCGATGGATATCCGGATAGCACGCTCACCAACACCAGCGGGAACTTTACTTGGAGTGAAAATCAGACCGACAACAGTTTCTTCGCGGCCGGCCAGGCCAAGGGCGGCTTGTTCAGCGGCTTCCCGTACGCCAGTATGCTGCTGGGGCGCGTGAACAACGTGACCATCGCACAGCCGACAAATACGCGCGGCGGGCGCTTGTTCCTGTCCTGGTTCGCGCAGGATACCTGGAAGTTGACGCGTAAATTGACGCTTGATTACGGCGTCCGTTGGGACATCTTCACCTATCCTCGTGAGCACCACGGTCGTTCGCCCAGTTTCTCGCCGGCGGTGATCAACCCGAACGCGGGCGGTCATCCCGGCGCTTCGATTTTCGAGGCGAACTGCAACTGCCGCTTCGCCAAGAACTATCCTTGGGCTTACGCGCCGCGCTTGGGTGCCGCTTATCAAATCGATTCGAAGACGGTGCTGCGCGCGGGACTTGGGCTTAGCTACTCCATGTCGCAGGGCGGTGGACAAGGTGCCGCGGGCGCGGCGCAGACGTTCACCCCGCAGAATTTTGGCGACTCGTCCATGATTCTCAGCAACGGGATTCCTGCTGCTCCTGCTTGGCCGAATCTCACCCCGTCGTTGTTCCCGAACAGTCCGGCCAATATCGCCGGCGGGCCCGCGGTGGTGGACCAGAACTACGGACGTCCGGCGCGGACTTGGCAGTGGAACGTGGGTCTGCAGCGGGAAATTTTCCGGGATTTGGTTGTCGAAGCCTCCTACGTGGGGAACCGCGGGGTGTGGTGGAGAGCGGCTGGGATGGTGGATTACAACGCGCTGCAGCCCGGGATTTTGGCAAGCAGGTACGGACTCGATTGGTCGAATGCCGCGGACCGGACGATTTTGACCTCGCAACTGAGCAACGTGGCTGCGGCTCGTTTCCGCAGTCTGGTCCCGTATACGGGCTTCCCCGTTGGACAGACGGTGGCGCAGTCGTTGCGGCCGTTCCCGCAGTTCACCGGTCTCGCCGCCACGGGCGCGCCCCTGGGCAAAACTTGGTACGACTCGCTCCAGATGAAGGCCACCAAGCGCTTCTCGCGTGGGCTGGACTTCACGTGGACCTACACATACTCCAAGGAACTCACGCTGGGCGCGAATGATAATCTGGGCGGAGGAATTATCAATGACGTATTCAACCGCAACAACAACAAGCAACTTTCGAGCTTCTCGCGTCCGCACATGATGGTGATCGCGGCGAATTATACGCTGCCTGGCTGGGGCGTGAATCGTGTGGTGGACACCATCGTGAAGGATTGGCAGATCGGTGCCGTGCTGCAGTATTTCAGCGGGTTGCCGGTTCAAACGCCCGCGAGTCCGGGGAACAACAACAACGCATCCCTGCTGCGTTCCACGTACTCGACGCGCGTTCCCGGCCAACCGCTCTATCTGGTGGACCTGAATTGCCACTGCTACGATCCGGCGCGCACCATTGTGTTGAATGAGGCGGCCTGGACGAACACGCCCAATGGCACCTTCAGTCCGTCCGCGGCCTTCTACAACGACTATCGGTACCAGCGCCGTCCGTCGGAGTTGATGAGCGCGGGACGCATCTTCCGGATTCGCGAAGGCATGACGTTCATGATCCGCGCGGAATTCAGCAACATCTTCAACCGGACGATCACGGTCCTTCAGGGTTCGACGGTTGCTACCGGACCGCAGATCCAGCCCAGTACAACGTTGGGCGCCGCGTACACGAGGGATGCGCTGGGACGCTACATCAGCGGCTTCGGCACCACCAACCTAACCGGTACCGTCAACGGCGAACGTCAAGGCACCATCGTCGGCCGCTTCCAGTTCTAAATGGTGTCTGACACCATTTAGACGACCCCGTCGTTGTGGACGATCCTGCCGCTGACCACCGTCAGCAGTGAGCGCGTCCGCTTGAAGTCTTCGTCGCTGACAGTGAAGCAGTCGCGGTCGAGCACCGTGAGGTCCGCCCGATTGCCAGTTTCAATCGACCCGAGGTCATCCTCGCGCAGGAACCACTTGTTCGCCGCCGTGGCGAGCCAGAGCGTCTCCTGCCGGGTGAGCGCCTGGTCGCCGAGGATCGCCTGGCCGGCCAGATTCTTGCCCGTGTACATCGTCGAAAAGTTCAGCCACGGATTGATCAGCGTGATGTCGCCGCCGTCGGAGTGGTAGCCCTTCTTGATCTTGTGCCCCATCAGCATGCGGTAGGGCGGACCCAAGCTGGAATTCGCCGGCGTCGGCGCGCGCAGCGGACCCCAGCCTACCAGCACCCCCATGCCCATGGCGTCCATGCGGTTCGCCAGATCCACCGGGAAGTCGGGGATGTGCGAGATGATCCAGCGCAGGTCCTTCAACGGGATCTCCGCGTTCACGGTCTCGCGGTCCTTGATCAGCTGCGTGACGCCGTTCAAATTGAGCGCGTGGTCTTCGCCGCGCCAGCCCGCTTTGGCGATGGCGCGCAGACCTTCCACGCCGCCCCCGGTGAATTCGCCGATGCCGCCGGTCTTCACCCATTCGTCGCCGAAGAAGGGGAAGGCGTTGCGCAGCCGCTGCGCCAGCGTGGGCAACGAAGGGTTCGCGGTGGGCGAATCCTGATGCAGGTAATCGAGCCGCATGCGCGCGGGCAGCGTGCCATCGTGCTGCAAAGCAAGGAACGGATCGTGCATCGTGTAGGTGTTCTCATTCGCCAGCCCGCCGGAAAGTTCTTCCGCGTGGAACGCCCCGCAATCCCGATGCGTGGTGATGCCGAGCTTGGCGTAATACTGCAGCGCGTCCATCGCCGAACGCTTGCGCGTGGCCGGGGTGAGGAATTCCTTACGCAGCGCGAGCAGGGCGGCGGTCAGCGCCGGTCCAGCGATGGCGCCATCGGCTCCCACGGTGATGTTGCGGGCCGCGAACCAGGTCTTGCCCGCCGTGTTGGTGCGCGCGCCTCCCTGGGCGGCTTGGATGTAGACGGGACGGTTCACCGCATCCAGCTCCGTCAGCGTAGGCAGCCTGCGCTCCGCGAATTGCATGGCGGAGATCGGCCCGATGGTCGAGATAAATTCGCCCGCGGGCACGTCCTTGCTACGTGCCTGATACGCCGCGATGGCGTCCGGGATCGTGAACACGTGCTCCATCGGCGTGTGCCACCCAGGCCGGTTGCCCACCAGCACGATGTGATTGTGCGCGTCGATCAGTCCTGGCAGCACCGTGCGGCCCTTCAAGTCGATGCGGCGTGTGCCGCCCGGGGCGCGCAGGTTGTTGCCCGCGGCGGTGAAGCGCCCATTCTGCAGCAGCGCTTGCGGCACCACGCGATTCGCCGCGTCCATCGTGTGGATCTTCCCGTTGACCAGCAGCAGATCCGCCGTGGTCTGCGCCAAGAGCCGCGAGCCGCCGAGCGCGAGCAGTCCGGCTCCGCCGATGAATTGCCTCCGTCGAAGCCCGGCAGGTTTGGGATGGGTCACGGTAGTCTCCTTAAGGTTGAATACGATGGTTCATTCTACTCCAAGGGAGCCGCTCTCGGTGAGGTGGAGGGGCGTTCTCGCCGTCGTATCTACGGCCCACTGTTGGTGGGCATACTCGGGGGATCAAACGACAAGGGACTTCTACAGTAACCCATGCCTGAATCCCAGACCATGCCGCTGGTGCAAAACGTCTGGCCGCCGCCGCCGTTATTGGAAGGTGGGGGACGGTCATAGTCGGGCGAACGTAGATTCGCGGCGACTTTCTTGGCGATGGCGCTGCCGCGAGCCGCTGCGCGGTCGTAATACATCAGCGCTTTCTTGCGGTCCACGGCCACGCCCACACCGAATTCATAGACGTAGCCCATGGCACGCGATCCGCCGGCTGACCCGCCTGCGTCCGATTTCAGAAACCACTTGATGGCTTCGGCTGGATTTTTAGCTGTTCCGTGTCCGAAAAGATAAGCCCGCCCCAGCAGTTCCTGCCCGTCAGGGCTGCCGGCCTCGGCGGATTTCTTTGCGTAAACGAATGCCCCGGCGTACTGCTTGAAATCGTCGAGGGCATCTCCCCGGCGGAAGTCATGCGCGCCCGGCATTTTGACGTCTGCTTCAAGCTGCGCCCGCGCCGTCGGATTCCCGGCCTTGGCAGCCTGCTGACGCAACTGCGTCGCTCGTTCGACATTGAGGGGCACACCGTACCCAATGTCGTTCAACACCGCCAGCGCAACCAGCGCCTGGGGCAGGCCGGATCGGGCACTGCTCTCAATCCAACGAACACCTTCGGTCCGATTCGGCGGCGTACCTTGCCCGAAGAGATACATCATCCCGGCCACGTATTGTGCTCCGGTGTCCCCGGATTTGGCCCTTCGCAATGTGTCTGCCAGAGACGGATTGGCAGCACTGCCCGGCAGCAGAATGACGAGCCCAGCGGCGAGAAAAAGCAGCGCTCTCTTCAACATCCGATTCCCTCCGATCAGGATTGTTCGCTATCTGCCTGGAAGCGCTGGCGCTCACTCATCCAGGGAAACTCCAGCGCATCCAAACGCCGGATCCGTTCCGCCGGAAGCCATCCCCGCGTGTAGCTGATGCGCTGATTGTCCATCCACACCCGCAGGCTGTGGTATCTGCGCTGATCGGTCGGGACGCGCCAATGGCCGTGCTTCTCGCGGAACGCGTTCAGCTTGGCCATCCACTTCAACCACAACACGTCGTGTTCGGCCTCGCGCGCCTTCGTCGGGTCCCACACGAACCCGGCTTCGTCGAGCCTGCGCCGCTTCTCACTGCTCATCACGCCGTTCCGCTTGAGCCGGCGCATCTTCACGCACCACTGGCCCAACTGGAAGTGATCCTTCGATTCCGCGGGCACGCGGCAATTGCCGAATTCACGGCGATAGGCCAGCAGACGCTCGAAACTGCGTTCCCAGCGCGGGTCGAGTGAGCCGGGCTTCTTCGTCGTCAGACCCAGTGCCTTCAGGGGGCGCCAACGTTCCTTGCTTAACGTCCCTTCTTCCTGCAAGTGCCGCTGCCGCTTCACCCATTCGCTCAAGCGCGGATAGCCGCCCCATGTCTTTGGCACCTGGCAGTGACCGAAGCGCTTGTGGAACTGCTCCAGCTTGCGGAACATGCGCTCCCACTTTTTGTCCCAGTAGGCGGAGTCGCGGAACTCCACCGAACGGCCTCGCGAAATCCAATCGAAGCCGACCTTCTCCAGCCGGTCCCTGCGTTCCGACAGCATGCGGCCGGACCGGTAGAGCAGGCGTTGGTGGTTAACCCAATGGCCCAGGCTGGGATGATCCTTGGAGCAGCTGGGCACATGCAGGTGGCCGTACTCCTTGCGGTAGGTTTTCAGCTCCTGGAATCGCACGTCCCACGCGGCATCCGCATGCGACAGCGTCGCCTTCTTCTTGTAGCGGGGTTTCTTCCACTTGCGTCCCATATGTGTTCCTACAATAGTCTAACAATCCCACAATAGCTTTGTAACGACCGCTCTGGGATGCCCGTAGTACACTGACAATTCCTCCCTATGGACGCCGTGCAGATTTCCAACGTCACCAAGACCTTCGGCGCGGTGACTGCCGTTGACGATCTTTCGCTGACCATTCCGCAAGGCTCCGTGTACGGCTTCATCGGACCCAACGGTTCCGGCAAGAGCACCACGATGCGGATGATCGTGAACATCTTCTATCCCGACTCCGGTTCGATCAAGGTCTTCGGCCAGGAGCGGCGCGGGGTGGGGGCGGAGCAGATCGGGTATCTGCCCGAAGAGCGCGGGCTGTACCGGCAAATGGAAGTGCAGACGCTGCTGGAGTTCTATGGCGAACTCCGCTCTGGGCGCAAAGTGACGGCGGAAGTGAAAGAGTGGCTGCGGCGGCTCGACTTGGAAAAATGGGGATCGAAGAAAGTCGAAGCGCTGAGCAAGGGGATGAGCCAGAAGGTGCAGTTCATCGCGACCGTGGTGCCGGAGCCGAAGCTGCTGATCCTGGACGAGCCGTTTTCCGGGCTGGACCCGGTGAGCGCGGAGACGATCCGCGAAGCCGTGCTGGAACTGCGGCGGCGCGGGACCACCGTGATCCTCAGCACGCATGACATGGGCGTGGCGGCCAGCCTGTGCGACTCCATCTTCATGATCTTCAAGGGCAGGAAAGTGCTGGATGGGACACTCGCGTCGATTCAAGCGCGCTACGGCAGTGACACGATCCGTGTAAGCGTGGCGGGCGGGCTGGCCGCGGTGCAGGGGATTGGGGGCGTCGAGCAGGTGCGCGATCAGGGCCAGTTTCAGGGATTTGCGCGTCGGGCCGGGGTGTGATCCGCAAGCCGTGCTGCAGGCGTTGATGAGCAGGGGCGCGGTCCACAGCTTCTCTGTGGTGCAGCCTTCGTTGCACGACATCTTTGTGCGCATCGCGGGGCCGGCGGTGGAGGATACAGCGGATGCTGCGTAGGATTCTGTTGATCGCCAAGCGCGATTACGTGGCGTCTGTATTCCGGCGGGCATTCCTGGTGGGTCTGGTGCTGGCTCCGGTGATGATGGGCGGAACCTTCTTCGGCATCGCGCTGATGCGTGAGATGCAGGCGGGGACGGTGCAGCGCATCGCGCTGGTGGATCACACGGGCGGGGCGGCGCAGGACATCATCGCGGCGGTGGAGCGCAGCCGGGATCCGGCGGCGAAGGCCGCGCAATCGCTGGCCGGCGTCACCTATGCGCTGGAGAGTGTGGCTCCGAACGAAGCCGATGTGCAGGGCCAGCGCCTGGATCTATCAAACAAAGTGCGGCGCGGCGAGCTGTTCATGTTCGCCGATATCGGCACCGACAATAAGGTCACTATCTTCGCCAGCGGGGGCGGCGTGGATGACACGCGTGTGTGGCTGACGGGCGCGCTGAATACGGGGTTGCAAACGGCTCGGCTGCGCGCCGCCGGGATGGATGCCGCGGCGGTGGAGAAGGCGCTGGCGCCGGTGCGTGTGGAGCGTGTCGGGCTGGTGACACGGGACGCCAAGGGAGCGATTGAGGACGCCAAGCCGCGCAACGAAGCCGCCGGATTCGCGGTGCCCCTGGCGATGATGTTCCTGATGTTCATGATCGTCATGGGCAGTGCCGCGCCCATGTTGGGAGCCATTGCTGAAGACAAGATGCAGCGCGTGTTTGAGATGCTGCTGGCGACAACCACTCCCTTCGAACTGATGATGGGCAAGGTGCTGGCGGCGGTGGGGCGGTCGCTGACCAGTTCGGTGTTTTACGTGATCGGAGCGCTGCTGGGATTGTCCGGTTCGGCGTTCATCGGCCTGGTGCCGTTCGACTTGCTGCCGTGGTTCTTCGCATACGTGATTGCGGAGGTGACTATGCTGAGCGCGCTGGGCGCGGGCCTGGGCGCGGCCACCAGCGCTCCCCGGGATGCGCAGAGTTTCGCGGTGCTGCTGACCATGCCGCTGATGGTGCCGCTATTCTTGCTGGTGCCGTTGGCGCAGAGTCCGAATGGGACGCTGGCGACGGTGATGTCCCTGGTCCCCGTATTCACGCCGATGGTGATGCTGATGCGTCAGGCGATGCCGGGCGGGGTGCCGGCGTGGCAGCCGTGGGTGGGCCTGGTGGGCGTGGCGTTGTGTACGTGGTTCGTGACTTGGGTGGCAGGGCGCATTTTCCGGGTGACGATTCTGATGCAGGGGAAGCCGCCTCGGATGGGCGATTTAGTGCGGTGGGCGGTGCGGGGGTAGGGGGCAGCCCGAGGTGGCAGCTCCAGCTTACGCGCTGGGGCTATACTGAGGGTATGCGAATGGTTGCCGTGTTCGCCTTGCTCTTGTTGACCATTCTCCCACGCATGATTGCGCAGGACGCTGCGATTGTGCCTCGCGTTAAGCCGCCGGCGGCGGACGACGCGGAATCCATTCTGGACCGGCGGGCCGATCTACGCATTGACACAACCGAGGTACGGATTCCTGTATCCGTCACGCATCAGCAGTCGGGCAAGGTGGTCACGGGGCTCGATATCGCCAACTTTGAGTTGTTTGAGGACAAGGTCAAGCAGGAAATCCTGTCCATGACTTCCGAAGACGCGCCTGTTTCCGTGGGCGTCGTGTTTGATGCCAGCGGGAGCATGGGATCGAAGCTATCGAAGTCGCGGCAGGCCGTGGCCCAGTTTGTGCGTACCGCGAATCCGCTGGACGAGTTTTTCCTGGTGCAGTTCAATGACCGGCCGGCGTTGACGGTGCCGTTTACGGCGGAAACCGAAGACATTCTGAACCGGCTGGCGTTCGTGCAATCCAAGGGCGCGACGGCTCTCCTGGACGGCGTCTACATGGCCATGAATCAGATGAAAAAAGCCCGTAACGCCCGCAAGGCAATTCTCATCATCTCTGATGGAGGGGACAACTCCAGC
The DNA here is from genome assembly GCA_947446025.1 of Bryobacterales bacterium. Classification (GTDB taxonomy): domain Bacteria; phylum Acidobacteriota; class Terriglobia; order Bryobacterales; family Bryobacteraceae; genus Palsa-187. The sequence goes on from CANFEY010000002.1 coordinate 147,344, forward strand.
CGATACACGGAATCGGAGGTCAAGAATGCGGTGCGCGAGGCGGACGTGCAAATCTATGCCATCGGAATTTTTGAGCCCGGGGGCATGGCGGGAACCACGGAAGAACGCTCTGGTCCGGGCCTGCTGAGCGAATTGTCGGAGCAGACAGGCGGGCGGCACTTCGCGATCCAGAATTTGGGAGAGCTGCCGGACGTGGCGGAAAAAATCGGTCTGGAATTGCGTAACGAATACGTTCTCGGGTACCGTCCAAAGAATAAGACGCGCGATGGGAGATATCGAAAAGTGGAGGTGAAATTGGTCAAGGTAGACAAGCTCCCGAAGTTGAAGAGCCGGGCTCGCGGGGGATACTATGCGCCTGCTCAATAAGTGGCCGGTGCTGGCGTGCCTCACAGCCGGGAGTTTGCTGGCGCAGTTGCCTCCGCCTCCGCCCGCCGCGCCGCAGCCTGAGGACACCACCCCGACGTTTACGGCGGACACCAAGGAAGTGACGTTGTACGTCAGCGTGGTCGACAAAGACGGGCGCATGATCCCGGACATCTTGAAGTCGAATTTCAAGGTGACGGAGAATCTGGTGGAGCAGGAGTTGAAACTCTTCCGGCGCGAAGACGTGCCCGTCTCCATGTGCGTGCTGATCGACAGCAGCGGCAGCATGAAGGACAAGTACACCAAGGTGGTGGCCGCGGCGGTGGCGTTGATCCGGGCGTCCAACAAAGATGACGAGGTCTGCTTCGTCAACTTCAACGACCTCTACTACAAAGATCAGGGGTTCACCAACGACCTCGGCAAGCTCGAAGAGGCAATGGAGCGCATCGACAACCACGGCGGCACGGCGATGCGGGACGCGCTGAGCGCGACCATCGACTATGTGAAGGCCGAGGGCAAGCACGACAAGAAGGTGATCTTCATGGTCACTGACGGCAATGACAACTCCAGTTCGAAAGTCACGCTGGAAGATTTGCAGAAAACGGTGCGGGAGACAGAAGTGCTCATCTACTCCATCGGGTTGCTAAGCGAAGAAGAGCGCGGCGAGGCCCGCAAGGCGAAGCGGGCCCTGGACGTTCTGGCGGAGGCTTCCGGCGGGTTCTCTTACTACCCCAAAGATCTGGCCGAGGTGGAAGAGATCACTCCAAAGATCGCCCATGAGATCCGTAATCAGTACATCCTGGCGTATGCGCCGCAGGGGCCGATGGATGGGTCGTACCGGCGGCTCAAAGTGGACGTCAAGGGTGTGCGTGGCGCAACGGTGCGGCATCGCGCGGGTTACTACGCCGGCACGAAAGCCGCTGCGCCAAAGCCAGCGGCTGCCAAGCAATGATCGGCCTGCTGTTGCGCTTCGGGGCGGGGCACTGGCTCCAGCCGTGGCGCAGTCCGTATCTGCGGTGGCGCATCGAGACCTACTGGGGTCTGCACGCTGACGACATTTCCCCGGCGCAATTCCGCGCCTTTGTGTGGGAACATCGCGGGGAGTTATTCCGGTTTCTCAAGTGGGCGCATCGCATGGAGCAGGCTCGCGGATGACCGCGGAATCCGAATTCCTCCGTTATTCGGCTAACAAGCTCCGCGGGCAGTGTGCGCAGATTGAGGAGTGCATCGGCAAGCTCACGCCGCAGCAAGTCTGGGTGCGGGGCGGCGAAGCGCAGAACGCGGCGGGGAACCTGCTGCTGCATCTGACCGGAAACCTCCGGCAGTGGATTCTCAACGGCGTGGACGGCCAGGCCATCCAACGTGATCGCGATGCAGAGTTCGCCGCGCGCGGGGGCGTAGCTCCTGAGGCGCTGGTTCGGGATTTGCGGCAGGCGGTGGAAGCGGCCTGCACCGTCATCGAAAGCTTGCCTCCCGCGCGGCTCACCGAGCAGGTCCACGTGCTGCGGGAAGACGTCACCGTGCTGGAGGCGATCTACCACGTGGTGCAGCATTTTTCGGGGCATACTGGCCAGATCCTGTTTCTGACCAAGGCGCTACAATAGGCGCTATGAAGCTCCTACTCGCGTTGTGCCCCGCATTGATTCCGGTCTTGGCCTGGGGCCAAGCCTCGCATCTTTCCAACTTGAAGCAACTTACGCGCGGCGGGCAGAATGCCGAGGCGTATTGGTCGCCGGATGGGTCGAAACTCATCTTCCAATCGACGCGCGGCGAGGCTACGTGCGACCAGATTTACACGATGAACGCTGACGGGTCGAACCAGAAGATGGTCTCGACCGGCAAGGGCGTGACCACGTGTGGCTACTTCCTGGCGGACAGTAAGCACTTCGTCTACGCGTCCACGCATGAGGCGGGGCCGGCGTGTCCTGCCCCCGCGGATCGCAGCAAGGGCTACGTGTGGGCGGTGTACAAGGGCTTCGATATTTACCGCGCCGACGAGACCGGCAAGATCGAGCAGAAGCTGACGAACGCCCCCGGGTATGACGCCGAGGCGACGGTGAATTGGAAGAACAACGAGATCCTCTACACCTCGAAGTCGTCGGGCGATTTGGAGTTGTGGACGATGAAGCCGGATGGGTCGCAGAAGAAGCAGGTGACCAAGTCCGTGGGGTATGACGGCGGCCCCGTGTTTTCGCGCGACGGCTCGAAGATGGTGTGGCGCGCGTTCCATCCTTCGACGGCGGAGCAGACGGCCACCTACAAGGGATTGCTGGCGGACGATCTGACGGCTCCGATGAAGATGGAGTTGTGGACGGCGAATCGCGACGGCTCGAATCAGAAGCAGATCACCACGTACGGCTGCGCGAGCTTCGCTCCGACGTTCACGCCGGACGGCAAGAAGATTCTGTTCTCGTCGAACAAGCACAAGTGCGACAGCCGCGACTTCGAGCTGTACATGGTGAACGTGGACGGCTCGGGGCTGGAGCAGGTGACTTCGTATGGAGGGTTCACGTCGTTCCCTGAGTTTTCGCCGGACGGCAAGAAGCTAGTGTTCGCGTCGAGCTACCAGGGGACGGGCAACTACGAGTTCAATATTTTCACGGCGGACTGGAAGTAGTTTAAGCCAGAACTGGAAATGGTCCAGCCTCTTGGCGGCTGAGCTGGCCGCAGGCGGCGTAGACGTCGAGGCCTCGGGGCTTGCGGACGTAGCAGGGGAATGATTTGCGGATGATGGCCTGGAAGCTGGCCACGCGCTCGGGGTCGGGGGTGCCGAAGGGGATGCCGGGGCCGGGGTTCAGGGCGATCAGGTTGACTACGGTGTCGATCTTGGCGAGGAGCTTGCGGACGCGCTCGGCGTCGGCGTCGGTGTCGTTCACGCCTTTGAGTAACACGTACTCGAACATGATTTTCTCGCGCGGTTTCAAGGGGTAAGCGCGGCACACGTCCATCAAATCCGCGAGGTGATACTTGCGGGTGATCGGCATGATCTGCTGGCGCTGCTCTTCGTGCGACGCGTTGAGGCTGATGGCGAGCTTGGGCCGGATCTCGGCTTGGCCGAGTTCGATGATCTTCGGGATGATGCCGGAGGTGGAGACGGCGATGCGCCGAGGGGCGATGGCTCCGCCACGCTGGTCCACGAGCAGGCGGGTGGCTTTCAAAACGTTGGGTAGGTTGAGCAGCGGCTCGCCTTGGCCCATCATCACAATGTTGAGCCGGTCGACGTTGGGCTCGACCCCTTGGTCGCCTGCGACGCGCAGGACTTGGCCGACGATTTCTCCCGCGGTCAGGCTGCGTTCCAGGCCCATCAAAGCCGTCAGGCAGAATTTGCAGTCGACTGGGCAGCCGACTTGGCTGGAGATGCAGATGGTGGCGCGTTCGCCTTCGGGCATCCAAACGGATTCTACGGTCTTGCCGTCGTGAAGTTTCAGCAAGTAGCGGCGGGTGCCGTCGGCGGAGTCGTAGATCTTGGCGATCTCGGGTAGGCCTAAGGGTAGGGCGTCACGCAGGGATTTGGGGATGGTGGTGATTTCGTCGAGGCTGCGGACGCGCTGATGGTAGACGGCCTCGTAGATTTGCTGCGCGCGAAATTTGGGATGCCCGGATCCCAGCGCGGCTTGGATTTCCGGCATGTCCATTCCGACGATGGTTGTGGGGGCGAGCGTGGGAGGCATTGCTTTCAGGGTAGCATCGGGACTCACTTCGGCCATAGAACGTTGCGGCGGCCGCGGACCGGGTTATCGCCGGGTGGTTGGACTCCGACCTCACCGGGTTTGGGTGGCAAATACTGTATGACTGATGTATCCTCTTACTTGTCAGCGAGATTGGAATTTTGCTTGGTAATCTTGGAGGAACCATGCGACTTCGAACCTGCGCGGTCTGGGCTGTAGCCATTGCCATGGGGACCGCTTGCCACGCGAGTACGTTTTTTGACCAAACCGTCAGGGTCACACACGACGCTTTTGATATTGGAACCGTGATCAGCGGACCATTTGATTCAGTAGTTACTGCCGGGATTGAAGTCCCGAGCGTGCTGGGTTTCTACAGTGTGGATGTATCCGACGCCAATATCCTTCTCAACTTTACCCAAATAGGCACTGGCGGAACGTTTAGTGGCGGAACATTTAACGGCTTTCACTTGTTTGATCTCAACGGCACCATTCCCACACTGCTTTCGGTGACGATTCTATCCACAAACGTGAGCGGACTGGACGCATCGCGCATCAGTTTCGATGCCAACAATGTGTTCGTTAATTTCCAGGGACTGTTTGTGGATTTGGCCAGCCGCGTTTCGTTGGATGTCACGGCCGTACCGGAGCCGGCGACGCTGGGACTGATGGGTATTGCGCTGGCGGTAATAGGGTTTCGCCGCCGTAAGTTAGGGCCCCGGCCCTCCTAAGCTTGCCACACAGTCCGTTCAGAGTCCCATCGTCACACCTTCGTGGCGCTTTTTGCACGTGCGCGCTTGGACGGCCACTGCAACTTTGAGTCACAGCGGGACATTTCCCGCAGGGTAAAATTCGGACACACTAGGGCTGCGGACGATGCGGCGGTCGGGGACCGGGTTATCGCCGGGTGTTAAACCCGACCGCCATAGTTTCGACTGGCCGCTCATTCTACTTTCAGAGGACGACCTTGTTAGCCCGCCGTGAGTTCGAAGCCTGCACCAATCTCTGGATGACATCCGGAGTTCAGTACTCCGCTGATGCGCTGGAATCGATTCCGAGCTTGCTCCCCCTGACGCGTGACCGATATCTGAAACCGGTGGGCCGAGGGGCGTGAGCCCAGCACTATTATTCGTTGCACCGCTTCTTGGCCAAGAAGTTTTCCCTTGCGTGCTGAGGATAGAGAGACTCGGCGAGGGTTTGGCGGGGAGGGGAATGGGAAGTGGTTGAGGGGAAGGGAGAAAGAAAATTCGGCGCTGCGTTGCGATTGAGTCGTGAAGGTTCGAGACCTCATTCGCACGGTGGAGTCCGCCGGTTGGGTCCATCGTTCTTCCAAGGGTAGCCAGTTCAAGCATCCGCTGAAGCCGGCGGTCGTTACGGTCGGGCGGTGCGTGTCAACGACTTTGAGACACTCCGGGATGGAGTTTAGAGAGTATTTTCGTCTGAGCTTTGTGGTTTGTTGATCCAGACCTCCTTTGGAAGGGGCAGCGGAGTAGGGGGCCTGCGGACGAACCTGTCCGGGCGAGCCA
>CANFEY010000003.1 GCA_947446025.1 Bryobacterales bacterium
CGCTTCTGCGCCTGCTTGAGCACCATCAACCGATCCCGGTCCTTCTGGCTCATAGGTAGAACTCCTGTGTTTTCCACCTCCCCAGCCTCTACCAGTCAATAGGACTTTTCTAAATGGCACTAATAGGACATTCTCACGTGGCTGCGACAGACTCATAATGTTTTTGGTCATCGCCGCCTGCTGCCTGGCGCAACCCGGAATCATCTCCACCGTCATCGGCACCGGAACCGCGGGTGCAGCCGGAGATGGCGGACCAGGCCGTAGCGCCCAGCTAAATTCGCCTTACGGTGTGGCACTGGATTCCGCTGGCAATCTATACGTGGCAGACCGCGACAACGCCAAGATCCGCAGGCTTCTTGTTTCAACGGATTTCATGCAGACCATGGCAGGCTGCGGACTTCCGACGGCATCGTGTGTGGATCAGACTCCGGGCCGGCTGGCGGGGGCAACGCTTATCTTCGCGCCGTGGGATGTGCTGCTAGATCGCACGGGCAGTTTCTACTTTTCAAATAGCGGGCGGCATCGTATTCAAAAGGTGACCAACCCAGGATTCATTCTGACGGACTATGCGGGCAGCGGCCCACCGGGGGTATCCTCGAGCGGATTTTCCGGGGACGGGGGCCCAGCCACCAGCGCCAAACTCAGTAACCCGATCGGCATCGCCATCGACGCTGCGGGGAATGTTTACTTTTCTGATCGCGACAATCAGCGAGTCCGCAGGATTGACACCGCAGGCATCATTACCACGGTGGCGGGTGCGGGTGCGCAGGGCTTCTCCGGCGATGGTGGTCCAGCGGTCAACGCACGCCTTTTTGCGCCTCATGGGCTCAGCGTGGACGCCGCCGGCAACCTTTACATCGCGGACACTACCAACAACCGCGTCCGCAAGGTCACGCCGGCGGGAATCATAAGCACGGTGGCGGGAAACGGCAACGTCACTATTTCTGTCCTGAACAACCTGGGCGATGGGGGTCCGGCCACCAACGCCACGCTTACGCCCTGGGACGTGGAGGTGGATGGCGCGGGGAATCTCTACATCACCGATTGGTTCAACCATCGCATCCGCAAGGTGGATGGGGTCACCGGCATCATCACCACGATCGCGGGCAACGGTGTAGGCGGCTACTCCGGCGACGGCGGCCCTGCAACCAGCGCGGCCATTAGCAGTCCCACCGGCCTGGCGCTCGACTTCCAGGGCAACGTCTACTTTGCCGATAGCGGTAACCACCGTATCCGGAAGATTAACGCACCGCCCATCGGACTGCCGGTGATTCGCGGTACGAATCCGGTGATCCCTTCCTTCATGGGCAATGCGGGCTTTTCGTCCAATATGTACGTGGAAATCTACGGCTCGAATTTCGCGCGCTTCGCCCGCCTGTGGGGCGGTGCCGATTTCAACGGTCCTAACGCGCCGACTTCGCTGGACGGGGTGAGCGTTACGGTGAACAACAAGCCAGCGTTCATTTACTACGTGAGTCCGGGGCAGATCAACATCAACGTACCGGAGGACACGGTCACCGGGTCTGTTGCGATTCAGGTCCGCACGCCGGAAGGAGTGAGCAATGCCGTCAGCGTCACGCGCTCGCGCCTTTCGCCCACGATGTTGACGACGCCGGGTTTCAAGATCGGGACTAAGCAGTACGTGGTGGCACTGACCTCGAATTTCGCTTCTTACATTGGCCGACCGGGGATGTTGGCTGGCGTCTCGTTTGTTGCACCGCGACCTGGAGACACCGTGTTGATCTACGCGCTCGGGCTGGGTCCGACTGCGCCGGGGACGCAGGCAGGCGTGGCCGCGAGCCAGACGGCGAACGTCCTGCTGCCGCTGCAGGTCAAAATCGGCGATGTGGAAGCGAGCGTGCCCTTCAAGGGCCTGCTGCAAAGCACCATTGGTCTGTATCAACTGAACGTCATCATTCCCAACGTCGCGGCCGGAGACCAGAAGATTGAACTCACGGTGGACGGCGTCAAGAATGAACAGGACCTGACGATTGTTGTCGGGCCCTAGCGCTTACTGGAAACGGGCAAGCACCACGTTGGCGGCAATGCCGTCGACAATCAGCCGGATCTCCGCGTTCGCCACGCCCGCCACGGTGAGCGGCACGCGGACGTTCACTTGGTCCAGCGCGGGAAACGTTCCTTGGGGACCGGCGTAGAGCACCTCCACCTGCGAACCGGCCACGCTGGCGAATACGGTGGCGTTGGTACGACCCCGAATGCCGGTGCCGTACAAAACCAGGTAGATCTCCGTTCCCGGACGCACGGGGATGGGGCCGTCGGCCACGGTGAGCGTGATGATCGATTTATCGGCATTCACGATGAGTGCCTGCGCGGCGGCGGGTCCTTGACCGGTGCCGTTCGAGCTGAACAAGCCAGCCGCGGATGCGGTGATGTTTACCTGGAACTCGGCCACGCCGTTCGGCGTGGTTACGCTGACGGTTGCTGCTCCCCGGAATGTGGTGTCGGGCACGATGAAATTGATCTGTGTCGCGCCCGCGAAGATGATTTGCGGCGTGTGGGAGACACCCGCGGAATCGCGCAGCCGGACCGTCGCGTTCTCCATGCGCACGCCGAAGATCACCGCGTAGGAGGCCGGGGCCAGTGCGCCTACGGCGTAGGAAGCCGCATTCGCCACCGCTTCCACGCGCGGCCCGGTAATGATAATCGGTAATACCGTGAACGTCCGCACAACGGACGGGGCTGCGGGGAACGTCGTGTTCCCGGCTTGCGAGCCCGTGATGGAACATTGTCCCGTGGCCACCAGCGTCACTGAGATGCCGCTGACCGTACACACGGTGGAAGGACTCGCGCTGAAGGTAACGGTCAAGCCCGAAGACGCCGTGGCGGACAGCGTGAACGGAGAGGCATCCAGAGCCCTGTCCGCCAGCGCCGCGAAGTTGATAGTCTGGGTATTGCGGGCGATGGTGAGGGTGCGCTGCAGAATCGGCGCCTGCGAATACGTCTGGTCCCCCGGCTGCAACGCGAGCACGGTAGAGGTTCCCAACGCCACCGGCGTGACGATCCCCTTCGAGACGGTGCATACCAGATTCGTGATTCCCGCGAGCGCGACAGGCAACCCGGAAGTGGCCGTCGCCGTGAGCGTCAGCGGACCCTCACTGAGGCTTCGGTCAGCAGGTTGCGCGAACTCGATCGTCTGCGAGCGCAAAGTGGGCGGACGCGGCACGGCATTCTGGAGCACGCGCAGCTGGGCTGCCGTGCCCTCGCCAATCAAAAGGTCCTGGCGGCGGTCAGCATTGAAGTCGCCCACCTCCAGCACCGGCGTCACTCCGCCGAATGCGAAGGGACTGCCCGATGGAGTGATGAACCCACCTCCGCCATTGCCGAACGCCACATGCAGCTCATTGTCCCTGGCGACCACGAAATCCATACGCCCATCCAAGTCGAAATCCGCTGCCGCAATGGCGGACGGATTGGCGCCGAACGGCATCGACGCCGACCCTTGCGGCACCAGCACGCCGCCCGAATTCAACCACAGCGTAACTTGATCGCGCAGGTACCCGAACATGATGACGTCGGGATTCGAGTCACTGTTGAAGTCCGCCACCGCCATGCGCGGATTCGGTCGCAGCAACGGAGGCTGGTTGCCCATGGTGGCCGTCGCCGTGAACGAGCCCCGCCCATCGCCCATCGCCGTGGCCAGCCCGACGCCGGAGGCATGCGTGACGGCGAGCAGCAGGTCCAGCTTGCGGTCGCCGTTCAGATCCACGGCCTGCATGTCTCCGAATAGCGATGCGTTCGGCACAGGGATGGTGATGGGAGCGGAAAGCAGGCTAACGGCCATGTCGCCCCGCCCGTTGCCGCGCAGCAGAGAGATAGTGGACACGCCTGCGGGATTGGTGGAGACGAACGCCAGGTCCAGATTACCGTCCTGATCAAAGTCCCCTGCGGCGGCGGCGCGCGGCAGAATCTGCAACACCGTGGCGGGACGCACAGTGAAGGTGCCCGTGCCCGTTCCCAGCAGCACGCGCACCGTGGGTTCGGCGAAGAGCGCGGATGCCAGAATCGCCAGGTCGGTCTTACCGTCGTTATCGAAGTCTCCCGGCAGCATGGTGATCGGCGTGTCGATGAGAGAAGGCGGATTCGGCGCAGTGAACGTCCCGTCGCCCACGCCGAAGGCCACGGTGAGCTGGCCCGTGAGCGCGGCCCCGCGAGCCAGGTCCAAGCGCCCGTCCAGGTTGAAGTCGGCAACGGCGTACACCGTGCTGGAGCCTAACGGCGCGGTCCCCCCGAGCGTGAAGAGCTGCCCGTAGGCCGAGGCCGTAGCGAGCAGGAGCGCGAAGAGTAAGCGGCGAAGCATGGTTCCTTCATGATAGTCCGGCGCGAGGGATCGTTACTGCGGGCAAAGAAAAAGCGCCGGAAGAGGGTGAACTCTTCCGGCGCCGGTACTGCGGTGAAACGAACTACTTGGTCATGCCGTGCGGGTCAATGATGAACTTCTTGGCCGCGCCCTTGTCGAAGTCCTTGTAGCCTTGCGGGGCGTCGTCCAAGGAAATGATGGTAGCGTTGACGGCCTTCGCGGGGAAGACCTTCTCGTACAGAATCGCGTTCATCAGGTTGCGGTTGTAGCGCAACACGGGGCACTGGCCGGTGTGGAAGGAGCACGACTTCGCCCAACCCAGACCGATGCGCAGGCTGAGCGCGCCGATCTTGGCATTCGCATCCACGCCGCCGGGATCGCCGGTCACGTACAGGCCGGGGATACCGATGGAACCACCCGCGCGGGCGATTTCCTGCAGCGCGTTCAGCACGGTGGCCGGACGCTCGACACCGGCGTCACCGCCGTGGCCGCGGGCTTCGAAGCCCACGCAATCGACGGCGCAGTCGACAACCGGCTCGCCGAGGATCTGTTCGATGGCGGCACCAAGATCCGGGACCTTGCTGACGTCGATGGTCTCGCAACCGAAGCTGCGGGCCTGCGCCAAACGCTCGGGGATCATGTCACCGACGATGACGACGGCGGCGCCCAACAACTGCGCACCGGCGGCGGCGGCCAGACCCACGGGTCCAGCGCCCGCGATGTAGACCGTCGAACCAGGCTTCACGCCCGCTTGCACGCAACCGTGGAAGCCGGTCGGGAAGATGTCGGAGAGCAAGGTAAGATCCTTGATCTTCGCCATCGCCCGTTCCTTGTTCGGGAACTTGATGAGGTTGAAGTCGGCGTAGGGGACCATGACGTACTCCGCCTGTCCGCCCACCCAGCCGCCCATGTCGACGTAGCCATAGGCTGCGCCGGGACGCGCGGGATTCACGGTCAAGCAGATGCCGGTCAAGCCTTCGCGGCAATTGCGGCAACGGCCGCAGGCGATATTGAACGGCACGGTGCAGATGTCACCGATGTCCACCATCTCCACGTCGCTACCCTTTTCGATGATCTGGCCGGTGATTTCGTGACCCAGGATCAAACCCTGCGGAGCCGTTGTACGCCCGCGCACCATGTGCTGGTCGGAACCGCAGATGTTGGTCGTGACGATCTTCAGGATGACGCCATGCGGGGCATCTTTGCCGCCGAACGGATCAGTCTCGCTCTTAGGCATTCTCAGTTTCGGGTACGGGATCGATTGGATCGCGACCTCACCCGGTTTAATGTAAGCTACTCCACGATTGGTTGCCATATTGTCTCTCCTTACGTTATCTAGCGAGTTGCACTAAAACGCCGCGGCGCCCGCTTCCGCCACTGCGTGATCTTGGTCTCCGGAACCGCCGCTGACGCCGATGGCACCCACGACCTTTCCGTCCTTCTTCAGCGGAATACCGCCGGCAAAGATCATGATTTTTCCGTTGTTCGACGCATGGATGCCGAAGAACTGGCCGCCGGACTGCGAATGCGTGGCGAGGTCCTTGGTCTGAATGTCGAAAGCGCGGGAGGTGTAGGCTTTCTTCTGCGAGATATCGATGCTGCCGATCCACGCGTTGTCCATGCGCACGTGCGCGACGATATTGCCGCCGCCGTCGGCGATCGCAATGTTCATCGGTTGGCCGATCTCCGCGGCCTTCTTTTCCGCCGCAGCAATCACTCTACGGGCATCTGCAAGTGTAACCATGATGTGTTCTCCATTCTCCTGGAATCAGTGTGGGCTTTACCGCTCCAGAATTATAGCTCAAACGGAGGGGCGCGCTCGACTGAAAAAACACCTAGGAGTCAAATGTTCCAATGGCGTATTACAGCCCCATGATTTTTAAGAGTAGGCCAGCAAGAATTGCTCCCGCGAAGCCGCCTAGGACCGGGACTGTGATGCCGTAGCCGAAGTTGGAATCGCCCTTGCCGGGGATAGGCAGGATGGCGTGCGCGATGCGGGGGCCCAGGTCGCGGGCGGGGTTGATGGCGAATCCGGTGGTACCGCCCAAGCCTGCGCCGATGCCCCAAACCAGCAAGCCGATGAGCAACTGCGTGACGCCAGCGGCGGGCGCGGCTTTCACGATGCACACGATGCCGAAGACCAGGACCAGAGTGCCGAGCGCTTCGCTGATGAAGTTGGCTACCGTGTTCGGGATGGCGCCGCCTGTGGAGAAGCAAGCGAGTTTGCCACCCGCGTCGGGAGTTTCAGCCCAGTGGGGCATGAAGTGCAGCCAAACCAGCATGGCACCCACCAGCGCACCGAGCGTTTGCGCCACCAGGAACGGCAGGAAATTCGAGAAGTCGCCGGAGTTCACGGCCAGCGCGAGCGTAACTGCAGGGTTGATGTGCGCTCCCGGGCTGCCGCAGGCTTGCGCGACGAAGATTCCCGCCACCACGGCCAATCCGAAGCCGGAGATGATGACGGGCCAGCCGGAGTTGTTGCCCAGAGTCTTTTTCAATACGACGTTGGCCACAGTGCCATTGCCGATGAGCACCAATACAAGGGTGCCCATAAATTCGCCGATTAGATTCGGGTCCATAAATTCTCCTTCGTGAAACGCAGGTTTTCGAGTTTACACGATGGAGGCGGGGCGAAGCAATCAGTGTTAGGCTAGCGGACATGAGACCCGTACTCTTATCCGGATTGTTGGCGATTTCCGCCGCGGCGCAAGTACCCGCGTTCAATACCGCGGGGGTCACCATGGGGCACCACCACATCATGGTTCCTGACGTCGCGGCGCAGAAGAAAGTCTGGGTGGATGTACTGGGGGGCCAGCTCTCCGGCAACACGCCGCTGGAGTTCGTCAAGTTTCCGGGGGTGTTTCTAATCCTCTCTCAAGGCAACACCACGCAGGGCAGCGAGGGTTCGGCGCTGGATCACTTTGCGTTCTCCGTGAAGGATTATGACGGCACCAAGGCCAAACTGGCGGCTGCGGGCGCGACCATCGCGCGCGAAGTTGCCGGCCCGCCGCGCGAGTTCGCGGCGATGTTGCCCGGCGGCGTCAAGGTGGAGTTCTACGAGGACACCGCCCTCCCCACGCCCATCGCCCACCACCACTTGCATTTCCGTACCACGGACGTGGAGGCGCAGCGGGCGTGGTGGACGAAAGCATTCGGCGCGGAGAGCAAGCAGGAAGGCAACCGCACGGTGACCACCCTCCCCGGCGCGACGCTGAGCTTCACGCGTGTGGATACGGCTGCCCCGAAGACGCAGGGCCGGGCTCTAGATCACACCGGTGTCAACGTTAAGAACGTGGCGGAGTATTGCACCAAGCTGGCGGGGCTCGGGATCACATGTGAGCGCACGGGGAACATCGCCATGGTGACGGACCCCGCGGGCGTGCGTGTGGAGATCAACCAGGGCTTGGAGTCCCGGTAATCTTAGCTTGCGTAGAAGCGGAAGAACCTCCACGTTCGTCCGTCGACTTGCTGGTCGTCAGCGCGGAAGGTACCGCCTGAGGAGCGCGAAATCGCGGACTCCCAGAATGCGACCGCTCCTGTGTTGGCGGTTAGGACGCGCACCAGCCAGTCGCCAGGATGTTGGCTCCACACGAATGCCGCCAACTGCTGCCCCGCTCCCTGGCGGTGGAACTCAGGCAGGACGAAGAACTCATGGACTTCCAGGACCGCGGCCCACTTCGGGGCGGGACCGGTCAGAGCGAAGCCGATGGGCGTACCGTCCAGGGAGGCCAAATACACGTGGTTCCCGGTGGCCCATATGTGCGCGTCGTCGTAGGCGGTGGCCGCTTCGAACTCGAACCACTCGGCCATGACGTCCAGATAGCGCGCGAAGAGCGCACGCAAGATAGGATCGGCTTCGGGCCCGGCTTTCCAGATCGAGAGCTTCAAAGCGCGCGCATACGGTTGTTGCGCGGATTTTCTTCCACCTCCGCGAGTCCGAGTTTCTTGAGCAGCGGAGGCAGGTACATCCCGAAGCGCCCGCGGAAGCCTTTCTTCAAGCCGTACCAGCCGCCCACCGGATTCATAGACGAGCGGCCCCACGCCTCGACGGTGCCTTCGGCGGCGGGCTTCTGCTCGTCGGCGCTGCCGAGCAGCATCCAATCGCCATGCGCCTTCAGCATCACGTGCAGGTCTTCGATGCAGCGCAGGTGGTAGCGCAGTTGCGTTGAGCCTACTTGCACCACCAGCGCGGGCGGCTGGGATGCTTCGTCTTTGTAGGCCTCAAACTCGGATGTGCCGGGTGGCGTTTTCAGTTTCCACGGATTCTCTTTTGTTCCTGCTTTGGCTGCCATACTTTCCTCCGGAGCCTCTAATATCGCATGGGATCGCCGCCCTAGTCGCCGGCAGTGGCCGGGACCATGGATGCGGCGAGACGCGCACGGAGTTCGCGCTGCGCCACGGTCTCGTCGGCTTCAGAGAAGCGCACAGTGAAGGCAAGCGTGGAACTGACCGCGACGATGCCGCCCAAGATCAAGAGCGCTTCGGGCCAAGTGAGGCTGGACTTAAAGAGAAAGCCGGCGAGCACCGCGCCAAGGTTTCCGCCTGCGCCGACGATGCCAGCTACCGCACCAATCGCTTTTTTGTTGACGAAGGGCACCAACGAGTAGGTAGCGCCGTTGGACATCTTGACGAAGAGTCCGGCCAGCATCATCGCGGCGACCGCGGCAGGAAGGACGGTCATGCGCGAAAAGAGGACGAGCCCGAACCCTTCGCACAGGATGGTGGCACCCAGCAGCATGGCGCGGCCGCGCAGGCCCCAGCGCAGCCCGAAGCGATCACTGACGATGCCGCCCAGCGCCCGGGCGAAGAGGTTCATCATGCCGAAGGTGCCCGCCAGCAAGCCCGCTGTGGTTAGGCTGGCGTGGAAGTAGTCAGTGAAGTAGAGCGGGGCGTAGTTGTCGATGGTGAGTTCGATGCCGAAGCAGCAGCCGTATAGCAGAGCGAGCACCCACACGCGGCTATCGCGGCAGGCTTCCCAGAATCCGCTTCCCAGAATCCGGCAGTGGAGTTGGCTTTGACGCCGAGCTGGCCTTCTGCGCGAAGCTCGTCAAATTTCCGTCGGCGGTGTCTTTGGTCAAGAAGAAATACGCGATGCCGGCGATGAAGAGCGCGACGCCGGGAACGAACATCGCCATGCGCCAGCCCCACGCGGCTCCCGCGCCCATGCTGACAAAGGCGGTGAAGAGGAGAGGCATGACCATCTGCGTAACCCCTCCGCCTAGATTGCCCCAGCCTGCCGCGGTCGCGTTTGCGGTGCCGACCACGTTGGGGGCGAGCATCACCGACGTGTGGTACTGCGTGATGACGAAGGAAGCTCCGATGGCTCCGATGGCCAGACGGACCATCAGGAAGGTCGTCTAGTCGTGCGCGAGTCCGGCGAACATTACCGGCAGTGAGCCGACGAGCAGAAGCGCGGAGTACGTTTTGCGCGGACCGATGCGGTCACACAGCCAACCGATGAGCAGGCGCGCCACGATGGTGATGGCGACGGCGGCGATGGCGGAGTTGCCAACTTGATCTTTAGTGAGATGCAGTTCGTCGCGCACAACCGGCATCAGCGGCGCGAGACCAAACCATCCGAAGAAACACAGGAAAAATGACACCCACGTCATGTGGAATGCACGCATCTGGATGATGGAAAAGTCGCCTAGACTTAGGCGAGTAGCTTTATTGTGAAGAGTCACGTGATCTCCCGGTTTGACAAGTTAGGGAACTATTTTCCTGGGGTTCGTGAGGTCTACGAGGATCAGGCCTTCATCTACGCGGGTTGGAAACGTTGCCAAACAAGTTGCTTGCGATGCCAACACAGGGGCACCGGTTTCAAGATCGAAGCGCTGGCCATGCAGCGGGCACACGACGGTTGTGCCGGACGTAATGCCGTCACACAGAGGGCCGCCTTTGTGCGGGCACGCGTTCTCAATGGTGAGGAAGCGGCCGTTGATGTTGAAGATGGCGATCTCCAGATTGCCGATGCGCACAGCGCGGCCTTCGCGCGGCGGCACGTTGTCGGTAGGAGTGATCGCGGTCCAAGTGGTTTCGGCGGTCATCGGGTTGCGAAAACCTCCATGGGCTGAATCTGTACGAACTGCGTCGGGTTGACGGGCTCTTCGCCGTCGAGCCAGGCGTCCTTGGACAGCTCCTTAGAACGCGCCAGACGTTCCAGCAACTCGCGTTTGCCGATCTCGGTGGCGTAGACGGTTTCCTTGCGGATCTTCTCGATACCCAGGCGCTCTACAAAATCGTAGGTGCGCTCCAGGTAGTTGGCGTTCTCGCGGTAATACTGGAAGAAGAGGTCGCTGGCTTCGAGAGCCTGTTCGGTGGTCTCGACGGTGATCAGCAGATCGGCCTTGCGGACGGACTTGCCTGCGGCGCCGCCCACGACCACTTGCCAACTGCCGTCCTGGCCGATGAAGCCGAGGTCTTTCACTGTGGCCTCGGCGCAATTGCGCGGACAGCCGACCACGGCCATTTTGTACTTGTGCGGCGTGAACAGATTCTCCAAGCGGCGTTCGAGTTCGATGCCGGTGCTGATGGAATCCTGGGTGCCGAAGCGGCAGAAGGTGCTGCCGACGCAGGTCTTCACCATGCGGACGCCCTTGGTGTAGGCTTGGCCGGAGGGCATGCCAAGGTCTTTCCAAATTCCGGGGAGGTCGGCCTTCTTGACGCCCAGCAGATCGAGGCGTTGGCTGCCTGTGACCTTTACCATCGGCACGTGGTATTTTTCGGCGACCTCGGCGATGCGGCGCAGCTCGGCGGGCGACGTTACGCCGCCTCGCATGCGGGGGACGACGGAGAATGTTCCGTCATTTTGAATGTTGGCGTGGACGCGATCATTGATGAAGCGGGCCGAGCGGTCCTCTTCGTGGCCGCCGCACCACAGCACGTCGAGCATGTAGCTGAGCGCGGGTTTGCAGACTTCGCAACCCTTGCGGTTTCCGTAAACGTGCAGGACTTCTTCGACGGACTTCAGCTGCTGCGTCTTAACGATGCCCTTGAGCTGCTCATAGGAGAACGGCAAACAGTTACAGATGGTAGTGCGCGTTTCCTGTTGGAAGTCTGTAGCTACGGCGCGCAGTAGCTTTTCGCAGGTGCCGGCGCAGGTGCCGCAGCTGGACGAGGCGCGCGTGCGCTGCTTCAGCTGCGTCATGTTGGTAATGGAATGTTCGTGGATGGCCTGGACGATGTCGCCCTTGCGGACGCCGTTGCAGCCGCAGATGGTGTGGCTGTCCGGCATGTCGGCGACTTCCAGACCCGGGTCCCCGTTCGTGGGTGGGAACAAGATCTGGCGGCGCAGCGCGGTGAGGTCGGTGCCGTCTTTGAGCCAATCCTTGTAAGTCTGTTCGTCCGTCGCGTCGCCTACAAGGATCACGCCGTGCAGGCGGTTTTCCTTGACCAGGAGGCGCTTGTAGATGCCGATGGACGGGTCCTCATAGCGGACCACTTCGACGCCGGGTTCCTTCTCATCCATGCTGCCGGCGGAGAAGATGTCCACACCCATGATCTTGAGCTTCGCTGCGGGCGTGGTGGCCTTGAAGCCGGCAGTGGGGTTGCCGGTGACCGCAGCCGCCAGCACACGGCCCTGATCGTAAAGCGGCGCAACCAGACCGAACGTCTGGCCGCGATGCTCGGTGCATTCGCCTACGGCGAGGATATCGGGGTCGGAGGTCACCATGAAGTCGTCGACAATAACGCCGCGGTTGACTTCGAGATTTGCTTTGCGGGCAAGTTCGGCATTGGGGCGGATGCCTGCGGCGATGACGACAAGGTCGGCGTCAAGAACCCCGCCTCCAGCGAATTCAACGCCCTCCACTTTGCCGTTGCCGAGGATCGCTTTGGTCTGGCGCGAGAGCAGCACGCGCACGCCCAGGTTTTCCATCTTACGTGTGAGGTAGGCTCCGCCGGTGGGATCGAGCTGACGCTCCATCAGTGTGTCCATCAAATGGA
Organism: Bryobacterales bacterium; assembly: GCA_947446025.1. Taxonomy (GTDB): domain Bacteria; phylum Acidobacteriota; class Terriglobia; order Bryobacterales; family Bryobacteraceae; genus Palsa-187. The sequence goes on from CANFEY010000003.1 coordinate 12,263, forward strand.
CCACGGTAACTTCGCAGCCCCGCACCTGCAGGCCGCGCGCTGCTTCAAGGCCCAGTAGCCCGCCGCCGATCACCACCGCCTTGCAACCGGGATACGATTTATCCAGCAACGCGCGCGTGTCATCCAGGGTGCGGAACACGTGCACGTTCTGATTGTTCACGCCGGGGATGGGCGGGACGAAGGCACTGCTGCCGGTGGCGAGGATCAGCTTGTCGTACGGCGTAAAGTGGCCGGTCTCGTCAATGACGCTACGGCCAGCGCAATCGATGCCGCCGATACGCACGCCCAGCCGCGCGCGGATGTTGTTCGACTGATACCAGTCAATGTCGTTGAGTACGATGTCTTCCGCGGCCTTTTCACCGGAGAGCACCATGGACAGCATGATGCGGTTGTAGTTGACGTGCGTCTCGTCGCCGAAGATCGTGATTTCGTAGTTGTGCTGAAACTTGAGGATCTGCTCCACGCAGGCCACGCCCGCCATTCCGTTACCGATGACCACTAGCTGCTGTTTCATTTTGTTGCTCCGGTGCGCTCTATACGAACGGCGCATTGCTTGTAATTGGGTTCGCGGGAAATGGGGTCGAAGGCTCCTTGTGTGACTTCGTTCACGTTGGTCTCAAAGAAGTGGAACGGCATGAAGACCTGGCCGGGCGCGACGATTTCCGTGAGGCGCAACTCGACGCCCTTCACGCGGCCCCGGCGCGACACAACGTCGACTGGATCATGGCTGCGTAGACCGGCGAGCTTCGCGTCGCGCGGGTTCATTTCGAGCCACGCCACGGGCGAGAGGCGTTCGAGGATCGGGACTTCCTTTGTCTTGGTCCGAGTGTGCCAGTGCTCGACGGTGCGGCCGGTGTTGAGGATCAGTGGGTAGCCCGCGCTGGGCTGTTCGGGGAACGGCTGCCATGCCTCGCACACGAGCTTGGCGCGGCGGTCGGCGAATTCGAATTTGCCGTCCGCGTAGAGGCGCGAGGTTTCGAGGGACGCGCCTTCGGTGAAGGGCCACTGGACGGCACCCTTTTCGGCGAGCAGATCGTAGCTGATGCCGGAGTAGTCACACAGGCGGCCTTCGGAGACCTTGCGCCATTCGTTGAAGGCGTCCTCGACGGTGGTCCAGCGGGGGTAGAGTTCCTCGCGGCACCCGAGCTTTTCGGCGACATCGAGGAAGATGTTGAAGTCGGAGCGAGCCTCACCAATTGGCTCGACTGCTTTATTCACTTTGCTGACGCGGCGTTCGGTGTTGGTGTAAGTACCTTCTTTTTCGCCCCAGATCGCGGCGGGCAGGACCAGGTCGGCGTACTCCGTGGTCGGCGTGGGATGGTAGCCATCCTGCACCACCAAGAAGTCGAGATTCGAGAGACCCTGGCGCAACGTGTCCTGGTTGGGGAAGCTGACCAGAGGGTTGGTGGCGATGATCCACAGCGCCTTGATCTTGTTGGCGACGGTGGCTTCCACGATGTCGGGATACGCAAGGCCGCGCTTGGCGGGGAAGCGGGCTTCATCCACGTTCCACAACGCCGCGAGTTCGGCGCGGTCGCTGGGGCTGTCAAATTTGCGGTAGCCGGGGAGGCCGGAAGTGAACCCGGTCTCGCGCGTGCCCATCGCGTTGCACTGGCCGGTGATGGAGAGCGGACTCGCGCCCGCACGACCGATCTGGCCGGTGAGCAACGCGAGGTTGTTGATCGCATTGACGGTGGCGGTGCCCTGCGTGCTGTGGTTTACGCCCATGGTCCAGCCGATGAAGCCAGCCTTGGCGCGTCCGTAGAGGAACGCGGTTTTGTAGATGAGTTCCTGGCTCAGGCCGGTGATCTCGGAAACCTTCTCCGGCGTGTAGTCCTTGAGGAATTCGACCATCGCGTCGAAGCCGTTGGTGTGCGCGTCGACATATTCGCGGTTCACCATGTTGTGCGCGATGAGGATGTGCGCCATGCCGTGCAGCAGCGCGAGGTCGGTGCGCGGCTTGAGCGGCAGGAACAGGTCCGCCATCATCGCCGTCTTGGAAACGCGCGGGTCGGCGACGATGACCGTTTTGTGCGGATTGGCTTCGATGCACTGGCACAGGATCGGGTGGTTGTCGGCGATGTTCGCGCCGATTAGGAACACCACGTCGGCCTTCTCCATGTCTTCGTAGGCGCCGGGAGGCCCGTCGCTGCCGAAGCTGGTTTTGTAGCCGGAGACAGCGCTGGCCATGCAGAGCGTGGTGTTGCCGTCGTAATTTTTGGTGCCGAAGCCGAGCTGGATCAACTTGCCTAGCGTGTAGAATTCTTCGGTGACCAGCTGGCCGGTGCTGAGCACGCCGAGCGAGTCGGCTCCGTATTTGGTCTGCGTGGCGCGGAACTTTTCCACCAGCGTGGTGAGCGCTTCCTCCCAGGTAACGCGGACCAGTTTGCCGTTCTTGCGCAGCATGGGATGCTTCAGCCGATTTTCGGCGTCGATGATGTAATGCTCAGAGAGGCCCTTGGGGCAGAGCTTGCCGCGATTCACCGGGTGGGACGCAAGCGGGCGCGTGGCGATGGCCTTGCCTTCCTTGACGCCGAGTTCGATGCCGCAGCCGACCGAGCAGTAGCCGCAGGTGGTGGCGACCCACTTCTCAGGAATCTTCTTCGCCGAAGTGTAGCCGGTGGAAGCGCTGCGGTCGAAAGCGTAGTCCTTCTGCAGCGTATCGAAGCCGAGCAGTTGAGAAAGGCTCATGCGGCCCTCCCGCCGGTGGTGAACGCGGCTGCTATGTTCTTCGGGACCACGCTGACGAAGAACAGCCAGCGCCCGAGAATCTCTCCTGCGATGGCAAGCGTCAGCGTCGCGGCGCTCAATGCGACCGAGGTAGTGGTCAACGGCAGCACGATGGCGGCCACCAGCACGCCCATGCGGATCAGGAAGTGACGCCGCACGATACCGGAAAGCAGCAGCGAAGATGCGCGCAGCTCAAACGTCTCGGACTGCGACATCGTGAGGAACTTCAGCGTCTGCGTCAGGAGCTGTGCCGCTCCTCCGGCGGCAGCGGCCCAGCCGACCCACGCCTGTTCCGGGCTCATCACGTGGACGAACAGCGAACCCAGCAGCAGTGCGGTGGAAAAGAATTCGGCCAGGGTGTAGCGCGTATTCCAGGACGGGCGCGCGGGCACCATGTAGAGCTTGGCGGAGCAAAGGACGCCGACCGCGCCGCTCAGCAGGGTCAGGAATCCGGCAAGAGGCCGTCCGGGCAGGTCGAGGAAGAGCATCCCTGCGAAGCCGCCCGCGACACCGGCGAAAACGGAGAGCGCGGCCACCTCGCGGCTGAGCCACGACCGGCGGATGCCTTTCAGCGCGCGCCATGCGAAGGCGGGACGGCCTAAGTGAAGCGGAGCGGCCCCCAAAGCGATCGACGCCAAGCCCAGCGACGCGAGCGCGGAGAGAAACAGGTCACTGCCCGGCGTCAACGAATCCAGCAGCCACAGAACCGCGAAGGCTCCTACGGACAACTGCGTGAGCACCAGCACGAACACCAGAGGCCAGTGCGGATGCTCCAGCGGCACACGGTGCGTATCTACGCGGCCCGTATCGGGCAGTAAGTTGTCCGGCAGAGTAACCCGCGTGGTCGAGATGCTGTCGTCGGCCGACGGCAACCCCGGCGCGTTAGCCGACAAGTAGTCCTTGCGCCATTCAGCAATGTTGACGATCTCGATCTGAATCGCGCCCTCAGGGCACGCGTTGACGCACGCAGGAGCCGCGCCGTCGTCCAGCCGGTTGTGGCACATGTCGCATTTGCCGACGACGCCGCGCTCGGCGTTGTACTGCGGCACGCCGTAGGAGCAATTCCACGTGCAGTACTGGCAGCCGATGCAGGCGTCGGCGCTGTGCAGCACCACGCCGGTCCGCGTGTCTTTCGTGTACGCCTCCACAGGGCAGCCGATGAGGCACGAAGGCTCCACGCAATGGTTGCAGCCCATGGAGAGGTGATAGCGCTGGGCCTGCGGATAGTAGCCGCCTTCCACTTCGCCCACGCGACGCCAGTTGATGGCCGCCGGGTTGCCGTTCTGTTCGTTGCAGGCCACCACGCAGCACTTGCAGCCGATGCACTTCTTCATGTCGAAGTGGAAGCGGTACTGCTCACCCTCTTCAAGTGGGCGTGTGGGAATCAGCGTTCGCGGCTCGCCCTGAATCTGCACCAGCGCTTCAGCGGGCGAAACGCTGCCGCGCAGCACGACCGGCATGTAGACCAAGTCGCTTTCCAGGAGGGGAAGATTCACAGGGCAACAGCCTTTCTGGCTTCGCGCATAGCGGCGCGACACTCATAGACTGTTTCCGGCAGCACGCCGGGGATGACTTCAGTTTCAAAACCGTGGCGGGCGAGGAATTCGAGCTCTTCGGTGAACTCGCCGTCCAGCAGAGGGTCCGTGGAGGTCAGGCGGACAACGCAGGAACAGGACTCACGCAGACGCAGATACCAGCCGCACACCTCGGCGCTGTGCTCTTCGGGAGAGGACTCCGAACCCACGGCCACGCAGCGGGCGGTGACATTCGCCAATGCAAGAATCTGAGCACTGACCTTGCTGTCGTAAATAACGGCGCCTGCAAAGCCGAGCATGCGCTCTGCTTTGCGCGTCAACAGGTCAGGATCGCCCAAACCCGCTCCCACCAGATACACCTTGGCCGCGTCCACCACTGAAGGCTCCTCATTCGACAAAACTGGGTTGAAACCGCTCCGCACGGGGAGCGAGAGGTAGGAGGCTGACGGGTCCCGCTACTAACTCTTCGAGTATATTCCGTAGGCGGTTCCATGGGAAGAAGGAAGTTTCTATCCACCCCATAACCGGCCTGGATTCACGGTTTGTTCACCTGTCTGGAATAGGGACGTAGCGGAGTTGGCGCATCTTGTTGATAGATGACCAATTACAACAAACCTGGCGGGCCGGTCCCGCGCGTCGCGTTCTTCACCGACAGCTTTCATGAGGCCAATGGGGTGGCACTGACCAGCCGCCAGTTCGCGGCGTTTGCGAAGTCGCGATTTCACCCTTTCTTCTCCGTTCACGCCGGCGAACGGACTGCGCATTGGAAGCGTGGGAACTTTGAGACCTATGAAATCGCCAACAGCCGATGGCTGCTGAATCTGGAGCACGATCTCGCCTTCGACCTTGCCTTCGCGCGCCATCGCAAGGCGCTGCGGGCAGCCTTGCGGGCATTTCAGCCGGACCTGATCCACGTCACCGGGCCGGGTCATCTGGGAATGTTGGGGGCCTTGCTTGCGCACGACCTCAAGGTCCCTTTGGCAGCCTCCTGGCACACAAACGTGCATGAATTCGGCGCGCGCCGGTTGAAGTCGGCGATCCCAGGGTTGCCCGCAGGCATCGTGGACGCTGCGGAACGGGTTGCTTTGGACCTGGCGCTCCGTTTCTACAAGCTGGCGAAGGTGCTGTTCGCGCCGAATCCGGAGTTGATTGCGATGCTGGAGCAGAAGACGGGGCGGCCGGTGCATTTGATGCAAAGGGGAATCGACGTGGATCACTTCTCGCCCGCCCACCGCCCGGAAGGCGTTCGACCGTTTACAATCGGCTACGTTGGGCGGCTCTCCGCTGAAAAGAACGTGCGCATGTTGGCCGAGATGGACGCGCTGCTGCGGCAGAGCGGAATCACTGGTTACCAGTTCCTGATTGTGGGCGAAGGGTCCGAGCGGGCATGGTTGCGTGCGAACATTCCTGGTGCCATTCTGCCGGGACTCCAGCGCGGAAATGAGCTAGCGCAGGCCTACGCAAGCATGGACGCCTTTGTTTTCCCGTCGGAGACGGATACCTTCGGCAACGTGATCCTGGAGGCCTCGGCCTCCGGTGTGCCCTGCGTTGTCAGCGCCGGCGGCGGACCCAAGTATCTTGTGGAGCCTGGCGCGACGGGATTTGTCGCGCGGAATTCTTCGGAGTTTAGCGCAGCTGTAGCTGGACTGTTACGCGATCCGCAACTTCGCGCGCGGATGGGCGCGGCAGCTCGGGAACGGGCGATGGGACGGCAGTGGAGCGCTGTTTTTGATCGCGTCTACCGCGAATACGGGCGCGCCTTTGAGGATGGAACACTTCCCGCGCCTCCGCCGCATAAAACATTTCTAACACTGCCTGTTTCATAGAACATTCACGCGGCGGCCATGCCCCGTTCGCACAAGCCACCGATGCTGGATGCAACATGAGAGAATCCAACATTCAGATTCAAGACGCGCAGGCTGGCACTGTCCGCGGATACCGCACGGGAATCTCGCTGCATTCCCATACGTTGCATTCGCGCGAGTCACTCGACTTTATCTACTTCGCCGCACGCCGGTCGGCGCTGCTGCGGCACGTGCTGCGCGAGGGGGAAGCCAGCTACCGGCGTTTCCACGGCACGGAGTTGAATCTGAACCGCGGATGGTGGACTCCGCCGCTGGCTCCGTTGGACGCCTATACCGTGGAGGCAACCCAATTGGAAGAGCTGGGGCTGCAGCCGTTTGTCTCTCTCACCGATCACGACAGCATTGAAGCGCCCATGTCGCTCCAAGCGATTGAGCCGGAAAAACGCATCCCCGTGTCCGTGGAGTGGACCGTTCCCTACCGCGGGACGTTTTTTCATATTGGGGTGCATAACATCGTGCCGTCCCGGGCTCGGATGATGATGGGGCACCTGGAAGGCTATACGGCTGCGCCCTCGGAAGATCGGCTGGCTGAACTGTTGGCGGAACTGCACGCCGATCCCGCGACGCTCATCGTGTTCAATCACCCTCTGTGGGACGAAAAAGGGGTTGGGGCAGACGTTCACCAGGCCGCGCTGGCGGAGTTGCTGGGCACGCGCGGTGAGTACTTCCATGCGCTGGAGATCAATGGCCTGCGTCCGTGGAGTGAGAACCGGCAGGTGGTGCCGCTGGCGGAACGCTGGAACAAGCCGCTGATCTCCGGCGGCGACCGCCATACGCTGGAACCCAACGCCACGGTGAATCTAACCAACGCGGCGGATTTCCGGGAATTCGTTGCCGAGGTTCGCGAAGATCTGCGCAGTCAGGTGCTGCTGCTACCTCACTATCACGAGGCGCACGCCAGCCGGATCTTCCAGAATATGCTGGACGTATTCCGCACCTACGAAAACCACGGCCACGGCTGGACGGAGTGGGCGGACCGCGTGTTCTACTCCAAGAGCGATGGGCAGGTCCAGTCGCTGTCGCAAATGTGGGGTGAGCGACCGCCCTACGTGGTCGGGGTGTTCGCGGGATTCATGCGATTCGCCGGACAGCGGGGGGTCCGGCAGGCGCTGCGGTCCATTGCAGGCTTTGTGCCGGCGCAGGCTGACTAGGCGGCGTTGCGAGTAACTGATCTCACGCAAAGCTCGCCAAGAAACTTTGCGAGCTTTGCGGGCGTTGCGTGAGATTCGTTTTTTTTTACGCCAAGTCGAACTTCTCGTTGTGGAGCAGCGGATCGCTCTTCACCAACACCGGCCTGCGGAGCGTCTCTTCCAGCTCTTCCAGGTACTTGTTCTGGTGGCTCTTGATGACCTTCGCGACGTCGGGGTGGACCCGTAACATCACGTCTTTGCCTTCGATGGACCGCGACAGTTTGCGGGCTTCGGCCAGGATCTCGGTGATCACCGTTTGCACGCTCTTGATGTAGCCCGCGCCTTCGCAGTTCGGGCATGGCGAGCACAACGTCCGCTCCAGGGACTGCTTCACGCGTTTGCGCGTAATCGCCACCAGACCGAAGTCGTTGAACTGGAGAATCTTGTAGGGCGCGCGGTCGGCGCGCATCGCATCTTCCAGGGCGGCCATGACCTTCGCGCGGTTCTTGCGCTCATCCATGTCGATGAAGTCGATGATGATGATTCCACCCAGGTCGCGCAGGCGGATTTGGCGGACGATTTCCTTGACCGCCTCGGTGTTCGTCTTGACGATGGTGTCTTCCAGGCGGTTCGACTTGCCGACGTACTTGCCGGTGTTGATATCGATGGCGACTAGCGCCTCGGTCTGGTTGATGACCAGGTAGCCGCCGGATTTGAGCCATACTTTGGGGCGCAGCGCTTTTTCCATCTCCTGCGTGATGCCGAAGCTGTCGAAGATGGGGGCTTCGCGGGTGTACATCTTGACCTTGCCCACCAAGGCTGGCTGGAAGCGTTCCACAAAACGGAGGATGCTCTCGAAGGTCTCTTCGTTGTCGATCCAGATGGCCTTGAAGTCGTCGGCTAGCTGGTCTCGCAAGATGCGCTGGACGATGTCGAGGTCGTGATGCAGCAGCGCGGGGGCGGGTTTCTTGTCGGCCTTGGCTTTAATGTCGGTCCACAGGTTGTAGAGGAACTCCATGTCGCCGGCGATTTCGTCGTCGGTGCGGCCTTCGGCGGCGGTGCGGGTGATGAAACCGCCGACGGTGCCGGGGCGGCGGTCTTTGAGAATGCGCTTGAGGCGCAGGCGTTCTTCATCGCTGCCGATGCGGCGGGAGACGCCCATGTGTTCGAGGGTCGGCATGTAGACGACGAAGCGTCCGGGCAGGGCGACGTGGGAGGTGATGCGCGCACCCTTGGTGCCAAGGGGTTCCTTGGCGATCTGGACGATGATTTCCTGGCCTTGCTTGAGCAGGTCCGCGATGGAGGGTCCGCCGCCGGATTGGGCGGAGAGTTGGCGGGGGCGTTCGGCGCGGGGCTCACGTTCCGGTCGCGGTTCGCGCGCGGGGGCGGGGGCGGAAGCAGTTGCCGGGGCTTCGCCGTTCTCGGATGCCGGAGCGGCTTCGGCCACGGGTGTTTCGCCGCCTTCGGGACGGGGGCCACGATCTCCTTTATCGCCACCACGACGGCGGCGGCCACGGCGGGACACACGGTGGGGAGCGCGACCGCTTTGCTCGCGGACTTCAGCGGAGCCGGAGGCGGGCTCATCAGCGGAGGCCTCGGCAGCGTCGTCGGATGTTTCTTCGGCGGATGCGTCTTCCTCGCCTTCTTCGGGCAGGTCTTCGCCGCGCTCGGCCATGGCCTGCATCGCGTCGGCTTCGGATTCGCCGCCGCTCGATTCGTTGTCGCCGATGGCATCGAGGATCATCTCCTGGATGTCGCGGTCCTCGTCTTCGTCGAGGTGCTGCATGCCGGTCAGACCGGACTCGGCGGCTTCCTGGGCTTCTTCGATTTCCTGCTCGGTGGCGGAGGTGAAGTTCGTTACGGCGGGTAGTTCGAGGGCGTCTTCGGTTTCGAGCTTGCCTTCGGCGGGCAGAGGTTCGACGTGCGCGTGGACGGGCGCGTCGGGAATCGCGTTGTCGAGCGGAGCGTGTACGGGCTCGTCGTAGGCATTCACGGGGGCGGCAACTTCGGCGGCCGGGGCGGTTTCCGTGCGGCGATACTTGGCGATGAATTCGCCGGGCAACAACACGCGGGGCTGCACGGGCGCGGACTCGGCGGCTTCGACTGGCTCCGGCAGGAACTCGTCAACGGTGGGGGAGGGTGTCGGCTCCGAATTCGCGTCGGCGGGCGAGGCGTACTTCGATTCCGGGAGTCCGGCGCGTCCACGGCTACGGCGGCGGCCACGGCGTCCGTCACGCTCACGGCGGCCCTCGCCCTGAGGTTGCGGTGCTGTACTGGAGCCTTCGACGGCCGGTGCGGCACCTTCCACAGCAGCCGGAGCAGCAGCGGCCTGCGGAGGACGATCTCCACGGTCACCCCGGTCACGATCCCGGCCGCCCCGGCCGCGGTCACGTCCACGGTCACCCCGGCCCTCGGAGCGGCCGCCTTCGGGGCGGGCACTTTCGCCGCGCACTTCACGGGGAGCACGTTCGTCACCGGTCACGCGGTCGATGTCTTCGCTGTGCTCGTCGAGAAAGTCCGAGACGTAGAGGAACGTGTCCCGCTCCAAGCCTACGTCCACGAAGGCTGACTGCATTCCGGGGAGCACGCGCGTTACGCGGCCCTTATGAATGCTGCCTGCCAGCGAATATTCATTGGAGCGCTGGAAGTATACCTCGACCAATTGGTCGTCTTCGAGTAGCGCTACGCGGGTTTCGTGCCGATTGGCCGAAATCACCAGTTCCTTGCTCATACTGCCTCCTGTGCTCCGCGACTCCGCGCGGAGGCTCAAACAGGACCCGGGCAAAGGCGGGACATGGGCAAGGCAAAGTGGTCTTGGGTACTACCCGGCAACGGCAGCTGAGCGGAGCAACTTCTCTGACGCTCCAGCCGCCGCACCGAAATCTTGTGCAACCAAATCTTGCCTAATGCGCCCGCACCTAACGGGTCCGCCAAAAAACTGTGCGCGCCGGCGGGAATCCCCCGGCACGTTAACTAGCGAAACGCCGGAGCCGGACATTGTTGACCAGCCCCAGCATCATGAAAACCGAAAACAGATTGGAACCGCCCGAACTCATAAGCGGCAGCGGAATGCCGGTTACGGGCATACTGCCCACCACCATTCCGACGTTGACTAACAAGTGGAACAGCAACAAGGCTGCCACTCCCATGCAAAGATACATGCCGGACCTGTCCGGCGCGGTCTGGGCGTTGTGCACGATCTGCATGATGAGCAGAAAGTACATTCCCAGCACCACCACTACTCCTACAAACCCTTGTTCCTCGGCGAAGGCCGAGAAGATGAAATCCGTATGCGCTACAGGAAGGAACCGAAGCTGCGTTTGCGTGCCGCGCGTGGCTCCGGTGCCCCACACTCCGCCATGACCGACGGCGATGCGGGATTGAATGACTTGGTAGCCGCGCCCCTTGGGGTCGGCATCCGGGTTGACGAAGGTTTCCAGGCGCGCCTTCTGGTAGTCGTTCAAGAACGGCCATGCGAGGGGTAATGAGAGCCCCGCTACCAACGCGATTGCGGCCAAATGATGCCATCGAAGTCCGGCTAACAGGATTCCCGCGCCCAAAATCGCCACGTACGTCAGCGATGTTCCCAGGTCCGGCTGAAGCATGACCAGGAAGGTCGGAATCCCGACTAACACTCCTAATTTCAACAGGTCGCCGATACCCACTTCGTCGCGTTTCAGCTCCGAGAGGTATCGCGCCACCATCAATATTACCACCAACTTGGCGAACTCAGAGATTTGGAAGTTCATTCCGCCAAAGGAGATCCAGCGGCGGGAGCCGAAGATCTTGGTGCCGGCGAAGACGGTGATGCCTAAAGCGATAATGGTGGAGACGTAGAAAAAACCAACCTGCCCCAGCAGCGTGTGATAGTCGATGGAGGCGACCAGCCACATGAGGCCGAGGCCGAGGCCGATCCAGACGATTTGTTTCCACCAGGCGTCTTCGAACTTGGTGCCGTGGGTAGCGGAGTAGATTTGCAGCACGCCGAGCGCGCAGATCACCAGGGTGACGGCGAGCAGGGACCAATCGAGGTCGCGGATGGAGCGGTAGCGCGGCATGCGGGCTAGCGTGACCTCAGCTTAGAGCGGCGGTGCCGGTCATCTTCTTGCCGCATATTGTGGACCCATGCCGCGGCTCCATCCTTGAGTTCGGGATGGTCCTCGGACTTCCAAACAGGTTCCGGGTCGCTCAGCAGTTCGATCAACCGCTGTCGTTTCGCTTCGATTTCTTCGGGCGTCGACCTCATGACATCAGTCTACCGCTTCAGCGGGAATGCGGTCACCATGGCTGGGTGGATTCGAGGCCACGAGAAACTCCACATCGGCCGCACCTTGATTGTGGACCTGATGTGGCCCCCTGCACTGATGTAGCATCCCTGCCCAGGGGTTCAAGATGGATTCGGCTCCGCCGACCTCAATTGTTAGGCTCCCCAGTAGGACATAGAAAAACTGGCTCGCGTTGTGGTGAAATTGCCGGACTTCCGGCATCCGTTCCTCGATGATGCTCAGCTCCGGTGTCTGGACCAAATGCCAGCCATCGCAGCCGTCGCCCCACGTGTACTGTGGCGCGGATTGTTTGTCGATCATTGGTCCGGTGTAGGCCGCTTCAGGTGCAGCAGCGCTGCTAGATTGGTGGGGTTGGGGAGCGACGCTTTGGTCTTTTTTTCGAAGTAGGCTTCCAATATGTCGCGGGTGATGGGGGCGGCGTTTTGGCCGCCGTGGATGCCGGCTTCGACGATGACGGCGACGACGATTTCGGGGTTGTCGCGGGGGGCGAAGCCTACGAACCAGCCGTTGTCGGCCAGCTCTTTCGCCAGGGCCGCGTTGCTTTTTGCGAGGTCGTTGGAGATGCGCTGAGCGCTGCCGGTTTTGCCGGAGACGGTGACGCCTGCGATGGCGGCGGCGCTGCCGGTGCCGCCTTCGTTGACCACTCCATACATGCCGTTGACTACGGAGGCTACGTTGAGGGGATTCCAATTGCCCATGTGTTTCGGTTCCGGCGCGGCCGCCAGTTTGACCAGGTGGGGTTGAAACCATTTGCCGCCGATGGAGAGGCCTCCGATGGAGAGGGCCAACTGGAGGGGCGTCACCTCAACCGCGCCTTGGCCGATGGAGACGGAGATGGTTTCGCCGGGATACCAACGTTCTCGTTGCGTGCGCAATTTCCATTTGGTGGAGGGCATCAAGCCGTCCGCTTCGCCGGGGAGGTCGATGCCGGTTTTTTCGCCCAGGCCAGAAATTTGCGCGTATTGGGCGATGGTGTCGATGCCGATTTTATCGCCCGCCTTATAGAAGTACACGTCACAGGATTGGACGATGCCTCTGTGCAGGTCCGTTGCGCCGTGGGTGCTGTGGCAATGAAACGGCCGGCCATACCAGTTGGCGACTCCTGTGCAGTTCACCGTTTCGGTATCGGAGAGCATGCCGGATTCGAGGCCCGCGATGGCGACGATGGGTTTGAAGGTTGACCCCGGCGCGTAGGTACCCTGAATGGCGCGGTTCAACATCGGCTTGTAAGGGTCGTTGATGACCGCGTTCCAATCGGCTTGCCGTAGTCTGGCAAAGACGTTGGGGTCGAATGCCGGGCGGCTGACCATGGCGAGCACTTCGCCGGTACGGGGGTCCAGCGCAACAACCGCGCCGCGGCGGCCATCCATGGCGAGATCGGCGACGGCTTGCAGATCCATGTCGATGGTGAGTTGCAGATTCTTGCCGGGGATGGCTTCCTGGCTTTCGAGGACCTCACGTTCGCGCTGGGAGACGTCCACCACAACGCGGCGTTGGCCATCGATGCCGGTGAGCAGGTCGTTGTACTGGCGCTCCAGACCGAACTTGCCCACCATGTCGCCTTGCGAGTACTTGGCGAACTCGGCGGTATTAAGTTCCGCTTCGCTGACCTGGCCGACGTAGCCGAGGACGTGGGCGGCGACATTGTCGCGGGGATAGAGGCGTTTCTGGGCTTCGAGGATTTCGAGTTCCGGGAAGGTATTGGGATCGCGATGGGATTCGACGAACGCAAGATCAGCAGCGGACAGTTCGGTCTTGATGGGGATGGGGACGTACTTGGGTCCCTTGGCGAATTTCGCGACGGTAGCTTCGAGTTCAGGCAGGTCGAGGTTCAGGGCCATGGCGATGGGGGCCAGGTGTTCGAGCTTGAGCGTTTCCTGCGAGAGTAAAACCGTGTAGGAGGAATGATTGTTGACAATGATGCTGCCGTTGCGGTCCAGAATTTTGCCTCGGGGCGCGGGCACGGGGACGGTCTTGATGCGGTTGCGTTCGGCGAGTTCGCTGTTGGTTTCGTGGTTATAGACCTGCAAGTACCAGAAGCCGGAGAGCAGGAACAGAAACACGGCGACGATGGCGTATTGGAAGACCGTGATGCGACCGAGCGCAAAGCGGGCGTCGTCGCGGAACGTCAGGCCGGAGTGGGAACCAAGGTGAGAAGATGACGAGCCCTCTTCCTTCGGATGCTCGGGTTCAATGGCCATGGTTGTATCTAGAGTGTCTACCTCTTAGTCGGACACTTTCAGTTTATCCAAGATGTGAAATAGCGGTACAGCGACCAGCGCGTTGAGCACGGCCATCAGCAGGGTTTGGGGCAGTTCCAGGGTGATAGGCTGGCCTAGGAGCGCGCGGCCCAGAACCCAGTAGAAGAACTGATGGAAGATGAAGAAGAAACACGCTAGAACCAGCCGGGAACCCGGGGTTTCCACATCCATGCGCTGGCTGGCGGTACCCGCGAAATAGCCCACCAGGGTCTTCACCATCCCGAACATGCCGAGCGGGTTGGCGGAGAGCGAATCCTGCGCGAGTCCAATCGCCGCACCGAGCAGCACCCCGGAAGTGGGCGAACGGCGCATGAGGGAGAAGTACACCGTGACGAGCAGCGGCAGTTCCAAGTAAGAGAGATAACCGAGGAAGCGCGGCACGTAGACTTGGAACAGAATTGCGCCCAGCGCGATGCCGGCGATGACGACCCACTTATAGCGGGCGATCTGATTTTTCTTGCTCCGGGACCCGGAGTAGCCTGCGGTGAAGTCGCTCATGGTTTGGGCGGGGAGGGCTTGGGTGCCGCGGGTGGCACGGCGCTGGCAACTTTGCCGCGATGGCCGTCCACGATGCGGTCGGCGTCGGTGGCCACGGGTCCGCTTTGGGCGGCTTGGACGGTGGCTTCGGCGGGCGGCGGGGTTTGCAGCGAGAGCGCCTCAGCGGCAGGCGCGTCGGGGATGGGTGCGTGTGCGCCTTCGATGACGATTTGGACAACTTCGGCGCCTTGGGCCAGGCCGGCAAGCTTGACATGGATGTCCTTTCGGCGAAGGCCTTGCTTGACGGAGGTGACGGGTCCCACGGGAACGCCGCGCGGGAAGATGAAGTCGCTGCCGGAGGTGAAGAACCATTCGTCCTGGTCGACGGGTTGCTCGTTCTGGATGAAGTCGACAATCGCGGAACTGCCCTGTCCGCGCAGGGTTCCTTGCACGCGGTTTTTTTGCGAGACGACGCCGGCGGCGAACAGGGGATCGGTGGCCAGCAGGACCATGGATGCGGACGGATACACGGCGGTGATTTTGCCCGCGATGCCGGTGGGCGTGATCACCGCCATCTCCTTGAGTATCCCTTGCTCTGAGCCCACATCCACCCAGACGTTGGAGCCGGAACCGGTGGTGTTCATAAACATCCGGGCTTCCACGGTTTTCATGGGCGTCTGCTTCTTGAACAGGGCCAGGGCTTCGGCACGCTGGGCGGTTTCGAGTTCGGCGCGCATGCGTTGATTTTCGAGTTGCGCGGAGGCGAGCGTTTTTTGCAACTGCTCATTTTCCTGGCGGACGTTGAGCAGCAGTAAGTAGTCGTCAACGAAGTTGGATGCGCCGCTGCGTCCGGCTTCCAGCACACGCGCGAACGGCGTGACGGCACCCACGGCCCAAACGCGGATCAGGCGGACGTCCTGGTTGTTCCGCACCTGGAACGCCAGCAGCCCGAGTTGCGCAACAATCACCACCAGCAGCACGGTGAGGTGACGATAGCGGTAGAGCAGCAGATCCATACGTCTTTATTCGATGGCGATGCGGCGGAGCAGCTTGAATTCGGTGAGCATCTTGCCGGTGCCCAGCACCACGGACGCCAGCGGATCTTCGGCGATGGAGACGGGCAGGCCGGTTTCCTGGCGAATGCGCTTGTCGAGGTTCTTGAGCAGCGCGCCGCCGCCGGTGAGCACGATGCCGCGGTCACTGATGTCGGCGGAGAGTTCGGGCGGGGTGCGTTCGAGCGCCACGCGGATCGCGTTCATGATGGTGGCGACGCATTCGGCCAGGGCTTCGCGGATTTCGGTATCGTCGACGCTGATGGTCTTGGGGATGCCTTCCACGAGATTGCGGCCCTTGATTTCGATGCTGAGCGGCTTGTCGAGCGGGAAGGCGGAGCCGACGGCCATTTTTACGCGCTCCGCCGTGGTCTCGCCGATGAGCAGGTTGTACTTGCGCTTCATGTACTGGACGATGGCATCGTCCATGACGTTGCCCGCCACACGCACCGAGCGCGAGTACACGATGCCGGAAAGCGAAATCACCGCCACGTCCGTGGTACCGCCGCCGATATCGACCACCATGTTTCCCGCCGGTTCGGTGATGGGCAAGCCCGCGCCGATGGCGGCCACCATCGCTTGTTCCACCAGGTACACCTCGCTGGCCTTGGCGTGATAGGCGGAATCGATGACGGCGCGTTTTTCCACTTGCGTGATTTCGCTGGGTACGCCGATGATGATGCGGGGATGCACCAGCATCTTGCGGCCGTGCGCTTTTTGGATGAAGTAGTTGAGCATCCGCTCCGTGACTTTGAAGTCGGCGATGACGCCGTCTTTCATGGGGCGGATGGCGACGATGGAGCCGGGGGTGCGGCCAAGCATTTCCTTAGCTTCCTTGCCGACGGCTTCTACCTCATTGGTGTTCTTGTTGATGGCGACGATGGAAGGCTCGTTGACGACGATGCCTTTGCCCTTAGCGAACACAAGTGTATTCGCCGTGCCAAGATCGATGGCGAGATCCGAAGAAAAGAGACTGAAAACCGACCGCAGGTTCATATATGAAGGCTCGACTCAAGCGCGGTCGCAGCGTGCCTTTGGCTCCGCGCTTACGCGACTGGCTTCCCCACGGCTTGCTCCCGCCATTTGAAAGTACCATATGGGGGATGGAGGGTCAACGTTTTGAATTATTTACAGAGATTTGAGATAGAGTGGAACGAATGCGGTCTATGAATGACACGCCTCGCGTCCGCCCGCTGAACTCCGGGATCTGCCTGCACTCACGGAAATCGTAAATTACTACGTCCTCCACTCCCACGCCACCTTTGATATCAGGCCCTTCACGGCTGACCAGCGTTTGCCGTGGTTCCAAGAACACTCCGCTGGGAAGCGCCATCAGATGCTGGTCGCGGAGGACCCCGCCGTGGGCGTTACCGGTTTTGCGTGTTCTGGGAGACACAGGGCAAAAGAGGCTTACAACACCACGGTGGAAACCAGCGTCTATTGCCGAAAGGACTGGGCCGGGCCCGGTTTGGGCAGGCTGCTCTATTCGTCGCTGTTCGAGGCGCTAGCGGGGGAAGACATCCATCGCATGGTAGCGGGCATCGCCCAACCGAACCAGGCATCGAACGCGCTCCCCCAGCGGCTGGGCTTCCATGTCATAGGCACGTACACGCAGGTGGGCCGGAAGTTCGGCAAGTATTGGGACGTGCTGTGGATGGAGCGGCCGCAGCAGCCCCGCTCGTAATGCAACCGGGAGCATTCTATACTGTCCCCATGGCAAATGACGGACTCACGCGGCGGCAGCTAGGTGGACTTGCAGCGGGTGCAGCACTGCTGGGCCCTTTGCAATTGCGGGCGCAGGGTGGCGATGCGGTGCTCGATATTGCCGAGTGGTCGTATTACTGGTACGGCGTGGAGAAGACGTTGATGGCTCGTGGGACTGCGGTCAACGGGCGGCAGATCTATGTGGAGCACTGGATTCCGCGGCAGGTGCGGCATCCGTATCCGGTCGTGCTGGTGCATGGGGGCAACCGGCAGGCGAGTGACTGGATGACGACTCCGGACGGACGGCGCGGGTGGGTCTCGCTGCTGCTGGAGCAGGGCTACAAGGTCTACATTGTGGACCGGCCCGGGCAAGGGCGGGTTCCGTATCATCCGTGGCTGCATGGGAATTATGCGGCGCAGGCTCCCACGTTTGAAGCGGCGGCGCGCGAGGTTGCGAGTTCGCAATGGCCGGGGACGGGGGATGCTGCGAGTCCTGAGGTGGCGCAGTTTGTTGCGGCGTCGTGCCAGGCGATGCCGCGCAATGCGGTCACGCAAGCGACCTGGACATCGCGGGGCGTGATGTTACTGGAGGATATCGGTCCAGCGATCTTTGTGACGCATGGCGATGGGGCGGCGTTCGCCTACGGGACGGCGGGTGCGCGACCGGAGCTGGTGAAGGGGATCGTCGCGGTGTCGCAACCGGCGAACACGCAGCCTGCGGGGTTGCGCGTGCCAGTGCTGGCTTTCGTGACGCCTGCCGGCCATGGCGCGTATCCGCACCTGGAGAAGAACAACCGCGAGGTGCTGCGGCCGATTCTAGAATGGATGTCCGCGACGGCAGAGGCGGGTGTTCTGGCGAAGGTTGCTGATGGCATCGACCCGGCGCGCAATGTGGAATCGACGGGGTTCAAGCTGGCTTCGCAAGGGCACTTCTGGGTGGGCGTGCAGCGCAAGACGATGCCATACGGGACCATTCCGATGGGGCAGATGTTTGTGCAGTACATCAAGCCGGCGGAGAAGAAGCATCCGTTGCCGATTGTGATGGTGCATGGAGGCGGCGGGCAAGGCTGCCACATGATGGGGATCGGTAGGCGTCCCGGGTGGGTGCATTTCTTCGTGCAGGCGGGCTACGACGTTTACTGGGTGGACCGGCCGAGTTATGGGCGGTCAACGTATCACCCGGACGCGCTGGGTCCGAGCCATTTGCCGATTGTTCCTGCGTATGAAGGCCTCATCATCGCCAACAATGTGTTCAACACCGCGCAGTGGCCCGGTCCCGGCGGCATGGACGATCCCATGATCGGCCAGTTCATGGCCAACGAGCGCGGCAACATCAGCGACGAAGCCCTGCACAGCAGTCTGGTCTGGCCCGGCGGCGCGGAACTGCTCGACAAGATCGGTCCCAGCATTGTGTTCGGCCACGCCTTCGGCGGCTTCTTCGGCTGGGGCGTCGCGGACCGCAGACCCGACTTGGTGCGCGGCATCGTCTGCATGGAGATCAATAGCAACCCGTTCGTGGGCCAGTTCCGATGGGGGTTGACGGCGGCTCCGATGACGTATGATCCACCGGTGAATGATCCGGCTGAGTTCCGGTTGGTGGACGTAACGCCTCCGCCGGATATGCCGCGGCCGGTAGTGTCGCCGTATCGAATGCAGGCAGAGCCGGCCCGCAAGTGGAAGAACCTGATCGGCAAGAAGGTGGCGTGGGTGACCAGCGAATACGGTGCCGGCGGATCACCCGTGGCGCAGGTCGCGTTCCTGAAGCAGGTCGGCTTGGACACCACGATGCTGCGCCTGCGCGATTTCGGGATCCACGGCAACGGGAATCTGATGCTGATGGAGAAGAACAACCACGAAGTTTACCGCGTGGTGCAGGATTGGCTGGACCAGAACGTACCGGAGAACCGCAGGTTGTAGAATAGTGGAGTTACGCTCGTATTCTGAGGAGTCTCTCATCCATGACACGCACGACCCTGTTTCTACTGGTGACGATCATCCCCACGGTGGCCTCTGCCAGCGTGGCGAGCTTCGCCACTACCAGCCAAATCGTGACATACACCGGCCAGGGACCCGACGCCACCGGGCGCAACCGATACCTGGTTTCCTGGGGGACCTGCGTATTTGAAAGTGGAATCAGCACCTGCACCGTTAGCGGTCCTTTCACAGGTGTAGGAGTCGGCGGGACCATCAAGATGGTTCTTGCCTACTCCGGCAACGGACCGTCGCCGTTAACAGCTTCGGCGGCCCCAGGCAGCGATTTCGTGAGCTTTGCATTGTCCAGTGGCTCCTTCTTAGTCACGCTGACCCAGAACAACGGTGCGACGAATACGTTCTACCAACCCTCCATTAGCACTATTTTTAACAGTCCTACTTGCACGGGGTCCCCGGTGTGTTCGGTGAGCCAGGTGGGGGCGCGGTCGAATGCGACCGTGACGGGAACTTTGAATGGCACCTTCGACGCAACGCCGATTATCCGGTCCTCACAGGGAGTTATCAGCGCGAGTGCGTTCGGAGGATACTCCGCCGTTGCTCCGGGGTCATGGATGGAAGTTTACGGGACAAACTTAGCTACGGTGCTATTCCAGGAATGGGCCGGCTCCGATTTCGTCGGCACGCTTGCGCCCACAACCGTCGGAGGCAGCAGGGTGACCATCGGCGGCTTGCCTGCCTACGTGAATTTCGTTAGTCCGGAGCAGATGAATGCGCAGGTGCCTTCGGGAGTGGCCTCCGGGCCGCAGCCTGTGGTTGTGACGACGGCTGGGGGAGCCAGCGTGGCCTAGACCATCACCGTCAACCCTGTGCAGCCTGGCCTGCTTGCGCCAGCCGTATTCAACTTGGCGGCAGGTCAATATGTCGCTGCGCTTTTCCCTGATGCGGTGACGTTCGTATTGCCTCCCGTTTCGGGAGCGCCCACGGCCCGCGCTAAGCCAGGTGACACGATCACAATCTATGGAGTCGGTTTCGGGAGCGTAACGCCGGATAGTCCCGCTGGACGAATTGTGAACCAGTCAAACGCTTTGGCCAAGACGTTCCGCGCCTCGATTGGCGGCGTGCAGGCGAACGTGACCTACTCGGGGCTGGCTGGCGGATTCCTCGGTCTGTATCAATTCAATGTTGTGGTCCCGAATGTTCCGGCCAATGATGCAACCTCGTTCACTTATACACTGGACGGCGCAGCGGGCCCTCAGAACCTGATCATCGCGATACGGAACTAAGCGGTGTCGCGCATGCAGGGCTGGATCAGAACGTGCCGGAAATGGGGCGCGCTGAGTATGTAAGCCTGCTCATATGAGCAGCCACCGCTTGCAAGTCCTGATCCCGCCTGAAATGGACGCGCAGATTGACAAAGCCTCGCAGCGGACGCGCATGTCCAAGGGCGAATGGGTGCGCCGGGCGATCAAGGAAGCGCTGCGGCCTCCGGCGGGCAAGGCGGCCAAGTGGGAAGATCCGGTGGCTAAGCGGGCGAAGCTCGGCGCGCCCACGGGAGATATCAAAGCGATGTTGGCGCAGACGGAGCGGGGGCGGCAATGAAGGTGTTTGTCGACTCGAATATTCCGATGTACGGGGCCGGAGGGGCGCACAAGAATCGTGATACGGCGCGCCGGTTTCTGGACCGGGTGAGCGCCCGAGAGGTGGAGGCATGCACCAGTTCGGATGCCTTGCAGGAGATCCTGTTGCGCTCCGCGGCCTTGGGGAAGCCGGACCTGGCGCGGCAGGTGTACGATTTGTTCGTTGAAATTTGCCCGGTGGTACCGCAGGTGACGCTGGCGGATATAGACCGTGCCCGGGATCTGTTGTGCGACGGCAGTCCGGTGGCAAGCCGCGTGGCGCTGCACGCGGCTGTGATGCTGAACCACCGGATTGAATGGGTGGCGACGTTTGACGAAGGGTTCGACAAAATTCCGGGGCTACGGCGGATGAAGCTGTAGTCGCGGCTAGCGGCGGTCTGTGCTATTCGGTAGCGCGTCGGTTCCGGCCACCGAATACGTCACGGCGGCGTTGCGGGTCTTTTGGAACTCGGGCACGGTCTGGCCGCGCATGGCGGCGTAGATGTCGATATTGCCGACGCCGACGACGGCACCGAGCTTCTCGAGCATGAAGAAGATGACTCCGTAGTGGATCATGCCGCGCCAGTTCAGAGTGCGGACCAGTTCCTTCTCTTCTTCGGTGAGGCCGGAGGTGGCGAATAGCGCTTCCTTGTCGGCGCGGAACTTGGCGCGCCATTCAGGATTCGTCAGGCTGTGTAGAAACTTGTTGAGCCGGTACGCTTTCACGCTGCGGTCGAGCGTGTAGGGATACGTGCCCGCCAGCTTTTCGATACCTGCAAGCTGGTGGTTGATGCGATCCGTGTATGCGGAGTCGGGCTTGGCCTGCTCGCCGTCGTTTTCGTAGATAGCGGTGGCGATGGCGGTCATGCTGGGCAGGTAGTAGCTTTGGTGAAGCTTCTTCACCTTGGGCGAAAGCGCGCCGCGCATCACCAGCCACATGATGATCTCAGAGCCTTCCATGCCGCCCTTTTCGGCGTATTCGGCGATGGTGACCTGGGTGAGTTTTTCGGGATCTTTTTCGAGCAGGTCGAGGAACTCCATGTCCCATTCGGTGTTATTGAAGCCGCAGCGTTCGCCGTGGACCTGATGCGAAAGGCCGCCTGTGGCGACCAGCACGACGCCGAGGTCTTCGGGGTAGCTTTCAATGGCTTTGCGCAGGCTCTGGCCTAGTTTGTAGCAGCGCTTGGCGGAGGGTATGGGGAATTCAAGCACGCCGATTTGCAGCGGGACGATGGCTCCGGGCCAGTCGTTCTTCTGCGGGCCTTGATCGTGCGGCCAGAGGATGGAGAGCGGCGAGAAGCAGCCGTGGTCGAGTTTCTTGTCCTGGAAATAGGAGAGGTCAAATTCATCGGCGACCAGGCCGGAGGCGATGTGGTGCGCAAGTTTTGCATGGCCGCGAACGCCGGGCAGATCACGCGGACCTCCGCCTTCGTCCGCAACTTCGTAACGGTCACCGATGCCGAGGGCGAATTGCGAGTAGTGATCGAAGAAGAAGCTGGTGACATGGTCGTTGAAAATCATGAGGAGCACGTCGGGCTTCTTCGCGGCGAGCCAGGCCTGGACGGGTTTGTAGGCCTCGAAGATGGGGGCCCAGACGGGATCCGCCTCTTTGTGGGCATCGAGGGCGAAACCAATGGTGGGTGTGTGTGAGCTGGCGACGGCGCCAAGAATTCTTGCCATAAGATCCAGTCTATCTTAAACGAATCCGATGGCCCGGCCAGCGGCTCCGGTGAGGAACCACAGGAATTGGGAGAGAAATCCTGCGATGGGGGCCCAGGCTGGCGGTTGTTCGCTGGCAACGGCCCGCTTGTGCAAGGTGTAGTGAGACACCAGCGCGGCGGTTAGGAAGTACATCTTGGGTCCGAAGGCGGAGTTATCGTAGAGCTTACCGCCTTCCGAGGCGAAGAGCATGGCACCGGAAACCAGGATGACCAGGATGCCCCAGTTGATGTAGGTGTGGAGTTCGCGGTACATGCGCGCGGCACCGATGCCACCCATCTTGAGGCCCATGAGGCGAAGATCGATCAGGAAGAGCGCACCGAGGAAAACCGCGAGCGCCAAGATGTGGAATGTCTCAATCAGCGGGAAGGGCCAGGTGCCGCCTTGGATCCATTGACCAACCGCAGTGTTCTCAGCCCATTTGTAGATCGGATAAGTGTCCATGCTTGGTTCCTTAGAGGTTGTAGGCGGTCCAGCGGCCCGCGAAGATGACGCCGGTCCAGAAGAGGATGGAGAGAATGCCAGCCCGTCGCGCTTCAGGTGGCGGAACGGGGAGCAAGTCCCAGGTTGCCCCGGTGGACTGGGTCTTAAAGTGGAAGTACATCGCGTTGGCACCGGCGACGAGGAGTAGAAGAATCTTGATGCGGAACCAGCCGCTGTTGTAGCAGCGCACGGCTTCGGAACAGAACAACAAGACACCAGTGACGAACATCACCGTGGCTCCGCCGAGCGAGTAGGGGACGAAGGTCTTGGCGATTTTGCTGACCGGAGTGTCTTTCCAGGCGATGCCGGCTAGCCGGAAGTCCAGCATGAGCACGGGGCCCATGATGAAGGCGAGGCCGAGCAGGTGCAGTCCTTCGATGATGGGAAACATCAGTTGCGATTCGCGCAGAGCAGTGGCCCAGCCCATGTCTTGCAGGCGCTGGCAGTATTCGAGCAGTATGGCGGACATTGCGGCTCTTCATCGCACGCGGCGTGCCAGATGCAAGTGCCGTCGAATCAGCACGCGCCGTGAACGGGGTGGGTGATCTGGCGCACGGGGTTGTTGTGTTTCACCCGCAAGTCGATATACCCTCGACTGAGGGAGGACGTGAATGGCCCGAAACGAGGACGGCGAGTTCGAGTTGATGCTGGGCAACAAACAGTTGATCAGCCTCTTCTTCCTGATGGTGGCATTGCTAGGGGTGTGCTTCATCGGCGGCTATGCGTTGGGGCGCAGCGCGGCTCCGGTGGTGACGGCGACGAACGAGGGTCCGCCGCCGCAGGCTGTGAAGGCAACGGAGCCTGAGCCCGCGAAGTCCGAACCTGTGAAGGAAACGGCTGCTCCAGAGGTGGCTGCTTCGACTGCTCCCACGGCTCCCGTGCGAACCGCTCCGCAGGTCGAGGAAAAGGCGCAGGAGTCTGTGAAGGAAGCTCCGAAGGCAGCCAAAGTCGAGGCGAAGGCGGACACTAAGGCGGAAAAGGCCAAGGCAGAAAAAGCGAAGGCTGAGAAGGCCAAGACTGCGCCGACGCAGACGGCTGCCACGAAGGCGGCTGCGTCTTCCGGGCAGCCCGTGACAGGGCGAACCTACCTGCAACTATCCGCAACCGACAAGGACAAGGCCGAGGTCATGGTGGACCTGCTGCGGCGCAAGAACTTCGCGGCGATTGCGGCTCCGGTGGCTGAGAAGCCGGGATTGTTCCGCGTGCTGGTGGGTCCGCTGGCGGACAACGCGTTGCCGCAGACCAAGGCGCAGTTGAAGGCCGGCGGATTTCCGGGTGACGAAGCGATCCGGCGCGTGTTCTAGCGCGCGATGAATCTGCTGCTGTCACTTTTCAGCGGGGCTTTACTGGTCCTCATTTTTCCGCGCGTTGAGTGGACGTGGCTGGCTCCGGTTGCGCTGGCTCCCATGCTGATTGCGTGCGCGCGCGAGCCGCGCTGGAAACAGCGCTTCCTAAATGGCTGGGCCAGTGGATTCGTCTTTTGGTTCTGCATCTGTGTGTGGATTCAGTTTGTGCTGGAGGTCCACGGCGGGATGGGGCGGTGGGGCGGATGGGGAGCGTTCGTGATCTTCGCGCTGCTCAAGGCGCTGCATACGGGTCTGTTCGCCGCGCTGGCCGGAGTGTTGATACGCAGCAGGTGGGCGGTGCCCGCCGTGGCGGCGCTTTGGTGCGGCATCGAGCACGCGCATGGGACGTGGGGCCTCGCGTGGCTGGGGCTGGGGTTCGCGTGGCTGGACCTGGGGAACGCAGGGGTTGACTGGCCGGTGCTGATGCGACTGGCTCCGTTGACCGGCGTCCATGGCTTGTCATTTGCGTTCGCGATGCTGGGGTGCGGCGTAGCGCTGCTGGTGTTGCGCAGGCCGGTTCGGGAGTTGGCTCCGTTGGCGGCGCTGCCGCTGTTGTTGCTATTGCCTGCAGCTCCAGAGGCGACGAGCGGGAGCGAAGAGGTCCAAGTGGTGCAGCCGGATGTCGACACCGAGGCGCGCTGGACTACCGAAACGTTCGCGGCGTTTGAACAGCGGCTGTCTGAGCTTTCGCTGGACGAAGCCGCGCCGTTGATTGTATGGCCGGAAGCGCCTGCGCCCTTTTATCCGGACCGGCCTGCATTCCGAACCTACATCACCGGCATCGCGAAGGCGGCGCACGCGAGCTTCCTGCTGGGGGGCGTGGCTTATACGCAGAGCGGCGCGCCGTTGAACTCAGCGTTTCTGCTGAACCCAGACGGCGGACTGGTGGAGCGTTACGACAAGATCCAGCTGGTGCCGTTCGGGGAGTACATTCCGCCTGCGTTCAGCTGGGTGAACCGGATCACGGGCGAGGCTGGCGATTTTGAGCCGGGCACGCGCATGGTGCTGATGCCTGTGAACGGCCACAAGCTGGGGGCGTTCATCTGTTACGAATCGGCGTTCCCCGATCTGGTGCGGCGCTTCACACGCGAGGGGGGCGAGATGCTCATCAATCTCTCCAACGACGGCTACTTCGGTGACAGCGCCGCGCGCGAGCAGCATCTTTCGTTGGTGCGTATGCGCGCGGCTGAGAACCGCCGCTGGATCTTGCGGGCAACGAACGACGGCATCACTGCGATGATCGACCCGGCGGGGCGCGTGACGGATACGATCCCATCACACGTGGAGACATCCGAGGTGATGCGATTCAATTACAGTACGGAGCTCACACCGTACACTCGCTATGGCGATTGGTTCCCGTGGAGTTGCCTGGCGGCGTCTATCGGAATGCTGGCCTACCGGCGGAAACCGGGCACCAGCGCCTGACCCTTGAGCTTGGCCAGTTCGCGGCGCGCAACGTTGGCCCAGGTGCTGGCGGGGTCGAGCTTCAGATAGGTGGACCAGTGCCGCACCGCCTTCATCGGCTGATTGGAACCCTGATACAGCAGCGCCAGATTGTAGTGCGCGTCGGCGTAGTTGGGGGAAATCGCAAGCGCGGCCTGGTAGTGGTGAATGGCCTGCGTACGGTCGCCGCGTTCATCGTAGAGGTTGGCAAGATCGAAGTGCGCGAGCGGATAGTCGGGGTCGGCCTCGAGGGCCATCACGTAGAAGCGCTCGGCGTCGCGCCAGTTGCGGGCGTTGAAGTGGAGCGTGCCCAGATTCACCATGGCTCCGGCGGCGCGGGGGTCCAGCGAGATCGCTTTTTCGTAGGCTTCGATGACTTCACCGTGCGGTGCGCCGGTTTGTTCCAGTTCGAGGCCTTTTTGAAACCAACGGTCGGCGGTGGCGCGCTGGTCGCGTTCGGCTGCGGCCGGTGTTGGTGAGCGGAATTCGAGGAGCTTGGTCAGCTCTGCTTGATCGAAGTTGAGCAGCAGTTGGCCCGACTCGGCTTCCATGGATTTGCCGTCGACTTCGACGCGGATGCGTTTGCCGTCGGCGTAGAGCTTGAGGTCAGTAAGGGGGTCGTCGACGTACTCGAGTTTGGCGGAGAGGGCTTCCAAGGCGCGGCCGATTTGCAGCACGGGGCGGTGGGCCTGGCGCAGCTTGATGATGGTGCGGAGGGCAAGCAGTTCCTTGAAGCCGTAGTATTCACGGGCAGGGACCAGCTTTTGCGCTTCGAAACTGGCGAGTTGCTTTTCGCTCAACTTCAGCAGACGGCGCGTCTCTTCCCGAGAGTACGCTTGTTTGGTTGCCGCTGATGCCACGGACAAATTTTAGCAAGACGCGCGGCTTATAGATAGAGCGAAATACCTGAGACGCCGCCGGCGCCGGCGGCAATGCAGGATGGCGTGTTGGCGCGGGTGATTCCGCCTAGCGCGAGTACTGGTATTCGGACGCGTTTTGCGGCGGCTGAGAGGCCCGGGGTGCCGTGAGGCGGCAGCGTAGAAGTTTTCGATAGCGGCGCGAAGACGGGACCGAAGAGGACATATGCCGCTCCTTCCGCTTCCGCTGCGGCGACTTCATCGGCGGTATGGCAGGAGACGCCGAGGAGAAAACCTGCAGGGACGATGCCACGCCAGCGTTTCGGCTCGGGGGTGCCGGAGGGGAAGTGCGCTCCGTGTGCGCCCGTGGCGAGCGCTACATCCACGCGCGAGTTGACGAGGAACTTGGTGCCGCTGGGATTGGGCAGCGCGAGCGCTGCTGTGGTGAGCGCATGCAGGTCACGGGCGGAGAGGTCCTTCTCGCGCAGTTGTATCCAGGTGACCCCGGCGCGGAGGTTGCGCGCGATAGAGTCGAGCAGAGATTCGCCGCGTAGCGCGTGGCGGTCTGTGATGTAGCACTCGATCATGAATGTCTCTTTAGACGCGCGTGGCGGCGTTCGGCGCGCTGCACTTGGGCTTCGTCCAAGCCGAAGTAGTGCGCGACTTCGTGCCACACAGTTTCCCAGACCAATTCTTCCAGATGCACGCGGCTGCGCGCCATGCGTTCGTGGGGACCTTGGTAGATGGAGATTTGATCGGGCATGTGGAAGCCGTCGTGGACGCTGCGTTCGGTGAGCGGGCGGCCTTGGTAGAGGCCGAGCAGGCCGGGCTCCCGCGGTTCCTGCTCAACTACGATCGCGACGTTCTGAATGCGCAGGCGGAAGCGGGCTGGGATGCGCTGTACGGCGCGGGCGACCATGGCATCGAAATCGGCTGCCTTCACTGGGTGATCCGGGTGGCGCGGCCTTGCGATTCGCCGCGCAAGAAGACGAAGAGCGGAGACTTCGGAGTGGGCGAGGGCCACGGTATGGCGATCCGCTGCGTCTGCTTCGCGCCCTGGCCGGTCATCGAACGCGGCAGCTCCGTGGCGGGCAGGCCGAGCGTTGCGTTCCAGCCCGTGCGCTCAATGGATTCGAGGTCCCAGCCTTCCAGGATGGCCACGTAGCCTCCGGGTGCGGGTTCATTGGTGACGCCGAATTTCTCGATGCGGGGGACGCGAATCACCGTGCCCAATGCCAAGGCGTCGGATGCGCCGCTTTCGCTGGTTTCCAAGATCGCGAGCAGCTTGCAACCGGTGTTGCCGAGGGTGCCGGGGTCGACGGAGAAGAAGAGTGTACCCGGTTCGGGAGTGGTGAAGGCTTGCTGGATTGCATTGGGGGTGCCGTCGCATTTGAGAGAAAGCGACGGTGGGGCGTTGGACTCGAAGCGCAGCGTGAAGCTCACGTAGGAGCCAGCGGGAAGTTCGCCTTCGCGCAAGGTGACGGGGAGATCGGCGGGTGGGGCAGCGCGTCCACTGGCGATGCGCGGGCGGGCTGGGACAACTTGGAATACGCCGGGGAAGCGCAGGAGTCCACTGCGCCCGGCGACGCGCGCCGCGAGTTCCAGGCTAGCTCCGGGGGTTGCGGCGGTGCGCAGGCGGATCACGGCTTCGCGTTGGGTGCTGTTCGCTGACGGACCTAGTTCGATGGCAGCCAGTGGGGATTCGATGGCTTCGATGCGGCCCAGGTCCGTGCCGCGCAACGTTACGGTTTGCGATGGCTCACCCGCGTTGAGGCGAATCGCTGCGCTCTCAATACGAGGTGCGCTGGGAAACAACTGCACGGGAATATCCACCGTCACGCCGTCAACCCGGGTGAGCGCGAGGCGATACTCGCCTGCGTGCAAGCCATCGGTGTCGAGTTCCACGCGTAGTTGGTCCGCCGGACCATCGCGATTGGCCGGCAGGTCCACCGCGATGCGGCGTTCGCTTTCGGGGCGATGCAGCCATGCGCGTTCGATGAAGCGGAGGTTAGCTCCGGTCAGCTGGAGCGCGACCAGTCCAGTGTTGATGACCAGCTTTTCGTGCGACTCCGGCGTGAGCACCGCAGCCCTTAGATCGTCGAGTTGATGCAGCCGCACCGCGCCGTTCATGCGGACCGCTCCCCAATCCCAGCGGCCTTCGAGGCCGTAGAGTCCGGGCAATCCGGCGAACCCGCGCAGATCCAGGCGCAGTTCGCGCGCGCTGGAGGAGGGACTCGCATTGATGTGCAGCGGCGCTCCGCCGGAAGGCGATACCAAGCCCCAGTCGCTGACGCGGCTGAGTAAATCCCAATCCGCGCCGCCTTGCATCTTGAGCGTCACGCTGAAGCGCAGGCCGATGGGAACATCCACGACGTTGCTGACCACTTGTGCGACCGGCGGCGGCGCATTGGTCAGTCGATAGGCCCATACGTAGGCAACTTTGTTGCGCGTGCGGGGCTGGCGTTGCGCGCACAGCGTCATACTGCCGCCTTCGGCTCCCGCACCATAAACGCTGCGAAATTCGGCGTCGGGCAGGAGAAACTGTTTCGCCATGGGTAAGACCTCGGCTCCTGGAAAGCCGCCGGCGTTCTCAAAAAACATGTTGGCTCCGCGGCCCATCCTGGAGGTGGGTCCGGCGCGGCGGCCTGCACCCAGCGGGTCGTAGCTGGAAACGGCCGGATTCAGGGCGCGCACCAGGGCGAGGAGAGCTAACTCCGTGGGCGTGGTGGCGCGGCCGGGTTCCAAAGCCGCCTCCGTCTCGTCGTCGAGCTGTGCCAAGGCTTCGAGCGTAGCTTCCAGATCGTTGGTCTGATCCGCATATTCGGCCAGCGCGGAAATCAAGGCAGGGTCGCGCGACACCAGGTTGGTCAGGCGTTTCTCTTCGAACCCTTGCGGCGCGAATATCAGCAGCACCACGCTGGTATCGAAGGGTACAGTCCATTCCGTCGTCGTTGCCGCGGGTCCCGGCTGCAACACCTGCATCTGGCCGTCGCCGGTTTTCGGGACCAGCACCAAGGCGACGGCTCCGTCCTTGCTCATGTCCGCGGGAACGGAACCGGGCTGATAGCGCACGCGGTAGCCGGAGGGCAGGTTGTTGATCTGGCGAATCGGCACCCACACGGGAGAGCCGCCGGTCGAGGGTGAGGCAGAAAGCCGGAAGGTGGTGATGGCGACGCTGCCGACGCATTCGGCGGCCTGCGCGCGCAGCGTCGGGCTAAGGGCCAAAAACAAAACTACCAAGGCCGCTTGCCGGAACATGCTTTTAGTGTACGCCCAATCCGGGCCAGTCAGAGCATGGCGGGCTATAATGAACGCTGGAGCATTCGTGAACAAGCAGGAAATCATACTCGCCCACCAAAAGCACATTTTCCCGAGCGTTTTCCACTACTTTAAAGAGCCGCTGATGATGACCAAGGCTAAGGACCAGTACGTCTGGGACGCTGACGGCAATCAATACTTGGACTTCTTCGGCGGCATCGTGACCATCAGCGTCGGGCACTGCAATGACGACGTGAACAAGAAGGTCAAAGAGCAGATCGATACGCTGGAGCATGTATCCACGGCTTACGTCACGGAGCCGCAAGTTAAGCTGGCGATGAAGGTGGCCCCGAAGACTCCTGGCAACGGCGCGCTCAGCAAGTTCTATTTCACCAACAGCGGCACGGAAGCCAATGAGACTGCGTTCCTGACGGCGCGATTGTACACGGGATCAACGGAGATCGTCGCGTTACGCCACAGCTACCACGGGCGTTCGGCGGCGGCGATGGCGGCAACGGGGGTCGGCACGTGGCGCTTAGGCGGCGCACCCACCGCAGGATTCACGCACGCAATCAACGGCTACTGCTACCGCTGCCCGCTGAATTTGAAGTACCCATCGTGCAACGTGCAGTGCGCGCGGGACATGGTGGACCACATCCGCACGGCGACATCGGGCAAGATCGCGGCGTTCATCGCGGAACCGATTCAGGGCGTGGGCGGGTTGATCACGCCTCCCAAGGAATTTTTCGAGATCGTCCATGGCATCGTGAAGAAATTCGGCGGCCTGTTCATCAGTGATGAAGTGCAGACCGGCTGGGGACGCACGGGCAAGTATTGGGGCATCGACAATTACGGCGTCGAACCCGACATGATTACCAGCGCCAAGGGCCTGGGCAACGGCATGCCGATCGGCATTACGATGGCTCGGCCGGAGGTTGCGGATGCATACAAAGGGCTGACAATTTCGACGTTCGGCGGCAATCCGGTGACGACGACGGCGGCACTGGCGGTGCTCGACTACATCGACGAACACAAGTTGATGATCAACGCGGCGGAGATGGGCGCGTATCTGCGCGGCAAGTTGGACGAGCTGGCAAACAAGTACGACCTGATCGGCGAGGTGCGCGGGATGGGTCTGCTGCTTGCGATGGAATTGGTGGAAGACCGCGAATCAAAGGTTCCGGCGACGGCGGCCGCGAACGCGATGCTGGAAGCGGCCCGCGAGAATCGCATCCTGATCGGCAAGGGCGGCATCAGCGGCAACGTGCTGCGTATCTCGCCTCCGATGAATATTGGCAAGAGTGACATCGACGCCTTTGCGGACCGCCTAGAGGCGAGCTTCAAGAAGGTGACGGCGGATCGGATGGCGGTGAAGTAATGGAAGAACGAAGCTTTTACAAAGAGGCACCGGCGACGAAACCGGCGATGCTGAATTGTCCCTTTTGCCGGTCGCAGGAGACCTACGATTTGCGCTGGTTGGTGCGCAAGAAGCTGGAGCAGCTCCCGCGCGGCGCCGATGAGCGGGATCGCGCGCGCTTTGCGAAGTTTCTATCGTACATGGTGCTGTTGGATGACAAAGTCCCGTGCAAGAATCTGCGCTGCCGCAAGATGTTCGAAATCAGCGGCGTGAAGACGACTGCATTCATCTAGAATGTGAAACATGTATCGGCTCCTATTCGTGCCCTGGATGGTGTCGGCGCTCTGAGCGCAAGCTCCCGCCCGGGCGTTCCCAGTGTTGGTGTCCAGCGTGGCACCTGAGTATTCGCAAGAAGCCCGCGCGGCGCGTCTGCAAGGAACAGTGTCACTCTACCTCAACGTGGGTAAGGACGGGGCACCCACCAGTGTTCAAGTGCTCCACGGGCTTGGGTTGGGCTTGGATGAAAACGCGGTGCGCGCCGTGTCGCAGTGGCGGTTCCAGCCGGCGAAACTCAACGGCCGCGTGATCGAGATCGGCATGTCCGTCGATGCCAGTTTTGGATTCGACACAGGGCCGTCCTGGTACGTCCGGCTCGCCGACTACGTCGTGGAAAGGGGGAAGCAGACGGAATCAGAGAAACCGGTTCTGCTGAACTACGCCGCACCCGATGGCACGTGCGGCACGCCAGGCACGACTTCCATACTTAAGTTCAAAGTGAGCGCCTCCGGGATTCCAGAAGCCGTTCAGCCTCTCGAACCTAGGGATCCGCTAGCGAAGGTCGCGGCCGAGGCGGTACTGGCTTGGCGTTATAGGCCGGCCAAAGTAAACGGCGAGCCAAAAGAAGTGGACGCGAGCGTCGAGTTCGAATGCGGCCCACCGGCCCCCGTGAAAATTGAGCCCGGGAAATTGGATACGGTTCCGCAGCAGATTTTCAAAAGAGAACCCATCTACACGACCGCAGCGCAGCAGGCGAAGCGAAAGGGCACCGTCCGAATAGCGTTGATGGTGGATCAGTCGGGACACACCTCTAACGCATTCGTGATCGAGTCCCTGGGAATAGGACTTGACGAGAAAGCCGTGGAAGCCGTCAAGACCTGGCGTTTTCGTCCGGCGACGCGCGGTGGCGTGCCGGTGTCTACAAACGCAACGGTGGTTGTGGACTTCAGAATCAAGTAGGGCGGACCGCCTACATGGTCCTGCTGAATGACAACGTCCCGTGCAAGAATCTGCCCTGCCACAAAATGTTCGAGATCAGCAGCGTCAATACCACTGCTTCTATTTAGTGTGTTTTACAGCAGCCCGAGCTTGCGGCCCAGGCGCACCCAGCGGCGGGCTTCCATTGCATCCGCCGCCGACTGGGCTTCGGCTTTCACGTGTTCCAGATGCGCGAGAAGTTGCTTGTAGTCCTTGTCGAGCGAATGGGCCCACTCGGTGCGCTCCTTGGCGATTGCTTCTTGCCGTTGCGCCCATTCCGTACGGGCCGCGAGGGCGTCGGTCATTTCTTGATGGGATTGTTTGTGGAACGCGATGTGGCGGTCGTATTCAGCCTGGATGCGTCCCAGTTCCTGCTCAACCTCCGCGCTGTGCCGCAGGGCGTCCGCATAGGCGCGCGCTACCTCGGTGATCGACGGCTGCAACTTGCCCTTGCGCGCCACAATCGGGAGTGACCACGTCTCCGCGTGATCCACGCCGAATTCGGGAATGTTCTCCGATGCGATGCGCACTTCGCTGAAGCCTGCGCCCAACAGGATCGACGTCAGTGTTTCCTCGGTGAAAACGCGCAGCTCCAGCGTGGAGCCATCGCCACCGTGGAAGCACAGGTCTTCAAACACTTCCGTCGCGCCGTCGCGCCGCCGGTTCACGAGCATCGTTTTGCCGCCCACTGCCGCCAGCGCGTACTGATGCATCTCCGGAAAGTGTTCCTTCGGCGGCATGTTGATCCCGTAGGGTACGGTGAGCAGGAGCACGCCGTTGGGCTTCAGAAGCCGGTACAGGTTCGCGAACGCACTCTCCACCGGCGGAGGCACATGTTCCATCACTTCGCTGGACACGATGAAGTCGTAGCGGCCCCATTCGGTGTCCGCAGGCTGAGTGATATCGATGGTGGGAGGCTGGTGATAGAAGGTGTTGGTGTAGTCGAATTTCTTTTCCAGCTGCCGGGCAAGATTCGGCGGATCGCTCATGCCGAAACCGCGCAGGCCTTTCATGGCGGGGAAGTCCGGAAGCGCGAGGGGCACGCCGAAGACTTCGTTTGACAGCAGCGCCACCAAGCTGCGCAAGCGCACCGTGGAATTGCAGGCGCAGCCGGCGGTCTCGCGGCCCGGGGGCTCCGGGGGACGCGGGCACACAGCCCCGCACACGTTACAGATGAAGCTTGCGGAATCGGAAAACGTCAAATGCGGGCCTCCCATTGCGGTCTTGAATTGTCGTGACCGGTTCTTCTACGTACTCTTCGCGGCGCGCGAAATCTTCCAGCGCGGCGCGCTCGTTCGGATGAATTGCAGCGCCCTTGGCATGCGCCACGAACACATTGCGCGGATCGAGCAGCATGGCTCGGATACCGGCGTCACTGCCCAAATCGGCACTGCGGATCGGCAGCGCGCCTTCGCTCAACAAATTCATTGTCTCAAGAATGCCCCAGTCGGCCACATAGATGCGGCGTGCGCGCATGTCAGTGAGGAAGCGGTGGAGCGGATCCATCGCATCCGTCCAGCGAAGCGTGGGCCCGTTGCGGATGAGGTCCACGTAGTAGGTGTTGGTGACTGCCATGCTGGAGGCGCACAGCAGCAGAGTTGCGAGCGCTGTGACGCCGCGCCAGGGAAGTTGGTCGAGCGCAGCAGCGATCATGAGCAGGTGAAAAGGCCACAGCAGGATCACGTGTTGTGCGGCGGCACCTGCCCCGGCAGTGAGCACCATGGGCAGCCATGTGGCCACGCAGACCATCAGGCCAAAGAGGATCGGCTTGCGGGCGGGCGCGCGCAACAACACCGTGAGGGAGAGCAGCGCGGCCCACAATGTGAGATGGCTGTGTGGGGCTCCCAGAACATCGCTCAACTGGAACGCGACAGATTGATACCAGTGCTGGGGCTGGCCTGGGTTGGGTCCGCTGTCGAACGCGGTCATGAAGCCGAACAGCACAGAGCCATCCATGGTGCGAGTGAGTATCACGGATTTGTCCAGCACCGCGAGCTGCTCAGCGTGCACATTCGCGCGCAGTGTTTCGAGCGGGCGGGCCACGTTGTACACAATCAGCGGCAGCGCTCCGGCGATCATCGCCAGCGCGGCGGTGCGAAGGTTCTTCCACGTCAACTCCGCCAGAACCTCGCGCGGAAATACGGCCAGCGCTCCGGCGGCGAATCCGAAGAGCACCCAGGCGAAGATGGCCTTGTCCCACATGGCCAGTCCCAGAAAGAAGAACGCCGCTGCCAGCTGTGCGCGTTTTCCGGTGCGGTGAAACCCCACCAACAATCCAAGCGCGGCTAGCTTCAGCAGGAACTGCAGAGTTACGGGGCCGTAGTCGACCGTGTTCATCAGCAGGTAGCTAGAGTCGGTGGCCAGCAGCAGCGTGCCGATCCACGCGGCGCGGCGGCTCAGGGTGCGGTCCAGCAGCGCAAAGAACAACCACAGCGACCAGGCGGCCAGCAGCAACGTGGGCAAGCGCAGAGCCATGGGGCGCGGCTCGACGAAGAAGAACAGCACGCTATACATCCATGTCTTCAACGCGCCCAAATACGAGATGAGCATGACTGGCAGCGCGCCCCACGCGTACCACGGCTCGCCGTGCGGAAAAATGCCGTTGGCAACCAGCGCCTCGTCCACTTCGATTCCGAGGCGGGGGATGAACAGCAAACCGGACGCGACAAAGCCGAGCGCGATTAGCACCAGCCTGGCCTGCCTGCGTCGTT
Source organism: Bryobacterales bacterium (assembly GCA_947446025.1). Classification (GTDB taxonomy): domain Bacteria; phylum Acidobacteriota; class Terriglobia; order Bryobacterales; family Bryobacteraceae; genus Palsa-187. Next base: position 47,279 of record CANFEY010000003.1, read on the forward strand.
CACTCATTTCCGCTATGGTAACAACATGGGGTTGCGCCGCACCTTTGCTTTGCTGTGCCTGGGCCTGTTGCTTACAGGTGCCGCCCACCTTTTTGCGGCGAATCGCTGGGCCATTTACGAGCGCGAGATGCAGGACCCCATCAACGATCCTCCGGACGCGCTGGTGCCTGCTGAGTTCGCGTTCGGGCGTCTGCGTTTCCGTTCGCCCCAGGACGGTTTCCGCCGCGCCCGCTGGGGCACGGACGCAAACAAGGGTGAGCGGCTGTTCATCGTCGCGTTGCGCCGCCTGTCTCTGATCAACGCGCAGTCCATTGAGCAAATCGTAGACGTGGGCAGCGACGATCTCTACGACTGGCCTTTCATGTACGCCGTGGCGGCGGGCGATTGGTCGCTCACCGATTCCGAAGCTCAGCGCCTGGGGAATTTCTTCGAGCGCGGCGGATTCCTGGTGGTGGACGATCTGCACAATGAGCGCGAGTTCGAAGACTTCATGTACGGCATCAACCAGGCGATGCCCAACTCGACCGACGACGAGATCCCCGACGAAGATGCAATCTTTCACGTGACCTACGACATCAGCCAGCGCATCCAGATCTCCGGCTACAACATCGTGCGCGGTTCGCCCTACGAACGCGGCGGCTACGTTCCGCGTTGGCGGGCGGTGCGAGACAGCAGAAGCCGGATCGTCGCCACCGCGTGGCACAATCAGGACTTGGGCGATGCTTGGGAATACGCAGATGCCGAAGAGTATCCCGAAGACCTCGCCAACCGGGCATTCCGTTTCGGCGTGAACTACGTGACGTACGCGATGACACATTAGGAGTCTTTATGCGGCAACGACTCATCACGCTATTTTCGACGGCCTGCATGCTATCCGCGCAGTCCTTCGAGGTCGCCACCGTGAAACCGACACCGGAGGATTGGCAGGGCGGACGGTATCTTCGGATGACCGGTCCACAGCGCTTCGTCGCAACCAACTACACACCCAGGGTCCTCATCGCGACCGCGTACAGTCTCAATCCGCGCGCGGTGGAGGGCGGACCGGCCTGGATGGATTCGGAGCACTTTAACACTGTCGCTGCGACTCCTGGCGAGGCGCAGCCGACGCTAGACCAGCAGCTGTCGATGGTGCGGGGCTTGTTGGCGGACCGTTTCAAGCTTGCGTTCCATCGTGTGGATCGCGAGATGCCGGTCTACGTACTGAGTCTGGCAAAGGGTGGATCGAAGTTGCAAGAGACTTCGGCCCGGCTGGCGGAGCAGCCTGACATCGTGAGCCGCATCGGCCCGGACGAGGTCCGGCTACCGGCGCGCAACGCAACGATGCAGCAGTTTGCGGCAGTGCTGCAACGCTCGGTCTTTGATCGTCCCATGCTGGACCAAACTGGCCTCACGGGGCGCTACGATTTCGATCTTGAATGGACGCCCGATGAGACGCAATTCGACGGCCTCCGGCGCGCGCTTCAAGAGTCCACCGAACCTACACTCTTCACAGCGCTACAGGAACAACTCGGGCTCAAGCTGGAGTCCACGCGCGCGCTGGTCTCGGTGATCGCGATCGACCGTATCGAACGGCCCTCGGAGAATTAGCCCTTGAGTCTCGTGTCTATCCTGCAAGCAGGCCGGCGTGATTTTCTCGATGCGATGGCGGGACAGCCGAACGCGAAACCGCGATCCGGGTGGTCTGTACTCGAATGCGTGGAGCACGTGGCAGCGGTTGAAGAACGTCACTTGGCTTGGCTTACATCGGCGGAAGAGATCATGCCGGTGCGTGATGCGGAGAAGGAACTACGATTGTTCTCGATCATGCGCAGCCGGCTGGAGAAGGTGGAGACTCCGGAGCTCTTTGTCCCGCGCGGGCGATTTGCGGATATCGAATCCGCTTTGGCCGCGTTCGAGGCCGCTCGCGCCGCGATGGTGGAAGTGGTCCGCGCGAAGGGCGACGCGATCTACGCAATTGGCATGACGCATCCCTACTTCGGCGAAGTCAACGGCGCGGAACTGGCGCATCTCGCCGACGGGCACGCGCGGCGGCACGCGGAACAGATTCGAGAGATCGTCGAGGGCACCGCGTGATCCGGGCTGTTATTTTTGATTTTGGCAACGTGCTCGCGTTCCCGCCCGCGCCGGAGAAACTCGCGGCTGCGGCGGCATTCTGCGGACTCAATGAACACGTGTTCCTTGAAGCGTTCTGGAAGGAGCGGCTGGAATATGACGCGGGTCGGCTGACACCCCTCGAATACTGGGCCATAGTCACCAACGCCGGGTTCGCTGCCGCCAATCTTGCGCGCCTGATCGAAATTGAAGTGGACTTCTGGACCGACTACGATGAACGGCCGCTACGCTGGATCGCCGCACTGCGCTCTGCCGGCATCCGCGTGGGAATTCTCTCCAACTTGCCGCGCGTATTGGGCGAAGATCTGCGCGCCAAAGATTTTGTCCGCCACTTCGATCACCTGACGTTTTCTTACGAACTGCTGACTGTAAAACCGCAGGCAGCCATCTATCAGCATTCGTTTGAGGGCTTGCGCGTTGCTGCTGAGGAGGCGCTGTTCCTGGATGACAAGCTGCCGAATGTTCACGCTGCCATCAACGCTGGTCTGCGGGCGGAACTGTTCACCACTTGGGAAGATTTTCTGGAGCGCGACGTGCCGGGCCTGTACGGACTGATACAATCCCCGTAGGTCTCTCATGAAAGCTGCTCTTCCCACCACGCTCGGCGCACTGCGCGCACACAAGACGTTCGCTCCGCTCAGTGTAAAAGACGAGTTGCGCGGGAACCTGATCCGCAAACTGCAAGCGCGCGAACCGCTATTCCCCGGCATCGTCGGCTTCGAGGACACGGTAGTGCCGCAGGTAGTCAACGCCGTGCTTTCCAAGCACAACTTCATTCTTCTGGGGTTGCGCGGGCAGGCAAAGACACGGCTCATCCGCATGCTGGTATCACTGCTTAACGAATACGTGCCCTACATCGCGGGCACTGAAATTCGCGATCATCCGGCAGCGCCGCTCTCAAAAGCCGGGCGCGACATGCTGGCGAAGATGGGCGACGATACGCCGATTGCGTGGCTCAGCCGCGAAGAGCGCTATGTTGAAAAGCTAGCGACGCCGGACGTGACCATCGCGGATATGATCGGCGACATCGATCCGATCAAGGCCGCCCGCGCGGGGCAAAATATCTCGGACGAGTTGACGATCCACTATGGGCTGCTGCCCCGTGCCAATCGCGGCATCTTCGGCATCAACGAATTGCCGGACCTTGCGGGGAAGATCCAAGTCGGACTCTTCAACATCATGCAAGAGGGCGACGTACAGATTAAGGGCTACCCGGTGCGCCTGCCGCTGGACGTGATGCTGGTGTTCACCGCGAACCCGGAAGACTACACGGCCCGTGGAAAAATCATCACTCCCCTGAAGGACCGCATCGGCAGCGAGATCCGCACGCACTATCCCACCGACATCCGGCACGGCATGAAGATCACGGAGCAAGAGGCGTGGTCGAAACGGGAGGCTCCGGTGGAACTACGGGTGCCGCTTTACATCCGCGAGGTCATCGAGCAGCTTGCGTTTTCAGCGCGCGATGACAAGCGCATCGACAAGCGGTCCGGCGTGTCGCAGCGGCTGCCGATTTCGGTGCTGGAAAACGTCATCTCCAACGCGGAGCGGCGCGCGTTGGTGACCAGTGAGAAGGTAGCCGTGCCGCGAGTGTTGGACGTGTACGCCGCGCTGCCGTCGATCACTGGCAAGATTGAGCTCGAGTACGAGGGCGAGCTGAAGGGCGGCGATGCAGTGGCGCGGGAGCTGATCCGGCTCGCGGTGGGCAAGGTGTTCACGCGCACGTTTGATGGACAGAACCTGACCAGCGTGGTGCAATGGTTTGACCTCGGCGGAAACTTGAAGCTGGATGAGGCGACGTCTTCGGCGGAGATGGTCAAGGAACTTGGCGGCATTCAGGGGCTGCTGGAGAAGACGAAGCTCTTGGGTCTGAGCGTGAGCGAGCCAGACGCCGTGCGCGCGGCGGCGGCGGAGTTTATTCTAGAAGGCCTTTACGCACATCGACGCATCAGCCGCAGCGAGGAAAGCGGCTTCACCGCCGAGCAGAAACGCCGCGAGCCGCCCGCGGAAGAGACCAAGCGCGCGGTGCGCAGAGACTACCAGTAACAACCCTATGAAATCGGTCCGCTACACCAAGTACACCGGCGACGACTTCGGCATCAGTGCCGAAGACCTCATGCGCGCGCTGTCGGACTACTTCCTCAAGAGCGGATTCGACAATCCGTACATGCAGTTCAGCGAGTTCAACGAAAACACGCTGGAGGACCTGAAGCGGGCAATCGAGGAGGCGTTGCAGAGCGACGATTTCGGCGATCCCGAACGCGCACAGCAGATGCGCGAGGCGCTGGACAACATGAGCGAGGAGCAGCTGGACCAGATGCTGAATCGCATGGTTCAGAAGCTCGCGGATGAAGGCTACATCAATGCCGATCCGCAGTCCGGGGGCGTGGGCGAGGGGGACGGCAAGGTGGAGGTCAAGATCACCGACAAGAGCGTCGACTTCCTGGGTTTCAAGACGCTGAAGGATCTGCTGGGTTCGCTGGGCCGTGCTAGTTTCGGGGCGCACGACACGCGGGATTTATCCACGGGCGTGGAGACCAGCGGTGCTGCGAAGAAATATGAGTTCGGCGACACACTCAACCTGGATGTCGCGGCGACGCTCTTTTCGGCGATGCAGCGCGAAGGTGTCACTCTGCCGCTGAACCTCGAATACGAAGACCTGCACGTACATCAGTCGGAGTATCAAAGCTCCTGCGCCACGGTGATCATGCTCGATTGCAGCCACAGCATGATTCTTTACGGCGAGGATCGCTTCACGCCGGCAAAGAAAGTCGCCCTGGCGCTTGCGCATCTGATCCGCACGCACTACCCGGGCGACACGCTGCGGGCGGTGCTTTTCCACGACTCCGCCGAGGAGGTCCGCATGGAAGAGCTGGCGCGCGCACAGGTGGGCCCGTATTACACCAACACGCGCGAAGGTCTGATCCTAGCGCAGAAGCTGCTGGCCCGCGAACGCAAAGACATGAAGCAGATCGTGATGATCACCGACGGCAAGCCGAGCGCGCTCACCCTGGACGACGGGCGGATCTACAAGAACTCCATGTACGATCCGCTGGTGATCAGCCGCACGTTGGAAGAAGTTTCGCGATGCAAGCGGCAAGGCATCCTGATCAACACCTTCATGCTCGCCACGGACTACATGCTTGTGCAGTTCGTGCAGAAGGTCACCGCGATCTGCCGGGGCAAAGCGTACTTCACGCGGCCCGAGCAGCTGGGGCAGTATCTGTTGATGGACTACATGAATCGCAAAACGCGTACGATTCATTGACCCCGTGGCGGGGGAAAACGGCGGGCTTCGTGATCGGGTGAGGGATTCCGCACTTTGCTGGCACGCCCGCTTTCCTGCAACCACTTGTAGGCTTCCGCCCACGTGGGCAGGGCTGTGCCGTCCTGCACATAGTGCGCGGTGCAGGCTTCATCGCACATGTCCATCAGAGTGGGCATAGCTTTCCGATGCGCGCCAGCCAGCATGTAGGCGCGCATGGAAGCTTCGTCTTCCCAAGCGGACTTAGTCCAGAAGGCGAGCTTGGCGTCGTTGAACAACTCCACTCCCAAGCTCCCTGGAGCTTTCCGCGCTTGCGCGTTGGAGCGGATCGCGTGCCAGAAAAACTTGGGCAGATACCATGCGGAGCGCAGGCGCAAACGCGTGAGCGAAATATACGGCATGGAACCAGTCTAATCCTCTTCTTCGGATGCTCCATGGCCCGCCGCCTTGGCTGCGGCCACGATCTTTTCCGCTTCCGGGCCGGGCACGAAGTCGTAATGAGAAAACTCCATGTGGAAGCTGGCACGGCCCTGCGTCATCGAAGTGAGGTCGTTGCCGTAGCTCAGCATCTCTGACATCGGGACCACGGCCTTGATGATCTGCGTCGCGCCCTTGGTGTCCATGCCCGCAATGCGTCCGCGGCGGCCGTTCATGTCGCCCATGAGGTCGCCCGCGAACTCCACCGGGGCTTGCACCTCCACGTGCATCACGGGTTCCAGCAACGAAGGCTTAGCCACGGCCATCGCAGCCTTGAACGCCTTACGCGCAGCGAGTTTGAACGCCATTTCCGAGGAATCGACGTCGTGATAGGAGCCGTCGTAGACGATGACTTTGAAATCGACCACGGGATATCCTGCGAGGAAGCCACGGACGCAGGTCTCCTGGATGCCCTTTTCGATGGCCGGGATGAAGTTCTTCGGAATCGAGCCGCCGAAGGTTTCGTTCTCAAACGCGAAGCCTTCGCCGCGCGGCAGAGGCTCCATGCGAATCCAGCAGTCTCCGAACTGTCCGTGCCCGCCGGTCTGCTTCTTATGCCGACCCTGCACGTCGGCCTTTCCGCGGATGGTTTCGCGATACGGAATCTTGGGCGCGTGGAGTTCGACGTCCACGTGGTAGCGTTTCTTTAACCGGCTCACGACCACCTCGACGTGTTGCTGTCCATTGCCCGCAACCAAGAACTCGTGCGTCTGCGGATCGCGATAGAACCGCAACGATGGGTCTTCCTCTAAAATCTTGTGCAAAGCCTGACCCATGCGGTCTTCGTCATTGCGTGTCTTGGCAGAAATGGCGTAGGCGATGGATGGCTCGGGCAACTTCACGGCCGGAAACGCGATCGGCGAGGACTTATCGTCTAGCGTATCGCCCGTCAAGGTGTCCTTGAGCTTGGCCACGCCTCCGATATCGCCCGCGTGCAGATCGAGCACCGGATCAATCGTTTTGCCCGCGAACGCACCGATGTGCGAAAGCCGCTCGGCGGAACTATTGCGCACGTTGACCAAATTCGCGTCATTTTTCACCACGCCAGAAATGACCTTGAAGTAGGTCACGCGTCCGGCGAAGGGGTCCGCCGCGGTCTTGAAGACGTAGAGAGAGACAGGGCTCTTGTCGCTGATGGCACGGTCGGCATCCTTGCCGTCGATGGCTCCGTGCCACGCTTCATGCTCGGCAGGGTTGGGGAAGTTGTCGACGATGAACGAAAGGATCTGGTCCGAGCCGACATTGTGCAGGCCCGAGGCGCACATCACAGGGTAGATTCGCCGGTCGCGCACGGCGTCATGGAGACCTTCGAGGATATGCTCCACCGGCAGCGTGCCTTGCTCGAAGAATTCTTCCAGCAGAGCGTCGTTGCCTTCCGCGACCATCTCCACCAGCGTCTCATGCGCCTTTTGAGCTTCCTCCGTTAGCTCGGCTGGGATATCGCTCTCTTGTCCCTTGCCGTTGCCGTCGGAAGCGTACGTGTACGCCTTCATCCGCACCAAGTCCACCAACCCGCGGAAATCCTTTTCCGCGCCAATGGGCAGGTGGATCGGCAGTGCGGTGCGGCCAAACACCTCCTGCAAATTCGCCAGCGTGCGCTCAAAGCTTGCACGGTCTCGATCCAACTTGTCAATGACGATGGCGCGCGGCAGATGATACTCCTCCGCGAACTCCCACACTTTCTCGGTCTGCACTTCGACTCCCGCGACACCGTCCACCACGACGATCACGGATTCCACGGCGACCATCGCCGATTTGGTGTCGCCGATAAACATGTTATAGCCGGGGGTGTCCAGCAGGTTGATCTTCTTCTTGTTCCATTCCGCCGCTGCAATCGCGGTGGAAATCGTAATCTTACGCGCGATCTCCTCTTCGTCAAAATCAGTAACTGTATTCCCCTCGTCGACTCTTGTCAGACGATTCGTTGCGCCCGTCGTAAATAGTAGTGCGGCGGCCAAAGACGTCTTACCACAATGCCCATGGCCTGCCAGGGCAACGTTGCGAATGTCATTGGTTTCGTAGACTTTCACTGACTGAACCCTCCCTAGGAACGAAATTGCACCTGGGATAGTAGCACCTGTTTCGGGCGTTGGGAAGGCGGGTGTCAGCGGGTGTCAGCCGGGGTATCGGCGCAGCTTGACGGTGTAATAGATCAAGGGCAGCGGCACGGCCAGCGTGAAGGCGGTGAGGAACCATCCACTCAAGCCCGCACCGCGCCGTAAGCCGACGTTGATCAGCGCCCAAACCAGGTATACGGCGAAGACCGAAAGCACAGCCTTCATCACGATCAGCATGCTGAAGAGCATCTGGCGGAGCTGAGGTGAGCGGCGCTCCAGTTCGGGCGGGATGTCGATCAATCCCTTGCCGCGCGCTCCCAGCGTGAGTCCAAGGTAGGTGACGGTGTCGATCAAGGTCACGATCCACAGCGTTGTTTTGGCCGGTAATAGACGGACGACTCTGGGGTCGGGAATGCGGGCCCAATAGTAGCCCGTGAGTGCAAGCGCGGTTAGGAGCGCGGCCAGGGCCACGGATTCCAACAACCAATCCACCCTTGACCGCGTGACCGGCATGACTGTCCAGTATAATACGGCCATGGCAGCCCATACTCCCGCCGGACAACCCGACCCTGGTATTCTTCTGCGCGCACTTTCCGCTTACCAGCTTCCGATGGCGCTGAAGGGAGCGATTGAACTGGAGATATTCACGCACATCGCGGCGGGAGCGGTGACGCCCGCACAGATCGCGCCGTTGTGCGCAGCGTCCGAGAAGGGCGTGCGTGTATTGTGCGACTACTTGACGGTCAACGGCTTTCTCACCAAGCACGACGGGCACTACGGGCTTGCGCCGGAGACCGGGATCTTTCTGGACAAGAAGTCGCCTGCCTACATGGGATCGGTTGCGGGCTTTCTGGCGCATGACATGATGCGGAAGAATTTCAGTGACGTAGCCGCGCTGGTGCGCAACGGGGGCGCGGTGTTCCACGAGATGCTGGGACCGGACGATCCGATCTGGGTGGAGTTCGCGCGGTCCATGGCCCCCATGATGGGGGTCCCGGCGAGGATTCTGGCGACGCAGGTGGCCGGAACGGGTCCGAAGAAAGTACTCGACATTGCGGCGGGGCATGGACTATTTGGGATCTTTGTGGCGCGGCAGAATACGGCGGCCGAAGTGACGGCCGTGGATTGGGGGAACGTGTTGGAGGTGGCGCGGGAGAATGCCGCGAAGATGGGTGTAGCGGAGCGCTTCCATGCGCTGGCCGGAAGCGCGTTTGATGTGGACCTTGGCTCCGGCTATGACTTGGTGCTGTTGCCGAACTTCCTGCATCACTTCGAAGAAGCCACGTGCGTAGCATTGCTCAAGCGGCTGCGGGCGGCGATGAAGCCATCCGGAATTTTGGCCACCGTGGAGTTCGTGCCGAATGACGACCGCGTGTCACCTCCGCACGCCGCGGCGTTCTCGATGATGATGCTGGGCGGCACCGAGGCGGGTGACGCCTATACATTTAAGGAATTAGAGCGCATGGTCCATGCGGCGGGATTTGGCGCTACTGAGCTGCACAGTTTGGCTCCGGCGCCCCAGTCGCTGCTGGTGACGAAATACGTCTAGTATCCCGGCACCACTTTTTGCTCGGCATCCACCAGCAATCCGACGAGTGTCCCTGCGGTCATGCAGAAGATCATCGGGATAAAGGGCACCTCATAGCTGCCGAAGTGGTTCACCAGGTAGCCGTAAATTACGGACGAAAGAAACGCACAACCGTAAGCGGAGGTGTTCATCGCCCCGGTGACAGCGCCGGCGAACTTGCCGCCGATATCGAGGCAGATGCCCATCAACGCGGGTTGTCCCAAGGTGATGCCGCCATAGGCGAGAGACAGCGCAGCCAGCGCCGCGAATTTTTCGTCGAGCTGGGTGGCTACAGTGAGCGCCACCGCCGACCCGCCATAGCCGGCCAGCAACATCGCCCTGCGGCCCCGCCGCAATCCGTACTTGCGGACCAAGCGATCACCCGTGAAGCCGCCCGCCACGTTGGCCACGGCTCCCACAATGAACGGGAGCGAGGCGAACAGCAAGCCTGTCTCCGTGAACCCGCGCGACTTAACCAGATACGTCCCCAGCCAGGACTGGAAGAAGGACATCGAGTAGCCGACGCAACCGGCCATGGCGACCACGGCCCACAGATTGCGGCTGCGCACGGCAATGGACCACGGCAGCGCTTCGTGTGCGCCGGAAGTGGCAGCCACCAACGCGAGTTCCTCAGCGTTGGCTCCCGGCACCTCCGCCGGTGAATCGCGGAACCACACGTACCAAGCCGCGGACCACACTACGCCCGCGAATCCGAAGATCAGGAACGAGGCCCGCCATCCATAGGCAGCCTGAATCGGGACAACCAGCAACGGTGCCAGGGCACCGCCGATCTGCGCACACATCAGCACAATTCCCCACGCGGTGGCGCGCTCGCGCAGCGGAAACCAGCGTGCGATGGTGACGCCCATGTTCGGTGCCGCGCCCGCCTCGCCGACGCCGAATCCGAAGCGCACTGCGACCAGCAGAAGGTAGCTGGATACTGCTCCGGTCAATGACGTGAAAACGGACCACCACAGGACGATCCGCGTGAGCACGCGGCGCGGGCCGATGCGGTCGCCTAAACTGCCACTGGGGATTTCAAACACGGCGTAGGACAGCGTGAACACGCCCGTGACCCAGCCCCACTGTTCGGGGCCCAAGCCGAGTGCTTCCTGCATGCGCGGTCCGGCAATGGAAATGCAGACGCGGTCCAGGTACATGATGACGGAGAGGATGGAGAGAAACCCCAGCACTCGGTGGCGATGGTGCATGGGTGTTTATTGTCGCACAAGGAGGTTAAGTTCAAGGTAGACGACGCTGGCCAGAGGATTGGCGTAATGGGGCGCGGCGTCCTTGAAACCCAAGGAGCGATACAGGTGCTCCGCAGTCTGCATGGAGTCGAGCGTGTCCAGAACCATCCTGCGGTATCCAAGCGAACGCGCGCGCTCCGCAATCGCAGTGGCGAGTGCCCGGCCAAGCGCTTTGCCTCGCGCACGGGGCCGGACATACAGGCGCTTCATCTCGCAAGTAGCATCCTTAATCGACCCGAGTGCGACGCAGCCAGCGGGACCCAGATCGTCCATCGCCAGCAGCAGACAGCCGCGCGGGGCGGCGTACATCGCCGCCATCTGCTCAAGTTCCGCGGCGAAGTTTTGGAAACAAAGGTCGACGCCCAGCGTCTCCGCGTATTCCTCGAACAGCTGCCGGCCCACGGCGAAATCTTCGGCGGAAGCGGCTTCAACGACTGCGGCGGCGGACATCTCTTTTCATTTTAGGCACGCGGGCCAATGAACTCAGGGGCGTGATGTAAGCAGCCTCCTCCGGCGTGAGCTCGCGCGATTCTCCGGGAGCAAGCGTCCCCAGCTTGAGCTGACCGATGGCCGCGCGAATCAGGCGCAACGTGGGGAAGCCAACGGCGGCGGTCATACGGCGGACCTGGCGGTTGCGGCCTTCCGTGAGCACGATCTCGATCCAGGCGGTAGGGATCGCGGCACGGTAGCGGATCGGCGGGTCGCGCGGCGGCAGCGCGGGTTCCGTGTCCAGTAGCCGGACGCTTGCGTGGCGGGTTTTGAAGTCCTCCCACACTTGAACTCCGGTGCGCAGATGTTCCAGCGCCGCTTCGGTGGGGAGACCTTCCACTTGCGCCCAATAGGTCTTCGGGTGGTCGTAGCGCGGATCGCTGAGGCGATGCTGCAGCCAGCCGTCGCTGGTGAGCAGGACCAAGCCCTCGCTGTCGCGGTCGAGGCGGCCAACGGGGTAGACGTCCAGGACGCTTACGAAATCGGCCAGCGTGTTGCGGCCGCCCTTCGCGTCACTGAACTGGCAGATGACGTCGTAGGGCTTGTTCAGCAGGATGTGCCGATGGGTCATTTTTGAATGATGACGCGGGGTCCGTTGAAGTCGAGCACGCGGCCTGCGGGCAGCTGGGCGGAAACGTAGGAGGATGTGCCGGTGACGACATAGCCTGACGGGCCCGCGCAGTGGTGTTGCGCGAGCGATGGGTGGAAGAATTCGTAGACCGGCGTGCTGTCGCCTTGGAATTGCACGCAGGCACCGGAGACTACTTCGCGCTGAATGGCATCGGCGGCGGCCTGCCAATTCTCACGGGGCTTGCGGAACCACTGGATGTCTTCGTAGATCGACGCCGAGAGAAAGGCGGCTAGCAGCAGCCATGCAGCTTTTCCTCTGCCGGGGCCGGTGGTCCCGCTGACGAACAGCAGCGCGAGCGCGGGCAGGATGAAGATGAGTTGCCGCGTGGCAAAGAAATAGTGGAGTACACCGTTGGCTGCGAAGACTGCGGCCACGGGAACCGCGATGCTGAGCAGCCAGAAGCGGCGGGGAACGGAAAGCACTATGCCCGCTGCCAGAATCGCGGTCCCCGTGTAGCCGCTGCCGGAGATTTCATGCAGAAAGGCCAGCGCGCTCTTCGGATCGAACGTGGCGAGCTGCTGCACCGAATTTACAGGGGCCCAGGCGGCTCTGAAGTGCGCATACCAGGGGAGCAACACCAACGCACTGATTCCCGCGGCTACAAGGGGGAGCCGTCCATAGAGCAGGTGCACGCCGGTGACGAATAGAGCGTAAGGCTGCGCCAAAGCGGCGAGCACGGTCAACGCAATGTAGAGCCACTTGCGATGCGGGCGCTCCGGCAAGGAGAGAAACACTTCGGTGCTCCACACCGAGAGCGCGAGCGCTAACGCGTAGGGCCGCGCCTCCATCGCGTAGCGCAATTGCAGCGGCCACAGCGCGAAGACCACCACGGCCAGAATCGGCGTCCGCAGACCTAGACGTTTCGCCAGTGAGTAAATGGCCGGACATGCCGCGATGCTGGCCAGTGCCGAAGGGAGGCGGGCGGCAAAAACCGAAGGGCCGAATAGTTGCATGCTCCAACGCGGCGCGAGGAACGCCAGGGGCGTACCGCCGGGCGCGGTCCCGACATAGGCCAGCAGTGTTTCGAGATCCGGCTTGACGGCGCCGATCAGCGTAAGGATTTCGTCCAACCACAAGGACAGCACCGGGCTGAGGAGGAGTAGCGCGGCGGCGTAGAGGGCGAGGAACAGTCTCATCGCGAGTAGACCTCCACAATGGGAGCGACGAAGGTCCGTTCGGATTGTTTGTGCAGCCCGCGGGCCAGCAACGCGGCTTGCTCGGCGGCCTGCGCGGGCTCATAGGTGGACCCGGCCAGCACGACGCGCGGGGCATCGGCCGGGCAAGCGCGGGCCGCGAGTTCGGGGCGGAAGAAGGCGAAGAGTTTTTGCGAATCGCCGACGAATTGCACGCAGCCGCTTTCGGAGACCGCTGCCGCGATTGCGTTGGACGCGGCGGACCAGTCTTCGCGCGGACGCATGTACCACGCCACGTCGGCGTACAAAGAGGCGGCAAGGAACGCCGCGAGCGCGATGCGAGGTCCTGCCGCGAAGAGGATCGCCAACGCTGGGGTGATGTAGAGCAGTTGGCGGATGGCGAAGAAATAGTCGAAGGTGACGTTGGCGAGCGGGATCGTCAGCAGCGGAAATAGTGCGAAGACAGCCCAGAATCGGCGTTCGGCCAGAGGCTTGGCGGAGCCCAGGGCGATGCCTGCCACCAGAATCGCCGCGCCGATATAGCCGCTGCCTGAAATCTCACGCAGGAAAACCAGCGCTGCCCTCGGGTTCCAGAACGCCAATTGCTGCAGCGTGCTCTGTGCCCGCCAACCCGCGCTGAAGTGTACATACCAGGGGATGAGCGCCAACACCGTGGCGGCCAGTGCGGCTGCCGGCAGATTGGCGCGCGCGCGGTCCTGCCACAGGCTCCACACCAAATGCGCGGCAGGGATCACCAGCGAGTAAGGATGCGTCAACCCCATGGCAACGGTCAGCGCCGCGTAAATCGTCCAGTGTGTGCGCTGGAGGAACACCACCGTGAGCCACAATCCCAGGCACAGCGCCATCGCATAAGGACGGGCTTCCAGGGCATACCTCAGTTCCAGCGGCCAGAGCGCGAAGACCGCGACCGCGAACCCCGGCGCAGCGAGCCCGGCTCGCCGTGCGAGCAGGTACAGCGCGGGCAACGAACCCGCGCTGGCGAGAATCGACGGTAAGCGAGCTGTCAAGGGCGAGAGGCCGAACAATCCGATGGTCCAGTGCGGAATCAGAAACGCCAGCGGAGTCGCGCCCTGCTGCTGGAGCAAGTTTTCCATGAGCGAGGCCAGATCCGGCTGCACCGCGCCGGTAAGCGTCAGTACTTCGTCGAGCCACAACGACAAGTGTGGAGCCAGCAGCATCAGCACCGCCGCATATCCCGCCGCGAACCACCACACCCGCCGCATCAGCGTTGCACGCGCCCGGAGCCGCCGTCCTTTAACAGCGCACGGACCTCTTCCAAAGTGACGCGGCAATAATCGCCGGGGATGGAATGCTTCAGGCAGCTCAGCGCCACCGCGAACTCCAGGCCGTCGTCGAAACGCGACAAATTCAGCCATGCCCAGATCCATCCGGCGGCGAAGCTGTCGCCGCTGCCCACGCGATCCACTATGTGGGTGATGTCGTACTTGCGGCTGACCAGGAATTCGTCGCGGTTGTTCACGCACGCCGACCAGCCGTTATGCGATGCGCTGTGCGATTCCCGCAGCGTCACCAGCACGGCCTTGAGGTTGGGGTAGGCGTCGAGCACCCGCTGCGTCAGTTCCTTGTACGCCGCATGATCGAGCTGTCCGGCGTGGACGTTCGCGCCGGACTCGATGCCCAGCGTGGTCTGAATATCCTCCTCATTGGCGATGACGAAGTCAGTGGAGCGCACGATCTCCGGCATCACCACGCTGGCGGGTTTGCCCCACTTCCAAAGATTCTTGCGGTAATTGAGGTCGCAGGTGACGATGAGTTCGGCGGCCTTTGCGGCGCGCACGGATTCGACAGCCAACGCCGCCGCGGATTCGCTGATGGCCGGGGTGATGCCGGTGATGTGAAAGAGGCCTGCTCCGTTGAAGATCGCGGCCCAATCGAAGTCCCCCGGCTTGGCGAGCGTCATGCTGCTGCCCGCGCGGTCGTAGACCACTTTCGAGGGGCGCTGACTCGCGCCGTGCTCCACGAAGTAGATTCCCATGCGGCCGGCTGCGCGTACTACGTCCGCGGTATCCACGCCGAAGCTGCGCAACTGAGCCACGCATGCATCCGCCAAGGGATTGGCGGGCAGCGCCGTCACAAACGCGGCGGGTTGGCCAAGAGACGCCAGAGCGACGGCGACGTTGGCTTCCCCGCCCCCGAAGGTCGCGGCCAACTGCGGCGATTGCAGAAACCGCTCAAACCCAGGCGGCGCGAGGCGCAGCAGGATCTCGCCGAAGGTGATCACTTTCTTCACGAGCGTGCCTCCTGAATGGCCGCGAGGAAGCGTTTTGAAAGCTGGGTGATCGATTTGTAATCGCCGGTCTTCGCGCCTGCGATCAGGTTGCCGCCGACGCCCACGGCCACCGCGCCGGCCGCGATCCACGTCGCCACGTTGTCGATGCTGACGCCGCCGGTGGGCATCAGCGCGGCCTGCGGCAACGGAGCCATCACGGCTTTCAAAAACGTTGGGCCTAAAGTTTCGCCAGGGAAGACTTTGAGGATTTCACAACCGCACTCCATGGCTTCGACCACTTCGCGCGGCGTGGCAACACCGGGCATGTAGGCGATCTGATAGCGGTTCGCCAGCCGAGCCGTTTCCGCGCTCAACGCGGGGCTCACCAGGAATTGCGCGCCAGCTAGAATCGCGATGCGCGCGGTCTCCGGATCCAGGACTGTGCCCGCGCCAATGGCGATGTGCTCGGGCTTGTAACGCTTGGCAAGGCTCTCGATCACGGACGCAGCGGCGGGCACAGTGAAGGTCACTTCCAGCGCAGCCACTCCGCCTTCGGCGCAGGCGTCGGCGATGCGGGCCGCTTGCTCGGTGGAATCAGTGCGAACAATGGCGACAAGACCGGATTCGACAACTCGGCTCAACACGGTGAGCTTTTGGATCGGCATCTGCCCGATTATTGCACTACCGTTAGCGTAGTGACATTCGCGGTGTACGCGCCCTGTTTCACCGCAACGTCGAGGGGAGCGTTCAACCGCGCGTTATCCGGCACTTTGAAGTTGATCTGGTAAAGCCCGACGCCGCCCGGTGTCAACCCCGAGAAGACCACCTGCACGGGTGCCCCATCCACGGTAACCGTCGGGACAACGGTCAGCACCGGCAGCGGGGAAGTTCCAGGTGAAGGAGCACCGCTGGCCACCAGTTGATTCGTGCCGCCTAAACCGACCAAGTACATGATAAGAAATTCGTCGCGCTTGGCGGGATTGGCGTTGTCCACCAACACGAAGTTCGAATGCTGCGCGATCAAGCGGCCGTCAGAAAATGCGGCCACGCCGGGCTGCACAGCCACCACGTCGATCTGGTCAGGAATGGTGAGCGCTCCGTTGGCGCTGACCAGGATCGGATAGCTGCGGTTCGCCACCAGTTCGTTCGGCAATTGGACCACCAGTTGTCCAGCACTCACGTAATATAGCGGAGCCTCATACGGACCCACCAGGACACTGGTGTTCTTGTAGTTGGTCGCCAGCGGCACGGAGCCTGTGGATTCGGCCACCGCGGCCAAGTCAGTGCCGTACATCTGCGCAACGAGCCCAGGTGCCAACAGTCCGCCGAGCTTGGGGTCCAGGTTGTGAATCGTCCCGTCGCGGAACAGCGTGGGCACCTTGTTCTCTTTCACCGAACCGGTGAGCACCGCGCGGGCCTCCGGGAATTCGGCGTTCAGCGAGCTGAATGTGACGTTGGCTTGCTCCAGCGGAGTGCCGGGTTGCCAGGTGCCGGAGTAGACTCCGGTGATGCCGTCCGCATCCAGCGTCATGGGCGGATCGCCGTTCGAGAAGCGCGCTACCACGGTGGCGTTGGAAACGGCGGCACCGCAGTTATCGCGGACCTCCACGGTCAGCGTGGCGGGCCAGCCCGCGGGGACAGTGAAGTTCTTGGCTAGTCCCGTGGTCCCCACAGCCATGCGGTTCGCGGAGCAGGCTGCCGCGCGCGTTGATCCGGTCTGTGCCTCAGAAGACGCATCGGTCACTACCAGCATTACCGGGAGCGTCTGCGATGCGTCAACGGACGACACGGTGACTTCGCCGCGATAGATGCCGGCAGTAAGCGAACGCGGGTCCACCGCGATGGCCAGCGAAGCCGTTTGCGTGGATGACACGTTGCCTGAGAGCGCAGAGACCGAGAGCCATGCCGCGCCGTCAGTGGTAGAAGCGGCTGCCTGGTACGGAATCGCGGACTGGCTGGTCGCGTTCAACGCGACCAAACGCCGTGAGCCGGCGCCGCCCGTCAAAGCAGTGAACACGAATCCACCCGCGTCGAGCTCCAGATCCGGCGCTTGAGTCACAGGGCGTACCTGCAACACCGCGACCACATAGCGAAGCCCCGCTGCGCCCGTCACCCGCAGCAATCCATAGTACGCGCCCGGCCGGAGACTCGCCGTGGATGGGTTCACCGTCACGCGAATGAGTCCCGGGGCAGTCGACGTTGCCGAGCCACTCGACCCGGTGAAAGAAAAATACTCGCCACCGCGGATCCACTCCGCTGACCACAGCAGGCTCGACCCCGGCTCGCCGTTCAGTACCTTGATTTCGCGCGCCGCCAACGTCCGCACGCCTTCGCGCATGGAAAATCGCACCGCGGTCGGCGTCACATCCAATTGCGGACCCGCCGGCACCACGCGCAACGTCACCGGCACATCCACGCTATTGAAGGCTGACGTAAACCGGACCACGTCGCGGTAGATTCCTTCGGGCAGACCCGTGCTGTCCATCGAAATCCGCACGCCCGTGCCCGCCGGACCCGCAGTGGCAGAGGCTGGCGTGACCGACGTGATCCACGAACTGCGCGCAAGAACGGCGCTGGAAAACGGCAACGCGCCGCCGCCACCAGCGTTCCGCAAAACCAGGGATGCGTCCCGCTTTGCCGGACTGGGCACGCGCGTGACGATGGTGAGGCGCGCAGCCGACGATTCCAAACGCGGCGTGGCGGATTTGACCACTAGCGTCACCGTCACTTCCACCGGCGGCACGCTGGAGTTCCCCACTAACGCCACTCGGATACGCGCTGTGTAGGTGCCTTCCGGCAGGTTCGCGGGATCCACACCAACCGTAACCAATCCAGGAGCCGCGCCGGTCAACGGAGTGATCTGCAACCACGCAGGCGTCCCGCCATCGACGGTTACGGTGAACGGTTGTGCGTTCTGCGCCGAAGCGACCCGAAACGCCTGCAACGCGGGAACGGAGCCACCCAGCACCGCGCTGAATTCCAACTTCGACAGCGACGTCTGCAGCAGAGACCCGGCGGCCCCTACGGCAATGGTGAACTGTGTGGTCACAGAACCTTGCGCGCTATCCCGCACCGTGGCGGAAAAGCTGAACGTGCCCGCCAGCGCGGGCGTCCCCGCTAGCACTCCCAAGGAACTCAGCGTGAGCCCTGGCGCAGGCGTAGTCGGCAATGCCGTAAAGGTGTACGGAGGCAGACCGCCCGTTGCCGTAATCGCTTGTGAATACGCGGCCCCTACCGCGCCACTGGGAATCGATGTCGTGACAAACCCCAAGGGGTCTCTAGGAGCAGACACGGCAAATGCCAGCGGATTATTGAAGCGCGGGATGGGACTATTGTCGGCAACCTGCGACGAGTTCACCGGAGCCAGCGCCACTTCCCCAACCAGGGACGAAACGAAAGGCGCGCCGGACGCGTAGCTGAACGTGAACGGCACTGCCAGCGTCTCCACCGCCGTCGCCGAACTCTGCGTGATCTCGTAGACTGCGAACACCTGTCCTTTGTCACTGCCCAGCACGTTGCTAGAAGCGGCGCTGAATGCACCAATTCCGTTCGCATCCACTGCCACCAGGCGCGCAACGCCCGACGAGCCGAAGTTCACGGTCAGTGGAGCCGTCACGGTAGCTGCGGCGGGCACTCCCGCCAACCCGATCCGCACCCGCGTTCCGTTATCCGCAAGACCGGCGAAGGAAAGGTTCCCGCGCGGCGATGCAGCTAGGTTCGGATTGTAGAAGCCCGTTTCAAAACTATGGCCCACCTCGCCCGGCGAAGCCTGCGGCGTGGCACCGGGACCAGAGGAAGAATTCGCCTTCAGAACGTTCGCGAACTGCTCAGCGACGTTCACCGTGAATTTGGAAAGCCGCCCGCCGGTTGCTTCCGCTCCGCCGGCCGAAGCAATGACCGCAGTCTGCGGTACCGCGACAATGTGGGTCGGGTTGGTCACAGTGATCGGAATCTGCCCGCTGGGCAAGCTGACAGAGACGGATATGTTGCCCGCAGTGAGCGCAGCCACCCGCAGATTCGTGAA
Source organism: Bryobacterales bacterium (assembly GCA_947446025.1). Lineage (GTDB taxonomy): Bacteria > Acidobacteriota > Terriglobia > Bryobacterales > Bryobacteraceae > Palsa-187. Next base: position 66,535 of record CANFEY010000003.1, read on the forward strand.
CCGGAAGACGCGCGTGGCTCCTCCGCCCGGCGGATCGAAGGGAATGCCGCGCCACGCCAGAACGTTCCCGTTGTATTCCGCTTGGAACACATTCGGACGCCCAGCGGCCCCGTCGTAGGTCCGTTGCGGATTGCCCGTGCTCACCACCGTGCAAATCCCATTCGAGGTCAGGCATGCCGATTGTGTGAGGGGCTGCGGCTCATCCACCACCAGCAGCGCATCCGCCCAACCAACAGAAAGCGGCCGGCTGGTGGCAGTGGTGCCGAACGTCAGCAGCCACGTCATCGGCTGCACCACCTGACCTTGCCCAGTGGGAAAGCCGCCTGTACACGTCACCACAAGATCCGCCGAGCGCTCCGCCGCGCCGCCCGCACGGACCGTGATCGCGCTGGCAGCCGCGTTGCAGATCACTTGTGAAGTCTGCGCAAACCCAGGAAGGCATGCAGCCATCCAAAGGACTCCAAGAGAGCCTATCGTGCGCCAACCGCTACTGAGCGCGTGAGTCACAGTGTTAAGATAACCTCAATTGTACCAGCCGCGTCCCATTACCGGCGTACTAGTAGCCGCACTATGCGGGACGGCGCTTGTGTCGGCACAAATCTCTCCTGACCAACGAATCCCCCGGCAAATCGCAACGCAAACCGCGGCGGCGCAGGGGATCTTGCGCAATCCGCAAGGCTTGGCGCTGGGTGGGGCCCGCATCCTGCTGGAGCCGCTGGCAGGCGGAACTTCCATAACTACCAACAGTACGGGCGACGGCGTGTTTCGGATGTTGGATATCCCACCAGGCAGTTATCGCTTGACCGTTTCGCTGGTAGCCCACCGCCAGTTGCTGCGCGAGCGCGTCACCATCGGCGCGGGCGAAATTTTCGTGATGGAAGAGACGCTGATTCCGATGGAGTTCGTGCTGAGCTCGCTGCGACCGGAACCCGATCCGCCCAGCGTCTACCGCAATGGACCGCTGGTGCGTATGCCGCTCGAGGTCTCCGTTGCCCCGCCTGTGGACGTGGACATCCCGCCTGCCGACATAGTGTTTTCGAGCGCCGCGAATCGCTGGGCTTATGAGTTTCCTGAGTATTCGCGCTACTCCACCGGCACGGACGTGCCGATCACCAAGGGCCGGCGTTTCGACCCGTTCAATCGCAACAAGCTGAAGGGCGACTACCCCGTGCTGGGCCAGAAGACCTTTCTCACGCTCACCGGCAAGAGCGAGACCTTCGCCGATGGGCGCCGCTTGCCCACCACCAGCAATCTGGCTTCCAGCGATCCGGACGCCGAGGAGTTCTTTGGACGCTTCGGGCAGTTCTTCCTTTCGCAGAACATCAGCTTCTCCGCCGACCTGGTGCATGGCGACACCTCATACCGCCCCGCCGACTGGCGCGTAAAGTTCACGCCGGAGATCAACCTCAACTACCTCAAGGTTCGCGAGAACGGAATCGTCAACGTAGACCCGCGCCGCGGCACCACGCGTTTCGATACAAAGATCGCCCTGCAGGAAGCCTTCGTCGAAGCGCGCTTGAAGACGCTGAGCAACAACTTCGATTTCGTCTCCGCCCGCGCCGGCATTCAGACCTTCAACAGCGACTTCCGAGGCTTCATTTTCAACGATCAGGAGCCCGGCCTGCGCGTCTTCGGAAACCTGCGGGCCAACCGCTACCAGTACAACCTGGCCTACTTCGCGATGTTAGAGAAGGACACCAACAGCGGCCTGAACACCATGGCCTATCGCGGCAGACAGGTCTTCGTAGCCAACGTCTACCGCCAGGATTTCCTGAAGGCCGGCTACACGCTTCAGGCCAGCTTCCACCACGACAAGGACGACGCAACATTACAGTTCGACACGAATCGCTTCCTTGTCCGCCCCGCAGCCATTGGCCTCGCGAAGCCGCACGCCATCCGGTCTTACTACTACGGCGTAACCGGCGACGGCCACTTGGGCCGCATCAATCTATCGCACGCGTTCTACCAGGTGACCGGCTACGATTCGCGCAATCCCATTGCGGGCCGGCGTACCAGCATCAACGCGCAGATGGCGGCAGGCGAGGTTTCCATCGACAAGGATTGGCTCCGTCTGCGCGCATCAGTGTTCTTCGCCTCGGGCGACAGCAACCCGCGCGACGGCACCGCGCGTGGCTTCGATTCCATCTTGGACAACACCAACTTCGCGGGCGGCGTCTTCTCGTTCTGGAATCGCGAAGGCCTGCGGCTGACCGGCTCCGGCGTGGGTTTGGTGCAGGGCGGCAGCTTGATTCCGTCCCTGCGCTCCAGCAAGACACAGGGCCAGGCCAGCTTCGTTAACCCCGGCCTGCTGCTCTACAACGGCGGCGCGGACATCGAACTTACTCCAAAACTCCGAGCCATCCTCAACTTCAGCACCGTGCAATTCCACCACACCCAACCGCTGGAGCTGACGCTGTTCCAAGCCCCCATCGGCCGCAACGTCGGTGCGGACACCGGCCTTGGCTTCTCCTATCGCCCCGCGCTTTCCGAAAATATGACCGTCCTGGGCGGCTTCAACGCCTTCAAACCCTTCGGCGGCTTCCGCAACATTTACGAAAGCCCGATGCTCTACTCGGTATTCTCCAATGTCAAATTCCAATTCTAACGTCTGCCCGCTCCGTAACAGTCGCAGCTCCGTTCCGCCCCCGTCCAGCACTGAACCGCGACCTTTAGGAAGCGGACAGACGCTCGCATACTCAATCGCCGCAGCCATCCTAGTGCTAACCCTAACCACCCCCCTGCGGCCGCAACAGCCCGCGCAGTCCGACGTAGCCAGCCAGAGCACCGGCTGCATCTCCTGCCACGGCACCACCGAAGCCGCCAGCATGCACCCCAGTGGCACAGTCCACATAGGCTGCGCATTCTGCCACGGTGGCAACCCCGCCATCCAGCGAGCCGAAGGCCCCATTCAAAACAACGCGGCGTACAGCCAAGCCAAACAACAAGCCCACCCCAAGCCCCGCATCCCCGAACTCTTCCGCTCTACCGCCAACGCCGTCCGCCCCTACGCGAAGTGGCTCGACGAAAGTGAAGAATACATCCGCTTCGTCAACCCCGGCGACCTGCGCGTAGCCGAAAAAACCTGTGGCTCCGCCGGCTGCCACGTGAGCGAAGTCCGCAACGTTTCCACCAGCATGATGACCCACGGCGGCATGTTGTGGGGTGCCGCGCTTTACAACAACGGAGCGTTTCCCCTCAAGGACGCCCACTTCGGCGAAAGCTACGCGTCCGACGGTTCGCCGCGCAAAATCACAGCCTACCCGCCGCCCACCGTGGATCAAACCTTAAAGAAAGGCCTGCTTCCTTTCTTGGAACCGCTGGCCCGTTGGGAAGTCTCACAGCCCGGCAATATTCTGAGAGTCTTCGAACGCGGCGGATTCGGACGCGTGGAGATCGGCAACCCGGCCCTCGAATCCGAAGCCGGCCGCCCCGACGACAAACTCAGTGACCGCGGCTTGGGCACGCAACTCCGCACCGACCCCGTCTTCATCGGTCTGCAAAAGACGCGGCTGCTCGACCCGTTGCTGTCGCAGCCCGGCACCAATGACCACGCGGGCGACTACCGTCAGAGCGGCTGCACCGCCTGCCACGTCATCTACGCCAATGATCGCGACCCCGTGCACTCCGGCCGCTACGCCGAGTTCGGCAATCAAGGCCGCAGCTCGCAGTCTGATCCCACCATCTCCAAGACCGAGTCCGGCCATCCAATTAAACACGAGTTCACGCGGTCCATACCGACCTCGCAGTGCATCGTGTGCCATATCCACCCCGGCACCAACATGGTCGCGAGCTACCTCGGACTCACCTGGTGGGACAGCGAAACCGACGGCAAGCTGATGTATCCTGCCGAACAGCGCAAGCTCACCGACGACGACCGCTTCAAAGCCTGGCAGCAGAATCCGCAAGGTGCCGCTGCGCGCGGCCTCTGGCTCGACAACGATTTCCTGCAGAGACTGACAAGCCTCAACTCAAAACTCGACAACACCCAGTTCGCCGATTTCAACGGTCACGGCTGGGTCTACCGGGGCGTCTACAAACGCGACCGCAAGGGCAACCTGCTCGACGCCACCGACAAAGTGGTCGCCCCCGACGATCCGAAAAAGTTCGATAAGGCCGTCCACCTCATGGACATCCACCTCGAAAAAGGCATGCACTGCACCGACTGTCACTTCCAGGCGGACGCGCACGGCAACGGCAACCTGTATGGCGAAACGCGCAATGCGGTCGAGATCGATTGCGTGGATTGCCACGGCACCATCAAGCAGAAGGCGACTCTTCTAACCTCCGCCGCAGCAGCTCCGCAAGGCGGCACCAACATGGCGCTTTCCCGCACTGGCACAGGGCAACGCCGTTTCTATTGGGAGAACGGCAAGCTCTTCCAGCGATCATCGGTCGAAGCCGGAAAGCAATGGGAAGTAGTGCAAGTGGTCGACACCATCACGCCCGGCAATGACCACTACAGCGAAGCCTCGCGCCTCGCAAAGACGATCACCCGCGATAACCAGACGTGGGGCTCCGGCCTCACGCCCGACGCCGAGCTCGCCCACTCCAACTCGAAGATGACGTGCTACGCCTGCCACTCTTCGTGGACCACCAGCTGCTTCGGCTGCCATCTTCCCATGCGTGCCAACGGCAAGTCGGCGATGACCCACAACGAGGGCCTCGAAACGCGCAACTACACTCAGTACAACTTCGACGTCCTTCGCGACGATATTTACATGCTGGGCGTCGACGGCTCGGTGACAGGCAATCGCATCGCTCCCACGCGCTCCACTTGCGCGGTCACGGTCAGTTCACAGAACGCGAATCGCGATTGGATGTATTACCAGCAACAAACTACTTCGGCCGAAGGCTTCAGCGGCTTCGGGTTTAGTTCCTACTATCCGCACACCGTGCGCGCTAAGGAAACGAAAACCTGCACGAGTTGCCACGTATCCAAGGAAGGCGACAACAACGCCTGGATGGCCCAGATCCTGATGCAGGGCACCAACCTGGTGAACACAATGGGCCGCTTCGTCTACGTCGCGGAAGGCAACAAGGGCCTCGAAGCAGTCGCCATCGCCGAACGTGACGACCCGCCCGCCATCTTCGGCAGTGACCTGCACCAGCTCGCTTACCCAGAAGACTACAAGAAGCTGGTCGACAAGAAACATCGTGAGCTCGAAGAAGCCGACCACCACGCAGGCAACGTGCTCGACCTACAACTGCGCGGCGAGTATCTCTACGCAGCGCTCGGCAAAGACGGCTTCCGCGTCTACGACGTCGCCAACATTGAGAACAAAAACTTCTCCGAAAAGATCACCACGGCACCTTCGTCACCGCTAGGCCAGCGCTTCTACGTGAAGACGAAAAACGCCACTGCGGTGGCATCCCCCTCCACGCTCGCGGTCGATCCCCTCCGCAACCAGCTCCCCGAAAATCAGGAGCAGCCTATCGCCTTGATGTACGGTTTCCTCTACGTCACCGATGCCGAAGAAGGCCTCGTCGTCATCGGCGATCCCGATCTCAAAGCCAAGCGCCCCGGTGTGCTCACGCTGCTCGACGGCGACCCAACCAACAATTTCTTGAAGCGTGCGACGACCTTCAATCCGAACGGCGCGTTGACCGGAGCCCGCCGCATCACCATTGCAGGCACCTACGCCTACATCCTCACGCCACGCGGTCTCGCCGTCGTCGACATCGCCAACCCGCTCGCGCCCAAGCTGACCGCACAAATTGCATTACCCGAGCCCACCGGCGTAGCCGTCCAGTTCCGCTATGCGTTTATCACCGACCGCGAAGGCCTGAAGGTTCTCGACACCACCAAACTCGCCGAGCCGCGATTGCTAAGCGTCCGAGTGCCGCTCGAAGACGCCCGCAATCTCTACGTCGCCCGAACCTACGCCTATGTCGCCGGAGGCAAGCAGGGCTTGGTGATCGTCGACGTCGAACGCCCCGAGCGCCCCCGCATCGAGCAAGTCTTCACCGCAGGCGGTGAGATACACGACACCCGCGACGTGAAGCTAGGCATGACCAACGCCAGCGCCTTCGCCTACCTCGCCGACGGCACAGGCGGCATGAAGATCGTGCAAATCTTCGCACCCACCGATAATCCCAACTACCTCGGCTTCAGCCCCAAGCCGACGCCGAAGCTCATCGCGACGTATCACACTCACGGTCCCGCGCTGATGCTATCGAAGGGAATCGACCGTGACCGCGCTGTCGACGAAAGCGGCAACCAAATCGCCGTCTTCAACCGGCGAGGCTCGCGGCCCTTCAACAAGCAGGAAGCCGAGCGCCTATTCCTTCACAACGGCCAATCCTACACCGTAACCGACGCTCCGCCAGGCCCGCCCCGGCGCTAACGGTTCAGCAACTCATCGATCTTGCGCATCGCATCGATGGGCTTCGCCTTAGACCAGTCATGGTACACGTGGCACTCGGTGCAGTTTGCGCTCGCCGATGGGTTCGCGGTTCGATGACATTGCTGACATGTCTGAATCCCAGGGAGCATCACGTCCGCAGTCGCCTTGCTCTGCGCCGCCGTCGAGTGGCACTCCGCGCAGATGACGAGCTGGTGCGGCAAGTGGCTGAACCTCGCCCCCTCGAACCACCGCGAGGCAATCTGTGCCTTCGCAATCTCCCGCGCTGCCGACGGAGTGTGGCACTCCACGCAAGTCTTGCGCCACATCAGCGTCTCCGTATCTTCCATGCCGCGCCGAATCCACTCCGCCGCATTCCCCGCCGGTCCCGAGCGCTGCACCATGATTCGAGGATCCAGCGCCGGCTCCACCAAGTTCACGTCTCCCGGATGCGCCCCGATATACTCCGCCAATGCCTGCCGCGCAAGCGCCAGCACGACCTCGGGCTTGTCATGCGGCAGCAGCTTGTCGATCTTCCTGTGAAACTCCAACCGGTGGCATGATTCGCAGTTGCGCTCGAAATTCGCTGTCGACATCTGCCCCGTCCGGTCCGGCGCATGGCAAGTCAAACACTTCAGCTGCACCGGACCGTCCACCCCGCGCAGGTCCGCTTTCATGTGCACCTGATGCCCGAACTTGATCGTCCCCGCATCCGCGCGCGCCTTAAACTCCGGATGGTTCGAATCGAACCCCGTCACCTTCGCCGCGACGTTCAGCTTCCCGCTTTTCGTCTGCAAGCCCCCATGACACTCCGTGCAACTCGCGTCTGTGATCTCCACAGCCGAGCCCTTGTGCTCAATGTGGCAGCTCAAACAGGGCGGCGTGAACACCTGCTGCTCCTGATGCGCCGGACCATCGTGACACGTCACGCACGCGCGCTCTTCCGCCTTCCGCCCCCATAGCGAGGTTCCGGTGTGACAAGTCGCGCAGTTCCCTTCCAGAATGTGGTGCCCCTTCGATAGCGGACCCGCGTTGAACACCGCGCCCGAATTCACCGCCAGCGATCCGAACACCCACGCGACTCCGATGCCCGTCACCGCCAGCGATAAAATCCGCCTCCAACGCCCAATGGGATAGAGCCGCTTGAAATACTCGCGGTCAATCCGCTGCGAAAGCTTCTTCGTGGATCGCGTTCGGGCCATGTCAGTAACGCAGCGCCATCACGGCGTGCACTCCTCCCAAAACTAACAACGCAATCGACAGCGGCACATGCACCAGCAGCCAGGCGTGCAGGAAATGATACAGCCTACGCTGCCGAGTGAGCTGACGCTGTTCTTCGCAGATGCTCTCAAGATCGTCCAGCACAGGCCGGAACGCCGCCGGTGCCAACGCGCGCAGCGGTTCCACCAGCCCTACCGCCGGAGCCTCCAAGAACGGCCGCACGCGCGTCGCATATAACTCGCGGAACCGGACCTTGTCCTCGTGCTCCTCGTCCACCTGCACGGCGGCCTCCACCAACTCGTCCGCCTCTTCCCGAAGCTGCTGGCGGATGTGAGGGATCTCTTCGTAAATCGTCTCCAGAGGCACCTGCGTTGTGAGCACGCCCGGCACAAAGTGCTGCATGGCCGCTCCGAAAAGTCCGCTCGCGATCACCACCACCATCAGCGCCATCAACACACCTGTGAGCGGCCCTTGAAACGAGAATGCCCCGTGAAACAAAATGAGAGGCAGACTCAGCAGCCCGAGCCACAAATGCCCGCGCATCCACGTCTGCGCCCGCCCGATGCGCCACACCGGAACCTTCTTGCGCGCGCCCAGCAGACCGGCGAACAGCATCAGCGCATAACCGGCGATGCCGAAGGCCAACCCCATCGCCGTGCCCCCGCGCGGCCCGCCTGGAGTTGAACCCGCATACCAGACGTACAACGCCGTCGACCCAACCAGCGCCGCAACGGCGGCGATCATCCACCCGCGATGTGTGGCGTCGATCCTCATGCGTTTGGTGCCTTCCCGATCAGATCCTTGAAAAACACGTTCGGCTCCACCCGATGCGCCGCGTCATGCGGACACGCGTACACGCAGCTCGGCTCCTCATGGTCCGTACATAGGTCGCACGACGTAGCCTTCACTTGCGCTCCAACTCCACTGGAGGTCGCCGGAAATGGATGCATGTTGATGTTGCCGTACGGGCAGTTCTTCGCGCACAATCCGCAGCCGATGCACCAGTCTTCGATGATCACCTCCAGCGAGTTGCGCCGCCGGATCGACCCCACCGGACACCCCACCATGCACAGCGGATCACGGCACTGCCTGCACGATGTGGCCACCAGATATTTGTCGAAGCGCAGCCCCTCTCGAATCAAACGCGTCACTCCGTCGTGCGAATCCGCGCACGCCTTGGTGCAGTTGTCGCAGCGCGTACACTTCTCCAGATCCAGCACCAGCAGGCTCTGCGCCTCCATCAACCCCTGCGCCAGGAACTGCGAAAGCGGCACATGGATCGCCGTAGCCACGCGAGCCCGGTTCTGCTCCGCGTGCAGCGTCGCCACAGACTCCAACTGCGCTCGCACAGCCGGAAACTCCCGCATCATGCGATGGAAGTCGTCGGCGTGAAAGCGCACAACCTCAACGTGATCCAGCGCCGTACACGTTGCCGTCCTCCGCCCTTCACCGAGCAGCCCCATCTCGCCGAAATACCCGCCTCGCCCCAGGTACGCCAGCACCAAATCGCCGTCGCTGTATTGCTCGGTGACCTTGATGAACCCGATGCGCACCAAGTAGAACGCGTCCGCCAAATCCCCCTGCCGCACAATCACGTCGCCCTTGTTGTAGCGAATCAACTCCACCCGATCCCGCAACGTATCGATGAACTCCGGCGTCAGCGTCGCAAACATCGGCACGCTGCGCAGGTGGTCTTCGAGCGCCCGCGCCCGGTAATTGGCATCCAGCTGCGCCTTCAGCGTTTTATTGCGCTGCATGATATCCAGCACGTTGCGCAGCATCTCCAGCATCACGCAATCCGTCGCCGCCTGCACCGTAGCCGAGCGCGGATACAGACTCATGCACGTCATCTCACCGAACAAGTCTCCAGCGTGCAACTGCGCCACAGGATTGTCGTAGGAAAGATCCACTGACGCGTCAATCGGAATCGTGCGCCGCTCCCCTTCACCCTCGCGCCGGTCCTGCTGGCGTCCCGTCAGTCGGCTGGTCAGCTTGGCGAAGAATCCGTCGGCACCCTTCGACTTCACATGCCCCATTTGCGCCGAAAGGAACACACTCGCCGTGCCCTCCAAAATGTAAAACGCAGTCGACCCGTACTCGCCCTCGCGGCAAATCAAATCGCCCTTCTTGAACCGCCGCTTCACCACCGCATTCTTGTTGAGCTCGAGGAACGTACCCGAGACTTCTTCAAAATACGGCAAGGCCAGCAAGGCTTCCACATCCACCGGCTCTCCCGGCAGCACCGTCTTCACGACGCTCTTGTTGGTCAGCGCCCCCGTCGGACAACTCACCATGCACTCGCCGCACGAAACGCACGACGAGTTCCCCATCGGATCGTTCAAGTCGAATGCAATGCCCGCGCCAAAGCCCTTGCCCCGCCGCCCCAGCACGTTGTTGGATTTGATCTCATCGCAGCCACGAATACAGCGGTCGCACAAGATGCACGCTTCGTGATCTACCGCGATGACCAGCGACGATTCGTCCTGCCCGCGAGGCGACAGCCGCTGCGGAAAGCGCGACTTGCTCACGCCCTCTTCCCTCGCAAGCGTCTCCAGCTCGCAATCCCCCGACTGCTGCTGCCGAGCGCACGGCGACGGATGGTCCGCCATCAGCATCTCGACCACCGTCCGCCGAGCCGCCACCACCTTCTCGGAATCGGTCGTCACAACCATGCCGTTCTCGGCTGGCCGGACGCAGCTCGCCGTCAGCACTCGCCCGCCCGCCTCCACCAAACACACACGGCACACACCCACCGGCGTTTCGTTCTGCTGATGGCACAAGGTCGGAATCGAAATTCCGCTCAGCCGCGCGGCGTCAAAGACCGACGTCCCATCGGGAACCGTCACCTCGCGCGCGTCGATGGTGAGTTTCACGCTCATAGCGGACACACTCCCGCCGGACAGCGATGCCGCAAGATGTGCTCCTCCACCTCAGCGCGGAAATGTGTGAGCACAGACGTCAACGGCGAATGCGCGAACTGCCCCAGCCCGCATATCGACGCCAGCTTCATGGCACTCGACAACTCATCCACCAGCCCCATGTCCGCCACCGTGCCCCTACCGCGCGTCCACCCCGTGACGATGTCCACCAGCTTCTGCGAACCCACGCGACATGGCACGCACTTGCCGCACGACTCATTGCGGAAAAATTCCAGAGCGTTCAGCGCCATGTCGAGCATGCACCGCTCTTCCGAAAACACCACAATTGCACCCGACCCCAACATCGACCCAATCGCCGCCATCGACTTAAAGTCCAGCCGCGTGTCCACCAGCGACGCAGGCAAATATCCCGACGAAGGCCCAGACGGCGCGAACGCCTTGAACGCCTTGCCGTCCCGAATTCCGCCGGCTAACCCCAGAATCACGTCGCGAGCAGGCGTCCCCATCGGGATCACAAAAATCCCCGGATTCACCACATCTCCACTCACGCCGACAAACTTCAACCCCGCCAGCCCAGCCACGCCCTGCGCCTTGAACCAGTCGATTCCGTTGACCAAAATCTGCGGCACATTGGCGAACGTCTCCACGTTGTTCAACGCAGTCGGCTTGTTCCACAACCCGTCGTACACAGGAAACGGCGGCTTATTGCGAGGCTCGGCGCGCTTCCCTTCAATCGCCTCAATCAACGCCGTCTCTTCGCCACAAATGTAACCGCCAGGACTGACGAACACTTCCAAGTCGAACGACAACCCCGACCCCAGAATATTCTCGCCCAACAGCCCTGCCTCATAGCAACGATGAATCTCGTCCTCAATGATGCGCTCCTGTGCGCCGTATTCGTGCCGGATGTAAAAAATCCCCTGCCGCGCCCCAGTGACCAGCCCCGCCACAATCATTCCCTCAATCACCAGGAACGGCAAGTTGTGCATGATGAAGCGATCTTTTATCGTCCCCGGCTCGCTCTCATCGGCGTTACACACCACGTACTTCACATCGCCAGGAGCCTTGCGCACCGCCTCCCACTTCATCCCAGTGGGAAATCCCGCACCTCCCATGCCCGGCAATCCCGCCGCCTTCAGCTGCGCGATCACTCCCTCGAAATCTTTCGCCGCCGCCAGCTTCCGCACTGCGCCGTACCGCTCGCCCGCGCCATACGGATCGGGCGAAAGCCCCACCATCGGCGCATCCACAGGCATCTCCGGCAACGGCCGCCCACCCAGCGCCGTCAACACAAGCGCCTCGGCCTGAGCACTCGTCACGCCGCGATACACGTGATCATTGATCGACACCGCAGGCGCCCCATCGCACTGTCCCAGGCACGACACCTTGCCCACCGCCACGTCCGAAGCGCTCATCCCGCGAAAGCGCTCCGCCAACCCATCGCGCAAAGCGTCAGCGCCGTTCACATGGCACGCCATGTCTGAGCACACATTCATACAGACCTTCGGCGGCGGCTTCAAATGGAAGTGTGGATAAAAGTCAGCAACCCCATGAATTCGGAACAGCGGCGTGCCCGTTTCGCCCGAAAGCGCGCGCAGTTGGTCTGCGGGCAGGTAGCCATAGCGCCCCTGGATCTCGCGGAGCTGGTCGAAGATTTCGGTCCGGGGACTCTTCACGGCGTTGAAATCGATTATAGAATAGGAAGGTTGGGAAAAGTACTCGTACTTTCGTACCTGGTCGCCGCAACGCTCTTCGCCGCGGACCCGCCGAAGTACACCGGGCCGGGTTCCTGCGCCGCACCCGCGTGTCACGGAGCCGTGCAGGCGCGCTCGGCAACCTCTGTCCAGCAGAACGAATACAGCACGTGGGTCATTCAGGATAAACACGCGCAGGCTTTTTCGGTGCTGTCAAATCCCACGTCGGTGCGCATTGCGAAAATCCTCGGCTTACCCAGCGCCGCCACCGCGCCCCGTTGCCTTGCATGCCACTCCCTCAGCCCTGACGCCGCCGACCGCGCCCGCACCTTCGACGCCTCAGACGGTGTAAGCTGCGAAAGTTGCCACGGTCCCGCGTCGAATTGGCTGGGACCCCACACGACGAAAGATTGGACGCATCAACAATCGGTGGACGCCGGCATGAAGGATCTGCGCGACCTCACGCGCCGGTCGGAGCAGTGCCTCACCTGCCACCTCGGCACCGCCGACAAGAAGGTGGACCACGAATTGATCGCCGCCGGGCATCCCGATCTCTACTTCGAGCTCGCATCGTTCTCCGCCGTGATGCCGCGGCACTGGAAACCGAAAGTGAATCAAGACCCCTGGCAGGAAGTGCGCGAGCTCGCCACTGGCCAAGCCGTGCAACTGCGCGAGCACGTGGCTCGCGTCCAACGCAACGCGCGCACCGGCGTGTGGCCCGAGTATGGCGAGCTCGACTGCTTCGCCTGCCACCACAGCCTCACCGCATCGAAGGACAGTTGGCAGCAGCAGCGCGGCTATGAGAATCGCAAGCCGGGAAATCCCCCGTGGAACTTATCCCGCTTCGTAGTTCTGCGGCAGATCGCGCTGGAGTTCGACAGGCCTGCCGCGCAGCAGCTCCAGGCCGCGATGAACAACCTCTACGCGCTGGTGAGCACCATCGGCAACGACCGCAATCAGGTCGCCACGCAGGCGGCCCAGGTGCAAACCCTCGCAACGCAACTCGAGACCCGCGTAAAGGCCGGGACCTACGACGCCGCACTGGTCCGCCGCCTGATGAAGAGCCTCTCCGGCGACGGCCAGTATATCTCCGAGCAAGGCGAACGCGCCGCGGAGCAAGCCGCCATGGCCGTCGATTCGCTGTTCGTTTCCTACTCCACGAACGCCACCGTCGCCAATGCCGCGCAAGTCCGCGCCGCCATTCAAGCTTTGTTCCAACAAGTGCAGAATCCGTCCGCCTACAACGCGTTCAACTTCGCGCGGCAGATGGGGGTGGTCAATGGGCTACTGCCGTAAGCTGCTGCTGTTCGCATGCGCCGCCGTCGCGTTTGCACAACCCTCGACGCTCACCAAGGACGACGTCCGCCGTGTGGTCGAAGCCGCGGCAACGTCCATCGACTCGAACTCGCTAGTGATCGCTGTAACGGACCGCCAGGGCGACATCCTGGCAGTCTTCCGCAAATCCGCCGCTCCCGGCATCATCCTCGGCAACTTCGGCTTCGATACCGATGCCAATGAACTCGCCGTGGGCCTGGCCCGCACCGCCGGATTTTTTAGCAACGCCCAAGCCCCCTTGTCATCGCGCACGGTCCGCTACATCAGCGGCATTCACTTTCCTCCAGGTATTCTTTACACCGGCAACGCCGCCCTCTACGGAATCGAAAACACCAACCGGGGCTGCATCATCGGAGCCGACTACGCCCCCGGTAAGTCCGTGCCCCCCGCACGCTCCATCGACGGGGCTTCCACAGGCGCCGGCATCGTGACCGGCAAAGCAGATCTCCTTGATAGCGACCCTAGCGCCGTCAACCCCGGCGGCGTCCCCCTCTACAAGAACGGACAAGTCGTGGGCGGCATCGGCGTCGCAGGCGTCGCGCCCGACCTAGCCGAATACGCGTCTTTCATCGGCGCAGCCGCGGCAGGTTTCCTGCCAACCGCAATTCCGGCACCGGGAGTAGTCTTCATCGACGGCATCGCGCTCCCCTTCGTCGACAACACCACCGCCCCCGGAGGCATCGCCCTCGGCACGCTCACCGGATCTTACGTCGTCGAACCCAAGGACGCCCCCGGCCCCGCACCCGAAGGCGACCTGGTCATTCCGCGCGCGGGAAGCCAACTCACCGCGCAAGAAGTCCGCCAAATCATCGACCGCGCCATCGCCACCGCCAACGAAACCCGAGCCGTAATCCGCCTCCCGCTAGGCTCCCGCGCGCGCATGGTGATCGCCGTGGCGGATCTCGACGGCACCATCCTCGCTCTGCACCGCATGGACGACGCGACGTTTTTCAGCATCGACGTGGCACTCGCGAAGTCCCGCAATGTGATCTACTTCAGCAGCAAGAACCTCCATCCCGGCGATCTCCCCCGCGTGCCTCCGGGAACCGCCGTATCCAATCGCACCATCGGCTTCGGCGCGCAACCCCTGTTCCCGCCCGGTATCGACTTCAGCGAAAACCGGGGGCCCTTCTTCGACCTCTACATCCACGACGTGGTGAACCCCTGCACCCAAGGCTCTCAAGCGAACGGCAATCAGAACGGAGTCGTCTTCTTCCCCGGCGCGCTCCCGCTCTATCGCAACGGAGTGCTCATCGGCGGCGTAGGCGTCAGCGGCGACGGCGTGGAGCAAGACGACTTCGTCTCCGCAGCCGCAGCCAAAGGCTTCGAGCCGCCGCGAGACCACCGCGCCGACCGAGTCCAAATCGACGGCGTGCGCCTTCCCTACCTGAAATTCCCGAGGAATCCCACACAATAGCCCCATGCGCAAGCGTGGGGCCTAAAACTCCACCCGCACGCTCATCTGAAACTGCCGCGCTGACTCCGACAATGGACTCACCGCCGGAAACCCACTCGCCCGCCCCGACCGTCCGTACTGCGCAACCCCGAACGCCGGGCTCCCCAACACCCCATCCGGATTCCCCAGATTCGCGTGGTTCAACAAATTGAACGCGTCCGCCCGAAACCGCAGCCACAGAGCCTCTCGCAATTGAAATCCTCTCCCCACGGCAACGTCGAAGTTGTAAAACCCCGGCCCGGTGAGCGCATTCCGCCCGACGTTCCCCAGCACCCCCGGAGCCGCCGCCGCAAATGCCGCCTTGCTCAGCAGCAGCCGTCCTCCCGCCACCTCCTGTGAAACACCCGCAGCGCCCACCAGATCCGGCCGATTGTTCAGCGCGTACGATTGCCCCACCACAAAGTCCGTCGCACCCAATAAATTGTAAGGCTGCCCCGACCGCATCGCCGCCAGTCCCGACAGGATCCACTCACGCCAATTCCACGAGTACGCCGCGACCAGGTTGTGCCGCTGATCGAAGTCCGCATTCCCCCGGTCCGCGCGCGCATCGAACTGCCGCGAGAACGAAGCCCGCCCCGACGCCGGCGGATTCACCCCGATACTCGTAAAATTGAGATTGAAAAAATCCCCCGCCAGCGGCTCACTCTGATTGTCGATCGCGTGCGACCACGTGTAGGCCACCTGAAACGTCCCCCGGCCAGCCTGCCACCGCAGCACGCTCGCCAGCGCGTTGTAATTCGAGAACCCCTGCCCCGAGCGGTACGACACATCCGGCAGCGCATTGTTGTGCCGGTTCCCCGCCGTCGAAAACTCGCGATTCACAACGTCCGTAGTGATCAACCTCCGCCCGTACGACCCCAGAGCGTTCACTTCCAGCGAAACCTTCTCCGCCAACTGATGCTGCACGCCCGCGAAGTAGCTTTGCACCCGTCCGTTGCGCAACTCAGGGTCCATCAATGTCACGCCCGGAAAATTTCCGCCGAGCCGTGATCCGGACAGCGACGCGATGACCTCTGACACGGGCCGGGTGAAACTCGTCACGCTGGACGCGAAACCGACCTGCGGCACGATGAACCCATTGTTCCGCACGTTCTGCCACAAGTTATCGAACGGCCGGTCATAGAAAACCCCATACGAAGCTCGCAGCAACGTCCGCCCCGTGCTGAATACGTCGTACGAAGCCCCCGCCCGCACCGCCATATTGCGCCCGTCTTTGCCGAAGAGCTGCTGATCCCCCGACGAAGGCGTCACCAACTTCGCGCCTACCAGCCTCTCGGCCAATGACGAGCCCGCGCCCAACTCCACCAGCGAATCTTTCACTGCCCCCACATTCCGAGGCGCGCCAAACGACTCATAGCGCAGCCCCACGTTGACCGTCAGCCGTGAAGTCACGCGCACCGTGTCTTGCAGGAATCCAAAATACTGCTGATACCGATACTCGCGGTCGTACTTGGGTTGAGTGAGACTTCCACGTTCGATCGCCGCCCGAAACGCCACTGGCCGGTCCTGAATGAAGCTCGTGATCCCCGCGAACTGATACAGCCCGTCGCGCCCCGCCGTGAGATACCCCTCCGAGCTGCGCAACAACGCCCCCGCGCCCGCCGACACCCGATGCGCACCGCGCGTCCACGTCAAGTTGTCCAGCAGTTCGACGCTCTTGCCCACATTCTTGTACGCGTAAAACGCCGGACTCCCCGGCAACGTGACCCCATCACCCGACACAAGCGTCGGAATCTCCGGATGCGGCCGATCCCAATGCAAATCGTCATGGCTCACCGCCCCCCGAGCCTCATTCACCAAGCTCGGCGAAAACGTGTGCATGTGCGACCCGCTCAACCGCCACGTGTTCTGCGCCAGCGGCGAAACGAAATCCTTGTAAGGAGTCCAAATGAAATCCGGTCGCCCCACACGCGACAGCAGCAGAGTCCCAGTCACCCGATCCCGCGAGCCCGGATTCCAATCCATCCTCTCAATCAGCAACGACCGGTCCACCGAAACCGGCGGAGCGATATTCAGTGATCCCGTCACCCCGTTCCCGCCCACCGCAGGCGGAGCATACGCGTCCAACAATGTCCGCGACTGCCGCCCCACCGGCGCGAACTGCTGAAACACCGGCAGATTCGGCAAGAAGAACGTCTGCTGTGCTTGCTGGCCCCGGCTGCGGAAATGCTCGAACGCACTGGAGAAGAAAAGGCGATCCCGCCGCACCGGCCCGCCCACCCAAAACCCCGGCTGGCTCTCCTTGTAGGGAGCCCTCTTCCGCCCCGCCAAGTTTTCCTGAAATCCGTTTGCGTTGAGAACTTCGTTCTTCAAGAAGAGGTACCCGGTTCCGTGCAACTGATTCGCCCCGCTGCGGGTAATCGCGTTGGCCAAGTAGCCCGACGTGCGCCCGTACTCGGCGGAGTAATTGTTCGTCGAAACGCGGTACTCCTGAATCGCCTGCGGAGCCACCGTCACCAACGGTCCAGTGATCAGGTAGTTGTTGTTTTCCAGGCCATCGAGCAAAAAGTTCGAGGCCGAAGGGCGCTGGCCGTTCGCGGCCAGACCAAGCCCTCGGGCCGTGGCGCCATCGGAGGATACACCGGCTTGCGTCACCAGCATGGTGTAAACGTCACGGCCCGCCAGCGGCAGATCCGCGATATCAGAGGAGCGGATCACGCTGGACACCGTAGTCTCCAGCGGCGTGCGCTGCCCTTTGTTCGCCTCGAACGATCCGGTGCGCGTCGCATCCACATCCGGCCCGAAGAACGTCACAATCGTCCGCGACCCCGGCAGAAACACGCTGTTCGTCTGCCCCGCTTCCCACACATCGCTCAGCGGGCGCAGCTTGAAACTCAGATCCAGCCGCGAGGCAACCGCCAGTTCCAACTCCTGCACCTCTTGCGCCTGGAACCCCATCGCGGTCGCGCGCACCCGATACGTCCCCGGAGAAAGCAGCGGCAGCGCGTAGTAGCCGTCGGCATCCGTATTCGCACTCCCCGCCGAGGTAGCCGTGCCACTGACGTAAGCCACGTTCGCGCCAGCCACCGGACGCCCCGTGGTAGAGTTGACCAGCCGTCCGGAAATGACGCCCTGCGTCGTCTGCGCCAGAAGAGGCGCAGTCAGCAGTACGGCCAGTACGAAGCGCGTGGACATCTCAGTGTCTATCGACATGTCCATCATATCGCAGCAGCATTTCAAGGACGATGTATCATTCGAGCAAGCAAAATGACAAAACGAACCCAGCGCGCGCTAGTCTGCGCCCTGATCGCGGCGGGCAGTACTGCGGTCACGCTCCTGCTGAGCGACGTCCGTTTCTTCAAAATCCTGAACGCAAAGGCGTTTGACTCGCACTTCCTGGTCCGCGGCCAACAGCCAACCCGCGACATCGTGCTGGTCACCGCTGACCAGAAAGCACTCGACACCTTCCCCGAAGTCCAGATGTTCTGGCATCTCCACTACGCCGACGTCATCCACGCCGCCGAACGCGGCGGAGCGAAAGTTCTAGGACTCGACCTCGCCTTCGGCGCCCCCGTCGAACAGTATGTCCCCGGTCATGATCAGAAACTCGCCGAAGCCCTAGCCACCGCCAAGATGCCCGTCGTCGTCGGCTACGTACCCGCTTTCAACACCAACCAGACTACCGCTCCGGTGCCCGTCAACATGCTCGCTGCCGGACTCGGGCTTGCCGGATTCTCCAACCTCACCACCGACTCAGAGGACGACTTCATCCGCCGCCAGGAATTGCTAGAAGCTCAGGTGGACGATGATGAGCCGCCCTCGGTATCCTGGGCCCTGCGCGTCACCGAAAAGTTCCTGCCGGACCTGATCCCTGCCGACATCCCGCTGGACTCCAACCGTGCCATCTACATCAACTACGCGGGCGGCCCCGGCACCTTCCCGCACTTCTCCATGGCCGACGTCGTCACCGCACCCGACGCGCAGCTCAAGCAATGGTTCCAAGGCAAAATCGTACTACTCGGCACCGACTACGCAGGAGATAGCGACCGCCGCAACACGCCCTTCTTCACCGTGCTCAGCGGCGACCAGTGGCGCACCGCCGGAGTCGAGGTCCACGCCAACACCATCCACACCTTGCTCACCCGCAATTTCCTGCTGCCAGCCCCGCAATGGGCGCGCGTCGGTGCCATCCTGGCAGGCACTGCCGCCACTGTCGCCATCTCCACCGAAGTCTCCGCGGGCCTCGCCGTAGCTGCCCTGCTGGTCATCGGATTCATCGCTGCCCTAGCCACCCATCTACTGTTCCGCGGCGGCGTCATCCTCTCTACGTCGGAAATCATGCTCGCCGCGACGCTCGCCATGATCGCAGCCATCGTCTACCGCTTCGTCACCGCCGAGCGCCGTGGAGACCTGTTCCACGACGCCGTCTCGCTCTTCGTCGGCAAGCGCGTCGCCAAGTCGCTCGACGATTCGCGCTCCCTCGGACTCACCGGCAAGCGCGAAACTGTCACTATCCTGTTCACGGACATCCGAGGCTTTACCGCCTACACCGAAAAGGTCTGCGAAGAGCAAGGCCCCGAGTTCCTGGTGCAGGAACTCAACAAATACATGGGCACCATGGCCGCCATCATCGTCACCTTCGGAGGCCACGTCAACAAATTCATCGGCGACGGCATCCTGGCCGTGTTCTCCGATGAGGACGAGGGCGCGAAACCCGGTGACCATCCCCTGCGCGCCGTGCAATGCGCCGCGCGCATGGTCAACGCCCCCAGCCAATTCGAGACCGGAGCCGGACTTCACACTGGCCTAGCCGTGGTGGGCAACGTAGGAAGCGCTGATAAGATGGAGTATACCGTGCTGGGCGATACAGTGAACCTCGCCTCGCGCCTGGAGAGCTTGAACAAGGAACACAAGACGAAGTTGCTTATGAGCGAGACTACACAGCAAGCTTTGAACGGTGCCATCGGAACAACCCACCTGGGCGCTGTCCCTGTGCGCGGCAAATCCGCCCCCATCGGCCTGTACACAATCGCCGGTAGGGCAGGCGTTTCCGCCTGCCTCTTGCTCCTAGCCACCATCCCTCTATCCGCCGCCATCCCCGAAGAACCCGTCGGCCTGGTGCTCAACCCCGGCGGCAGCCAACTGCTTCGTTCCGACGCCGAAACACCCCTCAGTGCCCGCTCCGGCGACCTGCTCTTCTCCGGCGACGGCCTGCGCACCTCGTCCAACACCGCCAGCTTCCTCTTCTGCCCCGGCAAGTCGCTTCAGACGCTCAGTTCCTCCGGCGAAGTCCGCCTCGACGCCAGCAAGCCGAAAGTCCGCAGCGGGACCATCTCCGGCCAACCTGCCCGAGCCTGCACGCTCCCCAAGACGCTACGCGTCGCCGCCGCCAGCCAGCAACACTACGGCGTCACCATGACCCGAGGCGTCGCCGGCGAAATCAAGCCTATCCTGCGCACAGCACTCCCCGCCGACGTGCTGACCGAACTCGCCCCCTTCGACGCCGCGCTTGCGGCCAACGATCCGGCTGGACTCATCGGAGCAGCGACTGTCTTCGAGACCCGCAGCCTCGCCGCCAACGCGCTCGAACTCTACTACCGCCTGCGCGCCCAGTGGCCCGATGCAGCGTGGCTCAAGAGCAAAATCTTCGACCTGGAGCAATCCGCCGCCGTCCAGTCTGTTGCCGCGCCCGCCGAAGGTAAACAAACCTACGCGCTCATCATCGGCGTCTCTAAATACCAGCGGCCCGAGCTATCCCTGCAATACGCCCATTCCGACGCCACCACGTTTTCGCAGCTCCTCACCAGCCAACGCGGAGGCGGCGTGCCCGCGTCCAACATCTTGCTGCTCACCGACGAAAAAGCCACCACCGCCGCGGTGCGCAACGGCTTCCAGGATTTCCTCAAACTCCGCGCCACCAAGAATGACACCGTGATCATCCTCATCGCCGGCCACGGCACCGTGGAAGGCAATCGGGGAGCCTACATCCTGACGCACGATTCCGACCCGCAGGATCTTGCCAGCACCGCGCTCCCCATGGCGGAGCTGCAAGCCCTCTTCGAAGACCAGCTGAAAAAAGTCGGCAAAGTACTGCTCTTCGTCGACGTGTGCAAGGCCGGCACCATCGGCTCCATTCAGAGCACCGGCGTCAACTCGAACGTGCAGCAGCTGGGCGACATTGAAGGCGACCTCTTCGGCCTGCTCGCCAGCCGCCCGCGCGAGGTTTCCTTTGAAGGACCCGAATTCGGCGGCGGTCACGGCGCGTTCAGCTACTTCGTGATGAAAGGCATGGGGGGTGCCGCGGACGCCGATGGCAGCAAGACCGTCACCGCCTCCGAGCTTATCGACTACGTAAGCAAGCAGGTTCCACAAGCCACGAACTCGAAGCAACACCCGCGCGAGTTCGGCGTCTACGACAACACCATGCGCCTCGCCGAGACCGACAAGCCAGGTATCGACCTCGCGCGCACGCCTCCGATGATCGATGTGCGCACGGGTGAGCCTCTGTATTTGGCGCAAGCCGCGCCGCAGCCCATCAGCGGGCAAGCCGCGCGCGATCTTGAAGCGTTCAACGCCGCGCTCTCCGCAGGCCGCATCTTGCCGGACCAGCCCAACAACTCCTTCGACGCGCTACGCCCTCTGGCAAACTCTTTCGCGCCGCAGCGCTACCTCGAAATCCAGAACCAGCTCCGCATCGCGCTCGAAGACGCCGCCCAGCGCGTGCTCTTGAAATACCTGCAAGGCGACCAGACCCCGCCCGTCCGCGAAGACTTCGCACTCGCCGCCCGCTACATGGAAGCCGCGCGCACGCTCACCCAGGAATCGCTGTACCTCGAAGCCCGCGACACCTTCTTCCAAGGCCGCGCGCTGCTCTTCGACAAACGCTACGCCGACGCCGCGCCGCTGCTGGAACAATCCGTCCGCCTCGATCCGGGAGCAGCCTACTCCTACAACGCCCTCGGGATCTCCTACCTCGAGCAAGCCCGCTTCGAAGAAGCCATCCCCGCCTTTCGCGACGCCGCGAACCGCGCCCAGCATTGGTCGTACCCGCTGCACAACCTCGCGCTCTCCTACGTAGAAACCGGCGACTACCAAAACGCCATTCGCGCGATCCAACGCGCCATCGAACTCACGCCCGAATACAGCTACCTGCCCTACAACCTCGGCCTGGTCTACCAGCGCCTCAACCGCACCAAAGACGCCGAGAAATCCTACCGCCGAGCCATCCAGATCGCGCCGTCCTCCGCCGAAGCCTACAACGCCCTCGGCACGCTCAAGGCATCCGCGAACAAGACCGCCGAAGCGGAGCAGTTCTACCGCGACGCTCTGCAACGCAACCCCGCATTGCTCCCCGCGCGCCACAACATGGCCGTGCTGCTGGCCGGTCAGCCCTCACGCCGCAGCGAAGCCGTCAGCTTGCTGCGAGACAACGTGCAGCGTTCCCCGCAATTCCTGGCGTCGCAATTGAGCCTAGCCGAGACTCTGGACGCCTCCGGCGACGCGCCCGGAGCCATCGCCGCCTACCGCCAATCCCTGGCCCTCGCCCCCAACTACTCCGCCGCCCGCCTATCGCTCGCCCGCCTGCTGCTATCCACAGGAGACTTCGCCGGAGCCGCCGCCGAGGCTCAGCAAGCCGGCCCCGAAAGCTCCGCAGGGCTCGAACTCCTAGGAGACGCGCGCGCCAAACAGTCGCTCACCGCCGACGCACGCTCCGCCTACCAAGCCGCCCTCGCATTGAAACCCGAGCGCTCCGACCGCAAGCGCATCGAAGCCAAACTCCGCTAGGGCTTGGTCAACAATTCCGGCAGCCTCTGGGTCACGCGCACGAACGGCTTGCCATCGCCCGTTACCCGAGACAACACCAGCGCCCCCTCAAGCTCGATGATTGCCCGTTGCGCCCGCTCGCGCGCCTGTGCCGGCGGCATACCCGTTTCGTGCGCCACTCGGCAGAACTCCCCTAACCATGCTTCGTATGCGCCCCGGACCGCCACTCGGACCGGAACCGTGGATTCCCCCAACGTCAGTGTGTCTAGCACGCACCACAGTGTTCCGTTCTGGTAGAATTCCCGCAACCGCCTGGCCGCCCGAGCTACCTTCTTAGCCGCCGTTCCTGAGCCGTGCAGCGCCTCAAACACATTCGCCTGCAACCACTCACACGTCCGAGCCACTACCTTTAGAGCCATCTCTTCCTTGCCCCCGGGCAAGCGCGTGTATAGGCTCGCTGCTTCCAGACCCGTAGCCTTGGCCAACAACCGCACACTCGCGCCATCGTAGCCGTGCCGCCGGAACGCCTCCGCGATTTTCGCCACCACTTCTTCTTCGCTCACCCGGCTCGGACGCATCGCTCTATCCTATCGCTTCGTCCAGGACTTTCACCGCATCGCCCACCCTCACCGTGCCTGGCCGCAACACGGAGCAGTTCAGCGCCATGGTTCCCTCAAATTCTTTCTGAATGCGGCGCAGCACGTTGAGATCCTGCGCACCGGTATCGGGATCGAAGGTCGTCATGATGCAACGCCCGCGCAGATCCACCATTTGGACCAAGACAGAGCCAACGCGCAGCACCTTACCTTCCCAACCGCGCTCGGAGAGTCCGTCCACTCCGCCGATGACCAGGTTCGGCCGCAATCGCCGCCCATCCTCGCCTAGCGCCGCAATCGCGCTCCGTCGCCACCAGTAGTGGCAGGATGTCGAATCCATGGCCCGGCTCCAGAATCAACCGGGCGTTGCTCCCAATAGCCGAACTCACGTCCTCAGCCACCGCCGGATCGGCCCATCGACGCCCGTTCACCAGTACCTCTCCCCGCTCTCCCGTGGTCCCGCGTAGTCCCAGCAGCCGGGGCCGAGAGCGTGACGTAACCGTATGCCGACGTGCGTCTTCCACCCGCACCGACCGATCCCCTTCGATGCCTTGCTGCCCAATCCGGGCGAGCGAAAGCTGCTCGCCCTTCATGGACTTCACCGGATACCGCCAAATTTCCCCCAGAAACATGGAGTTACGCTCCTGCGGCACTTACCTTCGGGAAATCGACTTCTGTCTGCGCCACGTTATTGAAGTAGTTGGTGAGAACGTTCAGCGCCACGTGCGCGACGATTTCCGTGATCTCCGCGTCATTGAAGCCGGCCTGGCGAACGTGGGCCAACGCGGCGTCAGATACCTGGCCGCGGCTGCTCAGAATCTCTCGGGAAAAGCGCAAACCCGCAGCCTCTTTGGCACCCTTGCCGATGGCCGTGTGCGCCGACAAGCAGTAGTCGCAGCCATTGGCCTGGGCCAGGGAAATCGCAAGCTGCTCCCGGTACTTGGCGTTCAGCGTCCCGCCCGCCAGAGCCGTGTTGAGGCTCAGGTAGCCTTCCAGCGCTGCCGCGGAGTGCGCTAGCGTCTTCATTAAGTTGGGGGTAATTCCCAGCGTCTTTTGAACCCCATCGAGCAGTTGCTTCGCGGGTCCGGTAGCGGTGGCGGGATCAATCGGTTGGATGCGTGTCATGGAAAGGTTCTCTTTTCTGAGCGCCGTGATTAACGAACATTGGTTAGAGTAGATGGGCGGAAAAGGGAAAGGATGCAAAAAGATTTGGAATCTCAGTCGCTGCGCTTCTGATTGGCCTCAGCCCGCTTCCGAGCCAAGTCCTCGAACACGCTCCCGAACGCCGGCACACTGGTCTTCAATTGGTGGAAATCCGTCCGCGGGATCAGCAGCACGTCCGTCGCCACCACCGCCCGCACCGTTGCGTTGCGGCTCACGTTCCCCAGCACCGCCATCTCTCCGAAGTAGTCTCCCGGGCCAAGATCGGCCACGTGCTCCTCACGCCGCAAAACTTCGCACTGCCCCCGCTCGATGATGTACACGTTGTCTCCCAAGTCGCCCTGATGAAACACCGCCTCACCCGCATCGAAGTGCTGCCGCACGATCCCCGCATCCTTCGCCGCCTTGATCTGCACCAGGTCCGGGGGGAACACCAGCGCCACCAGCCAATCGAGCCCGATCCGCACCTTGCGATTCAGCCCCGGCATCTTCATCAAGTAGATCCCGCGCCACAAAACCCACGCCGGAAAACCCGACACACGCACGCCCATGATCTCGGCAATCGCCGAAAAATGCCCCAGCGACGCCAGCTTCCCCAGCCCCTCAAACGCAAACCCGCGAGCCGTGCCGCCGCGCATCGCCGCCGCAATGTTGTCCGCCACCAACTCCGCCGCCCGCGTAGCATGCTGCGCCGTCGGAGGCACAGGATTCCCCGCCACCGTGCTCGCCGCCGCGCAATCCCCCACCGCCCACACTTGCCCTTCGTACCCGACCAGTTCCATCGCGCTGCTAGCCACCAGCCGACCCTTGTCCTTCTTGCAATCGAGCTTCTGCAACACCTCCGGCACCGCCGAAGGCACCGTGGACGCCAGCGTCTTACAAGGAATCTCCACGCCGCTCTTCAGCACAGCCTTCTCCGACGTCGCCGCCGTCACCCGGTCATTCGCCACGATCTCCACGCCGCGAGCCTTGAGGATACGCTCCGCAAACAGCGCGAGCTGCTGATCCATTTCCGGCAGAATGTGCTCCTTGGGATGCACCAGCACGCAGCGCACCTGCTCCTCCCGCAGCCGGGGATAGCTGCGCTTCACGTTCAGCACGAAGTCGTTCAGCTCCGCCATCAACTCGACGCCGCTGAACCCGCCGCCCGCCACGACAAACGTTAACAGCTTGCGCCGCAGCTCGGCGTCCGTCTCCAGGTCGGCTTCTTCCAAGACCTGAATCAGATGATTGCGCAGCGCCAGCGCATCGGCCAGCGTGCGGAACGGCTTGCCATGCTCGATCATCCCCGGCATGCCGAAGAAATTCGTCACCCCGCCCAGCGCGATCACCAGGTAATCGTAAGGCAGCTCCAACTGCCGCGGCCGGAACCCCGGACTCACCGTCACCACCTTGCGCGCCAGGTCGATCCCCTGCACCTCGCGCATCACCAACTGCGTGCGCGGGCACAGGTGTCGAATCGGCGAAACGATGTCCGTGATCCCAATAGACCCCGAAATCACTTCCGGCAGCATCGGCTGGTACACCAGGTAGTTCTCCTGGTTCACCAATTGAATGGAGGCTTCGTCCGGCCGCAGCAATTTCTCCAACCGCCGCGCAACATACACGCCCGCAAACCCACCGCCCAGAATCAGAATCCGCTTCACAGTTCGAACGCCCAGCCTTCCTTGGCAAGGAACGTGTCCGCGAACTCGCGCCGAGCGTCCGCCTCAATGCGCCGCAACACATCATCGGAGTGCGAAGGGTCGTGATGGAACAGAACCAGCGATTGCACCCCGGCTTCGCGAGCCACCCGGGCCGACTCCAGCCACGTGCTGTGGCCCCAGCCGCGATGCGTCTCGTATTCCTCCGGCGTGTACTGCGAGCTGATGACAAGCGCCGTCGCCCCGCGTGCGTGCTGCAGAAACAAGCTGTCCAGCCGAGCATCCCCGTGCTCACGGTCCGGAGCGTAGATGAACCGCGCGCCGCCGCCCTCCACGCGATACGCGCAGGCCCCCTGCGGATGGTGCACCTCAAACGGCTGTACGGAAACGCCCGCCAGGTTGACCGCGCCGGTTCCTAGATCCACGAAGTCTACTTTGGACGAAAACTCATCGAAGCGGATCGGGGAATAGGGAGTCTTCATCGACCCCTCCAGCGACTCGCGCAGCGGTGCCGAGTAGGCCGAGGAGTAAATGGTCACGTGGTTGGCCGCATCAAACAGCGGCGCAAAAAACGGAATGCCCTGAATGTGATCCCAGTGAAAATGCGTGAGGAAGAGATGGACGCGCGACGCCCGTCGCGCTGCTATATCGAGCCCCGCCGCGCGGAGTCCCGTGCCTCCGTCGAACAGGATGACGTCGCCGCCGCCCTTGAGTTCCACGCAGGAGGTGTTCCCGCCGTATTCGAGCGTTGAGGGTCCGGGCACCGCCACCGACCCGCGCACGCCCCAGAATCGTAGCTCCATCTGGAGGGATTATCGCACGCGCTGCTTGAGCGCGTCCGCAACCGCCGTGGCGATGACTCTGTACCCATTCGCCCCTGGATGCATGTCCGCCGCAGTGCGTGCGTAGAGTTGATTGCTGACCCCGGCACGTAGAGCGGGCAGCGTATCGATGGCCGGGATGCCCTCTTGCTTCAGGAACCCGAACACTTTCTCCCGCGCGATGGTCTCGTTGCGCAACAATCCAGCCACCAACTCAGCCAGTGGCACCTTGGGCGACTGGGCGAAATACTCAGCGAAGACCATCTCCTTGGTCGGGATCACCGTCACCATCAGTTCGCATCCAGCGGCGCGGCACTTCTCGTTCATTTCCTTCAGCAGCAGGAACGTGATCCGCATGCCCTCCTGCACGCTGGGATCTTCCTGATTCAGGCGCTTGGCAATGCCCGTCGGCAGGAACGCCTCCGTAATGTTCTTCTCCGGGATGTTCAGCACGGTGGCCTCGTCATAGATTTCGGCGGCATTGGCAATCTGGACCTGGCCCTGCACCATCGCGGCCAGAGGGCCATGAAACACAAGCTTGTAGATCACGCTATGCCGGGACAACCACACGCGCAGCCCTTTGGCGAATCCCGATTCGTCCTCAGGCTGCCAAATGTCGTACTTCACTTCCCCGGGGGCCAGGGCGCGCAGCTTGGCCCAGTGCTCCAGCCCGTAGGTGATGAGAAAAGCGTTCTCGAAGTCGTCACCCATATAGAGCCCGACGACTACCGTCTTGGGATGTAACTTCAGCGCCTTGGCTTCAAATAAGTGGGCATACTGGTTCGGCCCATAGCCGCCGAACCCCATGTTGTAGATGTTTAGTCCCGTCAACTCCCCGGCCACGATGGGCCAGGAATCCTTCATCCGTGCCGTATTTCCGTAGGTGTGCGAATCTCCTAAAGCGACCACATCGGCGCGCTCCGGCACCGAGGGATTCCGGAATCCCAAATCATCGAAGCCGCCGCGCGTGGCCGGCGACGGCACTCCGCCCAGAATCGGATCGCCGATTACTTCCAGCGAGAGGTAGTCGGCCGGATTCAACGCGATCCGCGCGGCCCACTCAGCCAGCAGAACACTGATGCAGGCGGACACACCCAGCAGAACGAGGTTCATCCAAAATTGCTTGCTGATTTTCATGCGTTAGTCCAGCTTGAATTCCTTGCGCCAGTCCGCATCATCGGCGGGCACCGGCTGTTCGCGCCGGTCCATCAGGAAATTGCCGACCACAAGGTAGTCCATCTCCGACCGCATGAAACAGCGGTAGGCATCTTCCGGTGTACACACAATCGGCTCGCCACGCACGTTGAAGCTGGTGTTCACGATCACGCCGTACCCGGTCTTCTCTTTGAATGCGTTGATCAGCTCCCAGTAACGCGGGTTGGTGTGTTTGCTGACCGTTTGAATCCGCGCCGATTAGTCCACGTGCGTAATCGCGGGCAGATCGGAGCGCAGGTGATACAAGCGCTGCATCAGCGGCAATTCGTGATAGCCGGGAGGCAGCGGATTTTTGCGGCTCTCCTGAATCGGGGTCACGATCAGCATGTACGGCGAAGGGCACGGCAGATCGAAGTAGTCGGTGGCATGCTCTTCCATCACCGATGGCGCGAACGGACGGAACCCCTCGCGGTACTTGATCTTCAGGTTCATCTTCTTCTGCATCTCGGCGTTGCGCGCATCGCCCAAGATACTGCGGCAGCCGAGCGAACGCGGGCCGAATTCCATGCGGCCCTGCACCCAACCCACCAGCTTGCCGTCGGCCAGAATGTCCGCGACATCGCGAGTCAGGTCATCGAACTGGTCGTAGTAGCGGTACTTGGCACCCTTGGCATCGAGCGCGCGCCGGGCTTCTTTGTCGGTAAACTCGGGTCCCAGATACGAGCCGCTCATGGCGTCGCTGCACTTTACCGGGGTCCGCGGCTGCTTGTCGTGAATGTGCCAGGTTGCGTAGGCAGCTCCGACCGCGCCACCGGCATCGCCCGCGGCCGGCTGAATCCACATGTTGTCGAAGATCTTTGAATGCAGCAGCTTGCCGTTCGCCACGCAGTTCAGCGCCACGCCCCCCCGCCAGCACGATGTTGCGCGATCCCGTCAAATCGCGGGCCGTGCGAGCCAAACGCAGCACGACCTCCTCGGTCATCTGCTGGATGGCCAGCGCCATATCCATGTATTCCTGCGAAATGTCGGATTCCTGCGGACGCCGCGGCAGCCCGAACAGTTCGGTCCACTTGGCGTCATTGGTCATGCGCAGCCCGGTGGCGAACTGGAAGTAATCCATGTTCAACAGCATCGAGCCATCGGCGCGCAAGTCGATCAGCGTAACAAGCGTCTTGCGCTTGAACTCCGCCGTGCGCTTGGAATGCGGGTCTCCGTAAGGGGCCAGACCCATCAGCTTGTATTCGCCGCTATTCACCATGAAGCCGGTGTAGTAGGTAAACGCTGAATAGAGAAGACCCAGGGAATGCGGGAACTGGAGTTCCTTTAGGATCTCGATTTCCGAACCGCTGCCCTTGCCAATCGTGGTTGTAGCCCATTCGCCCACGCCATCCACTGTAAGGATGGCCGCGTCTTCAAACGGCGACGGATAAAACGCGCTGGCCGCATGTGAAAGATGATGCTCGGGATAGTAGACCGGCGGGTTGCCCTCGCCCAGTTCACGCAGGCTCTCGTCGAGCAAGCGGCGGGTGAACAGCTTTTCCTTGATCCACACCGGCATCGACATGAGGAAGCTCGCCACGCCTTCGGGTGCCAATGCGTGGTAGGTTTCCAGCAGCCGCTCAAACTTCAGAAAAGGCTTGTCATAGAACGCCACGCTGGACAGCTCACTGTACTTTATGCCTGCCTCTTCCAGCACATAGCGGCATGCGTTGATCGGAAACGACGGATCATGCTTCTTGCGTGTGAAGCGTTCCTCTTGAGCAGCCGCCACCAGCTGCCCATCCACAAGGAGAGCCGCCGCGCTGTCTTGATAGTACGCCGAAATACCTAAGATCGCTTTTCTCACAGGTCCTCTAGAACAGGGTGTAGATGAACGGCGCGATGGCCGAACCGCTGGTCAGCACAATCAACGCGCCGAAGCCCAACAAGATCACGATAATGGGTGCCAGCCAGAATTTCTTCCGCTCTTGGAGAAAGCCCCACAAATCCTTTAGAAACACATTCTCTAACCTTCCTGATTTAATACGGCTTTTCGAGGTCCAGAGCGGTGTATTTGTGATTGCGCTCCACCATTACGGAGCCTTCGCCCTTTTTGAACACGGCCAATTTCAAGGCGTCACGACCGGCTAGTCGGCGGAATATGCCGATCGGGGTCACCACGCCATAGAAAACGATGGCAAGAAGAATCTTAGGGACAATTGCACCCAGCAGCCGCGAAATGCCCAGCCACACGATGGCCACGGGCCAGAAAATCGCAGGCCAGGTCATGTTTACCACCTGAACGGCGATGGCGGCCCACCCCAATGTACGGAGGCCTGTCGACTGCCAAAACAGCAACAGCAACAGCAGCAGCACCATGGCCATGCCGGTGTCCCGGCTCTGGTCCTTGGTGATCGATTTTCGACTAAATCCTGGAGTCGTAGTGTTCTGGCTCATGAGTACTTACAGTATCCATCGGATGAGGATGGACCACGCGTTAGGGCACCCGAGCCAGTGAGTGAGCCCCGCAAATGGGGGGATTAGTTCCCCTGCTTGCCTTTGCCCTTGCCGCCCCCGGGACCTGGCGCGGGACCGGCCGCTGGGGCAGCCGACGGAGCTGCCTTGGCGCGACCGCCTTCCCCTTCTGTATAGTGATCCAAGTCTATGTTTCCTTCGTGACAGGCAAATTCCATCAACTCATAGTTAGGGTCATCATGACGGCCCAGGTTCCCGGCGATCTTGAAGGGGCGCGTGTAAATCGACGGGTCCGTGATCACCGCTTCGTAGTCGATGCGGTTCAGGTCTTTCATGGTGAGGCGCTCCACCACGTGAATTTGGTCGGTGGTGAAGTTGGCTTCCATGTCGAGCCACACCACGCCATTCTGATTCGTGGTCTCCACCACCAAGGTG
Organism: Bryobacterales bacterium; assembly: GCA_947446025.1. Lineage (GTDB taxonomy): Bacteria > Acidobacteriota > Terriglobia > Bryobacterales > Bryobacteraceae > Palsa-187. The sequence continues at coordinate 97,430 of CANFEY010000003.1, forward strand.
TCGCCTTCCCAGTGGCCCACGCCGTCTCCCATGAATAGCTTGATGTCGCCAGGAATGTGCTTGCGATTATCGGTGGGGATGACGCGGTAGCTATGCGCGTACTCCGGCATGAACGCCACGTACTGCGGCGTCTGCTGGATCTGGTAGCCGAACTGCTGGTAGGCCGTGTGCGGCACGCCGGATTGGAAGCAGTGCGCCTCGGTCTCGTCGAACATGTGGTTCTTCTTGAGGTCGTTTTTCTTGGCCAGAGCGGCGGGCGTGTACGGCAGCATCCCGTCCGGCGGATCGACGATGGAGCCCTGCTTGCCTTGAATCTCAAAGATCGAACGATTGAGGCGCGGCGTCCAGAAACCCGTCATGTCGGGCTTGCCGCCTTGCTTCAAGCGCTTGAAGGGACCGCCAGCCACTTCCGGAGCCTGGTAATACGGACCGTCCTTGCCGTTCGGTCCACCTGGGGCCTTGGGCGCGCCGCCCTTCGCCGGAGGAGCTTGACCCGAACCCGGTACCGGCGCAAAGAAGAGGACCGCAGCGGCGGCCAAGGCGACGAACGTGCTGAGGAAAGTTTTCTTCATGGCTAGCGTGCTCCTTCAAATTCCATGTAGGCGTTGCAGTCGTATTCCAGGACGCGGACGTTGGGCTCGGTGCGCCGCAAAAGCTGCACCCGCATGGTCCAGGGCCGCGAGTAAATCTTAGGATCGGTAAACGTCGCTTCGTAGGTCAGCGTGTCAGGGCCGGTGCGGGTGAAGCGCTCCACAATGTGCGTGTCGTCGCTCTGGTGATTGCCCGATGCGTCGAGCCAGGTGCTGGCGCTGTTCTGCTGCACGTCCACCACCAGCGTGTCGCCTTCCCACTTGGCGCGCGAATCGCCCATCCAGAGGTTGAGGCCTTCCAGATGCTGCCCGGTGAGAAAAATGTTGCGCGTGCTGTGCCCGTATTCAGAGAGCAGCACGATGGTCTGGGGCGTCTGCATGATCTGCAGCGGAAACGGCAGAGACATCACCCGCGCGGCACCCGGCATGTAGCACTTGTTCATCGGGTCGAGCTTGGCGCGATTCTTGAAATTCTCCTGCTGCTTGGCGCGCGCGGCAGGCAGGTACGGGATCTTGCCGTCCGCTGGATCGACAATAACGCCCACGCCGGCGTGGATGCCGAGCGCCGGCGAATGCGGTTCGATGCCCGAAGCGATGCTGGTATCGAGCACCTGCCAGATACCCTGCAGATCGGCTTTTCCATCGTGCGCCCGCGGAGCCTTGTAGGTGTTCGCCTTGGCTTTGGCCGCCTTGGCTTGTCCGGAACTGGGCTGCGGAGCCAGCAGGATCGCAGCAGCCAGGGCCGCCGCCGGTAGTGACGCTAGGAGCTTTCGCATTACTTCCCCCACAATTTCGCCGAGGCCAACCGCGCGCCTTCGGCCATAGTCTTTAGTTTCATCCAACCCACGGACGGATGCACGGGTCCGAATCCGGCGAACGTGCCGAAACCGCAATCGCTGCCGGCGATCACCCGCTCCCGCCCCACCACTTCAGCATAGCGGCAGATGCGCTGGCTGACCAGTTCAGGATGCTCAACAAAGTTGCAGGTGGTTTCGACCACGCCGGGAACCAGCACCTTATCCTGCGGCAGCTTCATGGACTTCCAATATTCCCACTCATGCGCGTGGCGCGGATTCGCGCCTTCCAGCAGCAGAGCCATGGGCTTCGCCTTCAGCACAATCGGCATGATCTTGTGGATCGCGATGTCATGCGTGTGCGGCCCTTCGTAGTTGCCCCAGCACACGTGCATACGCACGCGGTCGGCGGGAACGTTCGCCAGCGCGGAATTGATCGCTTCAACCTGGATCTCCGCATTGCGCAGGAACTGCTCTTCCGTAAGATCCTTGAAGCGCGAGTGCCGCCCCATCGCCAGATCCGGGCAATCCAGCTGCAACAGCAGTCCGCCCTTGACGATCTCTTCGTACTCGGCCTGCATGCCGTTGGCGACGGCTTCCATGTACTTTTCGTGCGTCGGGTAATATACGTTGGGCTGGAAGACGGCGACAGTTCCGGGAGACACCGAGTTCATGAAGCCCTCGGTGACGCCGCCGCGCTCCATTGCGAGCTTCATGCGCTTGACGTCGAGGCGCACCGGCTCCAGGTCCTTCACTTTGATTTCGCCGACACATGTCGGACGCTTGTAGGTAGCCGAGTGGCCTTCCTTGACCAGCTTGTCGCGATAGTCCGGAAAATCGTCCAGGTCCTGGGGAGTCGGCCGCGCCGAATCGCCTTCGAAGCCAGTCAGCCGGTGGCGAATGTAAGTGGCGTACGAGATCTTGCTCTGCTCCCCGTCACTGGGGATATCCACGCCGCACTCTTTCTGGAGCCGGATCACGTCGTCCACGGAGCGCTGGACAACCTTCTCAAAATTCACGGGATCCACGGCCTCTTCGCGGTCCTGCGCAAAGATAAGATCCACAACATCCTGCGGCCTGGGCAAGCTGCCCACGTGGGTCGTAAGAATGCGTTCCGTGCTCAACTTCATGGGTTCAGGGGTCTCCTCGGGGATTTAGGCGTTCAGGGCCGCAACGATAGAGGATATCACGGAGGAGCGGGTGGAGGTTCCCGACTGTTCCCGACCTGCGATGACCGCAGGAGAGCCTGACTTCCGTTACACCGACAAATGGCGAAGGCGAAATCGCCCTCTCGGTCCCCCACCCTCCGGTCGCCAATCCCGGCCTGCATGAACGGCTCCAATGCACTTGGACCACCTAGTATTCACACATAGGCCGGTGGCGCTTGAATTGCTGGGGGGCGGAATATACTGATTACATGAGTCCCATCCATAGAGCCGCCACACTCGCTGCCGTCTACCTGTTTGGTGCACCGCTCCAGGGCGTTTACGCGCAACCCTACGCCGTTTCGCTTGATGTGCGATCTGAGAGCTGGGAAGCCGGTGGCGCATTCGACCGTACTGATTTCACCAAGCAGTGTGCTACCGTCGGCGTCACAATCGGCAACGCCGAACATGGTCTGGTCGCCGTCGACTACAAAGAGACCAAGGGATCCGAATACGGCACATTCGGCTTCGGAGGAGGAGGGTTTGGAACTAAGATATCCTACACGCTAACCCTACTCTCCGCGCGCGACGCCAAAACGATTCTTTCTCTGAAAGGGGAGTCTGGAACTCCTGGAAACGTGAAGTCTGGGGCAAACCTTCACGCAGAGGCAGTCGCGTCTTTCAAGGGGACTTCACTTTACAGTCTGTCGTGCGGCAAGATCGCCGCGTCCCTGGGATCTCGGCAAGAAGCCGTCAAGCTGCTACCACCGGCTCTTGGCGACCGTGAAATTTTGGATCTCTTATTAAAACTCCGATTCACCCCAGCATCTTCTCGCGAGGGCGCATTTCTTGCCGTGGCTGAACACAAGTGGGAAGGTCTTCAACAGTTTGGTGCCGATGCGGGAGAACCACTCAGCATCTTCATCAGGAATTACTTAAGGGATGATTCTGGATTGCTACTCAGTTCCAGCAAGGAGAATGCGGACATAGGAGCGGCGGCCAGTGCTCTGGCGAACACATCGGATCCTGGTGCGGCAAAGGTCTTCGAGGATCTCCTCAAAGCAAGTGATCGCGTGCGGCGCGACAGTATCAAGCCAATCGTTATTCCGACGCTCCGCGCACTCGGGAAAGTTGGAACGGTCTTTTCACTCCAGGCGATCGAAGCCTGGACGAGTTGCAAGTCTTGCGATTCGGACAAAACGCAAGTGGCGGCGGGTCAAGAGATTGCATTAGCCGCGGAAGAAGCAGCCAGGGAACTGAGAGCCCGTTTGGTGGCGAAATAGGCACGTGCCGATGACACCGAACTGAACCTCTCTCGCGTTCTAGGCAACGCGCAATCCAGCGGCCCCACGTCAGGCTTCACGACAATCTCTACATCGTGCCCGAGCGCGACCAGGAAGCGCATCAGCCGCTCCACCGAATAGCCACGGAACTAGCCTCCGAGCATCGCCGAGACTTTGGGCTGATCAATCCCCATCACCTTCGCCGCCGCCGCTTGCGATAGGGCTCGCTGCCGGATGGTCCGGTCGATCTTCACCACCAACCCCGCCTTGACTAAGTGCTCGTCCGCGTTCGGCAGGCCGAGGTCGGCAAATACGTTGCCGGAACTGGGTTCCTGATGGAGCATTGATCTACCTCACCTGCTGCCTGTGAGCATCCATATAAGCCCTAAGCACCGCATTCATCCGTGTTAAATACCCTTGGCCTTGCTGACGGTACCAGGCGAGCATGTCGGGATCGACGCGCAGGTGGATGGATTGTTTGGGCTGAGGGACCACGAGGCGCGCGCGGGTCCAATCGGGATCAGGGATGTCCGCGTCGGGGTCGGCGGCAATTGCACGCTCCAGTGCTGGACCGGGCTTCGCTTCAGCACGCTGCCAGTCGGTCTTACCGGTCCGGCGCGCGCTCAATTTTCTGGTGGTAATTTTCGCGTTCATTTTTCCTCGCAATCCGTGCGGAGATGATGCGGCGGCACAACCCGCGCCAGGTGAAGACCACGGTGATCATCCGGCCATCGCATGGGGCGACACCGAGCCAACGATCCTCGCCGTGCCGAGCGGATGGAACTTCCAAGACCGGTCCGCCCCAAATGGAGATCGCGTCTTCGAAGTCGATCCCTTGTCTAGCGAGGTTGGACAGGCGTTTGTTTTCATCCCACTCAAACTCCACATCCGTAGCGTAGCACGAACTGTGTACACGCTCACCGGCGCGGCAGCGCGAGCGCCACCAGCTCCGCTGGCTCCCCACGCTTCGCCACTGCGACCACGATAAACTGCCGCCCACCGGCCATGTAGGTCATCGGCAGACCCGTCTCATTGCCCGGCAGCTCCATCTCGAACAGCGTCTTGCCGGTCGCCTTATCCAGAGCGCGGAACAGCGGGCCGCCGCCGTTGGGGCCGCTCGAAAAGAAGCCGTTGCCGTCGCCGGAGAAGAGCAGCGTCTTGGTCACCAGTAGTGGAGCGCGCTCGGGCTGGCCGACGTTGCTCAGATCCACGCCCTTGAGCGCGGGGTTGTCTCGTACGTAGGCGGGCGCGTGCCCGTTGGGGACCATCCAGGCGTGCTCGCCGGTATTCAGGTCAATCGCAGTGATCCGGCCCCATGGTGGTTTAATGATCGGAACGTCTAGCGGGCGCTCCACCTGCACGTTGCGGCTGATGTAACGCATGTCGCTGCGGTCTCCGGGCTCGACCATCGCCACGGCCCACCAGGTGGTCTCCGACGGCACGTAAAGGATGCCCGTCTCCGGGTCCGCCGCCGCGCTCTGCCAGTTCGCTGCGCCCTGGTTGTGCGGGACGATCAGCGTCCCCAGCTTGCCATCCGTGCCCGGGAGAATCGGTGGAGTGAAGATCGGCCCCATTTTGAACTGCGACGCGATACGCAAAGCCTCCGCCTTGATGGCGGGCGTGAAGTCCACCAAGTCGTCCTCCGTCACACCATGCCGATCGAACGGCGCGGGCTTGGTGGGCACAGGCTGCGTGGGCGAGGTCTGCTCCCCCGGAATATCGGACTGCGGCACGGGCATTTCCACGATGGGCCATACAGGCTCGCCGGTCACGCGGTTGAACACGTAGGTCCAGCCCTGCTTGGTCACCTGTGCGACCGCCTTGATGGGCTTGCCCTCCACGGTCACATTCAGCAGCAGCGGAGCCGAGCCGTTGTCGAAATCCCAGATGTCATGGTGGACCAGTTGGTAGTGCCAAATCCGTTTTCCGGTCTTAGCGTCCAAACAGACCAGACTGTCTGAGAACAGATTGTCGCCCGGCCGGTGCCCGCCATAGTAGTCCCCAGTGGGCGCTTCGACGGGAATGTAGACGTACCCGAGTTCCAAATCCGCCGCTAGGGGTGCCCATGCTCCCGTGTTTCCCGTGTACTGCCAGGAATCATTCAGCCAGGTGTCATTGCCGAATTCGCCGAGCCGGGGAATGGTGTGGAAGGTCCACAGCAACTTGCCGGAGCGCACATCATAGCCCCGGATGTAGCCCGGAACGTTCGTCTTGGACCTGGGTGCGCCGCCGGATAGATGGGCCGCACCGACGACAATCACGTCGCCCACCACGATGGCGGGCGAGGACAGCCCGATCTCGTTCGGCTGCACCGTTCGATCCAAACCGTCCCACAGCTCGACGATTCCGTTCTTGCCGAATGCGGGCACAGGCACCCCGGTCTTCGCGTTCAAAGCAACCAACTGGTAGCCAGGAGTCACCAGGACGATCCGGCTGTCCGCACCATTAGACCAATATGCCAGCCCGCGATTGTTGGCGCGAGGCGCGCGATCTCCGCGCTCACCTTCGTCGAGCCGGTAGGTCCACATCGTCTCGCCCGTCGCCGGGTCCGCCGCCACGGCCACGCGGCGCGAGCCTGCGGTGAAATACAGCAGCCCGTCCGCCATCAGCGGCGTCACCTGCCAGTTGGAGTCCACGCGCGGACCGTAGTTGTCATTCTTCCAGCGCCACGCGATCTGCAACTGGCTCACGTTGGTCGCGTTGATCTGGTCCAGCGGCGAATACTTGGTGCCGCCGGCGTCGCCGCCGTAGTGCAGCCATTCGCCATTTGCCGCTCCCGTCTGCGCCATTAAACACACCGGTGTGAACAGCAACAAACTTACCCATACTTTTTTCATCAGTGTTGGTATCCTATGGGGTCGATTATACGCCCTGACACTTACATGACACCTGTGCCCGAAATGATCGGACCCTATAGGATCCTGGCAAAGCTGGGTGCCGGAGGAATGGGACAGGTCTACCGCGCGCACGATCCGCGCCTCAACCGCGATGTCGCCGTGAAGGTACTCCCGCCGGAGTTCAGCACCGACCCCGCCCGCAAAGCCCGCTTCGAGCAGGAAGCCCGCGCGGTGGCTGCCTTGAATCACCCCGGCATCGTCAGCATCTACGACGTCGGCGACGGTTGGATGGTCACCGAACTGGTGGAGGGCGAAAATCTGCGCCAGTCCGGCTTCAGCGTGCGCCAGGTCATCGACATCGGCGCGCAGATCTCGGACGCCCTGGCCCTCGCGCACGACGCAGGCATCTCCCATCGCGACCTCAAACCGGAAAACGTGATCCTGACGCCGGATGGGCGCACCAAGATTCTCGATTTCGGCCTGGCGAAATTCATCCAACCGCCGGACCCCGACGCCAAACCCGAAAACGTCAGCACGCTGACCAATCCAGGCTCACCGTTGGGGACTCCGGGCTACATGTCCCCTGAACAAGTGCGCGGCCAGCACACGGACCAGCGCGCGGACTTCTTCAGCCTGGGGGCGATGCTCTACGAAATGCTGGCCGGCAAAGCCGCCTTTCAAGATGAATCCGCCATCGAAGTGATGCACGCCATTGTGCACAAGGACCCACCGCCACTGCCCGAGGCCGTGCCCGAGGGGCTGCGCAACATCGTCATGCGGTGCCTTGAGAAGAAGCCCGCGCAACGCTTCCAATCCGCGCGGGACCTGGCGTTTGCCCTGCGCTCGCTTTCGAGTGCTGGAGGCTCGGTCGCGCCCGCGCCCCCATCCCGGCCCGTGTGGCCTTATGCGGCAACCGCGGGGATCGCCCTGCTGGCTGCTGCGTACTTTTATTCGGTACGGACCGGCACCCCCGGACTGGAGAACTACACCTTCGCGCCCTTTGCCTTCACGCGCGCGCAAGAACACTCCGGCGTTTGGTCGCCGGACGGCAAGAGCATCGCCTACGTAGAGCAATCCGCGGACGGCTCGCGGCTCATGGTGCAATCGCTGGACGCCACATCCCCCACCGAATTGGTTGCTCAGGTATCCGCCCAGCAAGGGCAGCTGGCTTGGTCGACCGACAGCAACCGAATCTATTTCCTGGGCCTGGGCCAACGCTTGGGCGGGGTCAGCGTGATCAGCCGCGCGGGCGGCGCGGCGGAACGCGTGGTGGCGGGCGGCTCCGCCTTTGACGTCTCGCGCGACGGTCAGACGCTGGCGCTGTGGCGGGGCGCGCAGGGCAACGGCAACGGTTCGCGCTATTCGGTATGGATCTCCTCGCCTCCCGGTGCCGATCCCGTCGAATACAAGCCCGCGCCGTTCGCGGTGCCGACGCCGTTCACGCCCGTATTCCTGCGCTTCTCGCCCGACGGAAAGCGTTTGTTCCTCTCCGTGGTAACCGATGGGGGTGCCGAAACGTGGCTGGTGCCGATTCCCGGCGGCGAGCCCCGCCGCATCTTTTCTAAGATTCCGTGGAACCGGCCGGTGTCCGCATCGTGGATGCCGGACAACCGTAGGCTGGTGCTCTCGGGCAATGCAGCCCCAGCCGTCAATGAGCAGCTATGGCTGGCTGATGTGGAGAGCGAGAGTCTCAGCCGACTGCTGGCGCTGCCGGAAGCCGGACAGGCTGCGCCTTCGGTTTCCCCGGATGGCAGGCGGATTTTGTTCTCGCAGGTCACGCGGGATCGTGACATCGCCGAATTGCCGCTCGACGGATCTCCGCCGCGCACGGTTCTCTCCACGGACCTGCCGGAGTTCGGCCCCAATTGGTCGCCCAAAGGTGATCAGTTCGCCTTCATCTCCCAACGCAGCAGCACGGATGAACTCTGGAGTCGCAGCCCGGAAGGCAACTGGGAACGGCCTGTGGTGACCGCAAAGGAGTTCCCTTCGCTCCAGTCTTTGATTAGTCCGGTATTTTCACCGGACGGGGCGCGTATCGCCTACACGGCACTTTTGGCTGGCGGCGGACGCCGCAGGAGCTTGTCGATTTCCCCCGTCGGCGGCGGCACGCCCACCGTGGTCGCGGACGGCTATGCCCCCACCTGGTCGCGCGAAGGAGACAGGATCGCGTTCCTGTGGCTGAAGTCCGACGGCACCATTCCGTTGGCTGTCTTGCGCGTCGGCTCGGAGGACCCGCCTATGGAAGTCATGCCCCCGCGCGGGTTCGGCTCGCCGGAATGGTCGCCTTCAGGGGAATGGATTGCCGTGCCCAGCACCCGTGGCGTGGAACTGACCTCGGCCGACGGTAAACAGCAGAAATTCTTGCCCGGCATGAACGGGGCCGCCCTGGCGTGGTCACATGATTCGAAAACGATCTTCGGCTTGATGTTTCAATCCGCCCAGCCCGCGCTTTTCGCCATGGAGGCCACCACTGGCAACACCCGTAAGATCGCCGACTACGATCTGGCCTTTCAGCCCCTGCTTGAAAACGCCTACACCGGAACCGTCCGCCTGAGCCTTTCCCCGGACGGCAAAAGCGTAGTCACCGCCACCGCGACCAATCAAGCCGACCTATGGATTCTAGACGGCCTAGCTCACTAGCCCGCGCCGGTTTCGATGGCTCCCAGCACTGAACCGCGCCCGTAAGGAAGCGGACAGACGCTCCACCCTGCGATCCTAGTAGGACGCATGACCTACCCCGAATCCGTCCAGTTCCTCTACGCACTGGGCAACGAAGTCAAAACCATCAAACTCGGCCTGGACCGCATCCGCGCCATTCTCGAAGCACTAGGCAACCCCCAGCGAGCCTATCGCGTAGTCCACGTCGCAGGAACCAACGGCAAAGGCTCGGTGTGCGCGATGATCGACGCCGGGTTGCGGGCTGCGGGCGTGCGCAGTGGACTGTTTACCTCGCCCCACCTGATCGAGCCCACCGAACGCATCCAAATCGACGGCATGCCCGTGAGCAGAGAGGACTTTGAAGCCGCCTTCAACGCCGTCCACAACGCCGCGGCGCGCCTCGACTTGGACGCCCACCCCACCTACTTCGAAACCGTCACCGCGATGGCTCTGTGGCTGTTCCGCGAACACGACGTGGAGACCGCGGTGGTTGAGGTCGGCCTCGGAGGACGGCTGGATGCCACCAACATCGTCGAACCCGCGCTCACGGTGATCACGCCCATCGATTACGATCACCAGGTCTACCTGGGCAATACGCTGGAACTGATCGCCGGTGAAAAAGCTGGAATCTTGAAAGCCGGAGTCCCTGCCGTATTCTCCAAGCAGCGCCCCGAAGCAACTCCCGTACTCACAGCCCGGGCCTCTGAGCTAGGCATCCGCGTCACCCGCGCTGAGGAATTCGAAGTCCGGGACTTGGCGCTGGATTCGCGGGGTTCGCGTTTTTCGGGGCTGACATGCCCGCTCGCGGGTGAGCATCAGGTGGACAACGCCGTCACCGCCGCGCAGGCTTTGATTGCGCTCGGGGTGCCGCCGGAGGGTATTGAAGAAGCCCGCTGGCCCGGCCGCATCGAACACGTGACGCCGAATCCCGATACCATCCTGGACGGCGCGCACAATCCCGCTGGAGCTCGGGCGCTGGTGCGGTATTTGCAGCGCTTCTACGGGCACCGCAAGGTGTGGATGATCTTCGGCGCCATGCGCGACAAGGACGTGAAGGAAGTCGCCGAGCTCCTGTTTGAGGCCGCCGACGAGTTGGTGTTCACCGCTCCCACAGCTCCGGGAAATCGCGCGCTGGAACCTGAAGCCCTGCGGGAAATGGCCGGACGCGGCCACACCGAACCCACGGTAGCCGCTGCGGTGGAGCACGTTTTCAAGCACCTGAGCGCCGAAGACGTCGTGGTGATCACGGGCTCGTTGTATCTGGTGGGAGAAGCCCGAGCGCTATTTTTGACCACAACGCTCGGGCGCTGGTAGCTACTTATTGACCGGCATCAAACTGCGGCTGGTGATGACGTGGTCGATCATGCCGTATTCCATGGCCTGCACCGGGCTCATGATGTAATCGCGGTCCACGTCGCGGGCGACTTTGTCCACTTCCTGGCCGCAGGCGTTGGCCAGGATGTGATTCAGGCTTTCGCGCATGCGCAGGATTTCGCGGGCATAGATGTCGATGTCCGCAGCCTGACCGCCCAGGCCGCTCATGGACGGCTGATGGATCAGAATGCGCGAATTGGGCAGGCTGTGGCGCTTGCCCTTGGTCCCGCAGGCGAGCAGCACAGCGGCCATGGAGGCAGCCTGGCCCACGCAGTAGGTCACGATGTCCGGCTCCACCAGGTTCATGGTGTCCAGAATGGCGAGACCAGCCGTGATCGACCCGCCCGGCGAGTTGATGTACAGCGAAATGTCCTTTTCCGGGTCCTCGGCCGAGAGGAACAGGATCTGGGCAATGATCAGGTTGGCGACCTGGTCGTCAATGGGCGTGCCCAGGAAGATGATGTTCTCTTTCAACAGGCGCGAGTAGATATCGAAGGCGCGTTCCCCACGGGAGGTTTGCTCCACGACCATCGGTACCAGAACGGAATTTTCCATGTGTCTCCTCTTAAGACAGTTGTGCGGCAGGCAGCGGCGGCCCCCACAGGCTCTATCGCCCAGAACTAGGCGTTTCCTTTAGTTTACGTCACGAACGTGCTGCCTGCCCAGGCAAAATCACACGAGTTCAAGAAATGTACCCTCTGCTCGATATGAACTCGTGGATGCCAACAGCCGATAAAGTACGGGAGGAGCGAAGTGTGCTCCCATCCGACATGCGTATCCTCATCGCCGACGACAGCCTGGTTTCCCGGCATTTGCTGGAAGCAACTCTGCGCAAGTGGAACTATGAAGTCACGGTTGCTTGTGACGGGGCGGAGGCGTGGAACATCCTGAGCGGGGACGATCCACCGCGGCTGGCCATCCTGGATTGGGTGATGCCCGGCATGTCGGGTCCCGAGGTGTGCAAGCGCGTCCGGGAGCACGCCAAGCAGGGCGAGCTGAACTACACTTATCTGCTGCTGCTCACCTCCAAAAGCCAGCGCGAGGATCTGATCGAGGGCATGGAAGCGGGTGCCGACGACTATCTCACAAAACCCTTTGATCAGCACGAACTGAAGGTCCGGCTGCGGGCCGGATCCCGCGTGATTGATCTGCAACGCGAACTGGTCGCGGCCCGCGAGGAATTGCGTGAGCAGGCCACCAAGGACTTCCTGACGCGGATCTGGAACCGCTCCTCCATCCTGGATGTCCTTCACCGGGAACTCATCCGGGGTGCCCGTGAGCGGCGTTCCGTGGGCGTGGTGCTGGCCGATCTGGACCATTTCAAGGCCGTCAACGACACCTTCGGGCATTTCGCCGGGGATGCCGTGCTGCGGGAATTCACGCGCAGGGTCTCCGCCGCCATGCGCAACTACGATTCCATCGGCCGCTACGGAGGCGAGGAATTCCTGGTGGTCCTGCCGGGCTGCGATGAACTCTGCACCGCCAGCCAGTCGGAGCGCATGCGCTTCGCCATCTCCGAAATTCCCATGATTATCGAGGACCGGGAGCATCCGCTCACCGCCAGCTTCGGTGCCTGCTGCTTCCTCCCGGGTATGAACGTGACTGCGGAAACCCTCATCCGTACCGCCGACGACGCGCTCTATGCCGCCAAGCACCAGGGCCGCAACCGCACAGTGGTCTCCCCCTGCAAGATACTCGAAATGCCGTCGCTAGCGTCGTAGCCTCGCCGCCACCCGGAAACCCAGCAGCACGGTCAGAATCGCCGCGTACAACAAGGGTTCCCGGATATCCGACTTCACCAGCCACCAAAAGTGCAGCACACCCGCAATCCCGGCTGCGTACACCAGCCGGTGCAGCTGCTGCCAGCGCTGGAATTTCAGCCGCTTGACCCAGCCGTTGGTGGACGTGACCGCCAGCGGCAGCATCGCCAGGAATCCCGTCATGCCCACCGTGATGTAGAGCCGCATGGCGACGTCTTCCCACATCCCGCTGATCTCAAACTGGCGGTCGAACCACACCCACGTCAGCAGGTGCAGGCAGGCGTAGAAAAAGGTGAACAACCCCAGCATGCGCCGGAACTTGGTGATCGCGGGACGATTCAGCAGCACCCGCAGCGGCGTTACCGCCAGCGTGATCATCAGCCCGCGCAGCGTCCAATCCCCGGTGTAGCGGGTGATGAACTCCAGCGGGTTCGCCGTCAGGTCGAGCTTGTAGGCCCACCATGCGAGCATTCCGAATGGGACCAGGCCGAGTAGAAACACTACCAGCTTGGTCCACTTGCTGGACAGGAGTTTGTTCATGGATTCATCCGTCTGTCCGCAGGCTTACGCATGGCAGCTCAGTGTCCGCGTGCGAGCACTGAACCGCGACCGTAAGGGAGCGGACAGACCCCACTAGTAGTCTTTGCTGATCAGATCCATGCCTGAATATAGGCTGGCAACTTGGGCACCGTAGCCATTGAAAATCTGCGTATCCATGCGGGTGCCGCCCCCCAGGAAGCCGCCGCCCAGGCGCTGTTCCTCCGTCTGCGCCCAGCGCGGATGCGGACGTTTGGGATTCACATTGGAATAGAACCCATACTCGCGCGAACTGTAGAGGCCCCACGTCGTCGGAGGTTGATTCGCCATAAAGCGGATGCGGGTGATCGACTTGATGCCCTTGTAGCCGTACTTCCACGGCACCACCAGGCGGATCGGAGCACCGTTCTGATTCGGCAGCGTCTCGCCATAAAGACCGACCGCCAGGATGGCCAGCGGATTCATCGCTTCATCGATGCGCAAGCCTTCCACGTACGGCAGCGCGATTCCCGCCGCGCGCGCGGAAAGCATCTCAGCCGGATTATAGTAGGTCTCAAACGCCACGTACTTTGCGTTGCCCGTCGGCTCCACCATCTTCAGCACGCTGGCCAATGGAATGCCCACCCAAGGCACCACCACGCTCCAGCGTTCCACGCAGCGCATCCGGTAGATGCGCTCTTCCATGCCGAGCTTCATGATGTCGTTGAGGCTGACGGTCCTGGGAGCCTTCACTTCGCCTTCCAGGCGGACGTTCCAATTCGGATTGGGCTTCCACTTGGGCGCGTTCGCCGCCGGATCTTCCTTGCCGGTGCCGAATTCGTAGTAGTTATTGTAACCGGTGATGGTATCTTTCGGCGAGACGCCGTCATCCAGCAACTTGTGAAGCGGGCCGGTCTTTGAGGCTGTCAGCGGAGCGGCTTCGGCTGTAGACGGCAGCGCTAGGCCGCCCAAAGCAGCCGCGCCCGCGCCGAGGAAGCGCCTGCGGTTCAAATACAGTTCCCTGGGCGTCACATCGGAGTAACGCATCCCAAAACTGAAATCTTTGTCAGAGGTCCGGATGAGCATAGTCGAAATTCTCCCCTCTGATGGTAACTCCATCTCTGTCAGTGTGTAGGTATGCCCAGGGAACTCGCGGATTATTCCCGTTTCCTTGACATTCCGCCCATATGAGCAGAGTATGGGAGATGCCCGGGCATTCTTGCCCTCTCGCGGACCCCCTGAGCTAAGTCAGGCGATCTGATCCTCTTCCCCCTTAGGCAATTGCGACCTTTGGAGGCAGCGGCGATGACAGGCACCGAGTCACAGATCGAATGGGCGCAGCGCATCAAACCGAAAGTGGGCGTTGAGTTCGATCGCGTGACGCGCGTCTTTGAAACCGTTGCGTCCAAGCAGCAGGACCCGGACCGCGCGGAGACTCGCCTCATCGTCGACCTGGTCCGTGAAATGCGCGCCGGCGTCATGGCCAACGAAGAGGCCGGCTACTTCATCCGCGTGTGGCAGGAAGTGAAAGACCAGGTCCGGCAGATGGTGTCACAAGATCCGCGCTACGTGGAGATCCGCGCCGGCCGCACGGCTCGGAAATCGAGGGCAGCCTAACATGCAGTTCATTTTGACTGGCTTTACCCAGGAATCCGGCTACCGCGTCTACGGCTTTGAAGGCACGCGGCAGGACAAGACCAAGACGGCCCATACGGTGAGGACGGACCTGGCCTTGATCGGGCGTTACGGCATCCGGGTGCAGGACCTGCCGCTGCTGTGCCGCGCCATGCTCGATGTGACGACGGAAGACGAAGCGCAGCGCGCGTGGACCTTCGGCGAAGTGGAGATGTCTCTGCACGAACAAGAAAGCGCGGCCGCGCGTTTGGCGGCGAAGAAGCGGTTTGTCCGCCGGCCCCCTCAGGCCGTCCATAGAGAACAATGACCAACCAAGAGCCCGTAGTGAACGAAAAAACATGGGACAAGTGGGTGGCCAAGGGCCAGCGTGAGGACAAGACCGCGCAACGCAAGCTGGCCTGGGTGGTGAGCATCCTGCTTCTCGTGGGTTTCCCTGCGGCGTGGATACTGACGGTAGCACCCCGCTAGCTAATCTTCTTCGTACCAGGCCCGGAATGCAGGCCTGGCGTCCTTGAACAGGCGTACGAGCGCCATGCCCGCCAGGAAACCGCCGACGTGCGCAAACCAGGCCACGCCGCCGCCGGTGTAATCCACTTCGCCCAAGGACCATGCTCCGCTGAAGAACTGGATCACGAACCAATAGATCAGAAAGTACGGTGCCGGGATCGACATGCGCCATACGAAGATCAGCCAGAAGAGCGCGTCGATGTCCGTCTTCGGAAACTTGATGAGATACGCGCCCATGATTCCGGCGATGGCTCCACTGGCTCCGATGGTGGGCACGCGCGAATACGGATTCGAGACCACATGGATCAGCGACGCGGCCAGCCCGCACGCAAAATACAGCAGTAGAAAATTGCGGCTGCCCAGCCGGTCTTCCACGTTCCGCCCGAACACCCACAAGAACAGCATGTTGCTCAGAATGTGCAGCCAGCCGCCGTGCAGAAACATGGTGGTGAGTAGCGAATACAAGTTCTCATTGATCGTATCCGGCACAATGCCCCACGTAGCGACGAACCGCGGCAGGAACGGCCCCAAGGAAAGTTGATAGAGGAACGCCAGCGCGTTGATGGCGATGAGCGCCAGAACAGCGGGTGTGCGGGAATGAATCGGCTCACTGGAGCGGAGCGGGATCATACGCGGCTGGCTTCAGACCAGACTCGCCTCTCCGCCGTGGCCATCAACACCCGCGCCTGATCCGGTGTGGCGATGCCGCCGCGCGCACCCAGCTTGGTGCAGTTGAGCGCCGCCATCGCGCAGGAAAATTCCAAACCATCACGTAGCGGCATGCCTTTGATCACAGAGTAACAGAACGCCCCGTGGAACACGTCGCCCGCGCCCGTCGTATCCGCGCACAGGACCTGGAAACCGGGACAGTACACGCGCTCCTCTTTGGTAAGCACGACCACCCCGTCCCCGCCCAGCGTCATCGCCAAGACCTGCATCCCGTATTCGGCGTGGATCCTTCTGCCCGCCGGGGCTGATCACTTCCTGCGCGATGCCGACTTTGCCTCCGTACGAAGGAAAGTTGGCGCCAGCAGAAGCGTATCGGTGGCATTGAGGCCGACGCCGACAAGATCGAACGAGGGCCCCAATCAGATGCCCTTCAGCATGCCGCCGTCCACTTGCAGCGTGGCCCCAGTAATGTAAGACGCCGAGCCGGAGAACAGGAACACCGCCGCCGCAGCGAACTCATCCGCGTTCCCGTAGCGGCCCATGGCGATCGTGGCGGAACTTTTCTTGCGCTGCTCCTCCACGTTAATACCCGCCTTTTTCGCGTTGATCTCGTCAAACTCCCGCACCCGGTCCGTATCGATGCGGCCAGGGATGAGATGGTTCACGCGAATGTTCTTCGAAGCCAACTCCTGCGCCAGCACTTTGGATAACGCCGGGACCGACGCCCGCATCACCGTCGAAAGCGCGAGGTTCGCAATCGGTTCCTTCACCGCAGTCGAGGTCGGCAGCACAATCGCCCCGCCGCCACGCTCGATCATGGAAGGCACAACCAGCCGAACCATTCGCACCGCGCTCAGCAGCAGCAACTCAAACGTCTTCTGCCACGCCGCGTCATCTTGGCCCATCGCCGGTCCCGCAGGGGGGCCGCCGGAGTTGGTGTAGAGCAAGTCGATCCCGCCAAAACGCTCGATGGTGGCCTTGTGCCACGCGGTGATCGCGTCCGGGGAGCTGACATCGACGGCTATGGAGAACACGTCGGGCCCGATCGATGCC
The DNA here is from genome assembly GCA_947446025.1 of Bryobacterales bacterium. Classification (GTDB taxonomy): domain Bacteria; phylum Acidobacteriota; class Terriglobia; order Bryobacterales; family Bryobacteraceae; genus Palsa-187. The sequence goes on from CANFEY010000003.1 coordinate 114,251, forward strand.
GCCGCTGCGCCCACCGCCGCCGCATCGCGCGACGACATCGACACGCGCACGCCTTCCCTCGCCAACGCGCGAGCCACCGCGAACCCCAGCCCCCGGCTCGCGCCCGCCACCATCGCCACTTTGCCTTGCAGTCCTGTATCCATGAACTTCCTATTTTACCTGCCTCGGGATTCATTACCATGGATACTTGCAGCCAACTCTCGCAAACCTCGCGCGGATCTTCTTCCGCATCGGCAACACCACCTTCGGCGGCGGCTACGTCACCATAGGCATGCTGGGACGTGAACTAGTGGAGCAGCGCCGCTGGCTGCCCTCCGAAAAATTCGACCTGGCCTTCGCCCTCTCACGCGTAACGCCAGGCACCAACCTGCTCGCCTTCTGCGCGGCCATCGGAGCGCAGCTCAAAGGCGTGGCCGGAGCAGTTGCCGCCGTTCTTGCCGTAACGGTGCCGTCCGCCATCGTGGCCGTGCTCTTCATCTACGGCTTCGAGGCGGGACAGCACAACGCGGTAGCGATGGCGGCCATCAGCGGCACCGTAGCCGCCGTCGCGGGCATGATGTGGTCCACCATCTGGACCATCCTGCGCCCCCACGTCGGCGGCCCCATCCGCAACCTGCAGGTGGTGCTGATCGCTGGCGGCGCGTTCCTGGCGTCATGGAAGTTCGGCATCACACCCGTGCCCATCATCGCAGCGGGCACGCTGATCGGCGTGTTTTGGAAGGACCCCGGCAAACGATGAGCGTCTGGACCGTCTACATCCTGCTGCTCAAAGCCAGCCTGACCTCGTTCAGCGGTCTGGGGTCGCTGCCCATGGTCCGCCAAGATTTCGTAGTGACCGCCCACGCCCTCACGGACCATCAACTCAATACCGCCGTCGCCGCCGGCCGCACCGGTCCCGGACCGTACGGGCTCTACCTGGTCTGCGTCGGCTTCCTGGCCGCCGGAATCCCCGGAGCCATCGCGGGCTTCCTCGCGCTGATCACGCCCGCGTTCCTGGTGATCCCGCTGATGTGGTGGATCGGCAAGCGCGCAGATCATCCGCGCGTACGCGGCGCAATTCGTGGATTGCTGCTGGCCGCCGCGGGCCTGCTGCTCTCCGCCGCCATGCCGCTGACGCAGGACGCGCTGACCGGGCCGTTTGCGCTGGCGGTGATCGTGGCCAGCTTCGGCTTGCTTACCTTTACGAAGATTGATTCCGCATGGTTGATGGCGGGCGCGGCCGCGGCAGGATTAGCTACGCTGCTCTTTTGAGACGCGGTGCTGCAGGTAACCCAGGCCCAAAAGTCCGAGCACGCCCATGCCGAGCCCCGAGGGTTCCGGGGTCAACGAGGTTAGCTGGTAGATTTCCCCAGTTCCCCAATCGGAGATGTAGAGCGCATTACTCGTCGCCAGCAGCCCTAGCGGGTTACCCATTGAGCCTCCCATCACGAAGTATTGGTACTGCCCCGTTGTTGGATCGTAGTAGATGACCGGATTTCGCGTATTGCCTGAGGCACCGCTGAATCCGACGAAGATCCCCCCGTTGAAGGGGGCAGGGAAATTGCTGGGGGCCAGCGCGATTTGGGCGGCCCCTTGGCTATACATCAACCCGTCTGGTCCGGTTTGTGGTATGAACGCGGCCTCGGGATGGGTGCAGTTGTCCACAGCGTGAACGCCTGTTCCATAGGCTGGGAAACAAGTTGGAAAGCCGAAGTTTACAGCCGACGAACCAGGGGTCAACTGCGCGGCCAAGATGCGGTTGAGTTCGTCCGCTTGTACGGGATCCTGACCCGGACCAAGCGCGTCCATGCCGTTATCACTGAACCACAAGTCTCCGTTACTGTCAAATTGCAACCCGAAAACGTTGCGGATTCCGGAGGCGATCATGTGGAGATTAGACGCCGTGGGTGACGCTCCGCTCAGGTCCAGCGTCATCATGTACAGCGATGCGCCATTTAGTTGGGCGTTATTCAGCCCAAGTCCATTGACGGTAGCCGTTCCGCCGGCGGTAGCATCGCCCGGCGATCCAACGTTGAAAACCAGATCATAAGATCCTGGTGGTCCACCGGGTGTGGGCCGTATCGCGAGACCGGCACTGGAGTGTCACCACCCATCCGGATAGTCGAATTGCAGCGCGGCCGTATACGTGATCGCCGCCCCGGGGTCGCTCCCTGTTTTGAGAAGCGTGATCGTCTTGTCCCCAAACGTGCCTTCCAGAATATAGTCTCCCGCCGTGACAAGTTGCGTCAACGGGCCCTGTCCATTGGGGTTGGAGTACAGCGGAGAAGGATCAATAATCCCGATCCCGTCCGCGTTAGTATCGGTGATGCGAATCAGTTCGCCCCCTATGAAGCCAGGACTCTGCTGCACCAAGATCGACCCGTCGCTGAGCCTCACCATACCTTGCGGTAAGCTCAAGCCTGAGGCAAAAAAGGTGACGCTAAATTGCGACAGATCCACGAGTGGCCCGAATACCGGTGCGGCCTGGGTGGGTTGCAATATCGCACAGCAGGCAAAGAACAGGCTGAGGCGGATCATCAACCCAGTATAGCGGCACACTATTCCGGCAACATAGACACGACTTTCCAGATTTGGCGCGAAATAGTACTGGTATCGTGGTGCCCGTCGATGATGCGAATCCGGCTCGGGTCGTCTGCCGCCAATTGAAGGAAAGTTTCCCGGACCGTTCGATGGAATGTGACGGGCAACTGCTCCATCCGCGTTTGTATGGCTCTCGCGAGGCCGGTTTCGACGTCGACGTCGATGAGCAGCGTCAGGTGCGGAACCAATCCGCGGCAAGCGATGCGGTCCAGATCGTAGACCACTTCCGCGCCCAGCCCGCGCCCCGCGCCCTGATAGGCCAGGGAGGAATCCGTGAAGCGGTCACACAGCACGGTCTTGCCCGCGGCCAGCGCCGGCAGGATCACTTCGTCCACATTCTGCGCGCGGCTTGCGAACATCAGCAGCAGCTCGGCAGTGGGTCGGAGCGCGGTGCTGGCCGGGTTGAGCAGGATCTCGCGAATCTGTCTACCGATCACGGTCCCGCCAGGTTCCCGCGTTTCGACCACATCACACCCTTCAGCGCGCAGCCGCTCCGCAAGCAGCTTCAGCTGCGTCGTCTTCCCGCTGCCCTCGGGCCCTTCAAAGGTGATGAAGCGGCCTTTAGTCATAGACGAAATGCAGCAGCTTCTTCAAGTCTTCCCAGGACTCCCGCTTAGCGTCCGCACTGTAGGGGCGCAGCAAATACGACGGGTGGTAGGTGACCATCAGTGGAATTCCATGCCACGTCTGCCAATTCCCGCGCAACTTGGTGACGCCTTCCTTGGTGCCCAGCAGTGCCTTCGCGGCAGTGCCGCCGAGCGCGCAGATCGCCTTGGGTTTGATCGCCATGAGCTGCCGGAACAGGAACTGCCCGCAGACTTCCATCTCATCCGGCTGCGGCGCGCGATTCTCCGGCGGCCGGCACTTCACCACATTGCAAATGTAGACGTCGTTGCGCGTGATCGAGATGCCTTCCTTCAACGCCGTCCCGTCGATCATTTTCGTCAGCAACTGGCCCGCGCGCCCAATGAACGGAACACCCTGTTCATCTTCATCCGCACCCGGCCCTTCGCCCACGAACACCAGCGGCGATTGTTCGTTGCCCGACCCGAAGACAATCTTGTTGCGTTGTTCGCACAAGCGGCAGCGGCGGCAATCGTCGCCTATGTCCTGGAGGATCTGGATCAGCGTGTCTCCAACAGGAGCCAGCGATGGCAGCGGCTCAGCTTTCGGCTTGGGTTTGGGCATGGGTGGAGGTGGGGAAGTCGGGGTCCGGCGGTAGATTTCCGTGACGCCGAGGTCTTGATAGTAGCTGAGCTGGGCTCGAATCTCGTCGCGCGTCATTTCTTCAGTTTCACGATTTCGTCGAAGATTCGATGCGCGATGGCGGATTTGGGTGCTCGCGCCACCGGCACTTCGCCGTTGCGCATCACCAGAGTGACTTCGTTTTCATTGGCGTCAAAGCCCGTGCCCGCTTGGGCAACGTTGTTGGCGACGACCATGTCACAGTTCTTGACTTCCAACTTGCGGCGCGCGTAGTCGACCACGTTTTCCGTTTCGGCGGCGAAGCCGATCAGGAGGCGGTTGCCCTTCCTGCGGCCGCACTCAGCAAGGATGTCCGGCGTGGGATCCAGGTCCAGCGTCAGCCGCGTGGATGTCTTCTTGACCTTTTGCTGCGGCACCTCCGCGCGATGATAGTCCGCCACGGCGGCGGACTTCACAATGATGGTCGACTCATCCAAGCGATCCATCACAGCCTGCCGCATCTCAAGCGCCGTGCGCACGCGGACAACCTCCACGCCCGCGGGTTCGGAAATGGCGACGGGTCCCGACACCAAAATCACGCGCGCGCCGCGAGCCTTCGCGTCCGCAGCCAACGCATAGCCCATCTTGCCGCTAGAGCGGTTCGTGATATAGCGCACTGGATCAAGCGGCTCCTGCGTTGGCCCAGCGGTGATCAGCACCGTCTCGCCGTTCAGGTCCTGTTTCACGGGCTCCAACGCGCGCATGACCGCCGCAGCGATCAGCTCGGGCTCAGGCAAACGACCTGGACCCACCATGCCGCACGCCAGCGGCCCGGAACCCGGCTCCACGATCACATGCCCACGCTCCCGCAAGGTCCGCACATTGGCCCGCGTAGCCGGATGGTTCCACATGTTGGTGTTCATCGCGGGCGCGACGACAACGGGTCCCGTGAAGGCCAGGTAGGTGGTGCTGAGAAAATCGTCCGCCAGTCCGTGCGCGAATTTCGCGATTAGATCCGCCGTAGCAGGGGCGACCACCAGCACTTGCGAATCCTGGGCCACGCGGATGTGTTCAATGGCGCTCGAAAGAGTGTCCTCCGCGCCGCCGGTTGCAAACAGGTTGGTGATGACCTTGTGTCCAGTGAGGGCCGCGAAGGTGAGCGGGCGGACAAACTCCTCCGCCGCGCGGGTCATGATGACTTGTACCGAATACCCGCGTTCCATGAGCGCGCGGGCAAGCTCCGCTGCCTTGTAAGCAGCGATGCCACCGCCCACGCCCAGTGCAACGCGATCGGACATGCGGAAGCCTTACGCTTCTTCGACGGGCTCGAGGATGTCGCGGTTCAACATCGGGTCGCTGTACTGCACCAACCCGCGGCGGGTTTCCTCGCAAGCCATCACGGTGGGCTTCTTCGAGGTGCTGGGCAGGAAGCTGCGGGCACCGGCCTGCAACTGGCGCGCGCGCTTGCTCGCGACGATGATGAAGCGGTACACGCTCATTTCCGGATCGTCCGGAATCACGCTGTGCGAAAGGGGGCGGACGTGTTCTGCCATATTAAAAGGTCTCCAATATCGGACGGATTTGTTGCTCCATCCAATGCCGCCGGCTCCGGTTCGCGCTGACGATGGCGGTCAAATTGTCCACCGACGCCTGCACGTCTTTGTTCACCAGCACGTAATCATACTGCGAGTAATTCCGGATCTCCTCAGCCGCTTCGCTCAAACGCCGCTGGATGACTTCTTCTGAATCCTGCGACCGTGAACGCAAACGCTGTTCCAGCTCCTGCCGGCTCGGGGGGAGAATAAAAATCGAAACCGCTCCCGGAATACGCTCTTTCAATTGTCGCGCACCCTTCACGTCAATGTCGAGGATCAAATCGACCCCCTCCGCCGCCGCCCGGTCCAGCTCGCTTTGGTGCGTGCCGTAGAAGTTGCCGAAAACGTCCGCCCATTCGAGGAATTCGTTGCGATCCACGCGGGCCTGAAACTGCTCGCGGGAGATGAAGTAGTATTCCTTGCCGTCCACTTCATTGCCGCGCGGCTGGCGCGTGGTGTAAGACACCGAAAAGCGCAGCCGGGTCACCGTCTGCATAAGCTGTCCGACAAGTGTGGATTTTCCGGAGCCGGAGGGGGCTGAGATGATGAAGACGCTCGGCATTATTCGAGATTCAGGCTCTGCTCTCTAATCTTCTCGATCGCGGCCTTCGCACCCAGCGCAAGGTCCGTGATCTTCAAGCCGATTTCACCGATGCCGCTGGTCTTTGAAAGGATGGTGTTGGCCTCGCGATTCATCTCCTGCAGCAAAAAGTCGAGCTTCTTGCCCACCTCGCCGCCGCTATCCAGCAACTGTCCAAGCTGCCCGGAGTGAATCCGCAGCCGCGCGAGTTCTTCACCCACGTCGCTGCGGTCAACTAGGATGGCCGCTTCCTGGGCCAGGCGCTGCGGTTCGATCTGCACGCCCTTCAGCAACTCCGCCAGACGTTCACTGAGCCGCGCCTGGAACGTGGACACCGCCGTGCCGCGGATCTTCTCGATGGCATCCGCTGCGGCGGCCACCTGGGCGTTGTGGATCTGCATCTCCCGCGCAATCTCACCGCCTTCGCGGGTGCGGAACGCGTTGAGTTCGGTGAGCGCATCGGCCAGCGCGTCCAGCAACCGCGCCTCTGTTTCCGGCGGCGGTTCGCCTGAGCCGCTGTCGCCGAACATCCCCGGCAGGCGCAGAGCCGCGTTCAAATCCGGCTGCGATTCCAGACAGTGCCGCGCCGCAGCCTCGCGAAACGCCGCGACGTACTCTTCCAGCAGTTCATGATTCACCGATGTGCTGTCGCCATTGCGCGCGAAGTCCGGCAGGTTGATGCGCACGTCCGCGTGCCCGCGCGTGAGCTTCGCCTTCACTGCGCTGCGAATTGCGTTCTCAAACAGGTCCGCCGACGCGGGCGCGTGAACATGCACGTCGAGACCGCGATGGTTCACGGTCTTGATGCTGACGATGAGTTCTTTCTCACCAAGGGGCCGTCGCGCGCGGGCGAAGCCGGTCATGCTGCGTAGGGGGTTTGACATCAGGTTTGCGGAGCTTCTAGGAATTGTAACTCGTAAAGGCGACGGTAAATGCCGCCCTGCGCCAGCAAGTCATCGTGCTTGCCGAACTCCGCGATTTTCCCGCGGTCCAGCACCACAATCTTGTCAGCCCTCCGCACCGTCGAAAGCCGGTGCGCGATCACGAGGACCGTTCGATGTTCCATCAGCCGCTGGAGCGCTTCCTGCACCAGCCGTTCCGATTCAGTGTCAAGGTGCGACGTCGCCTCATCCAGAATCAGGATGGGCGCGTCCTTCAGCAGCGCGCGCGCGATCGCGAGCCGTTGGCGCTGCCCCCCGCTGAGCTTGGTCCCACGCTCACCGATGATGGTGTCGTAACCGTCCGGCATGCGGAGAATGAACTCCTCCGCCAATGAGTCGCGCGCCGCCTGACGAATCTGCTCCGGCGTTGCGTGCAACCGGCCGTAGCCGATATTCGCAGCTACAGAATCGTTGAATAAGAAAGTATCCTGCGCCACGATGCTGATGTGAGCACGAAGCGAGGCCATCTTCAGTTCGCGCAAGTCGTGCCCGTCGATCTTAATCGTCCCGCCGGTCACATCGTAGAACCGCGGCACCAAATTCGCCAGTGTAGTCTTGCCCGCGCCGCTTGAACCTACCAGTGCCACCACCTCGCCGGCCTTCACCGCCAGCGAAATGCCGTCCAGCACAGGGCCTTCGGAAGTCGGATACTGAAACCGCACGTTCTCAAATTCGATTGACTTTTTGAAGCGCGCCAACGCGACGGCGTGTTCGGACTCTTTCACTTGCGGATCGCCGTCCAGATACTCAAATACTTTCTGCGACGCTCCCAGGGCCTGTTGAAAGATGTTGTAGATGCCCGTGAGCCGCTTCACCGGCTCATAGAGCATCAGAAGTGCGATGACGAAACCCGTAAAGTCGCCCGCGGTCATGGAGCCCGCCTTGATCCGCTCGCGCGCGAGCATGAGTAGGACGACGATGGTAACGGACCCGAAGAATTCGATGAGCGGAGACGCAATCGCCTGCTGCGCCACATAGCGCAAATTGGCGGTGCGTAAACGTTCCGCACGTTCGCGAAAACGGTTGGATTCGATCTCTTCGGCCCCAAACGACTTCACCACTTGATGGCCGCTCAGCGTTTCCTGTAGCGCCTGATTGAGATCCGCGGCGTTGTCTTGCGCCCCACGCGTGGTCCGTCGCAAACGTTTACCCAGGCGGGCCGTGGGTACCAGCACGAAGGGGAGCACGGTGAGACTGAACACCGCCAGTCTCCAGTCCGTCTGCACTACAACGGCCAGCAGAAAGATGCCGGTGAAACTCTGCCGCAACAAATCCGCCAAGATGTGAGAGAGCGCCACCTGAATCTTCTCCAGGTCATTCATGATGGAACTCATCACGCGCGCTGTGGAGTTCGCTTCAAAGAAGTGCGCGTCCTGGTGGACCACTCGGTCAAAGACGTCTTGACGCAAATCCGTGACCGCGGAAAGCCCCACATAATTCACCAGATAGTTCGCGCAATAATCGCACAGACCCTTCATGAAGAAGACCGTGAGAATCGCGATGGCGACCATGGTCCACACGTTATGCACGTCGGGTGGCATGAAGGAATCAAGGAAGACCTGGTAATTCCAGCCGGGAATGGTGAACAGGCGCACCGGCGCGTCCACTGTTTGTGGATTGAGCACGCGATCAATGATGGGCACGATGAGGCGCGCCGTCAGCGCCTGCGCGGCTCCTACGATCACCATCAAAAAGACTGAAACCAGCAGGGAGCCGATGTAGGGGCGCGAATAATTGATCAACCGCCGCAGTTCACTCATGCGCGCACCCGTAGCGATTCCGCCGCCGCGGTGACGTCCGCAACAGAAACTCCGGCCATACCTTCGGCCGACGTCAGCACCTGCGCCTCGGTGCGCCACGGAGCCCACGTCACGGGATTGCTGGGGCCGAATAGCACCACCACGGGCACCCCGAACGCCGCGGCGATGTGCGCGGGCCCGCTGTCATTGCCAATGAAGAGTTGCGCGCCAGACAGTATTGACTTCACCTCGGAAAGCGGCGCATTGCGATGCACCTCGAACCCGGAGAATGGCGAGACATCGTCCGCCGGACCCGCGAGAAATACTGGCTTGAGTCCCGCATCTTTGAGATGCCGCGCGACGGCTACAAAACGATCGGCGGCCCATGCTTTCTCCGGGGCGGACGCAAACGCGTGCAGAACGGCGTAGCTTCCCTCACCAGTGCGCGGAGCCGCCACCAACTTCGCGCGCGGAATTTCCGTTCGCGGCACGCCGAGCCAAAACATAGCGGACGCCAGATGCTCCGCCGTATGCACCGGACGTTCCTTGCCCAAAGTCTGCTGCGCCCGAGGAATCCGTTCGTTGTACACGACGCTCCACACATGATGCGCAAAGCCTGCCCGAATCGGCGCGCGCGACGCAAGCATCAGCCACATGCTGCGCGTCCCTCCGTGAAAGTTCAGCGCCATCTTCGGACGCCACTTCGCAATGGCGGCCAAATCTGGCGGCAGCAGTGCGGTAACGTCCGGATTGCCCTCAAACGCCCCACCAAACCGGTCCTCCACAACAACGCCGATCTCCAGATCAGGCCGATGCGCCTTCAACAACGCAATCGCAGGAGTAGTAAGGACGCAGTCCCCGAGCGATCGCAGACGGATCACAACGATCCGCGAACCTTGCGGCAAGCGGTTTAGGGCCGGGTTCATTCTTGGTGTAACTTACGCTTCGTTGTTTTAGTTCTCAATCCGAGCTTCGTCCACAAGCATCACCGGAATCTCGTCGCGGATCGGATACACGCGCTTGCACTCGACGCATTTCAACCCGCTGCCGTCCGCCTGCAGGTTCACAGTGGCCTTGCACAGCGGGCAAACCAGTATGTTGAGCAGATCTTGACTGATGGCCATAGGCACTAGTGTAGCAAGCGGTGGGGTTTGCGCTGCAATGAAGCACCGGCTAAGCTCATGTGCATGCCAACGTCCTTTAACGTCCTTTTATGCAATGTTGCTGCTCGCGTCCGCGGCCTCGGCCCAGTGGCTCAGCTACCCCACTGCAGGCGTTCCACGCACCAAGGACGGCAAGCCTGACCTCACCGCGCCCGCTCCCAAAACCGCGGACGGCAAACCCGACATCGCAGGACTCTGGCAGCCGCCAGGAGGCTACGTCGGTGACATCACGAAGGATCTGAAGCCCGGCGAGGTTTCTTTCCAACCGTGGGCAGCCGAGCTCTACAAGCATCGCCGCGACACGCTGAGCAAGGAAGATCCCACAGGATGGTGCGTCCCGGGCGGCGTGCCGCGCTCCGACGTGGTCCCGTATCCGCTCAAGATTTTCTCCATGCCCGGCGTGACACTCATCCTCTATGAAGCCGTGCAGAGCTACCGCCAGATCTTCACCGACGGTCGCGCGCTGCCCAAGAATCCCAACCCCGCGTGGATGGGATACTCGGTCGGCCGTTGGGAAGGTGACACGTTCGTGGTCGAAAGCTCCGGCTTCAACGACAATGCCTGGCTCGACAACTTCGGCCATCCCGGCACCGAATCGCTGCACGTCACCGAGCGCTTTCACCGCAAGGACTTCGGCAATATGGATGTCGACATCACCATCGACGACCCCAAGGCGTACACCAAGCCGTGGACGGTCCACCTGCCCTTCCGCCTGCTAGCCGACTCAGAACTGCTAGAGTACATCTGCACAGAGAACAACAAGGACCTGGAGCATCTCGTCGGCAAGTGAACCTATGTGGACTGATACCGAACTACAACATGAAGTGGAGAAGGCGATCGGTTGGCGGCTCAGCTCCGGCCTGCGGCAGATTAGCGTAATGGCCAAAGCGGGTGCTGTCGACCTGGCCGGCCACGTTGACAGCTATTGGGAGAAGTGCGCGGCGGAGAGCGCGGCGTGGTGCGTGGTTCACGTACATCGCGTGACCAACGGCATCCGCGTGTTGGTTCCCTTCGATAAGCAGCGCACCGATGACGACATCGCGCTGGCCGCGATGGGGATTCTAGAATGGAACTGCTTAGTGCCTGCGACTGTGGAAGTGCAAGTGACCGACGCGCTGCTCACCCTCTCCGGCACCGTTGAACGTCATGAGCAACAAGCGGAGGCAGTGCGAGCGCTGTGTACATTGCGCGCGATCACCGGCATCCGCAACAACGTCGTCATCCAACCCGCGGCGGGCTTGGCAGACGTCAAAGCCACCATTGAAGCCGCGTTCCGCCGCAGCGCCCTTATCGACAGCGGCCACATCAAAGTCCAAATGGCGCACGGCGCGGTGAACCTGCGCGGCATGGCCCGCTCGCGGGCCGAATACGAGGAGGCACTGAGCGCCGCATGGGCCGCTCCGGGCGTTGCAAAGGTGGAGGACCACGTCACCGTCGGTGCTGTAAAGGGTGAACACGGCTAGTGGACTGCGCAGCAAGTCTTGTTCCGGAACAGTAAAGGGGAATGGCTCAAATTTCCCCGCCTTTGCGAAATTTCGTGCCTGTACCCGGCACGAAAGCGTCTACTTCGCTCTGACGTGCTTCTCCAGCATCTTCCGCCGCACTACGCCGCCGTAGACGTTGCCCTGCGAATCCACGCCAACGGCCTCCGCGCCGCTGTGGTCTTCCGTCGTCGATTCCATGTCTTCAATGAACGCGGTGACCTTGCCGCTCTTCGCACTACCGATGCGGATGCCCTTCTTCCAACCCGGCTCATCTGGACCCCACGATTCCGAATCCGCCACATACAGCGTGTCGTCCTTGGTAATGAACAACCCGCTGGGCCGCCCGAACTGGCGCCACTCGTCAAGAAAGCGTCCCTCTTGATCCAGAATCTGAATGCGGTTGTTGCCGCGATCCGCCACAAACAAGCGGCCCCGCGAATCGAAGAACAAGCCGTGCGGCCCCATGAACTCGCCCGGATTGCGCCCCTTCTTGCCGATTACCTTCAGCAGCTTGCCGTCCTTCGAAAACTTCATGATCCGCGAGTTGCCGTAGCTGGGCGCGTGGCCTTCACTCACAAAGATGTCGCCGTTAGCCGCGATCGCAATCGACGTCGGCTGATCGAACCCATCCGTCCCCGCGCCCGCGCCACCTGCCTTGCCCAGCGTCATCAGCAGCTTTCCGTCGCGCGTGAACTTGAAGACCTGGTTGCCCTTGCCCTCGCCAGCCTGTCCGTCGCTGATCCACAGGTTGCCCTCGCGGTCAAACGCGAAGCCGTGCGGAAAGTTGAACAGGCCCGATCCCCAGCTGTTCACCAACTTGCCGGCGGAGCTGTACACCATCACCGCCGGCTCCTTGCGCCCCGCGCACGAATTCTCATTGCAGCGCCCCAGCACATAGACGTTGCCGTCCGGGCCTTCCAGCGCGCCGGTAATCGCCGGCCACGTCATCCCCTTCGGCAGCTCCGCCCAATCGCGAACCGTACGATATGGATTCGGCAGATTGTTATTCAAATACGGATCGTTCACCTGGGCGAACAACATACCCACAAAGACGACACTTAGAATCGAACGCATTCCTGCCTCCTACTTGGGCGCCGATATCCGCCCGACGATTTGATCCGCGCCGACCTTCAGCACCACCAGCTCATGCGGCTGCGTGTTGTCCCCGACAACAAAGTAGAACGGCACGCGTATATCCATGTCCTTCCTCTCGATCTTGTGCCCGTCCACCGTCACGTCAATGGCGAAGCGCTGTTTCGCGGCGTCGGCATTCTTCAACGCGATTTCGACCCCCGGCAGAATCTTCACCGCTTCGCTGCGCTTGAAGATGGTGAACTCGGTGACCTCTCGGGCCGTCTGCGCGGCTAGCGACGCCGCAAGGATAAGGATTGCTGTGATGTGTCTCATTACCAAACTCTGCAAGCGGGACCTTTGACCATCGGCTGCTCCGCCCGGCAAGCGAACGCCTTTGCGAACTCCGGCATGTTGGAGACTACGCCGTTCACGCGGAACTCCGCCGCGGAATGCGAATCTGTCTGCACCCGCACGCGCGCATTTTCTTCCGTGATGTTCTGGCACCACACCTGCGCCCAGCCCAGGAAAAATCGCTGTTCCGCCGTGAAGCCGTCGATCTTCTCCGGCTCCTTCCCGCCAAGCGTATCCTGTAGCGCCATCAGCGCGATCTTCACGCCGCCATTGTCCGCCGTGTTCTCACCCAGCGTCAGCTTGCCATTCAGATTCAGACCCGCCACGGGACTGTACGCCGAATATTGATCCACGATGCAGTTGGCCCGCTCACCGAACGCCTTCGCATCCGCCTCCGTCCACCAATCGCGCAAGTTGCCGTCGCCGTCGAACTGCCGCCCCTGATCGTCGAAGCCGTGCGTGAGTTCGTGCCCAATCACCGCGCCTATGGCACCAAAATTCACCGCGTCATCGGCGGAGTTGTTGTAGAACGGCGGCTGCAAGATGCCCGCTGGGAAGTTGATGTCATTGGCTCCCGCATCGTAGTACGCGTTCACCGTCGGCTGGCTCATATGCCATTCCGTCTTATCCACCCGCTGCCCGATCTTCGCCAACAGCCGAGCCAGCTCCGTGGTGCTCGCCCGCTGCGAATTCCCGTACGCGTCATCGCGAGCCACGCGGACCTGCGCGTAATCCATCCACTTGGCTTGATTGCCCACCTTGTTGGTGATCTTGTGCAGCTTCTCAATCGCGCGCGTCTTGGTCTCCGCCGTCATCCAATCCAGAGCCGCAATGTCGCGCTCCATCGCGCGTTCCAACGCCGCCACCATCTCCTGCGTCCGCCGCGCCCCCTGCGCCCCCAGCGTCCGCTCAATGAACTTCTGCCCCAGCGCATCCGGCAACTGCGCATCGGTCAGATCCACACACACCTTCCAGCGCGGACGCATCTCCTTCGACCCGCGCAGGTACTTATCGAAGAAATCGAAGTGCTCCTTCTGAATCGCCGCGCTCAGCACAGGCGAGTTGCTGTTCACCAGCACCCACGTCAAGTAGCTTTTGAGGTTATCGAGCGGCTGATCATTCAGCATCTTGCCGAACGCCTCCACGAATCCCGGCACCGCCACGTTCAGGCTCGCGAACTGCGGCGCGCCCAACCCGGCGAAGAACGCCGTCCAATCAAAGTTCGGAGCCAGCGCCTTCAACTGCTCCACTGTGAGCTTGTGATACACCTTTTCGGGATCGCGCCGCTCCACGCGGTCCATCGCCCCCTGCGCCAGCGCCGTCTCAATCGCCATCGCCGCCGCCGCATTGCGCTGCGCCACCGCAGGCTCCTGCCCCAGCAACGCGAAAATCCGCTGCAAGTGCCCCAGATACTGCGTGCGAGTCTCCACCGACTTCGCGTCCGTCTTCAAGTAGTAGTCGCGATCCGGCAACCCCAGCCCGCCTTGATCCATCCCCGCGATCATGTTGGCCGAATCCTTCGCGTCCTGCTCCGGCCCAAAATTGAAAAACGGCGCAGCCCCGATCTTGAACATCGTCACTACCAGTTCCGTCAGCGCCGCTTTGTTGTCGATCACCGCGATCCGGTTCACGTCGCGTTGAAACGCGTCCATCGAGCGCCGGTTCTGGACCTCATCATTCATGCACGCCGCATAGAAGTCACCGATCTTCTGCTCAATCGCCGTCCGCCCCGCGCGCTCCGCCGAAGCCGACTCCAGCACGTTCTGCAGCAGCGTCCGGTTGCGGTCCTGCAGTGCATCAAACGTCCCCCACCGCGCCACGTCCCCTGGAATCGGATTCGCCGCCTGCCAGCCCCCGCATGCGAACTTGTAGAAGTTCCCGCACGGGTCCACCGCCCGATTCAGCGAAAGCACATCGAACCCCGATTGCCCGAACGCAACCGCCGCCGTCAAGAAAAGAAGTGCGCGCATCCCCCTATTGTAAGCGTGATAGTTTGGGACCGTGACGAAGCTCATGGAAGCCGTGGCCATGGCCCTGCTGCTGGCGATGTTCGTAATGGTGGGACTGCGCTGGTCCGATTTACCGGAGCGCATGCCGTCGCACTACAACGCCGCGGGCGAGCCCGACAAGTGGCGATCAAAGGACACCGTGTGGATTCTGCCGATAGTTGGAGCGAACCTCTACATCCTGATGACCGCACTATCTCGAGTAGCCGCCGCCGGCAAGGTTCGCCTGAACGTGCCCCCAGGCATCGACGCCGCATCGCCCGAAGTGCAAGCCGAAGCGCGGCATCTACTGACCGCCATCAAGATGTGCATAACGGCGACCTTCGCGTTCATCACCTGGAGCCGCGTCTCCGCGCCCGAGCAAGGCCTCGGCCGCGCGTTCCTGCCCGTGATGCTGGTTGTTCCCCTAGGCGTGATGGGAGTGTACCTGCTTCGCATGCGCCGCCTTGGGCGCTGACCCTTGCTGACTTGCGTTATCTTTGTGTACGCAAGTGAGGTAACGCCATGCAAGCCACGAAAGTCGGGATCCGCGAGTTCCGGGAGAACCTCTCGAGCTATCTGGCGTCAAAAGCTCCGGTCGCGATCACGCGGCATGGCATGACGATTGGCGTCTATTTGCCGACGCGCCCCAAGCCGACCCAGGAACAACTGGAGGCTTTTAGCATTGCCGGGGAATTGCAGCGGGCACGAACGAAAAGGAATTGATGGAGGACTTCAAGCAACTCCGCCGAGACGAACTTAAGCGGAAGTCTTGAGATGCTGGTCGTCGACGCGAACATTCTGATGCGGGCGGTGCTGGGTAAGAGGACGCGAACAATCCTGGCAAAATACGCTCACCAAGTGGAGTTCATAGCGCCCGGTCGCTTTCGCGGAAGCGCGGAAACGACTCCCCGAAGTGATCGCGCGGCGGAAACTTGAGGAAGCCGCGCTCATGGAGTATCTGGATTGGCTGACCAACATCGTCGATACCATCCAGGTCCAGGCCTATTCTAGTTTTGAAACAATCGCGCGCCAAAGCATGGACCGGCGCGACAAGGACGACTGGCCGATCCTCGCCGCCGCCCTCGCCCTGGGTGCCCCATCTGGATCGAGGACACCGACTTCTTCGGTTGCGGCGTCGCCACGTGGACTACCGACAGAGTCGAGCTGTTCCTGTCTCAGCCTTAGCCTTCATTTCCGCTGTAGGCTATCGTAGACGATCTTCCCACCGACAATCGTCATCGCGCTGCGCACATTCTTTATCTGCGCCTCCGGCACCGTGAAGTAGTCGCGATCCAGCACAACCATGTCCGCGAGCTTGCCCACCTCAATGCTGCCGATCTTGTCTTCCATCTTCAGGAACCACGCGTTGTTGCGCGTGAACAGGCGCAGCGCTTCCTCGCGCGTCAGGTGCTGGCCTGCGTTGACCTGATCGCCGAACGAATTGACGCCCGTCACCACGTACTGAATGTGGCTCCACGGATTCAGCGGAGCGATATGGACGCCGTCGCCGTGAATGCCGACCTGGATACCGTGATCGACAATCGTGCGGAACGGCGGGCCTGCCACCACTTTCGGGTCCGCCGACGTCACCCACCGGAACGCGCCCATCTCCACTCCGCAGCCGAGAGCCTTCAACCGCGTGAGCAGGTCGGCATTCACCTCTGGGACGTGGTGCACCATCCAGCGGAGCTTGGTGATGTCGAACTCCTTGTTCACTTCCTCGTACCGCTCCACCACCTGCCGCAAGCCCGCAAGATTCTGCACCGCGTTCTCATTGCGCCATCCCACCTGCGCCACCAACCGCTGCGCGTCCCTCCAAACCGCGCCACTCCCCAACGGCGCGGCCCACTCACCAATCGACCCCGTGTGCAGCATGTCGTCGCCGAAGAACTGGAACTGGTTGCGCAGCCGCTCTTTCAGCTCCGGCAGATTCGGATCGTTCTGGTTCTGTAGAAAATTCATCTGCAGCCGCACGATGGTGCGACCTTCGTGATGCAGTTCCAGCCACGGATCATACATGCGGTACTGATCGAGGTTGGACAAGATCTGGCTCGGATGCAGCGGCCCCGGCGTCGGGAACAGCACCTCGTCCAGCATCGCCGTCAAGCCGAGACTCGCAGTGTAATTCATCGCGTCCATCGTGCTGCGCTTGCGGTCCGCGAACGTCTGCACGCGCCGCAGCAGGAACAACGCCGACGCCGAAGGATTCCCCTCGCGCCCCGCCCCCGCGATCGCTCCCGTGGCCGAAACCTTGATCGGCAAAATGTCCGCATGCGGCTTCGGCCCAGCGTCGATGGCATCGAAATACTGCTTACCGAGCGTGTTCGTCACGCACGGCCCCGTGAAGCGCTCATAGAGCAGCACCGGCCGATCCGGCACCGCCGCGTCGAGTTCCGCCAACGTGGGATGCCGATGCTCTGCCCACTGGTTTGAGTGCCAGCCGCCCATCGACGTGATCCACTGCCCCTCCGGCACGTCCTTCCTTCGAGCCGCCAACGCCGCCTGCACTTCTTTTATGGACACAGTGTTCTCCAGGATCGTGTGATACCCCGGCCGATTCGCCAGACTCACGATGTGCACGTGCGGCTCAATCAGCCCCGGCACCACCGTGCGTCCACCGAGGTTAATCGTCCGAGCCCCCGACGGCGCGCGTCCCCCGACGGCGAGAATCCTTCCGTTACGAATGGTGGCCGTATTGGCCACCGTGTTCGTCGCATTCATGGTGTGAACGCGACCGTTGTTCAGGAAGAGCGTCTCATCGGTAGTCTGCGCAAGCGCGGCAGCGGCTCCGGCGGTGAGCGCGGCAAATTGACGGCGTGTGGTTCGTGGCATCGAGTGGCATTATAGCGCTACTCTTCCTCCACGTCTGCGCCGAACGCCAGCAGCCTCCCGTCGCAATCCTTCACCACGAGTTCCCGCATGCCATGGCGCATATTGCCGAGCTCACGGGAGAACAGCACGCCGCGCACCCGAGATTCTCCGCGTAGTACGCCAGCGTCGCCGGCATGTCAGCAGAGAAGAACTGCGGTGCGATGCGCTCAATCATCG
Organism: Bryobacterales bacterium; assembly: GCA_947446025.1. GTDB lineage: Bacteria > Acidobacteriota > Terriglobia > Bryobacterales > Bryobacteraceae > Palsa-187. Next base: position 131,979 of record CANFEY010000003.1, read on the forward strand.
GACCTCAAGCAGCGTGCGATCCCAATGCCCGCTTGACCAGTACACCATCCACGGTCGCCCAATCACGTTCGACTGCGGCACGAACCCGAAGAAGCGGCTGTCCAGCGACCGGTCACGGTTATCCCCCAAAACGAACAAGTCTCCTTCTGGAACAACCACCTCGCCGTTCTTGACGTTGCGTGAAAGCATCTCAGCCGCCGCTGTTTCCACGTGAAGCTTTGGATCACCGGGAAAATTGTCCCGGTATGAATCGACGTAGCTGTCCAGATTGCGCGCGTAGTCTTCGACAAGCCGTTCGCCGTTCAGGATCACCTGCTTGTTTTCGATGCGAATGCGGTCACCCGGCAGGCCGATCACACGCTTGATGAACGTCTGGCTCGGGTCCTCATGATAGCGGAACACAACCATTTCTCCACGCTGCGGATTGCGCACGGTCTTGTTCACCAGTAGATGGTCGCCAATGAGCAGACTTGGCTCCATGGATGAGGTTGGTATGACGTAGGCTTGCACCATCGTCACGCCAACGGCGAGCAATAGAACGGCAATTCCGGTTGCATAGGCGAGGCTACGGGTGGCTCGGGTCGTGGTCATCGCGGTGAACCTTTCTTTGATAGAAGTAATGATGAGGTCTCGCGCGGTGGCGAGCAGAAAACGAGGCAGGCTGGGAGCAGCGGCACGGCGTGCCCGGAACACTTGCTCCATTTCGCGCCCAAAGCGTGCGCGAAACTCCCGAGGGTAGGCGTAGAGCGCGATTGCGTAGATCTCGTAGAGCAGCCTCATGCGAACACCCGCTTCGACTTCGCAGCCGACAGCGCGATAGCGATGCGCTGCGCTTCGCCGCGGACCGTCTTCCGCCCCTGCATCGTCATGCGATAGTAGCGCCGCCGCTCATCGTCCATCTCGGGATCAGGCCGCTCGTCCGCTTCCTCAACCAACCCCGCAGCCAACATGCGCTTCAGGCATCCGTACAACGTGCCCGGACCCATCTGCAACGCGTCATTCGTCTGCCGCGCGACGTCCTGCATGATGCCGTAGCCGTGCCGCTCTTCGTCCGCAAGCGCCAGCAAGATGTGAAAAACCGGGGGTGTCAGAGGCTCCATATATCCGCTACGGATATAGTATGCCGACCCCGCCCGGCTGTCAAGAGATATTAAATGGTGTCAGACACCATTTAGCCGCCCGCGACCGCACCCACCACCAGATACGGCTCCGTCCCCGACGCCACCGCCTCCGGCAGCAGCGCGTCCAGCGGCTCATGCGACAAGTCTTCCATGCACGCAAAAAACCGCACGAACGGCCGCCGCTGCAAGGTCACATGATCCCGAATCGTCCCACGCAACATCGGATACCGGGACTCCAGTGCATCGAGCACGCTCCGCTGCGTCACCGCCCCTTCGATCTCCAAGTGCACTTCCCCCGCGATCTTTCCCAAAGTTCTCAAATGTGCGGGAAGGTGAACCCGAATCACGGCAGCGTCTGCACTTCCACCGACAGCACGCCCGGAAGGTCCCGCACAATCGCCCGCCAACTATCGCCCGCATCCGACGACACGTACACCTGCCCGCCCGTCGTGCCGAAGTACACACCGCACGCATCCAGCAAATCCACGGCCATCGCATCGCGCAGCACGTTCACGTAGCAATCCGACTGCGGTAGCCCCTTATCGAGCCGTTCCCATTCATTCCCGCCCGTCCGGCTGCGATACACCGCGAGCTTTCCGTCCATCGGAAAATGCTCACTATCGCTCTTGATCGGGACCACGTAGATCGTCTCCGGCTCATGCGCGTGAACGTCGATCACAAACCCGAAATCCGTCGGAAGATTGCCGCTGACCTCGGTCCACAAGTCGCCGCCGTTATCCGACCGCAGCACGTCCCAATGCTTCTGCATGAACAGCGTGTTCGGCCGCGCCTTATGCATCGCGATTCGATGCACGCAATGCCCCACCTCCGCCGCCGGATCTGGAATGTACTGCGAACTCAGCCCCTTGTTGATCGGCTCCCACGTCACCCCGCCATCCACCGTACGGAACGCGCCCGCGGAAGAGATCGCGATGAAGATGCGCTGATGATTGCTCGGATCAATCAGGATCGTATGCAGCCCCAACCCGCCCGCGCCCGGTTGCCACTGCGAACCCGACCCATGCCCGCGCAACCCCGCAAGCTCATGCCAGCTCTTGCCGCCGTCCGTCGTGCGGAACATCGCCGCGTCTTCCACTCCCGCATACACCGTATCCGGATCAGTCAGCGACGGCTCCAGATGCCACACCCGCTTGAACTCCCACGGATGCGGCGTCCCGTCGTACCACATGTGCGTCCCCGGCACACCGTCGTAGGTGAATTTATTGTCCACCGGCTCCCACGTCTTGCCCCCGTCGTCGGACCGCTGGATCAACTGCCCAAACCATCCGCTGCTCTGCGACGCATAAATCCGATTCGCGTCCACCGGCGACCCCTTCAAGTGGTACAACTCAAACCCCGCGAAGAACGGCCCGCTCACATCCCACTTCTCGCGCTTGCCATCGGACGTCAAGATAAAGGCCCCTTTCTTGGTGCCGACAAGGACTCGTACGCTGCTCATGCTAGCTCCTTCCGTACAACATACCAATAGTTTTGGATGTCGTGGGCCAGCTCGTGCTTCTCCACAGAAGCGAATCCGGCGCGCTTCAAATACTCGCGCGTCTTCTCCTCACCCCACATCGCCCCGAGCCCTTCCCCGCCCTGCGCCAAGGAGACCGTCATGCAGTGCATGCAGGAAATGGTGTATAGCAGCGTCCCCAGCGGATGCCCTATATCACCGTGATGGTGGCTCGACCCCCTGATCTCCTGCATCAGATATACGCCGTCTGCCTTCAACCCGCGCCGGATATTTCGCAGCACCGCCAGCGGTCTACCCTGATCGTGAATCGCGTCAAACGTCGTAACGAAATCGTACGCGCCCTCCGCCAGCGGCGCTTTCGCATCTTCCGCGCGATACGTCACGTTGCCGCTGCGCGCGTGTGCACGGGCATACGCAATCGCCTCCGCTGAAAAATCCACGCCCTCAAACCTGCTCGCCGGAAAGAGCTCCGCCAGCCGAGCCATCGTCATGCCGCGCCCGCAACCGACGTCCACCACGCGAATCCCCGTGCGCAGCCGCTCCACCAGGCCCGGCACCAACGGCAGGATGTGCGCCTCCAGCGCGCCCGCGACGAACTGCGCGCTATCCTCCGCCATGATGTCGTGAAAGCGCGGATACTTCTCATACGGGACCCCGCCGCCCTCGCGGAAGCAATGGACGATCAGCTGCTCCACACGTCCCATCTCCGCAATGTACTGCGACGGCCCCGCCATGCTCGCCGCGCCCGTCAAGCAAGCGGCGTGCTCTTCAGGCAATTGGTAGCGCCCATCCGCGACCATTACCACGCCGCCCGTCACCATCGCGCCGAGCCATTCGCGCACATAGCGTTCATTGAGCTTCGCCGCCACAGCGATCTCCGCACTGCTCGCCGGAGCCATCCCGCGCATGGTGACGAACAATCCCACCTGATGCCCCACCGAAATCATCAGCGTCAAAGCCGCGTCGTTGTAGGCCTGCAAGAGCCGCTGCGAAAAGTCCACTACGCCTCCGTCACGAACTTCGTCACCAGGCACGCTTCCAATCCTTCGATGCCTTCCTCGCTACCGTGCCCGCTATCCTTCACGCCCCCGAACGGAGACTCCGGCACGCTGATCAGGAAGCTGTTGATGCCCACCATGCCCGACTCAATCTCCGCCGCGACTCGATTCGCCACTTTTGACGACGCGGTGAACGCGTACGCCGCCAGCCCGTAGGGCAACCGGTTCGCCTGCGCAATCGCGTCCTCAGTGGTGCGAAACGGATTCACCATCGCCACCGGCCCGAACGGCTCTTCATTCATGATGCGGGACTCGCACGGCACTTCCGACATCACCGTCGGCTCAAAGAAATTTCCCGGCCCCGCTCGCCGCACCCCACCTGCGTGAACCTTCGCTCCCCGCTGCCGCGCATCGTCTATCAACGGCTCCAGAAACGGCACCCGCCCCGCATGCGCCAGCGGACCCATGCGATTCGACTCGTCCATCCCATCGCCCACTTGGATCCCCTTCGCCCGAGCCGCGAATCCCTCCACGAAGCGTGCGTAAAGCGATTCATGCACGTAGAACCGCGTGGGCGAGACGCACACCTGCCCCGCGTTGCGAAACTTCGCCGTCGCCGACAAATCCAGCACGTGCTCCAAATCCACGTCGTCGAACACCAGCACCGGAGCATGCCCGCCCAGCTCCATCGTGGTGCGGATCATGTTGCGCGCGGCCAACTCCGCCAGCTGCTTGCCCACGCGCGTTGACCCGGTGAACGACATCTTCCGGATCACCTTCGTCGCCAGCAAGTGCGACGAAACCTCCGCCGGCACCCCGAACACGATAGAACACACGCCCTTCGCCACGCCCGCGTCAAGCAAACACCGCGCGATTTCCAACGCGGCGCACGGAGCCTCTTCCGCCGGCTTCATGATCACCGGACAGCCGGCCGCAATCGCCGCGCCCAACTTGCGCCCCGGATTGCCGGTGGGAAAATTCCACGGCCCGAACGCCGCCACCGGACCCACCGGCTCCTTCGTCACCAGGAACCGCTGCCCAGCTGCGCGCGGCGCAAGCACCCGGCCGTACGTCCTGCGGGCCTCTTCCCCATACCACTCGAAAATATCCGCCGACCTCTGCACTTCGAGCCGGGCTTCACCCAGAGGCTTGCCCATCTCCAGCGTCGCCAATCGTGCAATCTGCTCCGCGCGTTCCCGCATGATGTCGGCTGCGCGCTTCATGATCCGCCCGCGCTCAAACGCCGGCACCGCCCGCCACTTCGGAAACGCCTCCGCCGCGGCATCCAATGCACGATCCAGGTCCGCGGTGGTCGCGTGCGGCAACTGCCCCAACGTCGCGCCCGTGGCGGGATTGAGCACCGGTTGCGTCCGCCGCCCTCCGGCCGACACCCACTCTCCTGCGATCAACAACTGCGGTTCTGGATACACGCTCTACCTCCCAAATCCGAACGCAACATCGCGAACGCGGCCATCCGGCTCCACCAACGCCGACGCAGCGAACCCCGACTTGCGCGTAATCGAACCGAAGCGCAGGTCTAGCAGATCGACTTGCGTCACATCCACCTGCGGATTGATGCGCCAGAACGGCACCTGATTGAAGCTCTCGAAAACCTGAAACGTGCGCGTCTCTTTCGCGGCATCCACGGTAGGCGCATGCCCGATCTTGTAGTCCAGCTTGGCTCCGCGCATGGAAAAGTTGCCCGAAAAATCCACCGGCATTTCGTAGACGAACTTGTCGCCTTCCACCACGCCGCGCCATTTCATCGTGCCGAATGTATCCGGAAATGCATACACAGCCTCCGCCGGCTGATCCATATAGAGCAGCGCATTCAGACCCTGCAGCGCCTTCTCATGCGAATTCCAGCGCAGCCCTTCATACCCAATCAACGCCAGCAGCGCGATCCACGCCCATGCCATCTTCACGCCCGAAGTCTTGCGCGCGCCGATGGTGGAACTCACCAACCCCAATAAAGACGGGATTGCCAGCGCCAACAGCAGGATCACCCAGATCACCGGGTCCACCACGTTGGTGATGTCGAGCCGCAACCAGCGGTCCGAAAACGGCAGCAGCATGCGGATGCCGTAAACGTTGGTCCAATCCAGCACCAAATGGCTCAGCACCGCTAAAATGCAGGAGAGCCAGCCCAGGAAACTGGGACGTTTTTTCGTAACCCCCGCCACAATCGCGAGCGGCAGCAACGCCACCAGCGGCGCGAACGCCAACCCATGCGTGTAGCCGCGATGAATCTCCAAATAGTCGAGCGTATTTGTGAAGAACGGATACGCGTCGATGTCTGGAGCATTCGCCGCCAGCATCAGCATCACCGCCGTGCCCTTTTCGCCGCGATCCAAGCCGCAGCGGGACATCATCAGTCCCACCAATGTGTGCGTGATGTTATCCATAGTTGGGAGGCATCATCAACGTCAACGCGTCCGCCACAGCTTCGATCTTCAACGGCTCGCGCCCGAAATACTCTCCATCCACCTGCGAATGCGCCTGCGTCAGCATCTCCACCACCGCCGCCCGGTGCGTCTGCACACCCGGCATCTTTTGCACCTGCCGCACCGCCACCGCCAACATGTATAGAGCGTAGCGCAACGGATTCGCGCCATTGAAGGTGACCACTTCGAAATCCGGCTTGCGCAGCGACGCACCGGAGGCAATCTCCAAGTCGCCGCCGTAGTTGCGAATCCGGCTCACCAGTGCAAAGCCGCAGTCGATTCGCTTGCCGCCCACCAGCAGTTGCATCCCAGCGACGTTGCGGCGGAACTGCGCCAGTCCTGCAACCCAATACGCAAGCTTCCCCGCCGCACGCTTCAACCCCGCACGCACTTCATACACAATCGCGGCGTCCAGCCCCGCGCCGCACATCAGCAGAAAATAGCGGGACCGGCCCACTCCAGTAACCCGCCCCAATGCGACCGTGACCGGCTCACTTGCACCCAAGCGTTCGGCCGCCTTCTCGATGCGCGCGCCGAACCCTAACTCCATCGACAGACAGTTCGCGGTCCCACCGGGCAGCACCGCCAGCGGAACGCCCGAAAAAACCATCCCCTGCAAAACTTCATTCACCGTGCCGTCGCCGCCCAGCACCAGAATCAAGTCCGCGCCTTCGGTGATCGCCGCACGAGCCAGTTCCCCCGCCTGCCCTGGACCGCTCGTCGGACGCAATTCGGGCGACAGTCCCACGCGCCCCAGCGCAGCTTTGGTACGTTGGAGAATAGCGTCGGGATTGCGCCGGATTTTTCCAGCGGCTGGGTTGTAGATAAGGACTGGCTGGAGGAAGCGCGTGATTCACCGATTATAACTGCTCCGTGACTGAAATCCAGCAAACCATCGAATATTTACGCGAACAACTGCGCCATCACGAGCATTTGTACCACGTGCTGGATGCGCCATCCATCGCCGACGCCGAGTACGACGCCTTGATGCGCGAACTGAAGGCGATCGAGGACGCTCACCCCGAACTGGTCACCCCCGATTCCCCCACCCAACGCGTCGGCGGCAAGCCCCGCGAAGGTTTCGTCAAGCTCCCGCACTCCTCACCCATGCTGAGCCTGGACAACGCTCTCAACGAAACCGAGCTACGGGAGTTCGATGCGCGCGTGCGCGGCCTGCTGCCCAACGAAGAGTTTCATTACGTCGCGGAGCTGAAGCTAGACGGACTTTCGATGGCCGTCCAATACCACAACGGCCAGCTCGCCCGAGCCATCACGCGCGGCGACGGTTCGGTCGGCGAAGACGTGACCGAGAACGCACGCACCATCCGTTCCATCCCGCTCAGCGTCAAACACCAAGCGGACTTCGAAGTCCGAGGCGAAGTCGTTTTCAACAAGCGAGCCTTCGAGAAACTGAACGCCGAACGCGACGCCCAGCAACTCCCGCGCTTCGCCAACCCGCGCAACGCCGCCGCCGGAGCGCTCCGCGTGCTAGACCCGAAAATCACTGCTGAGCGCAAACTCGAATACTTCGCCTACTTCCTCTTCGTCGACGGCCGCCCCGCGCTGCCCTCACACTCCGCCACACTCAAGGAACTCGAGCAGCGAGGCCTCAAAGTGCATCAAGGCCACCGCATCTGCACCGACGTCGAAGCGCTCATCGAATTCTGCAACCATTGGGAAGCCCAGCGCGACGCGCTGCCCTTTGAAATCGACGGCGTGGTCTGCAAGGTGGACTCCATCGACCAACAAACCCGCCTCGGCTGGACCGCGAAAGCTCCTCGCTGGGCCATCGCGTTCAAATTTGCCGCGCGTCAAGAGAAGACCCGCATAGACGACATCGAAGTCAGCGTCGGTCGCACCGGCGCGCTTACGCCCACCGCGATCCTCCAGCCCGTCGGCATCGGCGGCGTCACCGTCTCCCGAGCCACGCTGCATAACGAAGACGAGATCGAGCGCCTGGGCGTCCAAGTCGGCGACACCGTCCTGGTCGAACGCGCCGGCGACGTTATCCCTAAAGTGGTCCGCGTGGTTTCTCAAGGCGAAACGCGCCGCCCCTTCGTCATGCCGACCAGCTGCCCCATTTGCGACGGAGACATCGTGCGCGCTGAAGGCGAATCGGCGAGCCGTTGCATCAACACCAACTGCCCCGCGCGCTTGAAGGAGAGCTTGTTGCACTTTTCATCCCGTGGCGTTATGGATATCGACGGCCTGGGCAACGTCCTCGCCGACCAACTCGTCGACCGCGGCCTCATCAAGAACGTCGCCGAAGTCTATTCGCTCACTCTTGAACAACTGCTGCAGCTCGATCGCATGGGCCAAAAGTCCGCGGAAAAGCTGCTCGCCAATATCGACGCCTCGCGTAAGCAGCCGCTGTCCCGCATGCTCAACGCGCTCGGAATCCCCTTCGTCGGCGAACGCACCGCGCAGATTCTCGCAGACACCTTCGGAGACCTCGACAAGATCGCCCACGCTACAATAGAAGAACTGCAACACGCTGAAGAAGTGGGCCCCAAGGTGGCCGCCAGCATCCAACAGTTTTTCGCGCAAGACCAAAATCGAGACTTGATCGAGCGTCTGCGCGCCGCCGGACTCAGCTTCACCTGCGAAGTCCGCGTCAAAGAACAAGGCAAGTTCACCGGGATCACCTTTGTGCTCACCGGCACGCTGCCCAGCATGACCCGAGAGGAAGCATCTGCATTGATCGAAGCACAAGGCGGGAAAGTCACTGGTTCCGTCAGTAAGAAGACTGGATACGTCGTCGCCGGCGCGGAAGCCGGTTCCAAACTCGACAAGGCCGCCGCGCTAGGCGTCCGCGTGCTGGACGAAGCCGGCTTGCGCGAACTTCTCGAAGGCGCGAACTAAGTGGGCAGCTTCCGCGAAACTCTCGTCGCCTGGGGCCCGCTCGGCATCTTTGCCGCCGCGCTCATCGAATCGGCCGGCGTGCCCAGCCCCAGCGGCACCGACGCACTTATCCTATTGGTCACCATCGCGCGCCCCGATTCCGCGCTGCTCTGCGCAGTGCTCGCAATCCTGGGCTCACTCATCGGCAGCGCTATCTTCCACGCCATCGTCAGCAAGGGCGGCGAAAAACTTCTCAACCAGAAAACCGCCTCCCCGCGCGGAGCCAAACTCCGAGCCTGGTTCCTTCGCTACGGCCTCGCCAGCGTCTTCGTCTGCGCCCTTGTGCCCATCCCTGTGATGCCGCTCAAAGTCATGGCGCTTTCCGCCTGCGCCCTCGGCGTCAGCCGGACCCGTTACCTCGCCGTCATGCTGGCCGCCCGCGTCCCGCGCTATGGAGCCATGGCCTCCCTGGGAGCACAGCTCGGCGAGAACTCGAACGCCTGGCTCAAGAGCCACCTGTGGCAGATGGGCATTGGCGCTCTGGTCCTTTTTATCGCGCTCTACGCGCTTCTGAGAGTGTCTGAGAAGCGCCAGCCTGCCGTCATCGTGCCGTAACATTTCAAAGCTACGCTTGTAACAGATAAAATATGACAATTCCAAAAATTCTTTCCGCCGCCGTCGCGGCCATCCTCCTCACGGCTTGCGGATCATCCTCCGAACAGCCCCAAAACCTCACCGGAGCCGGAGCCACGTTCCCCAATCCTATCTACTCCAAGTGGTTCAGCGAATACCAAAAGCTCCACCAGCTGATCCAAATCAACTACCAATCGCAGGGTTCGGGAGCCGGTATCAGCCAGGTCACCGAAGGCACTGTCGACTTCGGCGCGTCGGACCAGCCGATGAAGCCGGAGCAAATCGAAAAGTTCAAAACCACGCGCATGACCGGCGTGCTGCATTTCCCCACCGTGATGGGAGCCGTGGTGCCCACCTACAACCTGGCCGACGTCACCGCCGAACTCAACTTCACCCCCGCCGCGCTCGCCGGAATCTTCCTCGGCAAGGTCAAGAAGTGGAATGACCCTGCCATCGCCTCCGCCAACCCTGACGTGAAACTCCCGGCCGCCGACATCGTCGTCGTCCACCGCTCCGACGGCAGCGGCACCAGCTTCGTCTTCACCGACTATCTCTCCAAGGTCAGCCCCGAATGGGCCGCTGGACCGGGTGCCGCCGCCGCCGTCAGCTGGCCTGTCGGCCTGGGCGGAAAAGGCAACGAAGGCGTCATCGGACTGGTGGAACAGACCCCGAACTCGATCAGCTACACCGAGATGACCTACGCGATCCAGAACAAGCTGCCCTTGGGCGCGGTCCAGAATGCAGCCGGTAAATTTGTGAAGGCCTCCCCCGCTTCCGTCACCGAAGCCGCCGCGGGAACGCCGATGCCGGACGACTTCCGCGTCTCCATCACCAACGCCGCGGGCGACGACGCCTACCCGATCGCGTCCTTTACCTGGCTGCTGATTCCCGAAACCATCGCCGACGCCAGCAAGCGCGCGGTCATTGTCGACTTCCTGAAATGGATGCTTGGACCTGGCCAAGCTATGGCTCCGGGCCTCAACTACGCGCAGCTCCCCGCCGCGGTCATCGCGAAAGAGCAGGCCGCCATCGCGCTTATTAAGTAGGTCTCTGTCATCAAACGTTCAGGGGACTGCGATACACTGGCAGTTCCCCCAACCACCATCATGGCGACCACAGCCACATCGCCGTCTTTGCCCCAGCGCCTACGCGCCGGAGACCCGGTCGCGCACACGCTCACCGGCATGGCCGCGTCGTTTATCCTGGCCATCACAGCCCTGCTTCTCTATCACCTGTGGACCGGCTCCGCGCTTCCCCGTGCCGAATTCGGATGGGGCTTCCTCACCGGTTCTTCCTGGGACCCGGTGGCCGAGAAATTCGGAGCACTGCCCTTCATCTACGGCACCGTGATGACGTCGCTGCTGGCGCTGCTCATCGCCGTCCCCGTCGGCCTTGGCTGTGCGATCTTTCTAGCCGAACTCGCCCCGCGCGGCGCTTCGGACGCGCTTACCTTTACCATTGAACTGCTGGCCGCCGTTCCCAGCGTCATTTACGGATTGCTCGGCATCTTTCTCCTGGTTCCTATCCTGCAAACCACCGTCGTCCCCGCCCTGGTGGCTGTGTTCGGATTCCTGCCCATCTTCCAGGGTCCGTTCCAGGGTGTGAGTGTGTTCTCCGCCGGCATCATTCTGGCGATCATGATCGTCCCCTTCATCGTCTCGGTCTCGCGCGAGATACTGCTGGCGGTCCCGCAGGACCAGCGCGAAGCGGCCCTCGCTCTCGGCGCTACCAGTTGGGAGACCACCTGGAAAGTCGTCGTGCCCTACGCGCTCACCGGCATCTTCGGCTCCGTATTCCTTGCTCTTGCCCGCGCCCTCGGGGAAACCATGGCGGTAACCATGGTCATCGGCAACAAACCCGAGGTCTCCTCGTCGCTTCTCGCCCCCGGATACTCCATTGCTGCAGTCATCGCCAATGAGTGGGCGGAAACCTCCAGCGGCGCCATGCATCAGCAGGTGCTCATCGAACTTGGGCTGGTGCTGTTCGCGCTTACCGTGGTCATCAACGGCGTTGCCCGCCTCCTGATCCTTTCCATGAAAGGCGGCAAGAAATGAAACTTTCCTTCCGCCGGAAGGCCGTCAACGCGGTTATGCTCACCCTAACGGGCGCGTGTACCTTCTTGGTCGCCTCCGTACTGCTGGTGATCCTCGGCTACCTCGCCTGGAACGGACTTGCCAGCCTCAACCTCGACTTCTTCACCAAGCTCCCGGTGCCGGCGGGCGAAACCGGAGGCGGTATGGCCCACGCCATACTCGGCAGCGCCAAAGTGCTGCTGGCGGCCATGCTCATCGGCGTCCCCATCGGATTCTTCGCGGGCGTCTACCTCGCCGAATTCGGCGACGGCGTCTTCCCGGGCATCATCCGCTACACCACCGACTTGCTCAACGGCGTTCCGTCGATTGTGATCGGGATCTTCGCCTACGCACTGATCGTTCTCCCCATGCGGCATCCGTCCACCTTGGCAGGCGGAATCGCCCTCGGAGTGATGATGATTCCGATCTCGCTGCGCACCACCGAGGAGTTCCTGCGGGCCGTGCCCGTAAGTCTCCGCGAAGGCGCCATGGCTCTTGGCGCGGGCAAGGCGCGCACCATTTTCACCGTAGTGATCCCCGCCGCCAAAAGCGGCATCCTCTCGGGCCTCATGCTGAATCTTGCCCGCGTCGCCGGCGAGACCGCTCCGCTTCTCTTCACCGCTTTCGGCAATCAATTCTGGAGTCCCGGTTGGATGCTCGCCACCGCCACCTTGCCGCAGGTCATCTACGCCTACGCAATCTCTCCTTACGAAGACTGGCGCCGCCAAGCCTGGGCCGCCGGTTTCGTCCTATTAGTTTTGGTGCTCTCCGTAAACGCAGTCGCCAGATTTGCCATCGGCCGCACCACTTCCAGAGGCCGCTCATGACCGCCAAGATTGATACCATGAGTCCAATACGTGCCCGTGAACCCGAGGCCCAAAACAACGTGACTCCAGCCCCGCCGCCAGGCGAAACGCCCTTCGCCAACTCGACCATCAAGTTGCAGGCCGAGCACCTGAATTTCTACTACGGCGACTTCCAGGCCCTGCACGGCATCAGCCTCAAGGTCAAGGAAAAGCAGATCACCGCGCTCATCGGCCCATCCGGATGCGGCAAGTCGACCTTCCTGCGCACCATCAACCGCATCTCCGAAACCATCCGCCACACCCGCGTCGAAGGCCACATCCGTTTGGACGGAGCGGACATTCTCAAGATGGACGTCACCAGCCTGCGCCGCCGCGTCGGCATGGTGTTCCAGCGCCCCAACCCGTTCCCGAAATCCATCTTTGAGAACGTCGCCTACGGCGTGAGGGTGAACGGGCTCGACAAGAAAACGCCGCTCGCGGAAACCGTCGAGAAAAGCCTCAAACGCGCCGCGTTGTGGGAGGAAGTCAAGGACAAACTGCACGATTCGGCACTGGCCCTTTCCGGCGGCCAGCAGCAGCGCCTGTGCATCGCCCGCGCGCTGGCGGTGGACCCCGAGGTGCTTTTGCTGGACGAGCCTTGCTCCGCCCTCGACCCCATCGCCACCGCGAAAATCGAGGACCTGCTCTTTGCGCTCAAGAGTCAGTGTACAATCGTGATCGTCACCCATAATATGCAGCAGGCCGCCCGGACCGCCGACGACACGGGCTTCTTCCTGTTGGGGAAACTCATTGAATTCGACCGTACTGAGGTAATGTTTAGAAAACCCTCAGAGAAACAGACCGAAGATTACATCACAGGCCGTTTCGGCTAAATAGGATCCATGCGCCACTTTGCCGAAGAACTAGAAGAGTTGAACCAGGCGCTGCTTGAGATGGGCGGTTTGGTGGAATCCTCCATCCACACCAGCGTGCAAGCGCTTGTGGAACACGATGACCGCATGGCCCGCCGCGTGGTCGAAGATGAGATGTTGATCAACCGCATGGAGCTGAACATCGACGCGCGGGTCACCCGCCTGCTGGCGCTCAACCAACCGGTTGCCGGCGACCTCCGGTTGCTGGTCATGTGCCTGAAGATCAACACCGATCTGGAGCGCATGGGGGACCTGGCCGTAAACGTGGCGGAACGTGCGATTTCGCTCAACAGACTCGCTGCCCCACTGGGGCCGCCGCTGCAGGAAATGCCGCGCATGGCCTCCATGGTGGAAGACATGCTGCACCGGACCTTGGATGCCTTCGTGCGGCGCGACGCCGAGCAAGCGAGCGCAATTCTTCCGGCCGACGACGACGTGGACCGCATCCGCGATGGCGTCTATACCGAACTCATCACCACCATGCGGCGGGATCCCAATCTGGTGGAAGCCGCCATTCACTTGATGTTCGTGGCCCGGAGCCTGGAACGCATCGCCGACCACGCCACCAACATTGCGGAAGACGTGATCTACCTGGTCCGCGGTGTGGACGTCCGTCACCATCACCTAGAGGAAGTCTAGCCTGATCCGTGCAGTCCCATTTTTAGCCTTTCTTGCACTCCCGCCGTTGCTCGCGCAGTCCCCGACGCGTGTTCGAGACGTCAACGCCAATGCGTGGCTGGTCTTCAGTGCGGACCAGACGGTACGCGGTCCCTGGGGTGTGCATGCCGAAGTGAACGTGCGCCGCGCCAACGCGGGTGCCACCTGGCAGCAGTTTCAGCTTCACGGAGCAGCCACGTATCGCATTTCTCCCCGTGTTCAGGCGGCCTTCGGCCTCATCTGGATGCGCAACTATCCCTATGGAGCGTTCCCAGCCGCACGCAATAGCATCGAACGCCGCACCCACGAACAGCTCACCATCCGGCAAGCCCCCTGGAAGGGCTTGGAATTCGAACTCCGCATGCGGCTGGACCAGCGTTGGCTGCAGCAATTCGAAAACCGCACCCGCTATCAGTTCCGTGCCTTGCTTCCCTTGGGCCGGCTGGATGCCTTGGGCCGCCAATCCTACTTGCTGGCCGCTGACGAAGTCCTGTTTCATCTTCCGCCCAAGCGGGGCGCGCTGTACTTCAATCAGAACCGCGCCATCGCCGGCTTCGGCCGCCGCTTCGGCCCAGCAGACCGGCTGGAGTTCCACTACATGCACCAGTTCCTGTACCAGCGAAACGGCATTGTGGTGGAGTCGAATCATACGCTGCGGATTCAGTTCTCCACCACGGCTCCCCTATTTTGGCGGCGAAAGGACAATGGAACGTGACAGCCCGAATTTTCATCAAACTGATCCTGGCGGTTACCGGCGTACTGGCCGTGGCGCTTACGTCTGTCAACTTGATTGCGACGCCGCGCGTGCGGGCCAGCTTCCTGGAATCGCTGCAACGGGAACTCACCGACAAAGCGCACGCACTCGAACTGGTGCTGCCGGGTGCCGCGCCGGACTTCTCCAAGCTCGGATCTGCCGTCAGCGGGCGGGTCACCTGGATTGAGCCCGATGGGCGTGTTCTGGGCGATTCCGAAGCCAGCCCGAGTACGATGGAGAACCACGCCAAGCGCCCGGAAGTCGCTGAGGCACTCGCGGGAAGAGTGGCCTCCAGCCTGCGCACCAGCACCACCGTCGGGGTCGAGTTCTTCTACGTGGCCGTGCCCGTCAATGTTCCCCGCCCTGGCAGCGTATTGCGCATAGCCGTGCCGTCATCACAGGTGGACGAGCGCGTCCGCGACCTGCGCAACGCGGTGCTGTGGGCCACGGCTCTGGCTTTTCTGCCCGCAGTGCTACTGGCCGCGTATTTTGCCCGCTACGTCTCCAACCGCTTAGGGGCCATCATCGATTACACCCGCAGTCTGACGCGCGGAAACTTTCACGCCCGCCTCGAAAACGCCGGCACCGGCGAACTCGGCATGCTTTCGGCCAACCTCAATGAGACCAGTGAGAAACTCCAGTTCATGATGCAGCGCCTGGAGTCCGAACACGCCGAGCTTGAAAAGGTGGAGCGGGTCCGCAAGGATTTCGTCATCAATGTCTCGCATGAGCTGCGGACACCGCTGGCGTCGATTCAGGGCTATACCGAGACGCTGCTGGACGGCGCGATCAACGAACCGGCGAACGCCACCAAGTTCCTCAACATCATCCGCCAGAATACGGAGCGCCTGACGCGCCTTACGGCGGATCTCCTGGTGCTCTCACGCATCGAACTCGGTCAACAGGAGTTCACCTTCGCCCTTAAATCCGCCGCCAAACTCCTTGCGGACAACGTCGATTCCATGTTGCCGCTTGCGCAGCGTAAGGGAATATCGCTAACCATGGATCCGGTCCCCGAGGAAGCAGTTGTCTATGCCGATGCGGAAGCCGTTCACCAGATCCTGACCAACCTTCTGGAGAACGCCATCAAATACACGCCGGACGGCGGCGTTGTCACTGTGGGAGCTCGGCCATCTGGCGACCAACTTGAGTTTTTTGTGCGCGATAGCGGCCTGGGCATCCCGCAGGAAGATCTCCCGCGCCTGTTCGAGCGCTTCTACCGGGTGGACAAGGCCCGCTCCAAGGCGTTGGGCGGTACCGGGCTGGGGCTGGCAATCGTCAAGCACCTGACTCGTGTCCATAGGGGAGATGTATGGGTAGAAAGCAATGCGGACAAAGGATCTACCCTCTATTTCACGCTTTCTTGCAAGGAATTCACTCCGCAGTAATACCGTTGTAACCGTTCCTCGGTTACTCTGTTAGCAGACAATGAAAAAAGTCCTTCTAATTGAGGATGACGCGGATCTCTACTCCCTGATCCAATACAACTTGGAAAAGGAGGGGTTTCAATTCGCTGGTTCTCAGACCGGGCGGGGAGCGATCGACTTGTGCCGCCGCGAGAAGCCGGACCTGGTGATCCTGGACATCATGCTGCCGGATTCAGACGGACTGGACATCTGCAAACGAATCCGCGCGCATCCAGAGCTATCTCACCTGCCCATCATTTTTCTCACCGCGCGGGCTTCTGAGACAGACCGCATCGTGGGCTTGGAGCTGGGGGCGAACGACTACATCGTCAAGCCGTTCTTCGTGCGCGAACTCATCGCGCGCATCAAGATTCACTTCCGTGGCCAGCAGGTTGCGCCGAAGGTACTGAAGGCCGGAGAACTGCAAGTGGATGGCGAACGTTGCCAGGTCCACATCGCCGGCAAGGAAATTTCGCTCACCGCCACGGAATTCAAGCTGCTGGAGTTCCTGATGAGCCGCCCCGGCATCGTGTTCAGCCGGGAGCAGCTTCTAGACGCCGTATGGGGGCACGACCGCGCGGTGACGGACCGCACGGTGGATGTGTACGTGCTGCGCCTGCGCCAGAAGATCGAAGCGGAAGAAGGCCATCCCTACATCCGCAGCGTGCGCGGCTTTGGATACAGCTTCAACGCCGCCGCCGTGGAGATGGCTCGGACCTAGCCGGTTCAGAGGGGGCCTCATCCACCACCACCACCGCGGCTCCCGAACGCCGCATCCGTTCCTGCTTGGCTTGCTTGACTGCAGCCGCGTCATCCGCGCGCAGTTGAGCCACTTCCTCGTCCGTGGCCACGCGATGCGTCTTTGCATGGAGCCACTTGGCCGCGATCGCCGCTGCGGCCTGCGTAACCACCGGTGGAGCGCCCGCCGCCGTGGCTACCAACCATACGAACTCCGGCAGCGTGGCCTCCAGCGACCTCAAGTCTTTCCAGTACTGCTGAATGCGCGAACTCATTCCGCACCTCGCAGTACGCGCATGATTTCTTCCAGCGCGCGGTTGCGGTCCGCCGCCGTCATGGTGGGTTTGATGTCCTCCATCAGGATCGCCGCGTGCCCACCCTCCTCACGCCACAATTCGTTGTTCAGCAGTTCCAGTTCAGCTTCGTGACTCATATTTTTTCTCCAGGCCGTCGGCTTCCGTTGCAAGTTGCACGGCGCGGGCTTTCAGATCCTTGGCGCGGGTGAGCAGCGCTCCGGCGACGCCTTGGACATATCCACCGGCAGGACCATTTCGTCGCTCACCGCGGCCCGGATCTGGCCCAGAACTTTTTCCGCGCGCTCCTGCGCGATGGCTTCCAAGGCCCTTGCCTGGGCTTCCAGCGAGTGCGCTTCCTCACGCAGGCCGGCGATTTGCGCCAGCGGGATGGTGTGTTCGGCGAGCCGCTCAATCGCCCGCCCTGCATAGCGGATGTGGGTTTCGATGACGGAGGCGTCGAGGGCCTTCTTCCAATCGGGCTTGGCCGCCAAGGCGGCTGACTCCACCAATGCGTCGATGGCGGCTTGGCCGGCCTCTTCCAGTTTCTCGCGTGAGTCCTTCGCAATCTGGTGGAGGGCTCGTTCGGCACCGCGCAGCCTCGCCAAGTGCGCGGCGGCGTTTCGCGAGCCCTCCATTGCCGAGGCGACTTCGGGAATCGCCTCGGCCTGCAACGTGGCCTTCGCCACGCGGGCTTGCATGTCTTGCTTCAGGTGTTCATCGTCGCCAGTGGCGACAGCTTCGAGGGTAGGTGTTTGGGAGAGTTCAAAACTCATGCGGCGTGTCTCTACCCGCAAGTGTGGCGAACAGACCAGCGCGCCGCTCTCCGCGGCGTGGCGCAGAGGCGTTGAACTAGATTCCGATTGTGGGACTTAGCGTTTCAGGCGGGCCTTGGCTTGCGCGTGACCTTGTTTGGCGGCCTTCGCAAACCATTGCTGCGCCTCGGCGTCACTCTGCAACACGCCTTTGCCTTCGGAGTACATGCGCCCGTAGTTGTACTGGCCCGCGGCATTGTTCTGCAGCGCGGCCTCGCGATACCAGGAGATAGCTTCCGTCAGCAGCTTCGGCACGCCACGGCCGTTTTCGTAGGCAAGACCCATCTCCACTTGCGCTGGTGCATACTGGTCCTCGGCCATGGCGCGGATGGCATCCAGCGCGCCCTGAACCTTCTGCCCATTCGCCTTGCGGAACCAGTTGAGCGCTTCGCCGCGATCCTTGGCGACACCGGTGCCATTGATATACATAAGCCCCAGGTTCATCAGAGCTTGCGGGTGATTCTTGTCGGCCGCTTTGCGGGTCCAGGCAAGCGCCTCCGTAGGATTCTTCGCCACGCCTTGGCCGCTGAGATAAATCGCGCCGAGGTTGAACTGCGCATCCACCAGCCCCGCGTCCGCGGCTTTACGGAACCAGCTGATGGCTTCATTCATGTCGGTTTTGGTGCCTTGCCCCGCGGCGTACATCGAACCCACCATGTACTGCGCTTCGACGACACTCTTCTGCGCGGCACGCCGGAAATAGTCGAGTGCGGCTGCGTAATCGCGCTTCACGCCTTGACCCGAGTGGAACATCTGCGCAATGTCGCGCTGCGCCTCGGGCATGTTCTGGTCCGCCGCAAAGCGTATCCACTTGGCGGCCTCCACGTAGTCGCGCTTGACGCCCTGCCCGGTGGCGTACATGAGCCCCAAGCTATACTGCGCCGGAGCGAAGTTCTTGTTAGCCGCCTGCCGCCAAAGCGCAATCGCTTGAGTGAGATCTTTCTTGGTGCCTTCCCCCGCCGCGTACATCTCCGCCAGAACAGACTGAGCCTGCGGATCGCCGGAGTCGGCAATGGGGCGCAAAAGTTTGATGGCTGTGGCGTAGTCCTTCTTGTCCATGGCCGCCTGAATAGGGTCAACTTGCGCGAAGGCGGAAGCGGCGAAGGCCAAGAGGAGTAGTGCTCGGGTCATGCATCTATGATAGCGGGAGCAAGGCATTGATGAGGTTAGAGCCGAGGGCCACGGCGTGGGCCAAGATTGTACCCGCAGTGGGTACAGGCTATGATGGAGTTCAGGATGCGGGTAATCTCTCGTTCGACACTGACCAGGTTCGTCGAGACATTAGCCGGCAAGAAGGACGCAGTCGCGGTGCGGACTGCGCTGGAATCGTGGTTCCATGAAACGGAGCGAGCGGCATGGCGGAATTCGCAAGACATCAAACGTGCGTACTCGACCGCGAGCATCGTTGGAGCCGAGCGAGTTGTGTTCAACATCAAGGGCAATAGCTACCGCCTCATCACGAGCATCGATTATCAGCGCCAGACACTATTCATCAAATGGATCGGATCGCATAAGGACTACGACAGTATTGACGCAAGGACCGTCGAGTATGGGCATCAAACCTATCAAAACCGACCAAGATCACGATAAGGCGCTGCGAGAAGTAGAGCAATTGTGGGGCGCGCTCCCACGCACTCCGAAAGGGGACCGCTTGGACGTGCTGTTGACGCTTGTCGAAGCCTACGAGCGCACCCACTTTCCTATTGACAGGCCTGATCCTATTGACGCCATCCGGTTCCGCTTGGAACAAGAGGGGCTTGGTCCGCGCGACTTGATCGGTGTGATCGGGAGCCGCACGAGAGTATACGAAGTACTCCGAGGTGCGCGCCCGCTCACACTGCTGATGATTCGCAGACTCAATGAGCAATTCGGGATTCCGGCTGAAGTGTTGATTCGGCAGGCGGCGAGAAAGACTCGAAAAGCCGCGTAGGGTGGTGGAGCCATCCTGAACTCGCAATTGGAGCATTTGGCCTTGACCGGGATCTGAGAATCCTGTAGTTTAGACCATGCTTGAAATATCCTTCCTGGAAATCGTGCAAAAGAACGCTTCCACTCTCGGCCCATGGACGGTGACTCCTGAGCCGCACAATCCTGGCCGGTGCGAGCGCCTACGATATAGAGTGAATGGGCCTGATGGTTCCTTTCAAGTCGGGATACCACTGCGATGGCTTGAGTCCACTCTGGCGGATTGGAATGTTGAAAAAATCCTTCGTGATCGCATCAACCAATTTCAAAACACTGTGGCGGCACGAGCTAGGGCGTAGTCCTCCTACCTGCTCTTTCCAACAAAGCTTCAACGAATGCGAGACCTATGGCTAGTATCTTGGACTTCTTAACCCAGCTTGAGCAACACCCCGTCGGGATCTTGCTGGTGGTTGCGCTCTGGGTTGCGTTCTGGCTCATCGATACGTATCGGAATGATTTGGCGCGCCTGGCACGAGAGAAGTGGCAAGCTAGAGACATCCTGGTGTTTCTGGGTACTGTCGTGATGGTTGTTATGGCGTTCTGTCCACCCTGGGAGCAAAACAACGTCCACCCTCCGTGCCAACATGAGTGAGACACTCCTCGACCGCTAATTACCGAGCAGGGCGAGAAAGAATTTCATCCATGAACAACCATAAGGTTCCGGCGCCAGCGGTATTGCTGCCGGTGGGACGTAGGGAGCCCGAGCGAAGCGAGAGCGA
>CANFEY010000004.1 GCA_947446025.1 Bryobacterales bacterium
GCAGGCCGGGATCGGTGCTGCGGGCCACTGCCTCCGCTGCGCCCTAAACGCTCGGCCTAACGGCCTCGCAGGGCTCCGCTCCGGCAGCGGTCCGCAGGGGGGGAAGGAACTGGTTCAAGGAAGAAAAGAAAAGGGACACTTCTATCGAGGGAATTTGGGGGACATTTCTAAAGTGGGTTGACATCCGCCCCTCTCCCTTGCCCGCCTCTCTGGAACTTGTTATCCTTAACAAGGTCACCCGCAAACATGGGAATCGATTTCTCGATCATGGAGTTCTAACGATGCGAAAACGTTATGTCTTGTTCCTTTCGTTGCTTGTATTCCTCGGCGGATATGCCGTCGTTCAGGCTCAGCAACCATCTTCCTCGGCGGCGGTCAAAGCGGGGCGCTGGTCGGATGCAGCCACCTGGGCTGACAAGAAGGTGCCCGGGGCAAACGCCACTGTCACCATTGATGGGAACGTGAACGTTGTCCTCGACGTCACGCCGCCGGCGCTGCGCGGTTTGACGATCAATGGCAAACTGAGCTTTGCGGATAACAAAGACCTTGAACTAACCTCCGAGTGGATCATGTTGCACGGGGAGTTGGAGATTGGCACCGAAGCCAAGCCCCATACCCGGAAGGCCACAATTACCCTCACCGACACCGTCAAAGGCGAAGATATCAGTGGAGTGGGTGGCACGACTGACCGCGTTGACCGCGGGATCATGCTGATGGGCGGGACCCTGAACCTGCACGGCGACAGGAAGAACACCTGGACCAAGCTGGCCAACACAGCCAACGCAGGCAGCACCTCGATTGAAGTCCTGAACACCGCTGGCTGGCGGACCGGCGACGAGATTGTCCTCGCGTCCACGGATTTCGATCCCAGGCAGGCAGAGCGGCGAATCATTTCCGCCATCCGCGGAAACACAATCACGCTCGACAAGAAGCTGGACTACATGCACTTCGGCAAGATCACCTTTGACGTGGATGAGCGTGGCGAAGTCGGCATGCTGACGCGCAATATCCGCCTGCAGGCATCGGCCGACGCGGAACAGTCATTCTACGGCGGGCACGTAATGGCCATGGCCACCAGCAAGATGTTTGTCGACAGCGTCGAGTTCAATCGAATGGGCCAGAACCTGACTCTTGCCCGGTATCCGATCCACTGGCATCTGATCGGCGATGCACCCGGGCAGTACATCAAGAACGCCGCGATCCACAACACCTACAACCGCTGCGTGACCGTGCATGGAACGAATTTCCTGCGCGTTGAGAACAACGTGACCTACGACAACGTCGGCCACTGCTTCTTCCTCGAAGACGGCGCCGAGCACGGCAACGAGTTTATTCACAACCTCGCGATCATGACCAAGTGTCATACCTCCAAGCCGTGCGTCCCGACAAACCTCGCCCCGTTCGGAACAACGGCCGGTACGAACTTCTATACGGCCGGCCAGGACTCCAAGGAGGTCCTGCTTCCCTCCGACAACACGGTGTCGACTTACTGGATCACCAATCCGGACAATGTTTACCGGGACAACGTAGCCGCGGGGTCCGATTCGACAGGGTTCTGGTTCGCCTTGCCGGAGCATCCGACGGGTAAGTTCGAAGGCACGGAGATCAGCAAGAATACCTGGCCGCGCCGAATGAAGATACGGGAGTTCAAGGGCAACACCTCCCATTCGAACTTTGACAGTTTCATGGGTGATCGCGGCGTCAGGCCCGATGGCCATTTCGCCACCGGTGGGCATACTTCTGTTGCCAATCCCGCTGATGCGAACAGCCCTCAAGTAGAGTCGGTCATCGAGGATTTCACCGCCTACAAGAACCGCAATGGCGGCCTCTGGACCCGTGGTGAGATGCACACATACAAGAACATGAAGCTGGCCGACAACGCAATTGGCTTCACGCATGCTACGGCCCTATCAGGCCGTTCCGCCTATACGTCGCGGGTGGTTGACTCGCTGTTCGTGGGCGAAAGCGAGAACATCGGCAATCCAATGACGCCGTCGGAAAAGGCTTACGGCCGCAGCTTGCCGCAGCCCGCCCTCCCGGATTTCCCGATCCGCGCCTACGAGTTCTACGATTTCCGTCATGATCTGGACAATGTCACCTTCGTGAATTACGCAGACAACGCCACCCGCAAGACGGGAGCTCTCTCTTACCTGCTGTTCACCAGCTTCGGAATTAGCTCCAACAACACCGTACAGCGCGCGAAATTCGTCAACGCCAAGCCGGCGTATTTCCCGCCGATGGAGAAAAAGTGGAGCAACGATGATTACGGCAATACGGCCTGGAAGACCGCGGTGTTCAACGACAAGGACGGCTCGGTCACAGGTGTTCCAAATTCCTACATCGTCATCAACGGCGGAATCTTCCTCGACGAAGCCTGCGAGGAGAAGCCAACTTGGAACGCTGCCGTGTGCAAGGGCGACATCGGCCGCATGAATCTTGGCGGCGGAGCAGGCGGCGGCGGTGGCCGAGGAGCTGCAGGTGCTGGAGCTGCAAAGGGCGGTCCAGGCGCGGCTAAAGGCGCTCCCGCCCCACTCGCTGCCGGTGCTGGCGCAGCCAAAGGCGGCCCCGGTGGTCCGGGCGCGGCCAAAGGCGGTGGTCCTCCGGCTGGTGCCTTTGGCAACAGAGGCTTTGACGTTCCACCTGCCCAGCCGCCGGTCATTCTGAGCCGCAACGGCAAGGATTTCCCCGTCAACGGAGCAACCAACGTACGAGCGGGTACCGAGTTCAAGGTGGCCACCGATAGGCCGAACCTGAACCTCTCCGTGTCGGAACTGGATGCCGGCTCGTGGGTGATCTTCGAGCTGCCGGGATTCACCACCGCAGCCTCGGGTGCGGAGCAGACCAGCCTGGATGCACTTCGCAAGGCCACTGCGACGGCGTACTACAAAGCCAATGGTTCGCTCTGGGTCAAGCTCGTCTCGAGCGGAGACATCATTGGCAGCGGCCCCACCAGCGGCCCGAGCGGCGGAGCCACCCTCCAGGCCAGCCGGTAAGCGGAATCCTGTTGTTTGATGAGCCCCCGGCGTAAGCCGGGGGCTTTGTTTCGTACCGCAATGCTGCGCTCCGAGCCAGTTCATGGGTTCGAGAGCATTCGGTTCTGGGAGCGAAAGCTCTAGATAGGTCCACCGTGGGAGCAACCAAGGCAGATGCTCGTGTATCATTTCAGTGATGGAACTGAAGAAATGGGCCAAGGCAGCCGAATACGGACTCAAGATGAAGTTGGGGTTTAAGTGAAATGCTCACCCACGATCAACGATACAAAGTCTCCATCCAGCTAGTGTCATTGCTCGTGGAGGGATTCAAGCCTGACCAATCCAGCGATGAAGGGCAAGAGGCTCAATTGGTTTGTCTCTTCGCCTGTAACTTTGCATGCAATAATACGCGAATGGTCGATGGCAAAGAGGACGCCCATGCTCTGTGCGATGAGTTCTTCAAGAGTTACTACGGCCTGCTTGATTCGGACGAAGAGCGGCTTGCGCAACACAACCAAGAGATAACCGATCGCTTTCAAAAATACTACGAAGCAACAGCGCTTATCGGGACGGTCTCACCGCAATGTTCCCGTAAAGCTATCGGTTGTGAGTGGCAGCATTCCCTTTGCTGCATTCGTCAAGTTTGAGCGGGCTTTCAGTCGTTTCGCAAAGGGGCGAGACCTTTCCTCGGAAGAGACTTCACGCCTGATCGCTAATCCCCTTAAAACACGCTTTGGCTTGTTTCTGACCGTCTGGGACGAAGCGGAGAAACGAATTCAAGCGGTGCTCGATCCCGAAGAGAAGCCCAAAGCACAAACAACTGCTTCAGCGGGTGGCGCAGCGCCAACCCGACCAAAAGGAAAACGCCGATGGGGGCTAGCAATCTCGCTAATGGTCGGCTGGATTATCCTGTACGTGGTTATGGTCAACCTGGGCATCGGCAAGCCATTCGGCATCATAGGAGTATTGCCGTTACTCTATGCGTTTCATCTACTGAAGAAGCGTCGCTCCTGAACGCAGCCAGACCGCCGGTGCGAGTGGCGGAGCTAGTGTCCAGGCCAGCCGGTGAGTTGAGCCCTGCTGTTAAGCAAGAAGCCCTCGGCGCAGGCCAGAGGCTCTTTGTTTCGTCCGCGCCAGTTATTCTACGCGGCGGGACGCCGCTCGAAACTGATTTTAAGAAGTGTTCCGGTTGCCGTGGCTAAACGCTCCAGTGTCTGCGTCGAGGGCCTGGTTCTACCGCCCTCAAGCCGGGCGATCACAGATTGCGTAGTGTCCATGCGCTGCGCCAGTTGCTCCTGCGTGAGACCGGCCGTGACACGCGCATCGATGACAGCACGGGCCAATGCGAACTCAGGCGCGAGCTCTGCATGGGCTTTGCGGTATTCCTTGTTCTTCATCCACTTCTGGTGAAGGTCTTTTACTTTGGTCATTTCACAATCTCCTTTGCCCGCTTGAGAGCCAGCTCGATTTCTCGGCTTGGCGTCTTCTGCGTTTTCTTGATAAACACACGCACCACAACGACGCGTTTGCCAACGGCAGTCACGTAGAGAGCCCGTGAAATTCCGTCCTTCCCCTTCATGCGCATTTCCCAGAGAGACCCGAGTAAGTGCTTCACATGCGGCTCCCGAACCCTTTCCAATCCAAACTCCTCGATCAGTTCGGAGATGTGATGGAAACGGGCCAGCATGTCGGCGGGCAGCTCATCGAGCTCCGCGTCCACAACTGCATTCAGGGTTTCTACGCTCCACTTCATTGCAGATATGCACAGTATAGCGTTTTTGCTATGAGACGCGGAAGGGGAGCAACGTTCGAACCACTATACTGAGTTCATATGACGACCACACGAGCACTTCTGACCGCAGCACTCCTGACCAAGGCCCTCAGCGCCCCCCTCAGCGCCAAGGATCTCACCGTGAAACTCGCGGACGCGAAGGGTCAACCCGTCGGCACCGCCAAAATCAGCGATACCAAAGGCGGAGGCGTCGCGATCAAGCTCGACGTCAAGAATCTGGCTCCTGGCGAACACGCGCTGCACTTCCATGGCGCAGCCAAGTGCGAAGGCCCCGCCTTCACCACTGCCGGCGGCCACTTCAATCCGGCGATGAAGCAGCACGGCAAGGATAATCCCATGGGTTCGCACGCTGGCGATATGGCGAACTTCGCTGTGGGACCGAAAGGGTCGGCGAAAGTCACCATCACAAACTCGGCTGTGACGCTGGGGGATGGCCCCAACTCGCTGTTCACCAATGGCGGTACGGCGATGATGGTCCACGCAAAAGGCGACGACTACAAGACCGACCCGGCGGGCGCGGCGGGAGATCGGATCGCCTGCGGCGTGGTCACGAAGTAGGTTCAGCTTCGGGGCGCGGGGCCCCTCCCTTGCCAGCCTCAGTGAAACTTGTTATGGTGGGTTTCGATCACGGAGACGCACTTATGCGCAAACATCTCTTAGCTTTTTCGCTGTTCTCAGCCCTTTTAGGTCTCGGCGGATATGCCGTCATCCAGGCCCAAGGAAGTTCCTCTACTGCGGTCAAAGGGGGGCGCTGGTCGGATGCAGCCACCTGGGCTGACAAGAAGGTGCCGGGCGCAAACGCCGCTGTCACCATTGATCGGAACGTGGACGTTGTCATGGATGTCACTCCGCCGGCGCTGCGCAGCTTAACGATCAACGGCAAACTGAGCTTCGCGGACAACAAAGATGTTGAACTCTCCACAGAATGGATCATGGTGCACGGGGAGTTGGAGATTGGCACCGAAGCCAAGCCCCACACCCGCAAGGCGACCATTACCCTCACCGACAACGTCAAGGGCGAAGATTTCGGCGGCATGGGTGGAAATGACCGCAGCGACCGCGGGATCATGCTGATGGGTGGAACCCTGAACCTGCACGGTGGCGTGAAGAACACCTGGACCAAGCTGGCCAATACGGCTGCGGCAGGCAGCACCTCCATACAGGTCCTGAACGCGGCCGAGTGGCGGGCGGGCGACGAGATTGTGCTCGCGTCGACGGACTTCGATCCGCGGCAGGCAGAGCGGCGAACGATTTCCGCAATCAGCGGCAACACGATCACGCTCGACAAGAAGCTCGACTACATGCACTTCGGCAAGATCACCTTCGACGTGGATGAACGCGGAGAAGTCGGGTTGCTGACGCGCAATATCCGCCTCCAGGCATCGGCCGATGCGGAGCAGTCCTTCTACGGAGGGCACGTGATGGCGATGGCCGCCAGCAAGATGTTTGTCGAGGGCGTCGAGTTCAATCGGATGGGCCAGAACCTGACTCTCGCGCGGTATCCGATCCACTGGCATCTGATCGGCGATGCGCAAGGACAGTACATCAAGAACGCGGCGATCCACAACACCTACAACCGCTGTGTGACCATGCATGGAACGAATTTCCTGCGCGTGGAGAATAACGTGACCTACGACAACGTCGGCCACTGCTTCTTCATGGAAGACGGCATCGAGCACGGCAACGAAATTATTCACAACCTAGTGATCATGACCAAGTGCCATACATCCAAGCCGTGCGTCCCGACCAACCTCGCCGCATCCGGAGAAGCCCGGCCGGCTGGAGGCAATGGCCAACAATCGAAGGACGTCCTGCTCCCCTCCGACAACACGGCGGCGAGCTACTGGATCACCAATCCGGACAACACGTACCGCGACAACGTAGCCGCGGGGTCCGACTCGAACGGCTTCTGGATGTCCTTGCCGGAGCACCCCGTTGGAAAGTTCGAAGGCTCGGAGATCAGCAAGAATACCTGGCCTCGCCGAACGCCCTTCCGCGAGTTCAAGGGCAACGTCGCGCACTCCAACTACGATTCGTTCATGTTCGACCGGAACATTGCGCCCAACAACACGTTTGGCGTGACCGGCAGCTCGCATACGGGCCTGGAAAATCCAGCGGACGCGAACAGCAAGGCGCTGGTATCCATCTTCCAGGATCTCACCGCCTACAAGAACCGCAATGGTGCCATCTGGGGCCGCGGTGAGATGCACGAATTCAGGAGCGTGAAGCTGGCCGACAACGCGATCGGCTTTACGCACGCCTCAGGTGCATTCGGCCGTTACGCGTTTACGGCACAGGTGGTGGACTCGCTTTTCGTGGGCGAAACCGAGAACATCGGCAACCCCACGACTGAAGCGGAAAAGGCTTACGGCCGCAGCCTGCCGAAGCGCGATTTGCCGGATTTCCCGATCCGTGGCTTTGAGTACTACGATTACCGTCATGACGTTGTGAATACCACTTTCCGGAATTACGAGGACAACGCGACTCGCAAGGCGGGAGCGATCTCTAACCTGATGTTTAGCAGCTTTGGGGTCAGCACCAACAACGCCTTCGAGCGCTTGAAATTCGTCAACGCCAAGCCGGTGTATTTCCCGCCGATGGAGGGCAACCGTAAGTGGGCCAGTGATAACGGAAGCAGTGCGTCCTATAAGACCGCGGCGTTCAAGGACAAGGACGGCTCGCTCGGCGCTGGTCCCAATTCCTTCGTGATCCTCCATGACGGCGTGAACGACAGCATCGCAACCGACGCACAAGCCTGTGAGATCAAGCCCACGTGGAACGCTGCCGTGTGCAAGGGTGACGTGGGTCGCCTGACTGTGGGCGGCGCTCCTGGCGCGGGTGGTGGTCCTGGTGGCCCCGGCGCTGCTAAGGGCGGTCCCGGTGGTCCGGGCGCTGCGAAAGGCGCACCTGGCGGTCCGGTCGCAGTTGGCGGTCCGGTTGGACCGGGCGCGGCCAAAGGTGGTCCAGGCGGACCTGGCGCTGCTAAGGGTGGCCCCGGCGGTCCCGGCGCAGCAAAAGGCGGTCCCGGAGGCGCACCTGCTCAGCCGCCGGTCGTTCTCAGCCGCAATGGCAAGGAGTACACCACAACGGGCACGAACGTCCGCGCTGGTACCGAGATCAAGGTGGCCACCGAACGGCCGACCGTGAACCTCTCGCTGAACGAATTGGATAAGGGCTCGTGGGTGATCTTCGAGCTGCCCGGATTCACCACCGCAGCCTCGGGCGCGGCGCAGGGGAGCCTCGAAGCACTGCGCGCGGCCAACGATACGTCGTACTTCAAGGGCCAGGGTTCGCTCTGGGTCAAGGTTGTCTCCAGCGGTGACGCTGGCAACGGCGCCCCTGGTGGTGGAACCGCCGTCCAGGTCAGCCGGTAAGCGGAACCCTGCTGTTTGAGCATGAGCCCTCGGCGCAGGCCGGGGGCTTATTCTTTCATACCGCAACGCTGCGCAAAAGGTAACTCCTTTCTCTATTAGCATGAACCGTCGTGCGTGGCGCTTTTCAATGCGGAACCTCGGTCGCCGGCCGGGGACGGGGATGCAGGTCACCAGCAAGCCAACTCTTAGGGGTCAACCTGCACCGGATTAGGCTGCAGCCGCGGCGGATGAGGCTCGTCCGTGGAGACCAGATTCAACACATGCGTCGAGGTACGGATCCAACCGGGCTGCCCCCGTTCCGCAGCCTGTTGAATTACCGCGGCCCATAGTGCGGCAGGGCTTGGCCAATTTCGTAGGCCCCTAGATCCGGCGCTCGTCCCGTGTAGCGATCATTGATCCCTGGCATCGGTACCCCGGCATCTACCGCAGCCGAACCCGGGCGCAGGGAAAAGTTGAAATCTGCCGGGTCGTAGAGCGTACGCGGGTCCTTGCCCGGCGCCGTTGCCTTCTCAAAGATGTCGTAATCGACCAGCACGCTGTGTTGATCTTGCCCCGCCCCCGCCTGATATTGCGCGAGCGTCAGATATCTGCGATTTTCCCGCCCAGTGGCCTCAGCTGTCCCTGGGGCCCGTTGAGCTGCCCGTTCCGGGAAATCCGACATGACTCCACTCGGGGGTGAAATCCAAGCGAAAGAATACTCGGCTCCGCTGTTTGGCCGGAACCCGTTGTAGTCCGAACTGGAATAGTTCGTGAACGTTTCCACGGTGAACAACTCCGGCGTTTCCGCCTGGCCCAGAATCAGGTTATTGCGATATTGCTGATTGGATACCGCCCCCAACATCAGGTGCACGGGCGCCAACAGCGTATTGTGGTAGACCAGCACGCCCGCCGAGGTGGATGTGAACTTTGCTGCTCCACCCTCTGGAGCGTGATACACCACGTTGCGCATGAAATAGACCGGACCGCCGAATGCGGGCTGAACGCTCAGCGCCCGGTGAGCCATGTTGAAACACCGGTTGCGGAAGATCCGTATATTGTGCGCTCCGCCGTCGGCCTCCAGGCAGTTGTCATCCACATTGGAAATATCATTGCCATAAAAGTCCACGGATACGGGCAGCCGCTCCCGGATCGGATTGGGCGACCCATCGGGATTCCCGTAAGTCGCGAAGTCGATGCCATCGTGAAATCCGGAAACACGGTTGTAGGCGACCACATGCCCCGAGCCATACACCTTCACCGCGTACTCTGAGAGCAGCGGCGGCGCGCCCTTCTCCGCGATGAACGGCTGCCAGTTGCGCCCGGTCCATCCCATTAGCTGCTTCGGGTCGTTCTTTCCGATGAACACGTTATCGGCAATGTAATAGTCCTTGGATCCGGACCAATCGGTATGAACCCCGACGCCGATGTCCTCGAATCGGCTTTTCTTCACGGTCAAACCTACGGATCCAGTAATGTTTTTCAATCCGCCCTGGAACGCCAACCCGGTATTGCGAATGGTCAATCCCTCGAAGTAGTTGTAGTTCGCGGCCATCACGTTGAAGAGGTTGTAGCAGCCATCGCCGTCAAAAATTACCTCGCCATCACCCGCGGCTTTGATGACGATTGGCCGCTCCGCTGTTCCGCTTTGCGTAAGGAAGTAGGTGCCGGTCCCAACGGTCCCTAATCCGCCGCCGTAGCGGAAGCGATTGTCTTTGTAAATGCCGGCATGGACCAGAATGGTATCGCCCGGCTGGACACGCGCGGGAAACGTATTGAAATTGTCTGAGTGCGACGAGCCCGTGAAATAGGCCGCCAGAAGTCCATTGAACGCAGGTTGCTGCCTCGTTCCCTGATACCCCTGCGGATACACGTGGTAAACGTTCCCGCCTTGCGATGGCATCGGCTCGGCACGCGTGCTCACCGCGATCGTTCGCTCGGTTTGCCCGGTGGCTCCGTCAGGATCGGTAAGCACGAACCGGCACTCGTATCGAGTGCCCGGTTCCAGTTCAAAGATGCTGCCGCTGAACATGTGCGGCGTGTTGTATTGAATGGGTCCATCGTTCATGCGCTCGCCGCCGATGCGCAACAGTTGCGGTCCGGGTGTCCATGCGGTGTTGCCCACCTTCCTGTAGGACACGGAGGCGGTCGCATTCCGGTTGGCGTCTCCTTGGATCGACCACTCAAATCCCAATGAGATTAATGTGGGAGGCTCGGCATACAGTTCCCCAGCGACGGTTCCACTCTGAGCTTGCAAGGCCGATCCGAGTCCCGCCACAATCATGCAGGTAATCCAACGACGATGAATCACCCTCGCAGTGTCTAGATTCACAACTCACCTCCTGGGTTTTAAAACGATAGCATGTCCATTCTACCGATTTCGAAATCCCAAGGCGGAGAGAGCGCCTCGCCCGTCATCCAGAGAGAGTGTCATAATTACTCGAGCTGCCTGGAGTAGCGCAGCCTTCAAAAAGGAGTTCGAATGCCCGTCATAAGAGTGAGATTGCTTGCGGCCTGCGTGGGCGCGCTCGGGATCGCGTTGGGACTGTCCGCCATCTTGCCTGGGCAGACCGGCGCGAACGCGTCCAAAGGGGAGACCGAATGGCGGTTCTTCGGAAGTGACACCGGTGCGACCCGGTATTCGCCGGCCAATCAAATCAACGCCGGCAACGTTGCAAATCTCAGCGTGGCGTGGCGCTTTTCAACGCGGAACCTCGGTCCCCGGCCGGCGACCGGGATGCAGGTCAGTCCGCTGATCGTGGACGGCGTGATGTTCACCACCGCGAGCGCCATGCGCGATGTGGTCGCGATCGACGCCGCCAGCGGGCAGCTGCTATGGCACTGGCGCCCCACCGGCGACCTGCTGAAGTGGAACGACATCATTGACCCGCTGGCAAGAACTTCAGGCCGCGGCGTCAGCTACTGGACGGATGGCGCGGGCGATCAGCGGATCTTCGTCGTCATGGGGAACTACATGCTGGTCGCGCTGGATGCAAAGACCGGGCGACAGGTGACCAGCTTCGGCAAGAACGGCGTCGTCGATATGGGCGACAACCTGCGGTGGAATGAGCGGCCCGGGTTGGCGCGCGATGGCCGGGTAGCGAACAGCTCTCCGCCGGCGATCGTGGGCAACGTCCTGGTCTCGTCGATTTCGATGCATACGGGCTCGACGCCGAACCTTCCTGGCGCTTCGATCAACGAACAGTGGCCCATGAACATTCCGGGCGACGTCGTCGCTTACGACACCAAAACGGGCAAGATGCTGTGGCGCTTCAATATCGTTCCCCGTCCGGGAGAAGAGGGCTCGGAAAGCTGGCTCACGTCGGACACCAAGAACTGGAGTGTGCCGGGGGGCCTCAACAAATGGGCGATCGATCACCCCGAGCTGCGCGAGAATTCGAACCGCTACACCGGCAACGGGGGCTTCTGGGCTCCGGCGACTGCCGATCCGGAGCTGGGTATGTTCTACATCCCGGCCGAATCGCCGACCAGCGACTACTATGGCGGCTACCGCCCCGGCAACAACCTCTACGCCAATTCGGTGATTGCACTCAACGCGAAGACGGGCAAGAAAGTGTGGCATTTCCAAACGACGCACCACGATATTTGGGACTTCGACCCGCCGACCGCGCCGATTCTCGCGGACATCACCGCCGATGGCAAGCCGGTGAAGGCAGTGATTCAGCTGACCAAGCAGGGCTTCGCCTTCGTGCTGGACCGTGCGACGGGCAAGCCTGTGTGGCCCATTGAGGAACGGCCTGTTCCCAAAGGCGACGTGCCCGGTGAATGGTACTCGCCCACGCAGCCGTTTCCGACCAAGCCGGTCGCCCTGGTGCCGCAGGGGGTGACCGAGAATGACCTGGTCGATTTCACGCCGGAGATCAAGGCGGAGGCGCTTCGTGTAGCCAAGCAGTTCCGCTTGGGAGGCCTCTATGCTCCGCCGTCGCTGGCAGGTGGTCCGGATGGAACCAATGGCACGTTGACTGCGCCCTCCGCAGTCGGCGGCATCAACTGGCCTGGCGGCGCTGTCGATCCAGTGGAAGACGTGCTCTACGTCGCCAGCGAGAACACCTTGTACCGAGCCCAGGTCGTGCCGGGAACGGACGGTAAGGGCGTTTTGTACCACGACACGCGCGGTCAACAAGTGACCCCGCCGACGACTGTATTCGGCCTTCCGCTCCTCAAGCCTCCCTATGGCCGAGTCTCCGCCATCGATCTGAAGACCGGAGAGCGCCTGTGGATGGTGCCGCACGGCAACACTCCTGCCGCGATTAAGAACAACGCAAAGATGAAGGGCGTGGAAATTCCGAATACTGGAGCGCCCACCAGAGGCACCGGGCTGCTGGTCACCAGCACGCTGTTGTTCGGCGGCGAAGGTGGTGGGTCCCCGGCTTTCCGCGCGTGGGACAAAAAGACGGGCGCTGTCATCGCCGAGATCCAGTTGCCGGGACCGACGACTGGTTTCCCAGTTACCTACACGAAGGCAGGGCGGCAGTACATCGCGGTAGCCGTGCGGGCTGGCGATGCGGTGGATATCGTGGCCCTGGCAGTTCCGGAGGCGGCGGCACCCGGCACCGGTCGAGGAAAAGGAAAGGGAAAGCAGTAACGCACAACAATCGAACTGCGCGTTGGTGTAGGATGTCATCAGGTCATCCAACTGGAGCAATCGTATGAATAACCATCACCTCGTGCCGTCCGTAAGCCGCTGGATCCTGTCCATGGGATGCCTCATGTTGGCGGTAGGCCATGCGTCAGGCGCGGACCTCACGAAGTTCAAGCGCATCGAGCCACAGTTCATCGCGGCGCTGGGAGACTCCGCGGCCAAATCTGGCAGCGGAGCGGAAGCCTGGGGCATCTGGGACAAGGACCCGGGCCCGCGCGGTTGCAAGCTGGACCTCTACCCTGAATTGAAGGCGACCGGTGTCGCGCCGGCGCAGTGGAAATTCGACGCTTCGGATTGGTGGCTCGAAGAACACGGCCTGATCATGGAGAAGCCGACCTTTCCTCTGGCTGCTGGGCAATACCTCGTCACCGGTGACCGCGAGACGACGACCGTGCTGACAGTTCACCCCAAGGACAAAAACGGCAATCAGCGTTGGGAACTCGCCGACGGCGCGACCCTCAACGATGTCACCCATCTCGGATGCCGCTCCGCGCGCTACACGCCGACGACTGCTAAGACGGCTAACAAAACGGCTGCCAACGCGTGCTCGCCTGCGAACGCTTCCACCAAGGGTTTCCCTGTGAATCCCGGGGGTGCCATGCCTGCTGTGAACGGCTGCCACAAGCAGGACTACACGGTTCTGATCGTCGTGGGGCTGCCTGTCACTAAGTGAGCGGCGGCAACTCGCGTAACAACCGCGACGACACCCAAACAGAAGATAGACGGGGACGGCGATTCCGAGCACAACCGTGGCTAATGAAAGCAATCTGCCGATGCCAACGCCCATTATGCTGTGCCTATAGGTAAGCGCGCTGAACGATATGATACGCCGTTGATGTATCTTGGAAGTTTCCAATGGCCGCCGAGACTGATGACGAGATTTCCGGGCTCGCCCTGTTACGGGCGGCGGTGACGCCTGCGCTCGCTGCGTACTTGAACGATCTGCGCGACACTCTCGGCTTTCGTGCCTACCTTTCTCTGACAATCGTGAAGGCTGATTACGGTCATGGGGACCCCTCGAAGTTCCCCAAACCGGGTGAGCCTGCACCTCCTGGCAGTGCGGTCGCACAGATGGGCGACACCGCGCGTTCCTTGACGAGATGCTTTTCTGCCGTGCCGTGAATAGCTTCCTCACGTACCTTGCCGACCTCATGACGTTGATCTACGAGAAGTATCCGAAGAAGCTCCCGTCGAACAAGCAAATGACGTATGGCTTCTGCATCGAACACTACATGGCAGGCGACCTGATCCCTGCGCTTGCGGAAGAGACGGTACTAGGGCTTACGCACCAAAGTCTCGAGGCGCTATCCAAGTACTTCACAAAGAACCTCGACCTCGTCCTCTTCAAGGACGAAACGCAGTCCGCTAGAGCAGCGCTCGCCGTGGACCTCCGCAACATCATCACCCATAACAGAGGCATCGTGAATCGATTCTTCATCCAGCGCAACCCCAGTTTTGCTGATGACCTCGGCAAACGCGTGTTTATAGCCGAAGAGGACAGTGAGGAACTGCTCGGGACCATCGGGTACTGCGCACGACAACTCGACCTCCGCGCCATCAAGAAATTCGACCTTCCAAGACTCGAACCACTACCAAGAGCGGCACCGACCACATCTGATAGCCCGGACTGAGTCACTCCGAAATCAGCCCCTTGTATCCTCAAGTGGCGATGTTTGTGCTGTTCGTTGATCTCGCTCGCCATCATCCCAGGGAGCTAGAACACGACGTAGACGGGACTCCAGCTTCGTCCCCAGGGCCGATTATATGCGCATTCGCACCAATGAGTGAAGCACCGCGCCGCTGCCTTACTTCGCCGCTCCGCGTCCGGGCGCAGCGGCAGCGGCAGCAGCGGCAGCCGGGGCTGCGAATTCCGCCGGGAACGGGAGATTGCCATCGTAGGGCGGCCAGTTCGGGACGGGAAGATCGTTGGTGGGATAGAACATCGCCGCCCAGATGTTGCGGATGCGGCCGTCGTCCACGAAGAACCATTCGGCGAGAAGATTCCGGAGCTGCTTCACGCCGGGCTTGCGCAGGAAGATCCCCATCCCGAGGACCACTTGCTGCTCCACATCGACAATGGGAAAGCGGCGCGCGGAAATGAGACCGACGCTGAAATTGGTGAGGTTGGATGTGCAGTCACCGCCGCCCTTTCCCTTGGCAGCGTTTGGATTAGGATTTGGACCAGCCGTGTGCGAGCCGTTCTCGTTGCGGATGCAACCGGGGTGGGCCATGATGATCGCGCCGTCGTGCGTCGTCAACCCGTCGAAGTAACTGTTGGCGATGGCGATCAGTAATTCGCGAGACGCGCGTTGCTTGGCGGGAACGTTACGAGTCAAAGGCGGGGGTTCGGCGAGGAAGCCGGCGAGGTTATAAAGATTGCCGCCGTTGGTGCCACCGGGTCCCAGGGCGCCTTCGCGGGCGATCACCCACTCGGCTTCGGTGATCTTCCTGGCTTCCACCTTGAGCCGCAGTGTTGCGACGTCGGTCGCTGGGCCTTCTTCGATCAGGCCGAGGTAGGCAGCCTGGCCGCTCACGGGATCGAAGTAAGAGCGCTGCACCTTGCCGAGTGCGGTGATCGATTGCCAGGTGCCGGTTCCTGCGCGGACCACGACGCCGTTGTCCGTCTGGCGGAATCCGGCAAATAGGGGCGCCGCCTTCGGATCGTGTTTGACGACGGCGCTCAGGTACTGGTCGAGAGTGGTCTTGAGGCAGGCTCGGTCACAGGTTTGCACTGAAGGGGTTTGCGCGGAAACAAAGCCGATCAAAAGGGTGGCCGCCAAAAGGAAACGGGCAGAGTGCATGGGGAACTATTCCTTCCAGCCGTCGGGCGGGTTACTGCCGCTCGCGATCTGGCGGGTCTTGTAGAGCCACTGGCCCTTCACCTTGACCCACGTGGCGTACTCCTTGCCCTGGGTTGTAAACTTCATCGGATCGCCCGCCTTCTCCTGGCGGTACTCGGTGAAAATGACCTGCGAGGTGGCGGTGTCACCGTGCACGATGATTAGCGGATTCCCGATCGCCACATTGAAAGCGAGCCTTTCGCGCGGGGGCGCGGCGGGGGCTGGAGTTGCGGCTCCAGGTGCAGGGGTGGCAGGCGTCCGGTTGTAAGCCTGCTTGATGCCCTCGTGACCCTTGTAGTGCCGCGTGCCGAGAATCAACTCGCCGTCTTCGGCATAGAAGCTCGTTTCTTCCTGCCGCTCCGCTTTGCCGAAGTTGTAGTAGTAACGCGTGATCTGATCCTGGATCAACTGGCGGTCAATCAACGTCTGCAGAGTCATCTTGTCCTGCGCATGTACAGCGGGCAAGCCTGCCAGTGCGACAAAGAACAGGCCGCACGCGGCGACCTGACGAATGAAATTCAGTTTCATGACTTCCTCCCTTTAACTTGATTTGACCGTCCCGAGACATAGTATCAGAACGCAAGAGCAACAACGCGGTCAAGAGCTGCATGGCAACACTCGCAACCAAACAGGCTAATATATGACGGTGAGACGATTCTTTGACATGCGATTCATCAGAGAGGCAAGAAGCCTCCATCTGCCTTTTGCGAGGATGGCGCTCTTCGTCGTCTACTTTTGGTTCGGCATACTTAAGGTCTTCGGGGTGAGTTCAGCCAACCCACTTGTGGGCGACTTGCTCACTAGGACGATGCCGTTTCTCGACTTTGACAGGTTCATTGTCTTCTTCGGCTTCTTCGAGATGGTGATTGGCGTTTGCTGCCTTATTCCCGGGCTGGTGCGAATCTCTACGCTTCTGCTCTGCATGCACATGATGATGACGATGATGCCTCTCGTGCTCCTGCCGGAGGTGGCCTGGGCCGGCGCCTTCGTGCCCACGTTAGAGGGGCAATACATCATCAAAAATTTGGCGATCATCGCCGTGGCGATCTCTATCGTCTCGCAGATGCGCCATCCAGAAGATGTTTCATGACCCTTCCGTCCATCCCATGGGCCCCCAGTTCTTGGCTCATCCTTGCTCGCCTCAGTGGAACCTGATACTTTGGATTGGCTGGCGGTGCGACATATTGTTGCAGTGACGCCTGTTCCCTCAGTTACGGAGGTTTTACGCAATGCGAAAACAGTATCTCTCGTTCCTCGTTCCGGTCGTTTTGGGCCTCGGCGGATATGCCGTCATTCAGGCTCAGCAAGCGAGTTTTTCGGCGGTCAAAGCGGGGCGGTGGTCTGATGCGGCCACCTGGGCGGGCAAGAAAGTGCCGGGCCCAAACGCCGTCGTCAGTATTGAGCAGGGCATGAACGTGGTCCTCGATGTCACTCCGCCGGCGCTGCGGAGTTTGACGATCAACGGGAAGCTGAGCTTCGCGGACAACAAAGATCTGGAACTGACCACCGAGTGGGTCATGTTGCACGGGGAGTTGGAGATCGGCACGGAAGCCAAGCCACACACGCGCAACGCGACCATCACCCTGGCCAATACCGTCCCGGGTGAAGACATGCAGACCATGGGCGACCGCGGGATCATGCTGATGGGCGGGAAGCTGAGCCTGCACGGGAATCGGAAAGACTCCTGGACCAAGCTGGCGAAAACAGCCGCTGCGGGGAGCAACACCATCGAAGTCCTGAACACTGGCGACTGGAAGAAAGGCGACATGATTGTGGTCGCGTCCACGGATTACGATCCGCACCAGGCGGAGCGCCGCACCATCGCCAGCGTCTCGGGAAAGGTGATTACGCTGGACCAGAAACTTGACTACATGCACTACGGCCAGGTCACCTTCGGCGTGGATGAGCGTGGTGAGGTCGGGATGTTGTCGCGCAATATCCACATTCAGGCTTCGGCCGACGCGGAGAAGTCGTTCAGCGGCGGGCATGTGATGGCGATGGCCGGGTCGACGATGCAGGTCTCCGGTGTCGAGTTCTTCCGCATGGGTCAGCACGAGAACCTTGCTCGGTATCCGATCCATTGGCACCTGGTGGGCGATACGCAGGCGCAGTACATCGAGAACTCGGCGATTCATGACACCTACAGCCGCTGCGTGACGGTCCACGGCACGAACAATGTGCGGGTCCAGAACAATGTGGCCTACAACAACGTGGGTCACTGCTACTTCCTGGAAGATGGCGTGGAACACGGGAACCAGTACATCAGCAATCTTGGGTTGCTGACCAAGTGCCATCCCAGCCGGCCCTGTAGTTCGACGAATGCAATCTTCACCGGAGCAGTCGGAGCGCCCAATGGTCAAAATGCCACCGACCAATTGCTTCCTTCCGACAACACCGCGTCCACCTTCTGGATCACGAACCCCGACAATACGTACCGCGGAAATGTGTCGGCAGGCTCGGAGGCAACAGGCTTCTGGATCGCTTTGTCAGAACATCCAGGGGGTAAGTTTGAAGGCACGGAGCTCGCCGCGAAGACCTGGCCCCGTCGCACGCAATTCCGGGAGTTTTCCGGCAACGTCGCCCACTCCAACGTCGAAGGGCTGATGTTTGATCGCGGAACCAATGCGGCGGGCAAGTTCAACTTGGGCGGGAACACGCATCTGCCCTATACGGATCCCAGCGACCTCAACAGCGCGCGGCTGGAAACGGTGATCAAAGACCTGACCCTCTACAAGAGCACGGGCGCTGCCATCTGGGCCCGTGGCGAGAATCATGTCTTCGACGGCCTGAAGATTGCCGACAGCGCGATCGGCTACACGCATGCGTACCCTGGCGTGGCCCAATACCACGGCGACTATACCTCGAAAGTCATGAACTCGCTGTTCGTGGGCGAAAGCGATAATAAGGGCACCCCCAAGACGCCGGCGGAAATCAAGTACGGCCGGACGATGCCGCGCACGGACGCGGATTACCCGGTCCGTGGCTACGAATACTACGACTTCACGCATCATGTTTCGAACACCAAGTTCGTCAATTATGTGGACAATGACACTCGCAAGGCCGGAGCCCTTTCGTACCTGTTGTTCACCAGCTTTGGCGTCAGCACCAACAACTCGGTGGAGAAGCTGACCTTCGAAAACGCCAAGCCGGCGTACTTCCCGCCGACCGAGCGCCGGTGGCAATTCTCCGGTGAGTTCGGAAGCTTTTCGGGCTGGAATGGCGCGGTGATCCACGATATCGACGGCTCGGCCACCGGTACTCCCAATGCCTACGTTGTGATTGACAACGGGATCGCGTTCGATGAGAAACGGTGTGAAATGAAGCCGACCTGGGGCGCTGCCGTGTGTAAGGGTGACATGGGACGCATTGGGATTAGCGCCAACGCTCCCGGAGGTGGGGGCGGTGCTGGTGCCGCGAAAGGCGGACCGGGCGGACCGGGTGCTGCGAAGGGTGCTCCTGTTGCAGCCGCCGCTGGACCTGCTGCCGCTAAAGGTGGTCCGGCTGGACCTGGCGCTGCCAAGGGCGCTCCCGGTGGACTAGGCGGCAGAGGAGCCGCGAACCCAATCGTCCTCAGCCGCAATGGCCGGAAACTCAACCTCACGGGTCAGCTCACGGTGCTCGCCGGTACCGAGATCCGGGCCGAAAGCGAAGCACCGACTCTGAACGTTCAGGTCAGTGAGATGGACCCCGGTTCGTGGATGATTGTCGAATTACCGGGATACACCACCGCAGCCTCGGGCGCCGCAGTGAACGGCCTGGATGCCCTACGCAGCGCGACCAGCAACTCGTATTTCAAGGGGGATGGTGGGCTGTGGGTAAAGGTTGTCGCGAACGGCGGCGGCATGACTCAAGGCACTGCTGCCGGTCGTGGCGGGTTGGCCCCGAGCAGTATCCAAGTCAGCAGGTAAGCTGACCCGTGCTGTAGAAGAAAGAGCCCTCGGCGAAGGCCGGGGGCTTCTTCGTTTGAGCGCGCGGCTTTGGGGCGGTAGTGATGCGGTACGAACCGGAGAAACTGTTGGTCACATTGGCCGGTAGCAGTGTGGTGAGAAATTTGCAACGGAGATGAATCACTTGGACCTGTCAAACCTCTCTGAGCTTATCGAATCGCGCGATTACGGAGCCTTGGGAATTTTGACCAACGCACTCAAGCTCCTAACGCCCAGGCAAGAGAAGGTGCTTCGGCTATCGTACGGATTGGGGTGTGCTCGCGGCCATTCTGTTGCGGAGATAGCTGGCGAATTTGACGTTTCGAAAAATCGGATCCATGGATTCCGCCGTCAGGCCCTAGAACGTCTGAGGCAGTTCGCCATAAGCCCGGAGTCCCTTCAACTTGCCGTTGAGCTCGAAGAGAGCGTCCGACAACGGCCTGTTATATTGGCTTCTCCCCTGGATAGCCAACAGATCGAAACGTGTAGCGCAGTGCAACGGCTCGTCCAGGAATCTAATATCACCCAATCACAGTTGCTAGCGCTGTCTCCACGCGAATTTGAGGAATTCATTGCTGAGATCTGGGATCAATTGGGATATGCCGTCGAACTGACCGCCAGGACTAGGGATGGTGGGCGGGACGTAGTTGCCATCAAAAAGGCAGAGTCTGCGGTCCGTTTCATCATCGAATGCAAACGCTATGACGAGTCGAATAAGGTCGGAGTGAGTTTCGTGCGTGCACTTTATGGTGTCAAGTTCCACGAGGGCGCTACGAAAGCATTTTTGGCTACGACATCAACCTTTACACGGGGTGCTCGAGATTTTTGGGTAGACCACCAATGGGAAATCGAATTGAAAGATTTTGAAGGGTTGCTCGAATGGACCAAGAGAGTTCACGCCTTTCAGAAAAGTTCGGATTCAAGTCTTTGGCTACCTTCATAAAGAGGCAAGCCTTAGATAGGCTCTAGTTGGCGTGAGCTAAATCTGGGGTGCTAACCTTTGAATACCCAAGCCTATCCGCATACTGGCCAGATCGTTTCCGAGCACAGAGGCTACTCCTCGCCCCCTGAGAACGGGCACTGGGGCCCGCTTGTGGTTACGGCTGGGGAATCTCGACGATCCAATTTTTCCATTCGTCGGTGTCCGAAGCAGCCCAAATCAGCACCAGCGCATCAATGACATCAGCCAACGCTGCCCTCTGCTTGACTAGAAAGACGCCCGCGCACTGGCCATTCGCGTCAAGAAAGTCGCCGAAGTGGTGCGGCATCGTCCTGAGATCGGAAGTGACCAGAATGCGATTCTGATGCGTGGCGAACGCCAGCACCTCGGGGTCGGGAACTCCTTCTAGTCTGGCCTCATGGGCCGAAAGAAAATCGATGGCCGGCTCGCGGCGGAGGCAACCGGTGACGATCCCATCGTGGAGACTGGCGTCGGCCAGGAAGCGGATCATGAGTCAACTCCGCGGCGGTCAGCTTCGCGGCGAAACGGTTTGCTGCCGCATGCGCTCAAACGTCGTCCTGACTTCAGGAGGCGTCGGATGGGCAGCTGCAAAAGCATCCTCCTCGCGCTCGCGTTCCGCAATGTCCCGCTCCACCGCTTCCCGATTTCCAAGGTAAAAGGTGATTGCCCCGTAAGCCTGCTCGAGGCTCAATGCCGGATAATGGGAGCGAATGACCTCCGCGGACTCCCCGCGCTGAAATTCCCGCACGATGTGGGCTAAGGGCACACGGCTGCCCAGGATGTAAAAGCTCCCATCGCGGTTTTCCACGAATTCCTTGCTCATGAATCTTCCTGCATTCAGTCTATACGATTCCTGGAAGTTGTGGCCCGTCGGCCGCCCACTGAGCAAGTCCCTGCTCCGCTAGGGCAAGGTCGTCCCTATTCGCAGTCTTCGCAAGCCGGGCCAAGTCCCAGCGATTAGGGTCTGGCAGCCGCACCACAATCAAGTTCACGCGTTCGCCCGGGCGAAGGCCCAGGCCCTCCGCAGGCCGGAGGACACCATCGCCGTATTGGGCTTCAATGACTCTCACCTCGCCTGATCGTACCATGCGGCCTGCTGACCGCAGCCGAGCATTGCCACCCGTCGAGGAGCTTCGCGCGGACGGTCACGATGTACTCTGGGCGCGGACGGATTGCATTGGGTGGAAGGACCCTGCCCTGTTGGACTTGGCTGAGTCTCAAGGGCGCGTCGTGATCACGCTGGACAAGGATTTCTGGCAAATCGCGCTGCAACGCAGAACCCCTCTCGAACGCTCCGGCGTTGTGCTGTTCAAGATCCATCCTGCGATACCGGAGAATATTGGGCCCCTCATGCAGGCGCTTGCTTCGGCGAATCGGTCATGGATCGGGCACATCAGCATCATCGCCGCCGACGGGATTCATATGCTGCCTGCTCGGAGGAACTGACGGGTCCCCTTGGATGGTGGCCAATCGACCGTGTGCCGCTACACCGGTCGTTCTCAGCCACAATGGTCGGAAACTCAACCTCAGCCGGGACATCACGGTACTCGCTGGTACCGAGATCCGGGCTGAAAGCGAAGCGCCGTCCCTGAACGCTCGGGTAAGTACGATGGAGCCCTACTCGTGGATGATCGTCGAATTGCCGGGATACACCACCGCAGCCTCGGGCGAGGCGCAACCCAGCCTGCAGGCGCTGCGCAGCGCGACCAGCAGAGCGCTCAGAACGAAAGGCGTCCGACGAACATTCCGGTGCGGAAACCAGTGGTACCGCTGGTGGGCAGGACGGTTCCAAAGCCGCCGCTGTAGAGGCCCGTGTTGTTTCCGGCGGTGAAGGTGGTCGGGGCGGCGTTGAAGTTGCCGGTGGCCACTGGCTGCGGCAGGCGCGTGCGGTTGGTGACGTTTTGGAACTCCACGCGCACGTGCAGCAGGACTCGCTCAGTAAAGCGGAAATTCCGGCTGATGTTCAAGTTCTCCATGGGCTGGCGGATACCGCGGTAGTAGCGGATATCGCTGAAGTTGTTGGCCCACTGGCCGTTGGGGATGCTCTCCCAGGCCGCCGGATTCAGCAGGACGGTCTTGGTGGGATCGAAGCAGTGGCAGTTGATGTCAATGGGATCGGTGCGCCGATCCCCATCGTAATCCACCCAGTTGACCGACCACGGATTCATCGGCTTACCGTCAGGACCGGCCTTCAACTGCGCCGCGCCAACTCCGCGTCCCAGGAAGTTGCTCAATGGCACCGTACCCTGGTTGGCCGGCCGCGCGAGAACCGGGGCGCTCTGGTATTGCAGATACCAGCCGATACCCCAGTTGCCGAGCACGTAAGATACGGTTTTGTTGGACAGGAATTTGATCCCGCTGTTGACGAGCGAAGGAATCTGGTATTCGGCCGTCATGCGGAACTGGTGCGGCAGGTCCTGATTGCCAAGGTTTTTGCCGAGCTGCCGGTTAAAGATGTCCGGCGAACTGAACAGATTCATGCTCTTCGCGTAGGTGTAGTTCGCGTTCAAGGACAGGCCGCGGCTAAAGCGCTGCGTCAGGTTCGCTTGCAGCGCGTCATACCAGGTCTTGCCGAGGGGAGCCTGGGACGGAGAAATATTGTTGCTGTACTGCGGGAACGGCAGAATCGCCTGGCGACCCGTCAAGGCAGTCGGAAAATTGGAATACGGGAGTCCGATGCCGCGCGCGGCCAGCGCAGCCGCATTGCTCGAAAATGGCTGGGTCAACAGGTTGCTTTGCGCCAAGCTGGTGAAATCTGTGAAACCGCGGCTGGTCAGGTCCGATTGCTTGAGCACGTTGATGGCGGACAAGCCGCCTGTCGCCGCCTCAAGTACTTCCGACCACCACACCCCGCGGTTGGCAACGTAGGAAGCTTCCACCACCGTGTTCCGGGTGATCTCGCGCTGCAAGCCGATGGACCATTGCGCCTGTCTGGCGGGACGGCCGGCGTTGGGATCCAGGAACGCGGGCGCGGCGACCACGGCCCCCACGGGCTGGCCGGCGTTGGGTTCAAAGTTGGGGAAGATCGGTCTGACATCCGACGGCATTCCATTCCGAAGCTGGCCCAGCGCCAGCCCGAAGCCCGGAGTTCCGGCAGCCGCGGTATTGACCGTGAAGCCAGCGGCTTGGCCCGCAGTGGCGCCGGCCGTGCCGGCAGCGGCATAGACGATTCCGAAGCCGCCGCGCAGCACGGTCTTCTGGCTAATCTGGTAGGCGACGCCCAAGCGGGGTCCGACGGCGTAAGGATAGTTCGCTGCGAAATTGCATTTGCAGGTCGCCTCGTAAATCGTCGCGCCCGGATGTCCGCCCGCGGAGGGATTGACGACGTTGATCCCGAAGTTCCCGTTCCGCCCGTAATGCTCCCTGGCGTACGTACCGAAATCCCAGCGCAAGCCGTAATCCAGCGTCAGCTTGCGCGTCACTTTCCAGGTGTCCTGCACAAACAGGCCCCACTGGGATTTGCTGGTGGAGGTGGACGTAGGCTGGGCGAGCGTAGCTGCGCTCAGATCACCCAGCATGAAGGACGCGAAGTTGAAGCCGTGA
Source organism: Bryobacterales bacterium (assembly GCA_947446025.1). Classification (GTDB taxonomy): domain Bacteria; phylum Acidobacteriota; class Terriglobia; order Bryobacterales; family Bryobacteraceae; genus Palsa-187. Next base: position 24,048 of record CANFEY010000004.1, read on the forward strand.
AAGCCCTGGCTCACATTTTGCCCTTGTAACGAAGTCTGCAGAGTGGAGTTGCCGAAGGTATAGACACCGGCCGTACCCGTGAAACCTTGGTTCGGGTATTTCTCCAAACGATATTCAGAACCAAGTTTAAAGGTGTGGTTGTTCTTCACCCAATTGAGAGTCAGGTTGCCTGATGGACGGCGCTCGAAGGATCGGCCCTGAAAGTTTGGGCCGAGCGTCGACATGCCACCAATGGCGGCTCCGCTGGTGCCCGTGATGAACCGCGGGAAGTTACGATTCAGGGTTGCGCCGCGCAGGCCCAATTCCCGCTGTGCGTTGTAATCGAGAACCGGCGCGGCATCATTGAAATTGAGGGAGTTCCACCCGGCACCGACGTGGAGCAGCGCGGTGGGCGTCAAGGTATGGTCGTAATTCAGACGGATCACCTTGGAGGAAATGAAGGTGCCGCGGGTAGCGGTGATCGGCGTCGAGAAGCCTTCCGACGCGGCCTGACCGACGGCGTACTGGGCTACGGTCTCAGTGCTCTGCCAGTAACCCGACAGGCGGCCTTTGGAGCCGATGGTCTGGTCGATCTTGAACGACGGAATCTTGGAGTCGCGGTCGGCGATGAAGGGGTTTTGATAGTTGTCCCCAAGTTGTCCGCGGGCGGAATTGGTGCCCTTGGGTAGCGGAACCAGTGCCAGAATCTTCATGGAAACAGGGTCGAAGCGGGTCACCGGAATGACGTTGCCCGGGAATTGATCGCGCACGGTTGCGCCGCCGGTTGTCGGACGCGTCGTGTTGGGGTCGAATATCATGCCGCTGATGATGGCCCGGCCCAGCGGGTCCACATAGTTCGTGGCCGCCGCTCCGGTACCGGTTCGGAGCGGCCGGTTGTTTTCCGCCGTGAGGAGCGGGGAAAAGTTCCCATCCCGATAAGCTTGGATAGGCACGGTGGGAGCCTGGGATGTCTCGATTGTGTTGGCCCGAAACGCCTCATAGTTGAAGAAAAAGAACGTGCGGTTGGTGCCGTCGTAAACTTTCGGGATTTTCACCGGGCCGCCGAAGGTGCCCCCGACATTGTGGCGTCTGACCCTGTCTTTCAGGCCCGTGTAGGGCGTGGCGGAATTCAGAACTTCGTTAATTGCGTAATCGTATAGGGTGCCACTGTAACGATTCGTGCCGCTCTTCATGGACATGTTCAGTACCGCGCCGCCAGCCGTGCCGAACTCGGCTGCGTAGTTGCTGGTCAATACGGCCACTTCCTGGATGGCCTCGGTACTCGCTTGGGTAAATGCGGTGAGAGCCCGCTGCGGGCCGGTGGTGCCAGTGGCCTGCCCCTCAAGACGGTATTGGACGGTGGCATTCGGATTGCCGTTCACCACCATGGTGCCTCCCGCGACGTACTGTACTCCGGGGATCAAGCGCACGAGTGCGTAGGGGTCGCGGAAGCCCGAGCCGCCAAGGGCCATAATCGGAAGGTTATTCATCTGCGAGATGGTCACGTTGTGGACCAACTCGCCCGACTCGGTCTTGAGCAGCGAGGCGTCCGCGGTGACAGTGACTGCTTCCGCCGCGGTTCCGACCTCCAGGCGAACATCCTCGCGCATGGTCTGCTGCGCCGCAAGACGGAACCCCTGATGGTTGTAGGTCTTGAATCCAGCCACGGCTACTACAAGGTCGTAATCGCCGATCGGCAACTGCGGCACCGTGTAATTGCCCGTGCTCGTGCTGGCAGTGGTGAAGACCTGGCCGGTGCCCGTGTTGCGGACCTCGATCGGTGCGTTGGCGATTACGGCTCCGGATGGATCGGAGATGGTGCCGGTAATGGTGGCAAGTGCGGTCTGCCCGAAAGCGGACGCGGCACCAAGCAGCAGAAGCAACACAAGCTTGCGAATTTTCATAAGACCCCTCCACTATAATGCACGATAATATAGGTAAAGATTACGCCGAATGCAAAGGGGGTTGAAAGCTTGTGTTCTGCGAGGGACGAGGCGTGGATGGCAATTCGCTAAATGCATATGCTCCCCTTCCTCCGCTCCATCTGGATTTGGACCAGCAGCGCGACTCTTGTCGTTCTCTGGGTACCCCTGCTTGGCGCTATTTGGGCCTTTGATCGAGAGCCGAACCGGCTGAGGACAGGGCGCTGGTTCCGCCTTCTAGGACGTCTGCTTGGGAAACTGAACCCCTGGCGAATCCATATTTCCGGTCTGGACCACATCGGCCGGGATCAAGTTTACGTCATCGTCAGCAACCACCAGTCCTTGGCCGATATTCCTCTGATCGCCCACCTGGAGGTGGATGCGAAGTGGCTGGCAAAAGCTGAGCTATTTCGATTGCCCTTGGTAGGCTGGATGCTCCGTATGGCGGGGGACATACCCGTGGAACGATCTATCCCCAGGCAAAGCGCGAGGGCGATGCTGCGCTGCGCCAAATGCCTGCGACAACGCTGTTCGGTGGTGTTCTTCCCGGAGGGTAGCCGTTCCCTTGATGGGGAGGTGCAGCAGTTTAATCAGGGTGCCTTTCAATTGGCGATTCGCGAGCGCGTGCCGATACTCCCGCTTGTGGTGCACGGGACGGCAAACGCCCTTCCGCGGAAGACGTGGCTTTTCGGCGCGGATCAGGACATTTGGCTTCGCGTACTTGCGCCGATTCCTGTCCAAGGATGGGATATCCAGCATAGTGCGGATCTGCGGGATACCGTGAGGCAGACCATAATGGATGAGTTGTATCGACTTCGTGATTTGGCCAGAAGCCTCCCGAACCGGTAAAACAGGCGGCCTTACACTCCTGCGATGATGCCGGTGCTATCGCCGAACTTTTCGCGCTCGACGCCGATCTTTTGGAGCACGGTGAGGTGGAGATTCGCGATGGGGGTGCGTTCCGCCAGCGCTAGATGCTGGCCGCCCAGCTTCAGCTTGCCGTTGCCGCCGCCGACCAGGATGTTCGGCTCCGGGTAGTTGTTGTGCTGATCGCTGTTGCTCATGTTGGAGCCGTACATGAAGATGGAGTGATCCAGCAGTGAGCCTTCGCCGTCGGGCGTGGCCGCCATTTTGGTGATGAACGCGGCGAACTGCTCCAGGTGCCAGGTCTGGATTTTGACCAGCTTGTTGATGCGCTCCAGATCATTGGCGTGGTGCGAGACGGGGTGGAAGGAATCCGGAATGCCGATGTGGTTGTAGGTGCGGTTGGTGCCTTCGGCGGCCATGATGTAGGAGGCCACGCGGGTGAGGTCGGCTTGATAGGCGAGGGCTACCAGGTCGAACATCAGCTTCACTTGGTCCGGGAACGCGTCCAATTCGCCGACGGGGGCTTCGGGGACGTTGAGTGCCGAGAGGTCATTCGACTGGCCCTTTTGCATGCGGCGTTCGATTTCGCGCACGCTCTCCAGGTATCCGTCGAGGACGGCCTTGTCGCGGCTTCCCAGGTCGCGCTGCAGGCTCTTGGTGCCGTCCATGATGAGGTCGAGAAGGCTGCCTGTTTTGCGATTGATGGCGGCGCGCTCCTGCGGCGTGTCGCCTTCGCCGAAGAGCTGAAGGAATACCTTGCGCGGATTGGGCTCCATGGGGAGGGGAGAATCGGCGTCGCGGAAGGAGAGCGTTGCGTAAGCTCCGCCGCCGCCGGCCGCAGATTGCACAATGGTTTCGGAGGCGACTTCGAGGGACGGCAGGCGCGTTTCCTGGCCGATGATTTTTGCGATCACCTGGTCCAGCGTGGTGGCCATGTGGGCGCGGGCGGCTCCTGTATCCGGGCGGGTGGCGCTGAGCCACGTGGCCGGGGTGAACGAATGGACGGAGCCTGCGGTGGCGGCGTTTTCCAGGCCGCCGAAGGAGGTAACGTACTTTTTGTGCGGCTCCAGCGCGGCAAGAATCGGGCTGAGCTTGAAATTCGCCCCTGCGCCGGAGGGCGTCCAGCGGTCCATTGCGGGGCCGTGGGCGGTGTTGCCCATGATCGCGCCGTGGGGCAGGTAGAAGAAACCCGTGCGAAGTTTCGGCGCGGCGGTCTGCGCGAATGCAGGCGTCATCGCTTCCAAGAAAGGCAGGCCTATCGTGACCCCGGCGGCTTTCAGCACCGCTCTGCGTGGAATGTGTTTCCTGGTGACAAACATAAGTTATCTCCCTGCGCCCTGTTTCCGGAACGCGTCGCTGTTCACGATTCCCAGTATGAGGGAAGACAGCTTGTAGTTGTCTTTCGCGGACTTGCGCACAATGGCGCGCACCTGGGGCATGTCGAAATGCTCAAGCCTGCGGTTCACGGCGTACATCAGCAAGCGCTCCGTCACGGTCTGCGCGAAGATCGCGGGCTTGGCTACCAGTTGGGCGCGCAAGTCCACCACGCCGTTAATGGCGACTCCGGTGGGCAGCACGGTGCTGGCGTCGATGGGAGCGTTCGCCTGACTGTCGATGGTGCGCCATTGGCCGATGGCGTCAAAATTCTCCAGGGCCAGGCCTGTGGGATCGATCACACCGTGGCACATTTTGCAGCTGGCTTTGGCGCGATGCTGCTCCAGCCGTTCGCGGACGGTCTTGGGCTGCTCACCGGGCTTTTGCGAAAGGTCGGTTGCGGTGTCGGGCGGCGGGGGCGTGGGGGGCGTGCCGAGCAGTTTATCCAGCACCCACGCGCCGCGCAGCACGGGCGACGTCCGGTCGCCATAGGAGGTGCGTAGCAGCACCGCGGCCTTGCCCAGCAGGCCTCGGCGTTCCTGTGGGATCTGGGAGACCTTGCGGAACTGAGAGCCCAGAACGCCGGGGATGCCGTAGTGGCGGGCCAGGCGGTCATTGAGGAAAGTGTGGTCAGCGGTTAGGAGCTCCACCACACTGCTGTCCTCAGCGAAGATGCTGGTGAGGAAGGCTTCGGCTTCTTTCGCAAAGTCCTGGCGCAGTTGTTCGTTGAAGCCGGGGAACAGGGCGGGGTCGGGGGCGACCTGCTCAAGGTCTGTGAGGTTCAGCCACTTCATGGCGAAGCTGGTGACCAGGCTGGAAGCCTTTGGGTCGGCCAGCATGCGGCGGACCTGCGCTTCCAACGTTGCGGGCGCGCTGAGCCTGCCGGCTTCGGCCAGCTTGAGCAGGGCGTCATCCGGGCCACTGTTCCACAGGAAGAAAGAGAGGCGGGTGGCAAGTTCCAGGTCAGTAAGTGCGAACTCGGAAACGGGCGGTGTAGCCTTCGGGCCGCGGATGCCCCGATAGAGAAACTGGGGGCTGACCAGGACGGCGGCCACCACTTGTTCGATGCCGTCATCAAAGGTTCCACCGTCCTTGCGCGCGGCTTCGTAGAACGGGGTGAGGCGGGCCAGGTCCTCGGCTGTGATGGGCCGGCGGAATGCACGGCGCGCCAGGGATGCGGTGATCTGGCGGGCGCAGGCCAGTTCTCCCGCAGTCTTGGGATCGCAGACGAAGATCAGTGCTCGGCTGGGCGTGGGGGAAACGCCGGTGGGGTTGAAGGGTCCCGTGATCACGACGCCTTCGCGAAGCACGGAGGAACCATGCGGGACAGCCGCTCCGCCGGTAAGGCCGCCGTAGGGCTGTAGCTTTTCCAGCAGTTCGTCGCTCTCAACATTGGAGCGGTCAATGAACGTCACCACCACGTCACGCACTCCGGCTTTGATAGAGACGGGGATCTTCGAGAAGCGGTCCATGATCTGCGCGCGTCCGGTTCCGGCCTTGCGGTCCGCCAGGGCAAGGTCCGCGGGTCCGCCGAGCAATTTGCGGAACACGATGCGTCCGTCGATTAGGATGACTACGGTGGCCTCGCTCTCCAGACCGTTGGGGTACGGGCCGACGCCGAGGTCATTGATGGTGATTTGGTAGTCGCCGTCCGCTGGGAAGTTGTGTTTGAACTTGACGCCGCCGCGCGTGCCGAGGGGCGGGGGATCGTTGGGATTCTGGTTTGCCGCGACTGGGTACTTCACGCTGGAGACGCGGGGATTGGGGCTGCCGACGGCGAGCCGCGCCACCTGCCGGGCGGCGGTGACGTATTGGTCCAGAAACGCGGGCGAGACGCTGAGCGCGTCGGCGATGTTGTCGAAGCCTTCTATCTGGATATCCTGCGGCAGGATTTCCTTGGCCTTCACCTCGACGCCTACCAGGGCTTTCACCGCTGCGGCGTACTCGCTGCGGTTCAGGCGCTGGATGGGGACGTAGCCGGCCTTGAGACCTTTGGCCTGCGTGTCGAGCTTTGTCTCAAGCCAGGTGACCAGTGAATCGACGTCCTTCTGCGTGGGCTGCGGGCTGCCCGGGGGTGGCATCTGGTGGCCGCGCAATTTGCGCAGGACCTTTTCCCACACCGCCGCGTCGTTGGCCGCGGCTTGCAGATTCAGGCCATCGAGCGCGAGGCCTCCGGACTTGAGGCGGGCGCTGTGGCAGGTGACGCAGTAGGTGTTCACCAAAGCGCGCTGAGGATCGGCCGGCGTCTGCGCTTGGACTCGGGTTAGCAGGGCGATGACGGCCACGGCGGCGGCCGCGCACAGAACTTGTTTCATAGATGGCAACCTATGTGTTTAGCACAATTAGGCATCGGCGGGAAGGCCAGCTTGACATGGCTGCTGTTCCTTGACACGATCACGGGATGCGAAAGATGGTTGCGCTGTTGTGCTGTGCGACGGGCGTGGCGGGCGCGCAAACGAGGACCGTGTGGGACGGCGTGTATACCGACGCGCAGGCTGATCGCGGATCGGCTGCGTTTGGGCGGAGCTGCGCGGGCTGTCACACGTTGGGAACGCAGGGAAGGTCTCCGCTGGCGGGCGATGTTTTCTGGAAGAGTTTTTCCCAGAAGACCGCCGGGGACCTGCTGGAGTTCGTCAGCCTGAACATGCCGAACGGCGCGCCGGCTTCTCTCAACGCCGCGACGTATGCCGACATTGTCGCGGCGATGCTGAAGGCCAACGGTCTTCCGGCCGGGGCGAGCGAGCTGGGGGCGACAACGGTAGCTGGCGTACAAATCGTGCCGAAGGACGGGAATACTGAGCTGCCGGCGAACGCGCTAGTTCGGGTGGTCGGCTGCCTGACACGCACCGGGGCAGAGTGGACGGTGACACAGGCGACGGCACCAGAGCGGGCAGAACGGGCTCAGGCGGCCGGGCAGAACGCGACACGGCCTTTGGGCAGCCGGACGATGGCGCTGAAGTTCGTGCTGACGCGACTGGACACGTGGGCAGGCGCACGCGTACTGGTGAACGGACTTCTGATTGGCAACGGCGGCGCGGACGGCATCAATGTGACAACCGTAAACCGCGTCGCCGAGAAATGCCCTTAAAGGTCGACTTTGCCTGTGCTGACGCCGACTTTCTCGATCTCCGCGCCGCCCAACTGCGCCAGCGCCACCAATAGGTTGGCGGTGGGCGCTTCCTTGGTGATGATGTGCCGGTTGCCCTTGAGCCTGCCGTTTGCACCACCCACGATCACCGCGGGCGGATCGTTGCGATCATGCGCGTTGCCGTTGCCCATGCCGCTGCCCCAATACAAGAGCGAGTGGTCCAACAAATTTCCGTCGCCGTCGGGCGTGGTCTTCAGCTTGTCGACGAACGCGGCGAACTTCACCATGTGATAGGTGGCGATCTTGGCGTACTTCGCAAGCTTTTCCGGATCGTTGCCGTGATGCGAGATAGTGTGGTGCTGCTCCGGGATGCCGATGTGTGCGTACGCGCGGTCGGTCGGTTCATGACCGATCATGAATGTGGCCACGCGGCTGATGTCGCCTTGATACGCCAGGTACATCAGGTTGTACGTCACGTCCATGTGATCGTCAAACGCCTCCGGCAAGCCTACCGGTGCTTCTGCTTTGCCGGTGATGGTGCTGAGGCGAGTCTCGAACCTGTCCAGCTGCTGCTCCACTTCGCGGATGTTGCTCAGGTATTCATCGAGGATCGCCTTATCGGGCGTACCCAGCGAACTCCGCAGCTTCGAGGCTTCCTGGGTCACCGAATCGAGCAGGCTCTGCTTCTCTTTGAGGCGGGCAAAGCGCCGCTTCGCCGAATCCGTCTCGCCGAACATGCGCTCAAACGTCACGCGCGGGTTGATTCCTATCGGCAGCGGGCTCGTTTCGTCGCGCCAGGAAAGGGTGTTGAAGAACGTGCAGGCGAATCCATCGCACGCGCCGACGGCGGTACCCATGTCCTCGGTACCGAGTTCGATGGAACGCAGGGGAGTATCGCCGGCCACTTGATCGGCAATGTACTGGTCAATGGTTTTCTTCGAGTGTATCTTGCCGAAGGCGGCTCCCGTTTCCAGGAGGTTGTTGGTGGGCCCGACACCATTGAGGAACGCCGCGCTGGCACCCATGTGGACCGAGGCGCCCCACGGAGCCTTCATATTGCTGACCGTAACCAGTTGATTGCGGAACGGTTCCAGCGGCTGCATCACCGGCTTGAACTCGAAGTCGCTTCCTGCCTTTTCCGGATGCCAGGAGGCAGGCTGGACACCACAAGGAAAGTAGACCGTGCCGAAGCGGAACGGCGAGGCCGGGGCCGCGGAGAGCGCGGGGGCCATGGCGTCCATAAAGGGCAGGGCGATACCGGCGCCCAGTGTACCGCGCAATAGCGTGCGGCGCGAAATATGCTTCTTCGTTATGAACATTGCTACTCCTTGTTGACTCCTACTTCTTAGATCCTACTACGTTAATCGGCTGTTCGCTGGAGGTCTCCAGCTTTGTACGCATCTGAAATGGTGCGCTCTCCACAATGCCCATGACAATGGAGGAGAGCTGGTACTTGTTCTGCGCTGTTTTCTTCACGATGCGGCGCACCACAGGCAGGTCGGACGGTTCCAACTTGCGGCCCAACGCGTACGTCATCATTCGCTCCGTCAGTACCGTCACAACCGCATCGGGCCGCTTCAGAATGGCCTCCCGCAGGGCGGCGGGTCCGCTGACTTGTGTTCCGTCCGCAAGCTTGCCAGCAACATCCAGGGGCGCGCCGTCCGGACCAGCGTCGCGCCATTGCCCGACCGAGTCAAAGTTTTCGAGTGCAAACCCCGGAGGATCGATCACGCGATGGCAGGTGGCGCAAGGCTCGTTCTTCCGATGGAGTTCGAGCTGGGCGCGCACCGTGGTGGGAGCCTTCACCTCTTTGTTGCTTTCCTCGAGCGACGGAACATTCGCCGGAGCGGGCGGGGGCGGCGTGTTGAGGAACGTGCTCAACACGTACTTCCCGCGGTATACCGGAGAAGTTCTGGTGGCCACCGAGGTCATAGCAAGAATGCTTCCCTGTCCCAGCAGTCCCCGGCGGTTCGGATCAGTGAGCTTCACGCGCCGGAACTGCGGGCCATAGACGCCAGGGATGCCGTAGTGTTTGGCCAGCCGCTCATCCACGAACGTGTAGTCCGCGCTGAACAGTTCCAGGGCGCTGCGGTTGCCGCGCAGGATGTAGGCGAAGAATTGCTCGGTTTCCGTGCGGAATCCGTGGCGGATATTGGCGTCGAAATCCGGGAACATCAGCAGGTCCGGCACGACCTTTGCTTCCAGATTCCGCAACTGCAACCACTGCCCCGTGAAATTTTCAACCAATGCGCCGGACCGCTCGTCTTCGAGCATCCGTTGGACCTCGGCGGCGAGCGTTGCGGGAGTTCGCAACTGACCCTTCTCCGCCAGGCTCAACAGCTTCTCATCGGGGATGCTGCTCCACAAGAAGAACGACAAGCGGGAGGCAAGCTCAGTGTCGCTGACCGGATGCGCGACACCGGCGCGGGCCGTGGCGGGATCTTCCTCAATGCGGAACAAGAAGTACGGGCTCGAAAGAACGCGCGCGACGCCGGCGCGAATTCCATCGTCGAAATTGCCGCCGTTCTGCCGTGCTTTCGTGTAGAACGATATAGGCGCTTCTACGTCGGCAGGAGTTACAGGACGCCGGAACGCGCGCCGCGCGAGATTCGTAAGGATCTTGGTGGCGCAGCTGGTTTCATCACTTGCTACTGCCTTGCCCGACGCAGGCGCGGGATGACACACATAGAGCTGTTGCCGGCTGACGCCCTCGCTCAGGCCAAAAACGTTGTACGGACCGTCGATGGCAACCGACCGGAGCTTCGGCAAACCTCCGGTCATATGGATCTCCTGGCTGTCCCGCTTCGAGGGCTCCCAGACGTCCTGCATCTGGAAGGGACGCTCTTTCCAGGTAAAGCCGACGTCATGCGGACCGGCGGTGACCCGCGCGCGTCCAATCAACCGCTTTTCGATCGCCGTGCGGGAAATGTTCACATCGCCGCCCTGGATCTCGTGATCCTTCGGTCCACCAATCTGTGCCGAAAACACTTCCGTCCCGTCCACGGTGATTACGAAGGTGTTGGGAATTTCGTTGCTCTCTACCCCGGAGTATCCTTCCGCGATGCCGCGGATGAGCCGGCCCGCCAGATTGTACTCGGCGTCGGCTGGAAAAACATGGCGGACAACGGTGCCGCCAACGGTTCCGAGGGGCAGGCCGTTGACGTACCCGTTCTGGCTGAGCTCGCGGGGGATGATGTGTTCGGTGGTTCCAGGACTCACCTGTGGATCACCCACGGCCATCGCGCTAACGCGCTGTGCTGCGTTCACGTATCCTTCAAGCAGCATCGGCGACGTTTTGAGCGCGGTTGCAATGTTGTCGAACCCGAAGTCCGCCCCGTCGGTGGGCAGCAGGTCAGAGACGTTGAGGTCGACCGCCAACAGGTCGCGGACAGCGTTGGCGTACTCGGCGCGGTTCAGACGATGCAACACGTAGCGGCCCGGGTTGCTCTTGCCATCCCACGCACGATCCAGTGAACCCGCCAACCAGCCGGTGAAGCCTGCGTACTCGGCTTCGGAGGGACGAGGCAATCCTGGGGGCGGCATGGCGCGCACACTCAGTTTCCGAATCACTCGTTCCCAAGTCGCTGCATGGCCCGTCAGATCGTCAAGACTTGCCGCTTCCAGATTAACGGGATCTTCCGATGGAGAGGCTGTCCGCTGGTTGTGGCACCCAACGCAGTACTTGTTCACCATCGCGCGGTATTGAGCGGCCTCTGTGGACTGGGCCGCCGCCGCAGTGCGAACTGGCTGCTGCGCGGTCAACAACACAGCTATGCCCAAGCCTGCGAACGCTGCCAGGAATAGGGTGTTCTTCCGGATACTCATTGCGCGGGTTTCGCCTTCGGGTCAGGTTCAGCGGGTACAGCCGGGGGCGCGGGAACCGGATCATTGGGACCAAGGTGCATCAACTCCCGCAGCGCCACCACGATATCCTCACGCGAGTCGCGCTTCGGACGGTACGCTTCCTCATCATTCACGGTGGACACGGGCGCGGGCGTGCTCTTCAGTTTTTCAGCCAAACCCAGCGGCGTGAGCTTATCCTTGTTGACCGCGTCCAGCACTGCACCGGCTGCCACCAAGGTACGAACCAGGGCCACCTGCTGGGCCTGAACGGCCTGATGGAGCGCCGTGGACCCATCGCCCACCTTGACGTTCGGATCAGCCCCGGCGGCTAGCAGTACCTTAACAGCTTCCACTGGATCGCGGCTGCCGGGCTCGCGGAAGGGCGGTGCCACCAGGCGGCTGAATCCGGGGCCTGCGGCGAAAGACGCGCCCTGGCCACCCTTCAAGGCAGCCATCAAGGGTGTATAGTCCGCGGTTGGGCCTGCTCTGCCACCACCTGCGGGACCCTTGCCGTCGGCAGGGATCTTGCTGGGGCTCCAGTCGAGTTTCCCTCCCTTGGCCAGCAAGGCCTTCAGGGCATCCACGTCGGCTGCCGTTGCCGCGCGGTAAAACGGCGAACTCTTGATCGCCGACGCGCAGCACAGCGTCGTCGAGTGCAACGTGCCCACAAACGGTTTGTTCGCATCCGCGCCCAAGTCGAGCAGCACCTTGACCAGCCCTAAAGCGGTCAGGTTGTTGGGATGGTTGGGTTGCAGCCGGGAACCATCATGCGCGCGCATGTCCGTGGTGGCATCGTGCATGTCGACCGCGAAGAACAAAGATCCGTCGTTGGGGTCGGCACCCAAGTCAAGCAACTCTTTCGCAAGATCGAAGCGGTCATTGACAATGGCGATGACTGTCGCCGTCGCGCCGTCGGCATTGGTCAGTTTAGGATCGGCCTTGCCAGCCATTAGCGCTTTGACCACACCCGAGTGTCCATTGCGCGCGGCAAACATCAGCGCCGTAAGACCACCCGACGCGTGATCTGAGTTCTTCCGCTGGGTAAGCTGGGAAACATGCGCCTTTAGATTTGGATCCCCGCCGGCGGCCAGCAACGTCTTTACCACCTCCACGTGACCTTCGGCGGATGCCCACATCAGCGCTGTCTGTTCTTCAATCGGGTCCGTCGCGTTGATGAAGGAGCCACGCGCAAGCAGAAGCTTCACTGCATCCACCTTGCCGGTGCGCGACGCGGCCATGAGTGGCGTCTCACCTTCCGGGTGCCAGCGAGTGGCTTGGGCTCCCGCATCGAGCAAGGCCTTCATCACCTCGGCGTCGCCATTGCGGCTTGCCTGGAGCAAGGGGGTTACGCCGTAGCGGTTCGGCGCGTCCACGGCAGCGCCCGCGGTAAGCAGCGCCTTGGTCATGTCCACGTTTGAGTTGAATACCGCCCATAACAGCGCTGAGGAGCCGTCGCCAGCGGTCGCATTGACCTCAGCCCGCTCCTTGATCAACCTCTGCACCGCAGGCAAATTGTCGCTCTTAGCGGCGTCCAGCAGCGGCGGTGCGGCCCCCCAAATGGAACTGGACAATGCTCCCATGAGGAAAATGGTGCCAAGGTGCCGCCCTGCCTGCCGGATGGCTGTTGCATCTATTAAGTTCGGTCGCATCGATAGTCCTCCCAGCATGCCATCACAGAGGTTATACCTTCAAAACGCGGAGCGCAAGCCCCCCGGTTGCGGCTACTCGGCCGGCTCAATTCTGAGCACCGTGCCATCCGCGGCGCCGCCGCCGGAGGCGCGCTCGGTTGCGACATAGATGAATCCATCGGGACTTTGCTGCACGTCGCGAATCCGTTCCCGCAGGGTGACCAGGAGCCCCTCGCGCTTCTCGGCTTGCGAGGGTTGATTGAAAGAAACGCGGATCAATTGCTGCTGGGTGAGCGATCCTACGAACAGGCTGTTCTTCCAACGGGGGAATTTGTCCCCCGTGTAAAACAGCATGCTGGAGGGGCTGATGGAGGGCACCCAAAACATGCGCGCATTATCCATGCCGGCCCGCGCGAAGGACTCGTCGGAAACCAGAGACCCCGTATAATTGCGGCCCATGGAAACCAGCGGCCAGCCGTTGTGGCCGGGTTGCAGGATGTTAACCTCATCGCCGCCCAGAGGGCCGATTTCGGCTTGCCACAGCGCGCCGGTCTCAGGGTGGATCGCCAGTCCGTAGCCGTTGCGATGGCCGTAGGTGAAGATTTCCGGCTTTGCTCCGGCGCGGCCCACAAAGGGATTGTCCGGAGGCACGCCGCCGTCGTCGCGCAGGCGCAGCGTCTTGCCGACGTGGTTATCCAGGCGCTGCGCCTTCATGCGGAGGCTGGTGTCTTCGCCGCCGTTGCAGCATAGCCGGTCGCGGTCACCGATGGTGACATAGAGGGAGGCGTCGGGGCCAAAGAAAATCCGGCCCGCCAGGTTGCCGCCGGTTTCCCACGCATCCGCCACGAAGATTTCCTGGACGCCGGTGAGCTTGCCGTTCTCCAAGCGTCCGCGCGCTACGGCCAGCGTGGACCCACGATCTCCCAGCTTGGGGTAAGAAACGTAGACCAGCGAGTTGCGCGCGAATTGGGGATGCAGCGCAACAAAGTGCAGCGCGTCCCCATCGGCCGCTGCTGACGTGGGTGAGGTCCACACTGGATTGGGGTCCAACACACCGTCCCGGATCATCCGCAGGCGGCCGTTCTTTTCGGTCACCAGCAGGCTGCGCCCATCCGGCAGGAACGCAAGACTAAATGGATGGATCAACCCGGTGGCCACGGTAACCACTCGGATCTTGCCGCCCTGTACGTCGAGTATTTGAGGCGCAGGCTGCGCGACGCACGGAATGGACAGCATTGCGGTGAGCATGAACAGGCGTGAGTGGGTCATGGATTCCCTTTCTTGGAACACCAGTGTAGACTATCTAGCGAACCGTTCAGCAATCGGCAAGGGGAGATCACTCATGACTGTTCTACGAAAGCTCTTGGGGACAAGCGTTGCCATGGCAGTCGCCCTGACGATTAGCGCGCCGCCCAACGCCGAGGCGCAAGGCCAGGGGAAGGGAAAGGGCGCGGTCCTGTACACTCCGGCCGCCGGTGCCAAAGACTTGAAGGCAGTCCTCTTCAATTGGGCCTGGTATACGGGCATGCTGCGCAGCAGCGAAGAGCAGGATCTGATGATGTCTCTGGAGTACACGGGTAAGGGCACAGTGCAAGTAGGCGGGCAACCCTGCAATGTGACGAAGTACCGGACCAGCATCAGCTACCAGGTTTCAGGGGAACGGATCCAGATGACCGGCACGCGGCCCAACGGCCAGAGCTGCTCCAACATCGAAGTCCTCAGTGGGGCATACGCGTGGAACGAGGATATTCCCGGTGCCGAACTCATCGCGGGCAAGGGCAAAGCGACTCCGATGCCCGCAACCGTGGAGGAACGGATGATTCGCTTGTGGGCCGGTCCGCAGGGTGCGTGGAAGGCCGCCATGGCCGGGGTCCTAGCCGAGCCGAAGATGGCACCAAAACCCGGCATCGATGTACCGGCCGGCGTGGCGACGGCGGGAAAAACGTCCGTTGTGTGGGAAAGCAACAAGCCGGTGGTGACGTTCCCGATCCCGGGGGTCCCCAATGCCACCGCTACGGCGACGCTGGATGCAAAGTTCATGGCAGAGAAGGTGGTCGTGAAGCAGGGCGCGAACACCACCGAGTTCACTTACAGCGACTACAAGGACTGGAACAATCCGCTGAATCCGGCCGAGGCGTTTATTCCCGGCAAGATGACGGAGAAGAAGAACGGTGCCGTGGTCCGGGACATTGCGACGACGCTGACAGAGACGGGACAGATGTATGTGGTGATGCCTGTTCCGGCAAGCGTCAAGGCGGCGATCCGGCCGACGAATCAGCCTCCCACTTGGACGTTGGCATCCACCGCTGGACCGGCCCCGGCGCAAGCTGCAACCGCCGTCACGCCGAGGCGGGCCGATGGCAAACCGGACATGACCGGAAACTGGGGCGGCGCTCCTCTTCCCGTCACAGGCAGTGGAACCCGCCGCTGTGGTCCAACGCAGGTGGCCGGGAGCGGAATCAACCCCGACATCGGGTGCAAGACCGGGCAGGACAACTTCTGGGTGGACTATGAGTGGATCTCTCCCACGCGGTTTGGACCGAGCCGTCCCATCTATAAGCCCGAGTTCTGGGACAAGGTTCAAGAACTGGATCAGTGGACGAACAAGTACGATCCCGTCATGACCTGTCAGCCGCTGGGACTCCCGCGGCAAGGTACCCCCAGCCGGATTATCCAAGTCGATAAAGACGTCATCATGTTCTACCGCCAGTACGCCGATTACGGCGGCGGCAACACGGAGTTCCGCGACATCCCCACGGACGGGCGGGCCCGTACGCCGGCGAAGGAGCTGGAGGCGACCTACTTTGGCTACAGCATCGGCAAGTGGGAAGGCGACACGCTGGTCATCGATTCCAATTCCTTCGTGGATTCCACGTGGTTGGGGCGGGGCGGCCTGTTCCATTCCAGCAACATGCACATCGTCGAGAGACTCACGCGGGTTGGAAACGAAATCCGTTACGAGATGACGATCGAGGACCCGGATTCGTTCGTTGAGCCCTGGGTGATGCCTACGCGCATCCTGCGCGCGGGCGGCGGTGACGGCGTTGTTCCGGAGCGCGCGTATTGCGAAGTGTACGAAGAGAATTCTTTTGAAACGCAGTTGCGGCACTAACGCTTGCGTAGAGACCGTTGAACACCGGGTCTCCCGGTGATACACTCGATGGCCAGTCGGCTACTGGGCGAAATTGAGAACAATCTGTGGAGGTGAGGAAATGACGAAGCGGATTCTGGGATGCGCGGCACTGTGCGGGTGGTTGATGACGGGAGCCTTGCAGGCCCACCATTCCCTGGCTGGCGTGTACGACATGAAGGGCGACAAGGAAATCGCGGGGCTTGTTGATAGCGTCAAGTTCGTGAACCCGCACGGGTCCCTGACGGTGGAAGTCAAGAATGCCGACGGGACCGCCACCAAGTGGGTGATGACGATGGGGTCAGCGACGGCGTTGGCGCAGCGCGGCATCGGGAAAACCGGAGCCAACGCGATCCACACGGGAGACAACATCAAGATCCGGTTTCTGCCGGCGAAGAACGGCAGTCCGCTGGGATTCTTGAAATCGGTCACCATGCCGGACGGTAAGGTGATTCAAATCTTCCAGGGTGGGGCTAACGAATAGTAAGCGCCAGTAGCTCCGCCGCGCTCTTTAACGTCTCGAGCTGCGCCACTGTCGCCGCTACGCGTTCCCTCTGCTGGGCAGTGAGGAACGCCGCGGCGTTTTCGTCGAACTTGGCGCGCAGCTCGGCGTAGGTCATCGGGTTCTCGGCGGAACCTCGGTTGTACTCTTCAATTTCTTCCACCACGCGCCCGTCGTTCATCGTCACCTGGACCGCCCCCTTGAAGCGGCCTGGACCGGGATAGGTGGGGTCGACGTGATAGCGGACTTTGCGGGCCAGCGCTAGAATCTCCGCGTCGCGCAGGCTCTCCGCGCTATAGGCTGACTTGCCGAGTGATCCGCGCACCAACGTTTCCGCGATGCTGTATTGCAGGCTGACGCGGCCGTGCGAATCAGTGGCAGGGGCGAATTTTTCCGTGGTCGGCTCACACACGATGCCCACGATGAAGCCGGTCACCGGGCAATCCACGCGCGCGATGTCTTCGGCCCGGGCACCCTGATCGCGCAGACGGAGCGCCGCAGTGATGTAGGGATGAATCACGTGAGCAGCGGGATACGGCTTGAACGAAGCGTTGCGGCTTTCCCAATGCGTGCCGAGCGCGGCATTGATGCGCGTGAAATCGCGGTGTGCGTCTGCTGCCTGCACGTGGGAAGCGAACAGGCCCCAGCGGCCTTCGAAAACCTGGGCTGGTCCGGTGACTCCGTGGCGCGCCAGGTACGCCGCGTGGATGCCGCTCTGCGCCGACCATCCCGGATGCAGGAACTTGGTCTGCGTGCCATCCACCCAGCATTCGAGCAGTCCGCTGGCGAAACTTCCGGCGATGCCTGCCGCGCGTGCCATGGCCTCCGCGTCCAGCCCCAGGAGCTTGCCTGCGAGATACGCCGCGCCGAACGTGGAGAAGAGGCCTGTGGGGTGGAAGCCGCGTTTGTGCAGCTCGCCCGAAGAGACGCAGCCGACGCGGCAGGAGATTTCGTTGCCGAGGGCGATGGCGGTGATGAGGTCGCGACCGGTTGCTCCGCGCACTTCGCCCAACGCGAGGGCGGCAGCAACGGCTGGGCTGCTCATATGGACGATGGATTCGTTGTGTGTGTCATCGAACTCCAGCGCCTGCGACAAAGCACCGTTGACGAAGGCGGCGGCGGCCACGCCCACGCGGTCCCCGAACGCAAGGATCGTGGAGGGACCCGCGGACGACATCTCCACCTGAGCGGCGCGCGTGGCCTTGCCGAACGGTGTCTCGGCACCGGCGAGGCACAGACCGATGACGTCCAGCACGCGCAGCTTGGTGGATTCGATCACGTCTGCCGGGAGGTCTTCGTAGGTGAGTGCCGCAGCCCAGCGGGCCAGCTCAGTGGAAAGTGGAATGTTCACGTCGATCCACTGTGCCTGTTGTTTCCCCGGCCCGTCAAGTGCGGCGCGCAAAGAGCGATAATGGACAACGCATGAAAATCAGGCTGCTGACTGGTGTTGTCGCGCTGTTGCTGGCGGGTTGCGGGGGTTCTGCGCCTTCAGGAACGCGGGAAATCCGCATCCCGAAAGGCGCCGGCGGCGTGGGTTTTCTGCCGCTGCTGGTGATGGAGAAGAACCAGCTGATTGAGAAGCACGCGCGCGAGGCCGGACTCGGCGAGGTCGCCGTAAAGTGGATCGACCTGGGCGGTCCGTCCGCGGTCAACGACGCGCTGCTGTCTGGATCGGCCGATTTCACCGCTGCGGGACCACCCGCGTTTCTCACGTTGTGGGACCGCACGCGCGATTCGGCTAAGGTCACCGGAGTTGCGGCGATCACCAGTTTGCCGATGTACCTCAACACCCGCAGCGAGCATCTGAAGCGCCTGGAAGATCTCGACTCGCAGGACAAAATCGCGCTGACCGCGATCAAGGTGTCCATCCCGGCCATCGTGATGCAGATGTACGCTCGGCAGAAATACGGCGGCGAAGCAGTCACGCGCTTCGATAAGTACACCGTTTCAATGACGCATCCGGATGCGGTCGTCGCGCTGCTCGGCGGCTCAGGCGCGATCACCGCGCATTTCTCTTCGCCTCCGTTTCACCAGCGCGAGCGCAAGGACCCGCAGGTCCGCACGATTCTCACGTCGGACGAAGTGATGGGAGGGCCGGCGACGTTTACCATGCTCGCGGCGACCACTAAGTTTCGCGACGAAAATCCCGGGATCATTGGGGCTGTGATCGCGGCTCTGGATGACGCGAACGCGAGGATCGCGGCAGACCACGCGATGGCGGCTCGGTTGCTGTTTGAATCCTCTGGGGGCGGTGGACTTTCCGAGGAGGAACTCGCCGTCATCTTGAACGACCCTGCGATCCGCTTCACAACCACACCTGAGAACGTCATGAAGTTCGCCGAGTTCATGCAGGCCAACGGGTCGCTAGAGAACAAGTCAGCGGCCTGGACCGAGCTTTTCTTCCCCGAACTTCATGGAGCACCAGGCAACTGATGCAGCCGCTGCTGAAAGTGGACGGCGTGACCCTTCAGTATCGGGTGGGCGAGAAGCTGGTCACGGCCACATATCGAGTGAGCTTCGATGTGCTGAAGAGCGACCGCTTCGTTCTGCTGGGGCCTTCGGGCTGCGGCAAGTCGACACTGCTGAAGGCGGTCGGCGGATACCATGCGCCCGCGGAGGGCCGGATCGTACTCAATGGGAAGGCGGTCAGCGGACCCGGGCCGGATCGCATCTTTGTGTTTCAAGAGTTCGACCAACTGCTGCCCTGGAAGACGGTCACGGAGAACATTGTGTTCGCGCTGACGGCTTCCGGCAAGCTTGCGCGGGTCCAGGCCTTGGAACGTGCCGCGTCTTATGTAGAGAAGGTGAACCTCACGGAATTCGCGCACGCGTATCCGCACACGCTCTCCGGCGGCATGAAGCAGCGTGCGGCGATTGCTCGGGCCATGGCGATGGAACCCGACATCCTGCTGATGGACGAGCCGTTCGCAGCGCTGGATGCGCTCACGCGCGTCCGCATGCAAGAGGAACTGCTGCAGCTGTGGGAGGACACGAAGTTCACGGTGCTGTTCGTGACGCACTCGATTCCTGAAGCCATCCGCGTGGGCAACCGCATCGCGCTGTTGAGCCCGCATCCGGGGCAGTTGAAGGCGGAAGTGAACAGCCCTACGGATGAGGCTCGCGTACAGGAATTGCTGTTCGGTGGTGCGCATGCCTGAGCGACCGGAGATCTTCCACGACATCGCGCCGCGCACGGATGTTGTGGCCCAGCCGCTCAGCACGTGGCAGCGGATCTATGCAAGCGCAGCGGCTCGGAAGGCGGTGTTGCTAGTTGTTCTCGCGTTGGTGTGGGAAGTTTACGCGCGTCGACTGAATAATCCGCTGCTGTTTCCTTCGTTTTCGAGCACCGTGTCGGCGTTGTTTGAGTCGCTTAGCTCCGGCGAAATTCCGCGCGCTGCGGGGTATACGCTGCTGCTGCTCATCAAGGGCTACAGCGCCGGACTGCTGCTGGCGGGATTGCTGACGGCGCTGGCCGCCGCCACACGCTGGGGGTCTGATCTGCTAGAGATCCTGACGTCGATGTTTAATCCCCTGCCCTCCATCGCGCTGCTGCCGCTGGCACTGATTTGGTTCGGGTTGGGAGACGGCAGCATCATCTTCGTGCTGGTCCACGCGGTGGTGTGGGTGGTGGCGCTGAATACGTTCGCGGGATTTCGCGCGGTGAGCCCGACGCTGCGTATGGTGGGGCAGAATTACGGTCTCTCCCGTCCCGGCTACATCGCGCGCATCCTGATCCCCGGTGCGTTCCCGAGCATCCTCACGGGACTGAAAGTGGGCTGGGCGTTTTGCTGGCGGACCCTGATCGCGGCGGAGTTAGTGTTCGGCGTAAGCTCAGGCTCGGGCGGCCTGGGGTGGTTTATCTTCGAGCGCAAGAATCAGCTGCTGATTCCGGATGTGTTCGCGGGGCTGCTAACGGTGATCGTGTTCGGGCTGCTTGTGGAGAATCTGATTTTCGGCACCATCGAGCGCCGCACGGTTCGCCGCTGGGGCATGCAGAACTGAATGGGTGGTTGCGTTGGCCGCGAAATAACCCTGCTCTAGGAACTGCCTGGGTCATTGCGCTCACCTTGCCCCCGCCAAATTGCGCTGGCGTCCTTCGGGGGGCTACCCCGGCATTGGCCCTCTATGTGCAACAGAGCTTGGCAGCGATAGTTCCAGCCGGAGGCACACGACATGGAAATGGTAAGTTCGGGTTGTTCCAATAATTGCAGGGGATGCACGAGTAACCACGTGCCCGCTAGCGCGGTGCGCCACGCACCAGTCGATGCAGTAACCCAGCGTCCTGGCCTGGTTCAAATCAAGTCCCCAGACTTGAGGATCGAAGGCCGCCATGAATCGTAGCTCCACGATGGCAAGCTGCGCGCTTGTTTTGGGTTCCTCCATCGCCATGGCGCAGAAGAAAGCACCTATCCCCGAGGATTCGAAATTTATCGAATCTATCCAAGGACCGGATCTCTTTCGTGCCTATTGCGGCTCCTGCCACGCGGAGATTTTCGTAAGATCCGCCGGAGCGGACTTGAGCGACGAGGCCGCAGGACCTTTCCCTTTACCGTCTGCGCCGCGCAACGGAGGCAAATTTCCCTTCTTGAAGGTGCAGGAGATTATCGCTGGCCAGGCTCCCGTGGTCGTCAGCCACGGCAATCGTGAAATGCCAGTCTGGGGCCCGATCTTTTCTCAAGTGACCACAGACCAGGATTTCGGAACGCTTCGCGTTTACAATCTAGCGAAGTTCCTGGAGACGTTACAGAAATAGGCCGCGCCGCGCGAATTACGGCTTGGGAGCCGCGGCTGCGGGCAGAGCGCGGATCTCTTCGCTCTCTTTCGGGCTGGCATCGCGGCGCGGAATGGGTCCGTTTGGTCCTGCTTCGGTTGCGCTCACAGGTCCTCGGACTTCCTTGACGGCGGCTTCCAGAACCTCAATGGCTCTGCGGCCCTTGAGATCGCGAAGTTCGGTGTTGATGCCGTGCGCTACCAGGTACGCCACGCCCCGGTCTTGTAACAACGCGATTGCGCCCGTGAGAAACGATGAGCGCGCTCGCGGATGCCAGACGTTTCATACCTTGAAACCTAGCGGCCTGGGGCGGCCGGAACAGGGATTCCCTTGGCCTTCATGAGGGACTCCAGCAGGGCCACTGTTTTGGGGAAGGCATCCGCGCCGCCGCGAAGGCCGCCCGCGCCGCGAGCCACTTCGTAGGGAGTGCGGCCGTTGACGTCTTTGGCAGTCAGGTCGGCTCCGTTGGCCACAAGGAACTCGATGAAGCTATCGAAGCCATGTTCGGCGGCACCGTGAAGCGCGGTCTGATTGGGAACGGCGTTGACGCTCGGCATCTGGCTGCCGCGCCGGAAGACTTGGGCGATCCGGGCCGATGCGCTGTCATCCGCTAGTGCAACCGGCTTGGCGGCGGCAGCAGCAGGCGCTCCGCCCCCACGTCCACCACCCGCGCCCCCGCGGTCGATCACGGAATGGGCGTTGACGTTGGTCCCGGCTTTGATCAAGAGAGCCATGGTGGCCAGCACGCCTTCGTCAGTGCGCTGGCGGCCACGCGTCGCGCGTGCGCCGAAATCGACACCCGCGGCGGCCATCAACGGTGTGATGCCTTCCTTGCTGGGGAGGTCCACCAGAGCTTTGTATTCGAGCAGCAGCGCCGTGAACTTGTCATCGCCGCCGCGCGCCGCGCGCAGCAGAGGCGTGGCGTTTTGCGCCAGCATGCCGTCGCCACCGCGATCCTGCGGCACGTCGCGGTACGGCGGACGCCGCTTCAGCTGGATGTTCGGGTTCGCGCCCTTCTCCAGCATCATGCGCCCGACGTCGACGGCGGTGCGTTTGTCGATGCTCGGAATCACGGCGATCGCGCCATTGCCCTTCATCGGCAACGTGCTCACGTCAGCGGCCATATACACCGGGGAACGCCCGAAGATGTCCCACTTGTCGAGGTCGGCACCGTCCTTTACCAGCACAGCGGCGGTGTCGAAGTGCATGTTCGCCAGGGCGAGCAGTAGCGGGGTTTCGCGGTCCGGATCCTCAGAATCGGGGTCGGCACCGGCCGCCAGCAAGTTCGCCACGCAAGCCGTGCACCCTTCGCGCGCGGCATAGTGGAGTGCGGTGAAACCGCCTTTATTCATGTCTTTCGGGCGCGGTTCCTGGATGATTTTGCGCTCCCACTGATTGATCTTGCCGTGCGCGTTCAGATCCGCGCCTTTGGAGGCGAGGAACTTCACCATCTCGGCCTGACTCTGCGCGGCGGCCCACATCAGCGCGCTCTGTTGGCCCCAACCTTCCTTGGCGTTGATGTCCGCCCCCGCGTCCAGCAGTGCCTTGGCGGCGTCCACTTTGCCGCTGCGTGCGGCAGCCAGAATCGGAGTTTCCCCGTCCAGATTCTTGAAATTTGGATCGGCACCGGCTTTGAGTAGAGCATCAATCACGGGCGCGGAGCCGATGATCGCCGCCTCAGTTAGAGCGGAGGTGCCGAGTTGATTCTTCAGCTTGACGTTCGCCCCGGCCTTGATCAGCGCTTTGACCAAGTCGAGGTCGTCGTTCGCCGCGGCGTACATGATCGCGGTAGCGCCGTCGGCGCCGGTCGCGTTGACGTTGGCACCCTTGGCGGCCACCAGACGGATAGCGGCGGCATGGTCGCCTGCTTCCGCCGCGTCGAGCAGCGAAGGATCGGACGCCCACATCCTGGCGGCACCTGCCAGCACGATTGCGACTGCTGCTAACTTGCGCATTTTAGACCTCCGAGAGTCCGCTGACGCTATCCCCGATGGACGCCACCGGGATTTCATTGCGCTGCAGCAGCGTGAGCAGCAGGTCCGCGTGGCGCGAATCCTGCGGATACTTCACGTGCTGCCCGCCCTTGATCTTGCCGCCCGCGTGGCCCAGGATCACCGACGGAAGCGGATCGTTGTTGTGACGGTCGCTGTTGCTCATGTCACTGCCGAACAGGATGGTGGAATGATCCAGCACCGTACCGGAACCTTCCTTCGCGGCTTCCAGCTTCTTGACAAAACCCGCGAACACTTCGGTGTGGTACTTCTGAATCTGCACCAGCTTGTCCATCTTCTGGGGATTGTTGCCGTGATGCGACAGCGGATGCCAGCCTTCGGAAATGCTGAGGTTCGTATAGGTACGCATGCTGGCCTCCCGATCAAGAGAGATCGAAACAACACGCGTGATGTCGGCCTGGAAGGCCAAGGCCATTAGATCGAACATCAACTTGAAGTACTCGGTGAGATCGTTCGGGGTGCCCACCGGCGCATCCGGGATGCTGAGGGCGCTGTTGTCGGCCTTGGCGGCCATCTGCACGCGGCGCTCGATTTCGCGCACGGAGTCCAGATAATCGCTCACCACGGCGCGGTCCTTCACGCCGAGGCTGGCATTCAGGCGCTGGGCCTGGGCCTGTACCCGATCCAGAATGCTGCCGGTTTCCACCAGAATCTGGGCGCGTTCCTTATCCGTGTCGCCCTGGCCGAAGATCTTCTGGAATACCGAGCGCGGGTTGCTTTCCTGCGGCAGCGACTGCGTGGGCGTGCGCCACGACATGCGCGCGCTGCCCGACCCCACAGCCAATTCCAACGATGGAAGCCGCGTGTCTTGCCCGATGTGACGGACGGCCAACTGGTCGCAGCTGACGCCCGAATCCGGGCCGGCCTTGCCGAAGTCGAACGGCTTGACGCAGGTCAGCCAGCCTTGTTCGATGTAGCCGTGCGGCTCGTTAGTCTCGGCGGGCTTGTTGCGCAGGCCGGAGACAATGGTCATGTGCTTCTTGAACGGCTCCAAAGGCTTCAGGACATCCGTTACGATGAAGTCCGAGCCGGTTTCCTTGGGTGACCATCGGTCCATGATCGCGCCGTGCGGGAAGCCGATAAATCCGAAGCGTTTAGGAGTCTTGCCTGCGAGGGTCTGCGCCATCGCGGTTCCGGCGGGGAACATGGATTCAAGGAGCGGCAGCCCGATGGTGGCTCCGATTCCCTGCAACACTGTACGGCGATCAACGTGCTTTTTGCTCAAAAACATGGGGCGTCTCCTTGAAGCTTACTTGCTGGCACTCTGCGCCGGTTCCGGTTTCGGTACGCGGCGCATTTTGAACTGGTCTGTCTTTACCACCGCTTCCACGATGGCGGAAAATTTGTAGTCTTTGGCGGCTGTTTCCCGCGCGATTCTGCGCACGGTCGGCATGTCGTAGTATTGGCGTTCGCGGCCCATCGAGTAGGTCAACAGGCCTTCCACGAAAGTCTCCGCGAATTCGTTGGGATGGCGGAGCAACGCGGCCCGGAGGTCATCCGGTCCCTTGATCGGCGTGCCGTCCGGCAACACGCCGGCGGAGTCGATGTCGGTGCCGGCGAAGCGGTCGCGCTCGCGCCACATTCCGGTGGCGTCGAAGTTCTCAAGCGCAAAGCCCAGCGGATCCATCACTGCGTGGCAGGCCGCGCAGGTCGGACTCGCGCGGTGCGCGGCCATCAACTCGCGAACGGTGCGCGCCTTCTGCGTGCCGATGTCTTTGTCATTCAGCGCCGGAACGTTCGGCGGCGGATTGGCCGGCGGCACACCCTGGATGTAGCCCAGGATGAATTTCCCTCGCAGCACGGGAGACGTCCGATTCGGATAGGCGGCAGCCATCAGGATGGCTCCCTTGCCCAGCAGGCCCCAGCGCACGGAGTTCTTCAGCTCCACGCGGCGGAACTGGTCGCCCTTCACGTCCGTGATGCCATATTGCAGCGCTAGGCGTTCGTTCAGGTAGGTATGATTGGCGCGCAGCAGGTCGACTACGTTGCGGTCTTCGCGGAAGATGCTGTCGGCGAACAGCGTCAGTTCCATGCGGAAGTCCTGCCGCGGATCGAGGCGGCCAGAGGCGTTGGGGAACACATCGTTGTCCGGAACAATCGCGTCCAGCCGCGACATGTCGAGCCACTGGTGCACGAAATTGCCAGCCAGCGATTTCGACCGGGGGTCGGCCAGCATGCGTTGCACTTGCTTATCGAGCGTTGCTTGATTCTTGAGTTGATTCTTGATCGCCAAGTCCAGCAGTTCTGCGTCAGGAATCGAGTTCCACAGGAAGAACGACAGCTTGCTGGCGAGTTCCAGATCGGTGACCTGATACTTGTCGCCTGGCTTCAGCCCCGCGGGGACGCGCTCACCGCGATACAGGAAGAACGGATTCGCCAGGATGCCCGTGACCCCGGCGCGAATGCCGGAATCAAAGCCGCCGAGCTTCACGCCATCAGCGTAGTACTGCATGATGTCGGTGACGTCGTCGTTCGTGACAGGACGCCGATAGGCCAGCTTGATCAGGTTGGAGAAGATCTCCTTCGCGCAGACTTCCGGAGTCTTGGTCTTGTCCTTGTCGGGGTGGCAGATGAGGATTTTGTCACGGCTCGGCGTGGGGCTGAGGCCCTTGACGTCGAACGGCCCCAGCAACTGGAATCCACTCACGCGGTACAGGCGATCCTGGCCGCCGCCGGGGGAAAACATCTGAATCTGATCGTCGGATTCGGCGAAACTCTGCCGACGGAACGTAACGCCGATCTTGTGCGGTCCCGCGGTCGCCTGGAACTTGATGTTCTTCAAGCGCGCATTCACGCGGTCAAGCGCGCCGCTCTGCACCTGATCGTACAGCTTGTTGTCTTCCTCGCCGCCGATGATCGCTTCGTAGACGATCTTGTTGTCGTAGGTGACGACCAGCGGGTTTTCGTACTCCATCCCATTGCCCCAGATGTGCGAGGCCATGTCATTGATGTTGATGCGGTATTCGCCGTCGGCGGGCAGGTCCACCTTCGCCAGGATGCCGCCGCGGGTTCCCAGGGGCAGTCCGGGAACATGGGTCACCTGATTGCCGGGAGCCGGCCGGAAGGACCAGCCCTGCGCCCGGGCATCCCCATTGCCCATCGCTTTCGCCGCGACGTTGCGGGCGGCGCTGACGTACTGCTCAATGAACGAGGGTGAAACTTGCAGCGCGGAGGCGATGTTGTCGAAGCCCTGCGCGACGTCGTCCTGCGGCAGCAAGTCGGCACCGATGACTTCCACTTTGAGCAGATCGAGGACCGCGTTTTCATACTCCTTGCGATTCAAGCGATGCAGCACCACCTTGTCGGTGATGTGCTCCTGCGTGGAAACCTTGTCGAGCGAAGTTTCCAGGAACGTCACCAGTGCGTCCACCGCTTTGCCGCTCGGCTGGGGCGCATTCGGAGGCGGCATCACGCGGCCACGCAGCTTGCGCGCGGCTTTCTCAAACAGTTCGGGGTTTTTCGCGATGCCCGCCGCCGTGATGTTTTCGAGAACGATCCCGCCGGTCTTGAGTCTTTCGCTGTGGCAACCCGTGCAGTATTGCTTGATCACCGCCAGGTTCGGGTCCGCCGCCGGGGCCTGGCTAGGCGATGGAACGGCATAGAAGCCCACCAAACCGATGGCGGCAATTACGGGAATCGAGTTTCTAATAAGTCGCGTCATTTTGATTCCTATGCGTCCGGAGAAAGATACGCCCACAGGCTTTCCATGGAGCGGCGGATAAACTCGTCGGCGCTTCCCATCTTGGCCTCGTATTCCTTGGCCGGCTTGGCTTCCACAGCTTCCGACGGACCCCGGCCCTTGTTGGTCATCTGGTTCAGTTTGTCGTAGATGTTGCCGTACATGTCCACCTGAGCGGTAATATCGGCATAACTGAGCACGGGTCCACGCGCCGGAACGATCTTGGTGTCCTTGTTGGCCACGCTTTGAATGCGCTGCAAGCCGCCGACGATGCCGCCGATCCAGCCTCCGCTCCACCAATCCACCATCGGCCAGCCTTCCCCGTAAGCCGCGTCGCCCACCGCCAGGACGTTCTGCTGCGGGAAGTAGACGTACAGGTCGCCGTCGGTATGCGCTGCGTCGGCAATCCAGCCGTAACGGACGCCGGAATCGAGCGCGCCCTTGTCGTAAAACGTCTTGCTGGGCTGCGCTGGCTTGGGCAACTTCTTGAATTTCTGCCCGTTCCACGGCCACGTGACGTTCTGCTGCAGCCACAGGCGGGTATTTTCGTGGGCGATGATGGCGGCACCCGCCGCAGCGAGTTTCTCGTTCGAGCCAGTCTGCTCAGGATGCCAGTGGGTGTTGAAAAGCGTGTGGACCTTGGCGTTGCCGCCCGGCAGCACGGCGACAGCCTTCAGCACCGCATCGGAACCGGCAGCCGACCCGCCATCCACCAGCAGCACGCCTTCGCGGCTGATTTGCGCGATTACCGCGGCCTGGCCCGGCACTCGGACCACATAAAGATCGTCAGCGAGCTTAACGTTACCCTCAGCAACGGACTGTGCAAAAAGCCGGAGCGCGGGAGCGCCCAAGATTCCGGCGGTACCTGCCAGCGTGGTCTTCAGAATTTGGCGACGTGTTTGCATCCTTCGCTATCTTACGCTATCTGCCACTGGGATTCACCCCCCTGGCGGTTTCCAGCAATGCGCGGATTTCCGCTGCGGCGGCGGGTTGCGGCGCAGCTCCCCCGGCTCTGGGAGCAGCCGCATCCAGCAGGTCGATTGGCTTGCGCCCATTGCCGTCCAGCAATTCCGTGCTGGCACCTTTTGCCAGCAAGTACTTCACCAAATCCACCCGCCCGCCCTGAACCGCGGCGTGGAGCGCGGACACCCCCTCGTTGGTTGACGGGGAGCGCGACACGCGCCTGGTATACGTCTTGGTCCCGGTGACCTGCGCATTCACGTCGGCACCGTTCAGGAACATCAGGTCCAGGAGCGCCAGGTTGGATGCGCCCCCCGGAGCTCCGCCGCGCCCGCCGGGATTCACGCCAGCGGTCAGCAGGAACGGAGTAAAGCCCATGGCGTTGACGTTGGGCGACGCCCCCTTGGCCAGCAGCGCCCGGATCACTTCGGCGTCATTCAATTGGACCGCGCGGAACAGCGGCGTGCAGCCCGTGTTCAGCTGATTGTCACTGAAGCGCCCGCTATTGCCGCCCCGGCTGGGCCGATGCATGTTGAGCTCCGGGCTGGGATCGACGCCCGCGGCCAGTAGCGCGTTGATGATCTCCAGACTACCGGCACCGGCAGCTTGTACCGGAGCGCCGCGTCCGCCTCTGCCACCCGCGGACGGAGCTTTCCGGTCCACTGCAATGTAGAGCGCCGTGCGGCCCCACCAGTCCCACAGGTGCGGATTCGCGCCCCGGTCCAGCAGCAGCTTTGCTGCGGCGTTATGCTCGTTGTCGAGCGCGATCATCAGAGGAGTGACGCCCTCGGGTGTGGGAATGTTCAGGTCCGCTCCGGCGGCGATGATCGCTTCCACGCATCCAACGCAGCCGGAGCGCGCCGCGTACGCGAGCGGCGTCAGCCCGCCCGTCGCCCGGTACTGCGCGCGCGGCTCCGAGGAAATCTGCGAGTCCCAATCGGTGTACAGTGCCCGAGCCTTGACGTTCGCCCCCTTGGCCAGCAGCAGGCGGGTCATCTCCGCGGCATTCTTCGGCGCGGCCACGGCGTACATCAGCGGCGTCTGCTTGCGGAACTTCTCCACGGCGTTGACGTTCGCCCCCCCAGCGAGCATCAGCTGCACAACAGGTAGCTCCCCCGTCTTGACCGCCAGCATGAACGCGGTTTCATCATCGGCGTTGGCGGCGTTGGGTTTGGCTCCGGCATCAAGCAGCGCCTTCACCAGCTTCACGTCCCCGAGCTTGGCGGCTTCGGCCAGGGGCGTGGAGCCGAACTCATTTGCCATCTCCACTGCGGCCTTCTTCGCGATGAGCGCATCCACCAATTCGTAGTCGACGCGGTAGATCGCCCAGTGAATAGGCCGCGTCCCGTCCGGCTGCGCTTCATTGACGTCGGCCCCTGCACGGATCTTTTCGAGCGCGGTCTTGCGGTCGCCTGTTTGGATGAGGTTCGCCAGAGACCCCTGCGCCAGCAAAGGCGCGGCGGCGACGAACAGGAGCAGGATGCCCTGTCTAAACCACGTTGTTGTCGAGCTTGTCATGATGTGCCCACAGACCCTTGGCCGCGTCATACAGGAACTTTTCCGGATCTTTCCAGGTGCGCGGCAAACCCTTCAAAACGCCGCCCTCCAGCATGTCCTTCGGCCCGTCGCCTTCGCGGACCTGCTTGAACAGGCGCGCGCGCAGCTCTTCCATCATGTCGCGTTCGGCTTTGAGTTCCGCCTTGGTCATCACCGGACCATACGCCGGCACGATCCTGGTCTGATCGTTGGCCAGTGCCAACAGAATATCCATGCCGTCCACGCGCCCGCCGATCCACGCGCCGGTCATGTAGTCCAACGCCGGGTCGTGCAGCGGCGAAGCCACGTCGCCCACGGCCAGCACGTTGGCTGTCTTGAAGTGGACGTACAGGTCTCCGCTGGTGTGCGCCATCGGCATGTAGCCGTAATCGATCTGCTCCGTGCCCGACTTCAGCGAACCCTTGGTCAAGAAGGTTTCCGTAGGCCGGGCAGCCTCCGGGCGAGCCTTCTCATAGCGGTCCTGATCGGGCAGCCAAACGTCCGCCGACATCCACTGTTTGGTGCGCTGCTGGGCCACGATCTTGCCGCCCGAAGCCCGGAACTCTTCGTTGTTGCCGGTCTGGTCCAGATGATAGTGCGTGTTGAACAGCGTGCGGTTGCGAACGGGAGCCGCATCGCACCCTGCGACAGAAACACAGGCGAGCGCCGAGTTCGGCGGACCGCTATCCACAATCACGGACCCCTCTTCAGTGGAACACAGCAGCACGTTTGCGGCGCCCGCCTCGAGCACCGAGATCTTGTCGGTCAACTTGCGCAGATTCTGCGCGCGCAGCAACGGGGAGTTCCACAGCGCCACCGCGCCAGCCGCTCCCTGCAGTAGTTGCCGCCGGTTCATACGCTACTTCTTCGTAGCCGCCGCTTGCAGCGTGGTGCGGATTTCCGCCAGCACCGCAGGACTGGGGCCAGCCGGACCACCCTTGCCCTTGCCCGCAGCGGGAGTCGCCGGACCATTCGCCGCCGCCGGACCGCGTTGCTTCCCGAGGACATCGATCGGCTTGAGCCCTTCCCCATCGGCGAGGTTCGGATCGGCACCGTGATCGAGCAGGTAGCGCACCAAATCCTGGCGCCCGGTCCGCGCGGCCTCATGCAGAGCCGTGGTGCCTTCCTTGCTATTCACGCCGTCATTCGCATTGCCGTAGCCGATGTGGAACGAGAAGCTCAACGTGCCGCTGATCTTGGCGTTCACGTCGGCTCCGTGCTGCGTCAGCAGGTCCATCACCGCCGTGTTCATCTGCGCTGCGCCTCTGCCCCCGCGATCATTCGGACCCGCGCCCGCCACCAGCCCAAACGGCGTGTAGCCCATGGAGTTGATGTTCGGATTCGCGCCCTTCTTCAGCAAGGTTTCAATCACCTCGACGTCATTCAGCTGCACCGCCCGGAACAAGGGCGTTGTGCTGGTGCTCACCTGGTTATCCCCAAAGCGCCCGCGGGCCGGAGCATTGGGGCGATGGAAATTCATCTCAGGATTCACGTCCACACCGGCAGCCAGCAGCGCGTTGATGATCTGCATGCTGGAAACCGGGGGAGGAGCATTCGGATCAGCCGCCGCTGCGCCGCGTCCGCCGCCCGGACCGCCCTTGGCCGCTCCCTTGCCTGCGCCCGCACCACCCTTGGCAGCTCCCGCGCCGCCGCCGAAACCTCCGCCCAGAGGAGCCGCGCCCGCGGTGGGAGAGGGCTTGCGATCCACCGCAATCCACAGCGGGGTGCGTCCCCACCAGTCCCAAACGTCGAGATAGGCTCCCTTGTCCATCAGCAATTTCGCGACTTCATTGTGCTCGTTATCCAGCGCCAGCATCAGCGGTGTAACACCTTCCAGGGTGGGGAAATTGATGTCCCCACCGGCGGCCATCAACTGCTCCACGCAAGAGTAGCAGCCCGCGCGAATCGCATACATCAAGGAATTCAAGCCGCCCACTGAGCGGTACTGCGTGCGCGGTTCGCTGGTCACCTGGCTGGGCCAATCGGTGTATAGCGCGCGCGGTTTCACGTCAGCGCCTTTCGAAAGCAGCAGCTTCACCATGTCCGGTTTGCCTGCGGAGGATGCGTAAATCAGCGGCGTCTGATTGTGGAACTTTTCCACCACGTTGACGCTTGCGCCCGCGGCGACCAGCGTTTCGACCATGGCCTGATTGCCGGTCTTGATCGCCAGCATCAGCGCCGTTTCGCCGTCGGGATTCGCCGAATCCACCTTCGCCCCCGCGTCCAGCAGCATCTTGACCAAGCGGGGTTCGTTCAGCCGCGCGGCTTCGGTGAGCGGCAGTACGCCGAACTCATTCCCCGCATTTGGATTCGCCTTCTTGGCGAGCAGCGCCTCTGCCACTTCGTAATCCACGCGATTCACTGCCCACAGCAACGGGGTCGACCCTTCGCCCTGCGCCTGGTTGACGTCCGCACCCGCGCGAATCATCTCCAGCGCCTGCTTCGTCGCGCCCGCCTGGACAAGCGTCGGCAGATCCTTGGGAGTCTGCTGCGCCAGCACCGCCTGCGCCAAAATTAGAGCGGCCACCCCGGCCACCGACAAAACGACGATGTGAAAACGCTTCACGCTTGCCTCCTAGACAACATCCCTAAACAACGTTGGAACCCAGCTTATCGTGATAACCCCAGCCGCCCTTGGCCGCCGAGTATAGAAACTTCATCGGATCTTTCCACTTGCGCGGAAGCCCGTCCAAAGCGCCGCCCTCCAGCATGTCCTGCGGACCTTCGCCGCCGCGCACACGGTCATAGATCCGCTGCCGGACCTCTTCCATCATGTCGCGCTCGGCCTTGAACTCCGCCTTGGTCATCGCCGGACCGTACGCCGGAATGAACTTCGTCTGATCGTTGCTGATGCCCAGCACCAGATCCATGGAATCCACCCGGCCGCCCACCCAGCCGCCCGTGAACCAGTCGAGCTCAGGATCGCGCACAGGCGAAGCCAGGTCGCCCACTGCGATCACGTTGACGCTCTTGAAGTGAACGTAGGCATCGCCCGAGGTATGCGCCATCAGCAAGTAGCCGTAGTCGATCTCTTCGCCGCCGGTCTTGAGCGTACCTTTGTTCACGAAGGTCTCCACCGGCCAGGCTCCCTTTGCACGAGCCTTGACGTACTTTTCGACCGACGGGTCCCAGTAATCCCGCGACAGCCATTCGCGAGTCCGCTTCTGCGAGATGATCTTCGCCCCCTGCGCGGCGAACGCTTCGTTGTTGGCCGTCTGATCCAGATGGTAGTGCGTGTTGAACAGCGTGCTGACCTTGGCGTTGGGGGCGAAGCTCTTGAGCGCCGCCAGCACCGCGTTGCCGGACCCCGGCGCGCCGCTATCCACGACAACCAGACCCTCGCCTGTGAGGAATGCGGTGACGTTCGCGCCACCGCCGTCGATCACCGCCAGCTTATCGGACAGCTTGGTCTGTGCCCTCAGCAACCCCGGTACACACAACGCAGCCGCGCCCTTGAGTAAATCTCTACGATTCACGTTAGATCTCCGAGATGGTTCCGGTGCTGTCACCGAACTTGTCGCGTTCCAATCCGACCTTCTGCATCAGCGTCAGGTGGAGATTCGCGAGCGGCGTCCGTTCCGGCAGCACTAGATGCTGGCCGCCTTGCTTCAACTTCCCGTTACCGCCGCCCACGATGACGTTCGGAACCGGATAGTTGCTGTGTTGGTTGGAGTTCGACATGTTCGACCCGTACATAAAGATCGAGTGATCCAGCAACGAACCCTGCCCGTCCGGCGTGTCCGCCATCTTCCTGATAAAGTCGGCGAACTGCTGCATGTGCCACTTCTGGATCTTGACCAGTTTCTCCAAGCGTTCCGGCAAATCCCCGTGGTGCGATACCGGGTGGAAGCCGTCGGTGATATTGAGGAACGGATAGGTCCGGTTGGTGCCTTCCGCCACGGTGACGTAGGTGGCCACGCGCGAAAGGTCGGCCTGATACGCCAGCGCGAGCAGGTCGTACATCAGCTTCACCTGTTCACCGAAATCTTCCAGCTCGCCCACGGGCGCATTCGGGATCTTGATCGCCGACAAGTTGGAGTTCCCCGTCATCTTCGCCCGGCGCTCAATTTCACGCACGTTCGTCAGATAGGAATCGAGCACAGCGCGATCTTCGCGGCCCAGCTCGCTCTGCAGCTTCTTCGTACGATCCAGAATCATGTCGAGGATGCTATTCGCTTGACGCGCCATCGCCACACGTTCCTGCGGCGTTTCGCCTTCCCCGAACAGCGCCAGAAACACCTTGCGCGGGTTGTACTCCATGGGCAGCGGTGTGTGCTC
Organism: Bryobacterales bacterium; assembly: GCA_947446025.1. GTDB lineage: Bacteria > Acidobacteriota > Terriglobia > Bryobacterales > Bryobacteraceae > Palsa-187. The sequence continues at coordinate 57,617 of CANFEY010000004.1, forward strand.
GTCGCGGAAAGAAAGCGTGGTGAACGCGCCGCCGTTGCCGGCCGCAACCTGAATCGTGGTTTCCGAAGCGAGCTCCAAGGACGGGAACGGCGTGTCCTTGCTGATCAGCTTCGCCATCTCCTGGTCCAGCGTGGTGGCCATGTTGTTGCCGGTGGGCAAGGTTGCGCTGAGCCAGGTCGCAGGGTTGCGCACGTGCACCGAACCCGCGGCAGCCGCGTTCTCCATGTTGCCGAACGAGGTGACGTACTTCTTGAACGGCTCCAGCGGCGACGGGATCTCATTCAGTTTGAAGTTTGCACCCGACCCGCTCGATGTCCAGCGGTCCTGGTCCGGGCCGAACTTAGTGTTGTGCATGATCGCACCGTGCGGGATGTAGAAGAAGCCCGCGCGCAACTTGGGACTCGCGGCCGTCTGCGCCAGCGCCGTCGACGCCGGGACCATGGCACTCAAAAACGGAAGCCCCAGGCTGACGCCGGTGCCCTTCAGGACGGTTCTGCGGGATATGTGCTTCTTTGTGTTGAACATGGATCTTCTCCTGATGAACTACTTTGTGGCCTGCCGCGCCGCGGATGCTTTGATTGCGGAAGAGACAGGCAGCTTTGCGGCTGCTTCGGTTTTCGGTGTTGCCTTCGGAGCCGCCTTCGACACCGCGGCCGGACCCTGTTTACGGAACGCATCGGTCTTAACCACGCCCATAATCAGGGCCGCAAACGTGTAGTTGTCTTTCTTCGCTTCCCGCACGATCTTGCGGACCTGCGGCATATCGAAGTAGGCCAGCGGCCGGTTGACGGAGTACATCAACAACCGCTCTGTGAGCGACGTAACAAACGTCTCCGGATGGCTGGCAAGTTGCGCGCGCAGCTCCAGCGGTCCGTTGATCGCGATGCCGTTGGGCAGCACCGTGCTGGCGTCGATCCTAGTATTGGCGGCTTGGGCGTCGGTTTGCCGGAAGCGCCCTATCGCGTCAAAATTCTCAAGCGCCAGCCCCGTGGGGTCGATCACGCCGTGGCACATCTTGCAGGTCGGGTTATCGCGGTGTAATTCGAGGCGCGCGCGCACTGTCTTCGGAGCTTCCCCGGGCTTCTGATCCAAGTTCGCCACCACGGTGGGCGGCGGCGGGGCAGGAGGCGTGCCGATCAGCTTCTCCAGCACCCAGGCTCCTCGGAGCACCGGGGAAGTCCGGTCGCCATAGGAGGTCCGCATCAGCACCGCGGCTTTGCCTAGCAGGCCGAAACGGGTGGGGTCAGTCAAGGTGACCGGCTTGAACGCCGACGTGCTGGGCCCATTGTTGATGCCGTAATGCCGTGCCAGCCGGTTGTTCATGAACGTCTGATCCGACGTCAGTAGGTCCACCACATTCTTGTTCTCCAGCAGAACGCTGCCCAGGAAAAGTTCGGCCTCGCGCGCAAAGTCGTTGCGCAGGGTGGCATTGAAACCCGCGAAAATCTTTGCGTCCGCTTGCACCGAGTCCAGACTGTTGAGATTGAGCCACTTCATGGCGAAGCCCGAGACCAGGCTGGCAGCCCTCGGATCGGCCAGCATACGCTTCACCTGCGCATCGACGGCACCGGGCTTGCTGAGACCATTCGCTTCTGCCAGCTTGAGCAGTTCGGCATCGGGAGGCGTGTTCCAAATGAAGAAGGAAAGACGCCGGGCCAATTCCAGATCCGTCAGCGCGTATTCAGCGGTCTTCACCGCGGTCTTGGGACCACGGATCGCGCGATACAGGAAGTCGGGACTCGCCAGCACCGCCGCCACGATCTGCTCCACGCCCTTGTCGAAGGGCTGGTTGTCCAGGCGGCCTTCATTGTAGAAGCGCATCAGGTACGCCAGGTCGCTTTCGGCCACCGGCCGCCCGTAGGCGCGATGCGCCAGGTTCGATGCGATTTGCCGGGCACACGGAAGCTCGCCAACGGCCTTCGGGTCGCACACGAAGATCAAAGGACGCGTCTTGCTATCGGTGATGCCGGTCGGGTTGTAGGGTCCCTTAATCTCGATGGCATTGTTCTGCGCGTTCGGGAGGTTCGCCATGGCCGCGCCTCCCCGGCCGCCGCCGGCACCCACGTTGTCATCCGATTCGACATGCGAACGGTCCGTGAACCCAAGGAGGATGGTGTGCTGCCCCGCGGTCACCTTCACCGGGATCTTCTGGAAGCGCTCCAAAATCTGCGCCCAGCCGTCCGTGCCCTTCACATTCGCCAGCCGCAGATCCTCCGCGCCGCCGATGTCGCCCTTGAACACAACCTTGCCGTCAATCAGGATCACCTGCGTGGTGCGGTTCTGCAGTCCAGAGTTGTAGAGACCAATGGAACGGTCATCGAAGGCGGTGCTCAAGCGGTATTCCCCGTCAGCAGGGAAATTGTGCGTGAACGTCATAGCAGTGCGAATGCCCGGGGGAAACGGCATCTCCGGATCCTGATTCCCGCCGGCCTTATAGGACCACGACGAAATCGGCGGACGCATGTCGCCCACGCCGGCTTTCGCGATCTGGCGCGCCGCGGTGATGTATTGGTCGAGGAACGCGGGCGAAGTTGTCAGCGCTTCGGCAATATTGTCGAAGCCGTCCACCTGGACGTCCTGCGGCAGAATCTCTTTCTCATTCACGTCCACGCCGATCAGCGCCTTCACTGCCGTGGCATACTCGGTGCGGTTCATGCGTTGGATAGGCACATATCCGGCCTTGCGGCCTCCCGCGGTAGGCGCATCCAGCTTGCCTTCCATCCAGGTGACAAACGCCGCGACGTCCTTCTGAGCAGGTTGCGGACTCCCTGGAGGCGGCATCAGATTCCCGCGCAACTTACGCAGCGCCTTTTCCCACGTTTCCGCATTAGCCGTGGCGGTCTGTAGATTCAGGTTGTCGAGCGCAAGCCCGCCCACCTTGATCCGCGAATTGTGGCAGCCGACGCAGTAGGTGTTCAGCATCTTGCGATGCTGGTCCGCCCCTGTGGCGGCGGGAGTCTGTCCGATGGCCTGGTTCTGGAAGAGCATCAGGGAAGCCCCCAGGGCCGCGAGAGCAACTCCGAAAACTAGGCGTTTCATGGCGATTTGGCGCTGGGTGTCCATCATAAAGAAGCCATCTAGTTTTATCACAAAAGGGTAGGCGGTCATAGGGGGGTAAAGGTTACCCCCGGCACCGCCCGCCAACTGGGTTCATAATGGACCCATGCAACATTACTTGAAACTCGCCTTCGCAGCATTCGCGCTCCTGAGTTCCAGGGCCCAGGGACAGGTCTTCGCCGACCTGAAAAGCGCGCTGGTGGACTACTCGAAATCCGATCTCACCCCTCGCAAGACCTGTGAGAGCTTGGCCGGTTTCAAGGCCAAAGAAATCGTCCGCATCAACGCCGCGGCGATTGCGGCAGCGCCCGCCGCGCCCTTTCATTGCCGCGTGACGGGGATGCTGTCCCCGGAGATTGCCTTCGAAGTCAGCCTCCCCGCCAAATGGAACGGACGCTTTTATATGATCGGCAACGGGGGCCACGCCGGCGAAAACATGGAGGACCCCGGACGCACGTCCCAGCGCAACACCGCGCTCCAATACGGTTTCGCCTTCGCGCAAACCAACACCGGCCACGAAGCCGCCAAGGAGCCCGGCGCGTCTTTCGTCCTGAGCAACCCGCAAAAAGCCATCGACTACGCCTATCGCGCCGTCCACTTGACCGCCGTCACCGCCAAGGAGATCACTAAGAACTACTACGGCAAGGAAGTCTCCAAGTCGTATTGGAATTCCTGCTCCAACGGCGGGCGGCAAGGTCTCATCGAGGCCCAGCGCTACCCCGAAGACTTCGACGGCATCATCGCCAACGCCCCTTGGGTGGACCAGACCGGCTTCACCATCGGCGCGATGTGGAACCAAAAGGCGCTCAGCGAAGCTCCCGTGAGCGCGGCCAAGATGTCGATGCTGGCCGCCGAAGTGATGAAAACCTGCGACGCAGTGGACGGCTTGAAAGACGGCCTCATTGACGATCCGCGTAAGTGCGCCTTCGACGCCCGCCGCGACGTGCCATCCTGCCGCCCCGGCACCGACGCCGCCGATTGCCTCACTGAAGCGCAAGCCGCCGCCATCATGAAGGTCTACAGCGGTCCCGTAAGCAACGGCAAGCCCTTCTTCCCCGGTTACATGCCCGGCAGCGAAGCCGTGGTGAACGCGCCCAATAGCAGCTGGATGGGCATGATCGTCGCCGCGACTGCAACCGCCAAGCCCGCCGACTTCAGCCTCGCCGAAGGCACAATGCGCTACCTGGTCCCGGCGAAGCCCGACCCCGACTACGACTACAAGTCCTTCAACTTCGACCGCGACGTCGCGCTGCTCGACAATTGGAGCAAGAAAGCCGACGCCAAGAACCCTGACCTGTCTAAGTTCCGGAAAGAAGGGGGCAAGCTGCTGATGACCTACGGCTGGGCCGACCAGATCCTGCAGCCCATGATGGGCGTCAACTACTTTGAAGCCGCCGTCGCCAAGAACGGCCCCGCCACCACCGATTTCTTCCGCCTCTTCATGGTCCCCGGCATGGCCCACTGCGGCGGCGGCATCGGACCCGACCGCTTTGACTCCATGACCGCAATCGTCAACTGGGTGGAAAAAGGCAAGGCTCCCGATACGCTGCTGGCCAGCCGCGTGGTCGACGGCCAAGTCCAGCGCACCCGCCCGCTGTGCGCCTATCCGCAGGTCGCCCGCTACTCCGGCCAAGGCAGCATCGACGATGCCGCCAACTTCCGCTGCGTCGCACCGTGAACCTCGATATAATAGCCGCCGGATGGCAATAAACACCAAGGTGTGGCTGAGCCTGACCGCGACAGCGTCCCTCTGCGCCCTGTTACCCGCGCAACAACCGCAACCCGCGCGCCAGCTTGTCGACAAGTATTGCGTCGGCTGCCACAACCAGCGCACCAAGACCGGGGATCTCATCCTTGATACCGCCGACTACGCCGCCATCCCCGCCCACAGCGCGATGTGGGAAAAAGTCGTCAAGAAGCTCCGCTCCGGCACCATGCCTCCTCCGGGCGCCCCTCGCCCCGACGCGGCCAGCTACAACGCCGCTGCCTCGTGGATAGAAGCCAAGCTCGACACCGCCCCGCCCTACGCAGGCCGCCCCGCCCTCCACCGCCTCAACCGATCCGAGTACGCCAACGCCATCCGCGACCTGCTGCACCTCGACGTCGACGTGAACTCGCTGCTCCCACCCGACGACGCAGCGTTCGGATTCGATAACGTAGCCGAAGTCCTCGGCGTTTCCCCCGCGCTCCAGGAGCAATATCTGGGAGCCGCCTCCAAAATCGCCGCACTCGCCATCGGCGACCCTGCGCAAACCCCCACCACACACACCTGGCGCGTCCCCCAAGACCTCACGCAAAACCAGCACGTGGAAGGCCTGCCCCTGGGCACCGTCGGCGGAATTTCCGTGCGCCACAACTTCCCTCTGGACGCCGAATACCGCCTGCAGGCCAAGCTGTATCGCACCAACTTGAACATCATGCGCGGCCTGCAGACCGTGCAGCAAGTCGAGTTCAGCGTGGATGGCAAGCGCGTCCAGCTGATCAAGATCGGCGGCCCTGAGGAAATGGCCGCGCTGTTCGAAACGCCTACCGATACAAGTGACGCCGTGGACGCGCGCCTGCAAGCCGTGGTCCCCATCACCGCCGGTCCGCATACAGTGAGCATCGCGTTTCTTCAAGATCTGCAGTTCGCCGAACCCGTACGCTTGCAGTCGTTCCTGCGCAGCTCGGTCGACAACTTCGATTGGGCGGGTCATCCGCACTTGCAGGTATTGTCCGTCGCGGGGCCGTTCAAGGCCACAGGCGTGAGCGAAACGCCCAGCCGTCAGCGAATCTTAGTCTGCAAGCCCTCCAGCGTTTGCGCCAAGCAAATTGTCACCACGCTGATGACGCGCGCGTATCGTCAACCGCCCTCAGCTGCCGACCTGGACCGCGCCATGAAATTTTACACCCCGGCTGCCAACTTCGAGCGCGGCATTCAAGCCGCGCTGGAACGCATCCTTGCCAGCCCGAAATTCCTCTTCCGCGCGGAGCGTGAGCCCGCCGGGGTCAAGCCCGGAACAACCTATCCCCTGACCAATCTCGAACTCGCCTCGCGCCTCTCGTTTTTCCTTTGGAGCAGCATCCCCGACGACGCCTTAGTCAAAGTCAAGCTCACCAGCAGTGTGGCGCTCGACCGCGAGATCAGCCGCATGCTGGCCGACCCGCGCTCCGCTTCCCTCACCAACAACTTCGCCGGCCAGTGGCTGCAACTCCGCAACCTGCGCAACTTCCAGCCCAACACGGACCTCTTCCCCGACTTCGACGACAACCTCCGCCAAAGTTTCCGCCGCGAAACTGAGATGCTCTTCGAGAGCGTCCTCCGCGAAGACCGCAGCGTGCTGGACCTGATGACCGCTGACTACACCTTCGTCAACGAACGCCTCGCCCGCCACTACGGCATCCCCAACATCTACGGCAGCCGCTTCCGCCGCGTGCCCGTTCGCGACGAAGCCCGCAAGGGCCTACTGGGCCAAGGCAGCATCCTCGCACTGACCTCCCACGCCGAGCGCACATCGCCCGTAGTCCGCGGCAAGTGGATTCTGGAAAACCTGCTGGGCCTGCAAGTTCCCCCGCCTCCGCCCGGCGTTCCCCCGCTGCCCGAAAAGAAGGACGGCGACAAGCCCCGCACCATGCGCGAACAGATGAGCGAACATCGCGCCAACCCCGTCTGCGCCGCCTGCCACAAGACGCTGGACCCCATCGGCTTCGCGCTCGAAAACTTCGACGCAGTGGGCGCGTGGCGCTCCCAGGACGCCGGTGCCGCCGTCGATGCCCGCGGCGAACTCGCCGACGGCACCATGGTCGACGGTGTAGTTGAGCTTCGCCAAGCTCTGCTCAGCCGCCCGGAAAGCTTCGTCACCGCGGTGGTCGAAAAGTTGATGACCTACGCCCTGGGCCGAGGCCTCGACGCACGTGACATGCCCCAGGTGCGCGCTATCGTGCGCCAGGCGAAACCCGGCAACTACAAGTTGTCTGCCCTGATCCAAGGCGTCGCGCGCAGCACGCCATTCAGAATGAGTACCGCCGCTGAGGTCGCAACTCGATGAATTTCGTCACCAAGAAATCTCTCTCCCGCCGCACCATGCTGCGCGGGATGATCTCTCTACCGTTGCTCGATGCCATGCTCCCCGCACTCAGCGCGCAGGCCGCTCCCACCATGCGCTTCGGCGCGGTGTACTTCCCCAACGGCGCAATCATGCAGCAGTTCACGCCGAAGACGTTCGGAGCGGACTTTGAATTCACGCCCATTCTCAAGCCCTTCGAGCCCTACAAGAACAACCTGGTCGTCGTCACCAATCTCACCCGCTCGCATCCAGGCAGCCAAGTGGGTGACCACGCCGTCAGCGCCGCCGGATTCCTCACCGGCGTGTGGCCCAAGCGCACCGAAGCCGAGGACGTTTACGCCAACACCACCATTGACCAGATCGTCGCCCAGCGCATCGGACAACAAACGCCGTTGCCGTCACTCGAACTCGCCACCGAAGACTTCTCTGGCTACGTCGGCGGCTGCTCCCCCGGCTTCAGCTGCTCCTACATGAACACGATCTCCTGGTCGTCGCCGAAAACGCCGCTGCCCATGGAGACGAATCCCCGCGCTGTCTTCGAGCGAATCTTTGGCGAACCCGGCACCTCCTCTGATCGCCGCGCGCGGCTCGCCAACCGCCGCAGCATTCTTGATTCCCTCGCCGAAGACGCCCGCGACATGGAGCGCCAGCTCGGCACCCGCGACCGCGCACGCCTGGGCGACTACCTCGAAAACGCCCGCGAAATCGAACGCCGTATCCAACAAGCCGAGGCCCGACCAGTGAGCGAAACCGCCACACCCGAAGCCCCCCTCGGTACGCCCGAAAACTTCACTGACCATGTCGCCTTGATGTTCGACCTGGCCGCCGCCGCCTTTGAAGCCGACGCGACCCGCGTCTTCACCTTCATGATGTCGCGCGAGCTTAGCCAGCGCACCTACCCGCAAATCGGCGTGACCGAGCAGCACCATTCCGTTTCGCATCACTTGAACAACGCGCAGAAAATGGCGCAGATGGTCAAAGTCAACACGTACTACGCTGAGATGTACGCCCGCTTCCTGTCCAAGCTGCGCGCGACGCCCGACGGCGACGGGTCCCTGCTGGATCATTCGCTGCTCGCCTACGGAGCTGGAATGTCGGATTCCAACGGCCACGTGTCAGACCCGTTGCCGATGGTCCTCACCGGCGGCGGCGTTGGCAAGGGGTCCCGCCACATGCAGGTGCCAGTGCGCACGCCCATCGGCAACCTGTGGCGCGACGTAGCGGAGCGCTTCGGCGCGAACGTGGAACAATTCGGAGACAGCACGGGGATCACCAATGTCTTTGCGTAGACTCATCGCAGTCGCCTTCCTTGCCGTCAGCTTGCACGCCGCCGATGAAGACGGCCTGACGCCGCTGCACCGGGCCGTGGAAGCCGACGATGTCCCCGCCGCGGCCAAGCTGCTGCAATCCCGCGCCGCCGTCAACGCGCCTACGCGTAACGGGGTAACCCCCCTGTGGCTGGCCGTAATGAACCGCAACGCCGAAATGGTGGAGCTGCTGCTCAAGGCCGGAGCCGACCCCAACGGCGCGCTCCCCAGCGGCGAAACCATCCTCATGACCGCCGCCCGCACCGGCAACTCCGAAGTAGCCGACGCGCTCATCAAACGCGGCGCGAAGGTGAGCGCCACCGGTCCCGCATTTGGTGAAACTCCGCTCATGCTCGCCGCCGGAGAAAACCACGCCAGCGTGATCCGAGTCCTGCTGCAACACGGTGCGGAAGTCAACGGACGCTCTTCTAAACTCGACTACGCCAAGGACCGGTTCGGCCTCGAAGGCGTGCTCACCATCCTGCCCCACGGCAGCTGGACGCCGCTGATGTACGCCGCGCGCGAAGGCTCGCTCGACGCCGCCCACGCGCTCACCGAAGCCGGAGCCGAGCTCAACGCCGCCGACACCGAAGGCACCACGGCCCTGCTGCTCGCGATCACCAACAGTCACTACGACACCGCTCAGCTGCTGATCGAAAGAGGCGCGGACGTGAACCTGGGAGACACCACCAGCATGGCTCCCCTGTTCGCCGCCGTGGACATGAACACGCTGGGCGAAGTCTTCGGCCGCCCCACCCGCGTCTCGCGCGACAAGCTCTCCGCTCTGGATCTCATGAAGGTTTTGCTGGACCGTGGCGCGAATCCCAACGCCGGACTCAAGACAACCACACTGCAACGCGCCCACACTCCCGGCGAGCCCACGCTCAACGAAGGCGCAACCCCGCTGGCTCGATCCGCCCGCGCCGGCGACATCGCCGCTATGGAAATCCTCATCGCCCGGGGAGCCAACGTCTCCCAACCTCTGAAGAACGGCACCACGCCCCTGATGTTCGCCGCCGGACTCGGCCGGGGCGTCAGCGCGTTCGTGAAGGATTACGGTACCGACGCCGACCTGCTTGCCGCCGCGAAACTGCTGCTCGACAAGGGAGCCGACATCAACGCCCTCAGCGCCGCCGGCCAAACCGCCATGCACTTCGCCGCCCAAGCCACAGACGCGAATTTCCCCGCTCCGCCTGACGATATGGTGAAGCTGCTTGCGGCGCGCGGCGCAAAGCTGGACGTGGTGGATAAGCAGAACCGCTCACCCATTGAGATGGCAGAAGGCAAAGGCCTCCGCGGTCGCGCGGGCGGACCGGTGAAGGCGCGCGAAGGCACCATCGCCCTGCTGCGCAGCCTACAAGCGCGGGTAGTCCAGCAATAACCGCCCGGTGCTGTCCCCGAGGCAGCCTAGCGCTTCTTCGTATCCGTCGCCGTCTTGATCGGCCGCGTCGTCGCGTCCGGCTTGGCGAAGCGCTTCTCATCAATCATCTGGTTGATGACCACGGAATCGGAAAACATCTCGTAGATCTTCTTCCCGTTGCGCTCCCGGTTGGTCTGGAACGGCCACTGGATGCCATCCACCGCGCGGTAGCGCGAATACCGCGTGACCTCTTCAAAACGCTCCCGCGTCTCATCGCGCCACTCCCACTTCTGCCGCAACGGAAGCTTTGTGGTCGGATGAAAGTACGCCGTCACCACCCGGTTCTTCGCGTCAATGATGTCCACGATGCTCATCGGCGTGTTTTCGATCACGTCGCTGCCCCGGTATTCGAACACCATACCCGGCTCCTTCAGCCGGTTGCGCAGGATGTAAAACAAGTTGTGCAGTGTCGAATCGTGGTACCGCGCCACCTGCTCTTTTTCGAGCTCCGTCGGGCCGCGATACGTCACTTCCCAGGCGCCCTCCTCGCGGAACACGCGGAAGAAGCCCTCATCCTTGCCCAACCCCTGGTGCTCCTGCTGGGCCAGTTCGATCCCGCTCTTGGACGCATCAATCGGAACGTAGCGCGTGTAGAAACGCGCGATGGAAAGCCCGCTCAACTGGTCAAACGCGAACGAATAGGCCCGCCCCGTCTCAATGCGGTTCTGCACGGTGAGGAACTTCTCCCCGCCCAGCGCCTTCACGGCGTCGTCGACAATCTGCCGCCCTTTCAGCTGCGCGTCCTGCGCCGGTGCCGCAGCGGCAATCAAACAAAGTGCAAAGAATCGCTTCATGGCCGCTTCCCGATCACCTCCGCTGTGATCCCGCTGTTGATGGTGTACGCACTGATGATGCCCGGACCCGCCTTAAACGGCAGCTTGATGCCGCTCACTTCGCGGAAGTCCGAGTAAGCCTCCGACGTTTCCGGCTGCCCCGCCTCGGTTTAGCTCAACTTCGCGGGCAATCCCGCGGCATCGAACTCCAGCCGGGCTACTTGCCCCCCGCCGGAAATCTCCACCGCGTTGGCGCTCACCGCGTTCACCGTGCGCCCCGCCAGGCGATCCGAAAGCATCAGAGTGATTAGATTGCGGAATACCTCGCCCTGTGCCTGCTTCACAATCTGCGCCGGCATATCCTGCGTACCCTGCGGCGTCGAGAGCCAGCCCGCATCGCCGTTGATATACGCAACGATGGTCCCGAACGGCAGCACCTGGTCCTGCCGGAAATGGCCGGGAGCCAGGTAGCGCACCGTCTGCTTCATCGTGATGCCTCCCTGCGCCGCAGGCAGCGTCAAATCCAGCGCAATCGTCAGATCCTTGATCCCCGCCAGCCGATCCGCCCCGCCCATCGCCGCCTGCGCGCTCTGCAAAAGCGCCTTGCCGCGAGCCAGACTCGCCGCATCCGCCGCCGCTAACTGCTGCTTCGGCTCCGGAATCGTCAGATCAATCGCGGTCACCGTGCCCAGCGTGCTCAGCGGCTTCGGCATCTCTTTCGGATTGCCCACCGCCACAATCGTCAGCTGCTCCGGTTGCACAGATTGCTTCATCACGCGCAGAACATCGGCCCGCGTGACCGATTCAATCGTCTTTTGATACTGGAACAAAAAGTCCTTCGGGTAGCCGTGATACGCGTATTGCAACACGCGGTTCAGCGTCTTCTCCGGACTATCGAAGAAGAACACGAAGCTGTTCAGCACCGCCTGTTTGGCCTCGCTCAGTTCCACCGCCGACACTTCCGTGGTGCGCATCTTCTCGATCTCGGTCTTGATCGCCTGAATTGTTTCCACCGTCGACGCCGACTTCGTGCTGCCCCCGATGCGGAACGTACCCGGATGGTTGTAGTTCGCCGCCCACGTCGCGCCGATGGAATACGCGTACCCTAACTTGGTCCGGATCTGCGCCATCAGCCGGCTCTTGAAGCCCTCGCCCAGAATGTTGTTCGCAACTTCCAGCGCCGGATAGTCCTTGTCCCGCAGCGTTCCGCCCAAATGGCCTATGGAGAAAAATGTCTGCGTGACGTCGGCCTTTTCCGCGAAAAAAATCCCCGGAGCCGCCTTCGCGGTCACCTGCGGGAACGCCGGGACCGCCGCCTGCTCCACCGTCCATCCCCCGAACAGCGCCTCCAGCTTGGTCCGCATCTGCGCCACCGTGAAGTCCCCATACACTCCCAGCAGGACGTTCTTCGGGAAGTAGTAGCGGCGATAGAAATTCACCACGTCTTCCCGCTTTATGTTGTTTAGGTGCTCATACTCAGTGGACCAGCCGTAAGACGTGTCGCGTCCATAGAGAATGCTCAGCAACTCGCGCCGGGGAATCTCCCCCGCTTCGTCATTGCGCCGCGCAATCCCGCCTCGGAACTGGTTCAGCGACAAGTCGATCTTTTCTTGCCGGAACTCGGGCGATGTAAGCACATCTTTAAAGACGGCCAACACCTGGTCTTCGGTTTCCTTCAATCCTGAGAAGCCAACCGAAGCGCTGGTCTCTCCCATCGAACTTTCCACCGACGCCGCGATGTTCTCCAGGTCTTCATCGATCTGATCCCCGGTCTTCACCCGCGTACCGCCAGAGCGCATCACCTCCGCCATCACCTGCGAAAGCCCCCGCTTGTCACTCGGATCAAACAGATTGCCCGTCCGGACCATCGCGAAGCCGCGCAACACCGGCAGTTCGTGATTCTCCAGCAGGAACACCCGCATCCCGTTTGAGAGCGTGATCTCCACCGGCTCCGGCGGCGTCACAGCCTTCAGCGGCGGATAGACCAACTGCTTGTATGTGGGGATCGGCGCAGTTTGTGCGAGCGCCGCAGCAGCGGCGATCAAAATAACAACGATTCGCTTCACTTTGCACCCCCCTCAGGCGCGTACGTCCAAGCCACAGTGCGGCTAGTTTCAATCAAGTACTCTTTGGCCACCCGCTGCACGTCTTCGACCGTGACCTTGTTGTACTCCTCCAGTTCCGTGAAGACCTTCCGCCAATCCCCAAAGCTAGCCTGGTACGACGCCAACGTCTCGGCGAGCCCGCTGTTGCTGGCCAACCCTTCGATCAACCCCGCGCGCAGCTTCGTCTTGACGCGTTGCAGCGCCGCCGCATCAATCGGTTGCGTCTTGATCCGCTCCAAGATCTCATACGCCGCCTTCTCGTTCTCCTCCAACGTGTGCCCCGCATTCGGCACCATGAACAGCAGAAATAACGACGGATACTTGCTGCCGGGATAGTTCGAGATCGCCTGGGCTGCCAGCGCCATCTGCTTGTCGCGGACCATCTCCTTATACAGCACACCCGTCCGCCCCCCGGAAAGAATCTCCGTCAGCAGGTCCAGCGCCGGTGCGTCGCCCGAGTATTGGTCCGGCCGCTTGTACCCGATCACCATGATCGGCTGCGCGGGCGAAGCCACCTTCACCCGCTTCTCGCCATTCTGCTTCGGCTCCACCGTGCGCACCATCGGCGGCGTGGGACCTGCGGGAATGCGACCGAAGTACTTCTGTGCCATCCGCTTCGCCGTTGCAGGATCCACATCCCCCGCGATCGCGATGGTCAGGTTCGACGGCCCGTAGTATTTCTTGAAAAACGCCTCAGCATCCGTGCGGCGGAAGCTTTCAATGTCACTGGCCCAGCCCCCCGCAAAGTTGTGATACGGATGCGCCTCGAACGCGGTTGCGAGCAGAGCCTCCACCAGCATTCCCTGCGGGCTCGATTCCACCCGCATGCGACGCTCCTCACGGACCACGTCGCGTTCCTTATAGAACTCCCGCAACACCGGCCGCAGGAACCGCTCGGATTCCAGCAGGAACCACAACTCCAGCCGGTTCGAAGGGAAGCTGTAGAAGTACTGCGTGTTGTCTTCCGACGTCCCTGCATTCATGCCGACCCCACCGTTCGACTCCACGATGCGGTCGTACTCGTTCGATTCTACGTAGCTGTCCGCTGTGCCGATGGCGTCCTTGAGGTTCGCCTCCAGCGTAGCGAGCTTGGCTTTGTCCGCCCGAAACCCCTTGTTCCGCTCGGCTTCCACGTTGTCGTATGCGCGTTCTATCGCGTCCAGCGCGGCCTTTTCCTTGAGCCAATTCTTACTGCCGATTGCCGACGTCCCCTTGAACGCCATGTGCTCGAACATGTGGGCAAGGCCTGTGGAGCCGCTGGGATCGTCGACGGCTCCCGCATTCACGTAAGTGTGGAAACTAACCACCGGCGCGTCATGGCGTTCGATGACCAAAAACTGCAGCCCGTTGGCAAGCGTGAAGGTGGTGACTTTTTTCTCAAAGTCCTGCAAGGATTGCGCGCAAAGCAGCGCAGGCAACAGGAACAGAAGCAAACGAATCCGCATGCTCCCAGTGTAGCGTTGGTAGGGCAGGCCTTTGGCCTGCCAGGGTACAAGCCCTAAATCGCCATGATCTCTTTTTCTTTAGCCTTCGCGTTGACGTCGATCTTAGCAATGTAGCCGTCCGTCATCTTCTGCGTCTCTTCCAGACCCCGCCGCTCTTCATCCTCGCTGATGGTCTTATCCTTCATCAGCTTCTTCAGATGATCGTTGGCATCGCGCCTCACGTTGCGCACCGCCACGCGGTGATCTTCCGCGATCCCCAGCAGCTTCTTCGCGATTTCCTTGCGGCGCTCTTCGGTCAACGCCGGCACCGGCACACGAATGATTTTTCCGTCATTGCTGGGGTTCAGCCCCAACTCGGCCGCCTTGATTGCCTTCTCAATCGCGTTGATTTGCGAGACGTCCCAGGGTTGGATGGTGATCAGCTGCGCTTCAGGCACATGCAGGTTCGCCAGCTGGTTGATGGGCGTCATGGTGCCGTAGTAGTCCACCTTGACGTTGTCGAAGACGGAGACCGAGGCTCGCCCGGTGCGGATGGTGGAAAGGTTCTGCTGTAGGTCCGCCAACGCTTTTTCCATGCGGGCTTTGGCGTTGGCTTCGACGTCTTTCACGCTCTTGAATTGGTCAGACATAAATTGGTTTTATGCGATCAGGGTTCCAACTGCTTCGCCCATCGCCATTCGCATTATATGGCCTCGGACGTTCAAATCAAAGACCGTAATGGGAAGATTGTTGTCGCGGCACATGGAAACAGCCGAGGCGTCCATCACGCGCAGGTTCTGGCCGAGCACTTCAGAGAAGCTGATCTTCTCATAACGCTTGGCCGAGGGGTTCTTCTTGGGGTCCGAATCGTAGACGCCGTCCACGCTTGTGGCTTTGGCGACGATTTCCGCCTTGATCTCCAGCGCCCGGAGCGTAGCCGCGGTGTCGGTGGAAAAATACGGATTGGACGTCCCCGCCGCAAAGATCACGATGCGGCCTTTTTCGAGGTGCCGCAGCGCCCGCCGGCGGATGTAAGTCTCCGCCACAGGGCGCATCTCGATGGCAGTCATCACCCGCGTAGGTACGCCGGTTTTCTCGAGTGCATCCTGCAAAGCCAGCGAATTGATGACCGTTGCCAGCATGCCCATGTGGTCCGCGGCTACACGGTCCATGTGTTTCGCCGCGGCAGCCACGCCGCGAAAGAAATTTCCTCCGCCCACGACTAGACCGATTTCGACGCCGGCGCGGGACACTTCAGCGATTTCTTCCGCAAGGCTGGCGACCTTTGCGGGATCAATTCCGAGCGAAGCCTGTCCGGCAAGCACTTCACCGGACAGCTTCAGCAGAATGCGGCGGTAGCGGGGCACGGTGCCTATTCCGCTGCGGGTTCGTCGGTCTGGCCTGCGCCGACCTTAAACCGCACGAAACGGGCCACGGCAATCTTTTCACCCAACTTGGCAATCTTCGCCTTGATGAGGTCCTGAATGGTGACCGTGTTGTCCTTGATGAAGGGTTGTTCGTAAAGGCAGAACTCTTCGTAATACTTGTTCATACGCCCCTCGACGATCTTATCGACCATCTTTTCGGGCTTGCCTTCAGCTAACGCGCGCGCACGCTGGATGTCTTTTTCCTTGTCCAGCGAGCCCTGCGTCACTTCCTCCCGCCGGATAAACGACGGGTCGGACGCCGCGATCTGCATCGCGATGTCCTTGACCAGTTCCTGGAAGTCTTCGGTGCGCGCCACGAAGTCGGATTCGCAGTTCACTTCCACCATCACGCCCAACTGGGCGCCGGGATGGATATAGGTACTGATGACACCCTGTTTGGCGCTGCGCGATTCCTTCTTGCTGGCGTTGGCAATGCCCTTCTTTCGGAGGACCACTTCGCCTTCTGCCAGGTCGCCCTTGGCTTCCACCAGCGCGGTCTTGCATTCCATCATGCCTGCGCCAGTGCGTTCGCGTAGTTGTTTGACTAATGCTGCGGTGATTTCCATGGTTCTTTAAGCGTCCGGATCAATGGCTTTTTTCAGCGAATTCGACGGCAGATCTTCGTCGGGCATGCTTTCCGACATCAACTGCTGCGCGTATTTCGGGTCCACGTATTGCGCGTATTCCGGGATGTCTTCGACGGATGTGACTTCCATTTCGTCGGAGTGCTCGGCTACCGCAACCGGCTGCGCGAAGTCATGCTCGGTGGCCAACTGGCGGCCTTCCACGCACGCATCGGCGATCTTCGTCGTGAACAGGCGGATGGCGCGCAAGGCGTCATCGTTGCCGGGAATCACGTAGTTCACCTTGTCGGGATCGCAATTAGTGTCCACAACCGCAACTACGGAGATGCCCAGTTTGCGGGCTTCTTCCACAGCAATGGCTTCCTTGTTCGAATCGATCACGAACATCACGTCGGGCAGGCCTTGCATGTTCTTGATGCCCGCCAGATTCTGGTCCAACTGCTTGCGCTCGCGTTCCAGACGGATAACTTCCTTCTTCGCGCGCCCGTCCCAGTTACCCTCTTCGGCCATGGCGTCCAGTTCCTTCAAACGCTTGATGGACTTTTGGACCGTGGCCATGTTGGTGAGCAAACCGCCCAGCCAACGTTGGTTGATGTAGTACATGCCGGCTCGCGTGGCTTCTTCGGCAATGGCTTCCTGCGCCTGCCGCTTGGTGCCCACGAACAGAACGGTCTTGCCTTGCGCGGCCATATCGCCCACGTAACGCATCGCGTCCTTGAACAGCTTCAGTGTCTTCTGGAGATCAATGATGTAGATCCCGTTTCGTTCCCCGAAGATGTATTCTTTCATCTTGGGATTCCAGCGCTTGGTCTGGTGCCCGAAGTGAACGCCGGCTTCGAGCAATTCTTTCATGCTAATTTGAGGCAAAAGTCCTCCTTATGGACTTGTCGCGGAAACCTCACCACGGTCCAAAGCGGGATTTGTGGCGAGGGCTATGACTACTACAAAGAAACAACGAGCGGGCCAACCTGCGGCCCGCCCGAAAATACACTTGAAGCTGCCGCTTAGCGCTTGGAGAATTGGAAGCGTTTGCGCGCGCCCTTTTGACCGTACTTCTTGCGCTCCACCTTGCGGGCGTCACGCGTCAGCAGGCCGAGTTCCTTCAGCTTGCCGCGCAGTTCAATGTTGAACTCCAGCAGCGCACGGGCAATCCCGAGCTTCGCCGCGCCGGCTTGCCCGTTCGGCCCGCCGCCCGATGCGGTGATCAGGATGTCAAACTTATCCGTCGCCTCCGCCGCCACCAGCGGCTGCTGCACGATCGCGCGCGCCGTGGGGCTGGGGAAATAATTCTCGAATTCGCGGCCGTTGACCTTGATGTTGCCGCTGCCGGGGCGGAGGAATACACGGGCAACTGCCGTCTTGCGGCGGCCCGTTCCAAGATGTTGTACCAATGTTGCTGCCATGATATTCCTTAGGATGCTACTTTCATTTCCACGGGCTTCTGCGCTTCGTGCGGATGCTTATCGCCCGCATACACGTTCAGCTTGCGGTACATCTGCTTGCCCAGCTTGTTCTTCGGCAGCATGCCCTTAATAGCTTCTTCGATCAGCCGCGTCGGATGCGTCTGGCGCATGTCGCGTGCCAACACTTCCGTCAACCCGCCCGGATAACCCGAGTGACGCCGATAGAGCTTCTGCTGTTCTTTACGGCCCGTCATGCGGACCTTCGCGGCATTGACCACGATGATGTGGTCGCCGGTGTCCATGAACGGCGTATAACGGGGCTTGTGTTTGCCCATCAGGATCAACGCCGCCTGGCTGGCCACGCGACCGAGGACCGCCCCATCCGCATCAATGACGTGCCAATCACGCTGGATGCCGGGGAGCGAAGGAAATGCGGTTTTCATTGTGAGACCTTTATCTTTTGGCTCCTGCTATCCCGGCCGATGGGAGACGACACGTATCCCGGCCAGCTCGGGGCTAGCAATAGCTCTAACGATGGTACTCGAACCGGGGTGGCCCTGTCAAAGCTCCGAAAGGCACGTCGGTTCCATCGAGCGCTGTAGCGCAATGGGGCCGGCCTTAACCCGTCCGACAGCTTCCACCCACCGATTGAACGGCGACCGGACTCGTCGCAACAATTCTTTGTATGCCGCCGGGCGGGGGTATATTTATCTTGTGCGAGTCAAGACATCCGTCACCCTGCCCGAGGAGCTGCTCACCCGTTTGGATCGGGTAGACAAGAATCGCTCTGCTCTGCTTGAGCGCGCGGCTGGCGTATCTCGACCGTTTGTCCAGGCAGCAGCGGGATCGGCGGGACATCGAGATCATCAACCGTAACGCGGATCAAATCAACCGCGAGGTTGAGGACATTCTGGAATACCAGCAGATCTGGTGAGGTCCTACCATTGAAACGTGGCGAGTTGTACGTCGTTCGCAAACCGGGTTCGCATGACCCCCGCAAGGAAGACCCTCGAAAACAGCTCGTCTTTGTGATTACGAGCCGGCAGACGCTGATCGATTCGCGTCATTCCTCGGCAATATGCGCGCCGGTTTACTCGAGCCATGGGGCGCTAAGCACACAGGTACTGGTGGGCCCCGATGAGGGGTTGAAGAAGGAATCCGGCATTCACTGCGACGAACTGGTCAGCGTCCAAAAATCTCCGTTGACTCACTACCTCGGCTCCTTGAATCCCAGAGCGTTGCGGGAGTTTGACGTCGCGCTGGGTGTTGCGTTAGGGCTGGAGCCGGAACACTAAGTATCCGCATTCGGCCCACTAGGGCCAAATCGCCCCGTCCTGTATACTGAGCGTTAAGGAATTCATATGAAACTCTTCAACCACATCAAGCTACTCCCCGTATTCGCGCTCCTGCTCACCGCTCTCCCCGCCACCCCGCAAGGCAAAGGCAAAGGCGGCGGTGACAACGATCCTGACCGCGTCGTTGCCGGCGCAGCGCTTCCGGCTGGCTGGGCGGTTCGCGTGGACCGCGATGCCAACAATAGTGCCAAGGTCTCCGAAGCTGCGGGCGTCATGCACTTCGTGATGGGTGCCGCAGGCAGCTTCTACAACAGCACTTGGACCAAGACCGGCGACTATAAGTACTCGGCTCGCGTGACGCAGGTGAAGGCTCCCACGCATCCCACCTCCTACGGCATCATGGTTGGTGGCAAAGATCTGACCGCCCCCAACCAGACCTACACCTACTTCCTGGTGCGCGCCGCGGGCGAGTATTTCATCTCCAATCGCGAAGGCGCGACCACGGCGACCCAGGTCAATTGGACCGCGCATCCGGCAGTGGCGAAGGCCGGCGCTGACGGCAAGCAGGCCAACGTGCTCGGCGTGCAGGTTGCCGGCGCGGACGTCATCTTCAGCGTCAACGGCACCGAAGTGAAGCGCCTCCCCAAGGCTGGCTTGCACGTGGACGGCATCGTCGGCGTCCGCATCGGCCACAACTTCGACGTCGACGTCGACCAGATCTCGCGCTAGAAATTCTCCTCTTTCTACTTCTTCGAATACAGGGGCGGCTAGGTTCGATTTTGGACCTGCCGCCCTTTCTGTTTTTGCCGAACTAGGCGCTTCCCCTTAGTGGTCATAGAGCGGTTCTGCGGTAGAATCGACCCATGACGATCCGCCAGAGTGTCGCGCTGGTTGTATTGTTGCTAGCGGCGTTTGGTGCGGGAACCTGGTACAGCTCCCGGAACGCCTCCCTCCCAGGTCCGCAAATCCTTTATTATCAAGATCCTATGCACCCGGCCTACCGGTCCGACAAACCTGGCACGGCCCCGGATTGCGGCATGGCCCTGGTCCCGGTCTACTCCAATTCAAAACCCGCCTCGGCCGGCATCCACATCGATCCCGAAAAGCAGCACCTGCTGGGAATCCGCCTCACCACCGTGGAAAAGGGCGGCGGAACGCGCCTGCTTCGCACCCCGGGCCGCGTCGCCGTGGACACCGCGCTCCTCTTTGTCATCAACGCCGCAACCGAAGGCTACTTCACCAGCGTCGTCAGAAACGTTGGTGACAAAGTAGCGAAGGACGAACTCCTCGGCACCCACTTTGTCCGCGAATTGCGCGCCGCCGCCCTGGGCCACCTGGCTACCCTCGACCGCATCCAGCCCTCCGCAAGCACTCCTCTGGACCCCACCCGCAGCCAGTCCGATCGCACAAACCTGGGCCTCTCCCTCGAAATCCTCCGCAACATGGGCGTTTCCGATACCCAGATCAAAGCCGTTGAACGCGCTCGCGACGTCCCTCCAAGTATCGAACTGCGCGCCCCCGGTGCCGGCATCGTCCTGGCGCGCAATGCATCGCTAGGCCAGCGCTTCAATCGCGGCGACGAACTATTCCGCATCGCCGACCTGAGCAGCGTCTGGATCCTGGCGGATTTCTTCCGCGAAGATGCCGCATCGCTCCCGCGCGGCACCTCCGCCCGCATCTACGTAGGGAACCCGGCCCGCTCCTTCACCGCCAGAGTAAGTGACACCGTCCCCGATTTTGACCCCGTGACCCAAACCGCGAAGGTCCGCCTCACCGCGGACAATCCCGGACTCGCTCTAAAACCCGACATGTTCGTCGAGGTGGAACTCTCCCTCCCCATGCCCACCGGACTAACCGTGCCCCAAGACGCTGTGCTCGATTTCGGCCACGCAACCTCCGTCTTTGTGGCCGCCCCCGACGGAAGCTTTGTGTCCCGAGCTGTCGAAACCAGGTGGCGATCCGGCGGGCGCGTACAAATCACCAAAGGACTCGCCGCTGGTGACAAAGTCGTCGTCTCCGGCCAGTTTCTCCTCGATTCTGAAACCTGCATGCAGGCGCATCCCTAATGCTGGCCCGGGTTGTCGATTTCTCCGCGCGCAACCAGGTCCTGGTGATCCTGTTGACAGCCGCGCTCGCCCTCTACGGCTGGTGGTCCATGGCCCGCGTGCCTCTCGATGCGCTGCCAGAACTCGGCGAAACCCAGGTCATCGTCTACACCCGCTGGGACCGCAGCCCGCAGATCGTCGAAGACCAGGTTACCTACCCCATCGTCTCCGCCCTGCTCGGCGCACCCGGGGTAACTTCGGTCCGCGGCTACTCCGACTTCGGCTACTCCTTCGTCTACGTCGTCTTTGACGACGCCCACGATCTCTACTGGGCCCGCGCCCGCACCACCGAATACCTCGCCGGCGTCCAAGGCAAGCTCCCCCCCGACGCTAAGCCCGAACTCGGACCGGACGCCAGTGGACTCGGCTGGATCTTCCAATACGTTCTCCAAGACGATTCCGGCCAGCAAAGCCTCGCCGACCTGCGGTCCCTGCAGGACTGGTATCTCCGCTACCAACTCAAGTCCGTCCCCGGTGTTTCTGAAGTGGCTTCCCTGGGCGGCTTCAGCAAGCAATTCCAAGTTACGCTGGACCCCAACCGCCTGCGCGCCTTCGGTGTCACCGTGCGCCGCGTGGTGGAAGCCGTGCGCGGCGGAAACGTGGAATCCAGCGGTCGCCTGCTGGAGTTCGGCGGCACCGAATACATGGTGCGCGGGCGCGGCTACGCGAAATCGATAGAGGACCTGGAGAGTATCGTGCTGCTCGCCACCGAAGGCGGCACGCCCGTGCGCATCCGCGACGTGGGTCAAGTGGTCATCGGCCCCGACCAGCGCCGCGGCGTCTCCGATCTGGATGGCGCTGGCGAAGCCGTCTCCGGCATTGTGGTGATGCGCCAGGGCGCCAACGCCCGCCAGGTCATCGATGCCGTCAAAGCCAAGCTACGGCAAATCGAACCCGGCCTCCCGCCCGGCGTTCGTGTGGTGCCCGTCTATGACCGCTCCGGCTTTATCGACCGCGTGGTAGCCGCCAACGCGCGCACCATTCTGGAAGTGATGCTCACCGTCATGGTGGTCATCCTGATCTTCCTGCGCCACTGGCCCAGCGCGCTGATCCCCGCCATCACCATTCCCGCCGTGGTGCTGATCGCCTTCATCCCGTTTCAAGCGCTGGGCGTAACGGCCAACGTGATGTCGCTGGGCGGCATCGCCATCGCCATAGGCGCACTCGTGGATGCCTCCATTGTGGTCGTCGAACAGGCCCACAAAAAACTGGAGCAATGGGATGCACTTGGCCGCCCCGGATCGCAGAGCGCCGTCATCCTGAGCGCCGTGCAAGAAGTGGCCGGAACCAGCTTCTTCGCGCTCCTGATCATCGCCGCCGCCTTCCTCCCCGTCTTGGTCCTGGAAAACCAGGAAGGCCGCCTCTTCACTCCCCTGGCCATTGCCAAGACGCTCTGCATGCTGATCGCCGCCGGCTTGGCCGTTACACTGGACCCCGCCCTCCGCCTGCTGCTGGCCCGCTTCTCCATCGGCACCATCCGCAAGGAAGAGAGCCACCCGCTGAGCCGTTGGCTCATCCGCACCTACGAACCCGCCGTATGGTGGGCGCTGGCGCACCGCAAAGCCGTGTTCTCCATCGCCGCCGGTTTGCTGGCCGTCACCGTCCCCGCATTCCTGTCCCTCAACTCAGAATTCCTCCCGCCGCTGGACGAAGGCACCCTCCTCTACATGCCTTCCACCATGCCCGGCATCTCCATCGCGCAGGCGCAACAGCTGCTGCAAACCACCGATGGCGTGCTCAAACAATTCCCCGAAGTGGAGCACGTATTGGGCAAAGCCGGCCGCGCCGAAACCGCCACCGATCCCGCACCGCTTTCCATGCTCGAAACCCTGGTCACCCTGCGCCCCAGGCAGCAATGGCGCAAGGTCAACACCTGGTATTCCGCCTGGTCGCCGGAGTGGCTGAAACCCGTGTTCCGCCGCATCACTTCCGACAGCATGCCCGTGGAACAACTGGTCGCCGAGATGAACGGAACCAGCTACGCCGATTCCGGCCTCGCCGCCGGCCTCTACTACTACAAGATCACCGCCCAGGACGCCAACGGAAACGTGAGCGCTCCCTCAGGCCAGGGTTCTGCCAGCGTCACCGCTGACGTCACCGGACCCACCGTGTCCCTCACTGCGCCCACCGTGGGTACATCCGTCTCCGGTACCGTCACCGTTTCCGCCAACGCTAGCGATGATGTCGCCGTGGCTAGCGTGCAGTTCCTGCTGGACGGCGCGCCGCTCCTCGCCGAAGACACCTCCGCCCCCTACAGCATCTCGTGGAGCACGCTCGCTACTTCCAACGGTGTGCACCAGCTGGCGGCCCGCGCCAGGGACACCGGCGGCAACCTGACCACCACCGCGAACACCAGCATCACTGTCGCCAACAGCTCGCTCACGGGCGCGGTTGCGCTGTACGCATTTGAGGAAACCGGCGGCGTCACCACCGTGACCGATGGCTCCGGCAACGCCAATACAGGCAGCATCGCCGGCGCTACCCGCGTCCTGGGCAAGTATGGCAACGGGCTGTTCTTCAACGGCGCGAACGCTATGGTCAGCGTTCCCAACTCCTCTTCCCTGAACGTCACCACCGGCCTCACCTTGATGGCCTGGCTCAACCCGTCGTCCCTTGGGGCCTGGAAGACCGCCATTATGAAGGAGATGCCCGGGGATGAGAATTGGGCCCTGTACTCCAGCGACAGTGCGGATCACCCCCGCACAGGCCTCCGCGCAGGCGGGAACCAATACGCCATTTCCGCACCCTCGCCGCTGCCGCTCAACACCTGGACCCATGTGGCCGTCAGTTACAACGGCTCCGCCTTCAACATATACGTCAACGGGACCCTGGTCAACACGCTCCCCGTAACGGGTGCGGTCACCACCTCCACCAGCCCGCTCCGCATCGGGTGCAACGCCATCTGGGGGGGAGAGTTCTTCCACGGCATCATTGACGAGGTCCGCGTCTACAACCGCGGCCTCACACAAGCCGAAATCCAGAGCAGCATGAACAACGCCATCGTCCCCTAAGGGAGTTCTACCCCGCAAAACGGGCACTGGCTCGAATTTCGCCGCCCTTGCGAAATTTGTCCTGTACCGTTTTGCCCCGTCAATTCTCCGTCGGCACCTTGTCGGCGGAGTCGACCACAAACATCTCGAACGGCGCGGTCCCCTTCACCAGCCGCAGGCCGAGCTGCTCTTGTAGCGCGGTGCCCAAACTTGGAAACACGAAGCCTTCATCGCTGGTGATGCCGGAGAGCTCGGCGTTGGTAGGGATTCGAGGGCGCGAGTTCCAGGAAGATGTCATACTTGCCGGTCAGCCCGGTCTTGTCAACCAACTGGTAGTTTTCCAAGTTGCGGCTGTAGATATTGCAGGATCTTGGCAATCGGAACGGCGGCACTGCCCAACTGAACTCCGCCCCCGTTTTGTCGGGCATCGTAGCGACTTGTCCGCTGCTCTCCTTGCGCTTGAATCCGCCATTCGCGACGACCAATTCATACGCCGGCAGCACCTTGGTCACTCGATGGAAGCGTAGATGGAAGGGCTCCGCCAGCAGGTTCTGCATCATTCGGCGAAACTGCCATCGTACTGCGTCTCACGGGCGTCTTGGTTTCTGATCCAATCCGGACCCTCCACTTGGAAATAGGGAAGGTCGTAGGCAATTTGGATCAACTGCTGCGGCGTCACCAGGCGGCCGTTGAAGCGGCCGGGTAAGTCGGTGCCCGGACCCCCGCTAGTCATCCCGATCACTCCGGTAGGCGGCACCGCGCCGATGCGAACGGAGGCAACCTCAAACTTGTCCTGCGCCAACGCAGCGCACGCAGCCAAGCAAAGGGTTGCCGCGGTTTTCAAGGATGGATCACCTTGATCATGTAGTAGAACACCGGCGTCTTCACTTCCTTGAACCAATGCGGCGTCCCCGCCGGGATCGTGATGATGTCGCCTTTGGTCAACGTGTGCGTCACCCCGCCCTGAATATCCGTGCCCAGCCATTGCGCCGGACGGCTCAACTTGCCGCCCACCATCTGGCCGCCCGTCACGAACGTCGCCTCACCTGACGTGATGTAGAAGATGTCGGTTTCCTTCTCATGGACCTCCACCTGCCCCGCAGCCGTGCGGCTGGCGACCGACGCCGTGAAATCGCTGCTCTTGGCCACCGCGCCGCCCTTCGCAAACAGCTCGGCTACTTTGTCGTGGCCCACGTAGGTGGCCGGCTCCGGCTCCGCTGCCGCCATCGCAAGCGCGCCCCCGATTAGCGCGGAAAAGACGACCAGGTGTTTCATGGAGTTCTCCTTAACCAATGGTGAGCGGATCTGGCCGCAACGGACCCGTGCTATCGCCGATCTTATCCATCGGCACGCCGATCTTGTCCATCAACGTCACCAGCAAATTCGACATCGGCGTTTCGTCAGGATACCGGATGTGGCTGCCTGTCTTGACCGCGCCGTTCAACTTGCCCAGCAGCAGACACGGCAGATCATGGTGCCGGTGCAGATTCCCATTGCCCATGCCGCCGCCGTACATCAGTAGGCTGTGGTCCAGCAGCGTGCCATCGCCGTCGGGAGTCTCGTGCAGCCGCTTGAGGAAATGCGTGAACAGCAGCACGTTGTAGGTATCGATCTTGGCCTTCTTCGTGATCAGGTCGGGATCGTTGCGGTGATGCGAAACCGCATGCCCGCCTTCTGGGACGCCGATGTAAGGATACGTGCGCGTGCTCAACTCGCGGCTCATCATCAGGCTGAACACGCGCGTTATGTCGGCCTGGAACGCCAGCGCCTGCAGATCGAACATCAGCTTCACGTGCGCTTCGTAGGCTTCCGGGATGTCGACGGGGCGCTCCGGCAACTCGATGTTGTGCGCGCCGGCGGACTCGGCCGCCTGAATGCGCTGCTCAATTTCCCGCACGGACTCCATGTATTCGGTGAGCTTAGAGCGGTCGCCCTTGCCCAGCGTATTCGAAAGCCGTGCGACTTCTTTACTGACCGAATCGAGAATGCTGCCCGTGTTCTTCGCCACGGCCCTGCGCTGCGCCGCGTCCCCGCCATCGCCGAACAGCCGCTCGAAAATCACCCGAGGCTGCATCTCCGCAGGATTCGGCGTGGTCTCATTCCGCCACGATACACTGTTGACGTAGAAGCAATCCCCGGAATCGCAAGCCGCCTGCGTAGGCCCGTCCACTGACATTTCAATCGACGGGATCTGCGTGCCCTTGCCGATGTGCCGCGCGGCGATCTGGTCCGCCGTGGTCGCCAGCTTCACCTCAACACCCGGCTTGCTGCGGTCGTACGCATGGACGCCCGTGAGCCACACAGCCGAAGCGCGCGGATGGTCGCCGGTCCCGTCCCCGAAAGTATCGGCTTGCAGGTGCGCCAGTCCGCTCAGGATGTTCAGCTGATTCTTGAACGCCTCCAGCGGCTTCAAAATAGGCGGGAGGTCGAACTTCGTGCCCGTCGCCGTCGGATTCCACTGCTCCTGAATGACGCCGTTGGCCACGTAGATGAAGCCCAGCCGTGACGGAGCCTTCGTCGCGGCCCGAAGCGCCGGAGCCATCGCGTCCAGAAACGGCAACGCTAACGTGGTCCCCACGCCTTTCAGAAACGTCCTGCGCGGAAGCGATTTTTGAGTAACGTACATGCTGACCTCCTCTGTTCCGCAAAAGGGGACTGGCTCGAGTTTCGCCGCCTTTGCGAAATCTCGTGCCTGTACCCTTTTGCCCGTCCGAACTGCGACCGCCCTACTTCACCTGCCGCATCTGGAACGGAGCGCTCTTCACCACCCCCACCACCAGCGACGAAAACTTGTAGTTGCCCGCAGCCGCGCCACGCACAATCTTGCGGATCGCCGGCGCGTCGTAATACTGCACGTTGCGCCCCAGCGAATACATCAGCAGCTTCTCAGCCACCGTGTTCACGAACTGCTCCGGCTGCCGCAGCAGCGCCTGCTTCAATCCCGCTACGCCTTCAATCTTGGTCCCGTCCGGCAGCACGCCGCTCACGTTGATCGGCTGGTCGCTATCCCGCTCCCGCCAGTGGCCCACAGCATCGTAATTCTCCAGCGCGAACCCGATCGGATCCATGCTCGCGTGGCACCCTGCACACGCCGGAGCAGCCCGATGCAGCACCATCGCCTCGCGAATCGTCATCGGCTTGCCGGTCTGCTCAGCTTCCGTTTTCAGTGACGGAACGTTCGGCGGCGGCGGCGGCGGTGCCGCGTTCAGCAAATTCTCCAGCACCCACTTGCCCCGCACCACCGGCGAGGTGCGCGTGGAATACGACGTCAACATCAGAATGCCGCCCTGCCCCAGCAACCCGCCCCGCGGACTGCCCTGAGGAAACGTCACCTTGCGGTAGTAGCTGCCACCAACATCCGGCACCCCATAATGCTTCGCCAGCCGTTCATTCAAGAACGTGTAGTTGGCCGATAGCAGCTCCAGCACGCTGCGATTCTCGCGCAGGACGCTGTCGAGGAACAGCTCCGTCTCCCTGCGGAACGCGATGCGCAGCGTCTCGTCAAAATCCGGAAACAGAATCTCGTCCGGCTCCTTGGCCTCAACATCGCGCAGGAATAGCCACTGCGTAGCGAAGTTGTTGACCAGCGCTGCGGACCGCTTGTCCGCCAGCATGCGCCGGACTTGCTGTTCCAGCACCACCGGTTCTTTCAACGTCCCGGCAATCGCAGCGTTGAGCAGCGCATCGTCCGGAATACTGCTCCATAACGCGAAGGAAATTCGCGAAGCCAGTTCGATGTTGCTCACCCGGTAGCTGCTGCCCGATTTCGCCGCCGCCGGTTCGCGCTCAATGCGGAACAAAAACTGCGGACTGATCAGCATCCGCTCCAGCGCCCGCTGGATTCCCAAATCAAAGTTGCTCTCCGCCCGCCCCGCTTCGTAGAACGGCAGCACATCTTCCAAATCCGCCGCTCCCACAGGCTTCCGGTACGCCCGTCGCAGCATCGTCGACAGGATCTTCTTGGCACACGGCAACTCTTCAGCCGCGCTCGCCGGACGGCACGAAAAAATTCGCTTGCGGCTGGGCGTCTCCCCCGGACCCTTCGGTTCATAAGGACCCGAAACCAGCACGCTCGCCACTGCGGGACCGCTACCGCGCGCCCTCATCCGAGGCCGCAGCGTCGATTCATCCCGAGCCTGATTCCGCTCCACAAACGTCACGCCCACCACATGCGGCCCAGCCTTGATTGGAATGCGGAACTCCGGCGGCTTGGCCGCAGCGGCTCCACGTCCACCGCCACCGCCCGTGAGCGCGGAATCGACATGTTCGCCATCCACCGTGATTTCGATCTGGTGGGGATCGCGCCCGCCGCCCGCTATGTCCAACTTGAACTCGTACAGCCCATCCTGCGGAAACTCGCTGTGAATCGACAGCCCGCCGCGCGTCCCGAACGGCAGATCCTCCACGCGCGAATCTTGCAAGTGCTCCGGCGACAACCGGTACGTGCTCGCCAGCAACGGAGCCTTCGGATCCCCCACGGCCAGCCGGCTGATCTTGCGCGCCGAATCTAGGTACCGCTCCATGATGGTCGGCGACATGAACAGCAAGTCCGCAATATTGTCGAATCCGCTGCTGACGTTGTCCGCCGGCAGCAGCATCGAATAATCGATCTCCCGAGGTAGCGCATCCAGCGCTAGCAAATCGCGGATGGAATTCTGATACTCCGTGCGCGTCAGCCGATGCAACAGCGGCATCGCTCCCGGCTTCGGCTTCAGCACCGCCGCCCGGTCCAGCGCATTCTCTAAATACGCCGCCGTGGAATTGTAAGTCGCCGCGCTCGGCCGAGGCATCCCCGCAGGCGGCATCGCCCCCGTGCGCAGCTTGCGGATCACCTTCTCCCACTTCTCCGCGTGCCCCGAAATGTCCTTCAGCTCCGCCGTGTCCAGCACAAACTCGCCGCTTTTCAGCCGCTCATTGTGGCACCCCGCGCAGTATTGCTTGAATACCGCCTCCGGCCCCGCCGGTGGAGGTTGCGAACGCACCACAGCCGCGCCCACTCCTAGAGCGGCAGCAGCCGTCGCGAGGTAGACCCCCCACTTCTTCTTATAGTTGATGCGCACGAAATCCACGCCTATTATATGCTCCCGCTTCCACGGGAGCAATCGTCAGGATATCTTCAGAATGATAGCCGCGCCGCGATTTGCGCCGTGCGGGGACCCGCCGTGGTCAAAATTTTTCCGAAGTCCGGCGAGGTAATGTTGGTGTTCGGGTTGCTGTAGTTCACGTGGTTGAATCCATTGAATGCATCCAAACGGAGCTCCAGCTTGATCGTCTCTTGAATACTGAAGACTTTATTAATGGAAGTATTGACCTGCCAGCTACCAGGACCCCGTACCATGCCGGGATTCGCGTTACCCGGACGCAGGGTGGCCGTGGTCACCGCGGAGACAGGTACGCGGACGAACTGCGTCGTGTCCAGATACTTCAATGTCTGCCGGTAATCCTGGAGTACCGGATTGCTGCGCAGCAGGTCCGGGCGGCTTTGGGTGATGCCGGAAGGCTGGGTGACCCGGAGAGGAACGCCGGTCCGAGTGGAAAGAATTCCAGAGAGCTGCCACCCTCCCAGGATGCGCCCCAAGAACCCTGTTTTCGGCCCAGGCAGCTGATACAAAACATCCATGGCGACCCGGCTGCGAGCCTCCTGTGAAAGCGGATTCCGGTCGTAGAAAGGATCAAAGAAGTCCTGCGTCACAAAGAAATCGCTATTGACGAAGTTCGAGGCCAATGAACCGCCTTGCTCGGCGTAACCTCGGCTGTAGGTGTAGTGGAAGCCAAGCCCCAGACTGTTCACAAATCTCTTGCGCACCGAAGTCTGTAGCGCATTGTAGACCATGGTCTGTTCGCTGGTCAGGTACACGCCGCCGGGCGCGCCCAGCGCAGGATTTGGCCGCACACCTGTCTGCCGGTCAAACGCGTTTGAGAGGGGACGGCTCAGCGGGAACTTTTGACCATCCGTCCGAATGTAGCCCGCCTCCACCATCCACGAGCCTCCCAGCGAGCGTTGCACGTTGAGCATCGTCTGGATGGTGTAGGGAGCCCGCAGGTTGGGGTCGATCAGTGAGAAGATCGCTTTCTTGCCCGCGCCGTTTGTACGGACCACGGATTGGATCTGGTCCGCATAATTTCCCCACTTCAGTCCGTTGGATGCAAGATCGGTCCGGTTGAACTGGGTTGCGGCGCCGATGAGCGGGTCGGCGATGTTGTTTTGAATCAGCGCAAGCAAGATCGGGGTGTACAGTACGCCGACGCCGCCACGGATGACGAAGTCGCTCTTCTTGTCCGCTGTCCATGCGAAGCCAAGGCGAGGTCCAACATTGCCCCAGTCAGAGGTGTAGGGTTTGTGTGGGTCCAGCGGCGCGCCGAAGTCCATTTTCCGGATATCCGTGGGCGAGGCCAGGTTCACGATCTCCGCTGGCCGGCTGGTGGTGGCTTTGAAGCTAAACGCGGGATAGAAGTCGAAGCGCATACCCAGATTGAGAACCAAATTCTTGGTGACCCGCCAATCGTCCTGGATGAAGAATCCATAATCGTCAATGTGCGCGTCATGCGCCGGCTGGCCGGACTGTAGGTTCATCGCGTTGGGAGTGTTGGCTAAGAGATCAGCGATGGTTTGGAACGTAAAGTTGGGGTTCTGCGGATTGGTCTTGCTGCCCGCCGCGCGGCCCCAACGGAAGCCTGTCTTGATGGTGTGGCCGGAGTAGATCTTGCTGAACTTCTGCTCGAAACTCCAGGAACGTCCGCGCAAGGCCAGGACTTCCGAAGTCGGCGTGGCGAATCCGCCCGTCAGAGTGAACATGGGGACGCGCCGGGCCGGATCGGTCAGGTCGGCATCGCCGGAGCGGCGGGGGTCGAGCACCATCCAGAAATCATTCAAACGGTCCAGCGATGAGCGGTTCCAGCCAAAGCGCGACTCCGCGGTCCAATCTGCTCCCGCCCGGACGTATTGGAGGGCAACCCGGTCCTGCGCATTGAGGAAACGCTGATCATTACCCGGGCCGATGAAAATCGAAGGGTTCACTGTCTCTGGTCGCATCCGGCTAAAGGTCGCGGAAAGGTTGCCTCCAAACACCGAAGCATCGCCCTTCAGCATCAATGTGTCATCACGACGGGTGCGCGGCTTGGCGTTGCGGAAACGGCCGTAGTTCGCGTCAATGGCTTCGTTGGGCTGCGGCAG
The DNA here is from genome assembly GCA_947446025.1 of Bryobacterales bacterium. Classification (GTDB taxonomy): domain Bacteria; phylum Acidobacteriota; class Terriglobia; order Bryobacterales; family Bryobacteraceae; genus Palsa-187. The sequence continues at coordinate 88,727 of CANFEY010000004.1, forward strand.
CGTGTCCATCACGATCTTCGTTTCAGGGTTGGGGAGTGCCAACAAGATCCGGTCGCGCAACTGCTGCGTGGGCACGACTCCGTTCTGGCTAAGGCCGAACGTTTCGCGGTAGCCTTCGTAGGTTGTGAAGAAGAACACCTTGTTCTTCACAATGGGTCCTCCGAACGATCCGCCAAACTGATTGAAGCGAACCGCGGGCTTGGCCTGGGCGATCGGCAAGAAAGGATCGCGCGCCAGCAGCTTGTCGTTCTGCCAGTTTTCAAACAACGAACCATGGAACGTATTCGTGCCGGAGCGCGTAATCATGTTGATTTGACCGCCGGCGGAACCGCCGTATTCAGAGGGCAGAATTCCCTTGTTCACCTGAACTTCGGCGACCGCTTCGATGCTCATCACGCTGATCTGGTTCTGCGCGCCATAAGAATTGAGGCCGCGTGTTTCATTGTTTGCCGTGGCGTCCGTGCCGTCCACAGTGACCAGGGTTCCGCCCTCTGCGACGCCGTTGAGCCGGATATTGCCGCCGCCCGCCAGTCCCGTCGAGGCCTCGGTGACACCGGTGCTAAGCGTCAACAAATTAGTGACATTGCGGCGAGCAAGGGGAAGCGCCCGGATCTCCGTTGTTCCCAGCACTTCTTTTTGGGCCGAGGTTTCGGTCTGCACCAACGGCGCGTTTTCAGACACCGTGATGCTCTCCGACACCTGTCCCACTTCCAAGGTGACGTTCAGCCGCGCCACTTGGCCGGCACTCAAGTCCAATCCATCATTAATGTAAGACTTAAACCCGGACAATCCGACCTTGATTGTGTAGCGGCCCGCCGTGAGGGCAGGCAGGGTAAACTCACCGCGTGCGTCGGTTACGATTTCTCGCACGGCACCCGTGCCCTGATTCGTGGCCGTGACGTTCGCCCCGGGCGCCACGGCCTCGGTTGAATCGAGAACGAGGCCATTCAAAGTAGCGGTCGTCACCTGCGCCATAAGCGGAGAGACGGCAGCCAGCAATAGGGCGCAAACAATCTGTCGTGTGGTAGATATCAATTTTCCCTCAGAGACCCAAATGTGGAACTTTCCTAGACTCTACTTGACCAGGCGGGTGAAGTCAAGGCTGTTTGCTCAAAACCAGCATGGTATATAATGGCGCCGTGGAGGTGTGCCCGTGAAACGTCTTTCTCTCGTGCTGTTGCTGGTGGCGGGCGCTTATGCGGCTGACCTGCGGCTGATCAATGCGGTGAAGCAGCAGGATGCCAAATCCGTCCGCGCGCTGCTCACTCAAAAAGCCGACGTCAACGCCACCGAGCCCGACGGTTTCACCGCGCTCCACTGGGCCGCGCAGCACGACAATCTCGCCATCGCCGACCTGCTGCTCTCCGCCGGCGCGAAACCCTCCATCGCTAGCCGCTACAAAATCACGCCCCTGTCGCTCGCCGCCACTAACGGCAGCGCCCCCATGATCGAACGGCTCCTCAAAGCCGGCGTCGATCCCAACAGCACCTCCGAAGAAGGCCAGACCGCCCTGATGACCGCCGCGCTCACCGGCAACGTGGACGCCGTGAAAGCGCTGCTGGCCCACGGAGCCAACGTCAACACAGCCGAGCCTCTGCAGAACCAAACCGCCCTGATGTGGGCAGCATCGGAAGGCCGCACCGGCGCCGCCGCCATGCTGGTCGAATTCGGAGCCGACGTCAAAGCCAAATCCAAGGGCGGTTTCACGCCCTTCCTATTCGCCGTCCGCAACGGCCACATCGACGACGCCACTCTGCTCCTCGATCACGGCGCCAACATCAATGACGCCGCCCCCGATACCACCACCGCCCTCAACATGGCCGTCGTGAACGCCTACTTCGAACTCGCATCCGTACTGGTCAAGCGCGGCGCGAACCCCAACGCGCCCGACCCACGAGGTTCCGCCCTCCACACCCTGGCCTGGCTCCGCAAGCCCGGTGCCGATGGCGCGGCCGGCGTCGGCAACACGCCCCACGGCCCGCCGCCTCCGCAAGGCAACGTGACGTCCTTCGAACTCGCCAAGACCCTGCTGGAACACGGCGCGAACCCCAACATCCGCGTCGATTGGAAGGAAAACCGCTTCGACAACGGCGGTGGAACCACACGCAACCCCCCGAACATCCAGCTGGGCCGCCACTTCCTGAGCTTCGTCGGAGCCACGCCCTTCTACATCGCCGCCTTCAACGGCGACGCTCCTTATATGAAGCTTCTAGCCGACCACGGCGCTGACCCCAAGCTAGGCACCGTGCAGAAGATCACCCCGCTGATGGCCGCCGCCGGCCTCGGCTACTGGGAAGGCGAAGCCCCTGGCCCCTTCTCCGGCTGCACCGAAGCCGAGCGCCTGGAAGCCGTCAAGCTAGCCGTCGCCCTCGGCAATGATGTCAACGCCGTGGCCAACTTCGGCGACTACGAAATCGAAGGCCCGCCCGAATACACGCTCCTCTACTACCCCTACAACATGGACGCCTTGCGCGACAAAGTCCTAGGCGACCCCCGCTGGGACGGCAGCACCCCGTTGATCGGCGCAGTCATCTCCGCGCAGCCCTCACTGGTGCAATACCTGCTAGACCAAGGCGCCAAGCCGGACATTAGAACCAAAGCCGGTTGGACCCCGCTTTCCGTAGCCGAAGGCGTCTTCTACGCCAACGCCAAGAAGGAATTCCCCCAAGCCGCCGCCCTCCTTCGCAAAGCCCTAGCACCCCCCCGCAGCACTGAACAGCGACCGTAAGGGAGCGGACAGACGAGGTAGCGCTGAGTTCCCGACTTCCGTTCTGGATCGTGGGCAAACTATGCGCGAGACCGGCACCAACCAGTCGGAGTTGGCCCGCCGCTTGAACATATGCTGGACCCGAATCACACCACGCGCACTGAGAAACTCCAGGCCGCGCTCGAAGTACTCGCTATTAGCCCTTCACCGCCGGCTCATCTCGCTCCACCTTGCCGTCCCGCACGTGGATAATCCGGTGCGCATGCATTGCGATGTCGTGCTCGTGCGTCACCAGCACAATGGTGTTCCCCTGATCGTGCAGCCGCTGGAACAGCGCCATGATTTCCACGCCCGTCGCCGTATCCAGCGCGCCCGTGGGCTCATCCGCCAGCAGAATTGACGGATCATTCACCAGCGCTCGGGCAATCGCCACGCGCTGCCGCTGCCCGCCCGATAGCTCGCTCGGCTTGTGCAGCATGCGCTGCTCCAGATCCACCGCCCGCAACGCGCCCTTCGCCTTCTCCGTCCGCTGCTTCGCCGTCAGTCCCGCATAAATCAGCGGCAACTCCACATTGTGCAGCGCCGTCGCCCGAGCCAGCAGATTAAACGTCTGGAACACGAATCCGATTTCCTTGTTGCGGATGCGCGCCAGCTCATCGTCGTCCATATCGCTGACCAGATTCCCGTTCAGGTAATACAGCCCCGAGGACGGCGAATCCAAGCACCCGATCAGATTCATCAGCGTCGACTTACCCGACCCCGACGGACCCATGATCGCCACGTACTCGCCCTTGCGGATCTCCACGTCCATGCCCGCCACGGCGTGAATCGTCTGGTCGCCCATCACGTAGGTCTTCATCAAATCCCACGTGCGGATGATGACGCCTTCGCGCCGCAACTTCGTGCCCAGCTGGGCTTTCGTCAAGCTCTTGTCGAGAACCGCGGATTCTGGCATCGCGCGGTTATCCCTTATTCTCCAGCTCAACACCCGTTCGATTGTCGATATTCACCTTGGTCCCCGGCCTCAGGTTGCGAATCGTCTGATAGGGACCCACCATGATCTCCGCGCCCGCCTCCAAACCTTCCGTGACTTCGATGTCGGTGGCGCCCGTAATGCCCGTCTTCACCGCCGTGAATTCCGCCAGCCCGTTCTTGACCACGAACACGCCCGTGACTTCCTCGCGGCTCACTTCCTGCGCTGCAATGTCGATTGGACCCCGGCTGTCTTTCGCCTCAACCTTGACGCCCTTCTGCGCCGCTTCCTTTGCCGCCACTTCCAGATCGCCCTTCTGCCGCACCGTCAGCGCCTGAATCGGGATCCTGATGATGTCATTCCGCGTCGCCACAGTGATCTTCGCCGTGCAGGAAAGCCCCGGTCGCACCGTATCCGGTGGATTGTCCAGCGCGATCACCACTTTGAAATCCTTGGCTTCGTTCGATGACGTATTGTTCGCCGCCACCGCGCCCGTTGACCGCAAAATCGCCGTGTTGCCGATCTCAATCACGTGCCCCGGAAACTTCTGGTCCGGCACCGCGTCAATCGTAACTTCCGTCGCCTGCCCCAGCCGCAACGTCACGATGTCGGTCTCATCCACTTTGACTTCCGCCGTGATCAGACTCATGTCCGCAATCGTCATCACTGCCGATGCAGCCGAGTTCTGCACGCCCGGCACCACCGTCTCACCGATGCGCACCGGCAGATTCGTCACGATCCCATCCAGTGGAGCAATCACATCGAACTTCGCCAGCACGTCCACCTGACGTTTCAATTGCGCCTGCGCCTGCGCCACCCGCCGCTGTGAGGAGTTGATCTGCGCCATGGTCTGCGAACGTTGGGAAACCATCTGCTTTAGCCGCAACTCCGCTTCCCGCAGCCCCGCCTGCTGTTGCTCATACTCGGCTTTCTTCTGGTCGTATTCCTGCCGCGCGATCACCTGCGCTTCCCACAGCTCCGCCACGCGGTTGAAGTTCACCCGCGATAGCTCCATCTGCGCCCGCGTCCGGGCGATGGACGCCTCTTGAATCGCCATGCTGTCGTCAGACACCCGCAGTCCGACTTCCGTGGAGGCCGCATCCGCTTCCACTGAAGCTACGTTCGCCCGCTGCGCCTCCAGGTCCGCCGCCGCCTGCACGCTTTCCACGCGCGCCACCACCTGGCCCTTTTTCACGTACTGCCCCTCAGCCACCATCAATTCCACGATGCGCCCTTGTGCGTTCGCGGCAAGATTCGTGTAGGTGCGCGGCTTGATTTCGCCCGACGCGGTTACCTGCGAAATCAGCGTTCCTCGCACAGCCGTTGTAGTCTGTACCGTCACTTGGCCGCTTTGCCGGTAGCGAATGCTCGCGACCACACCGCCGCCGATGGCGGCCAGTACTGTCAGTCCGATTGCTACTTTCCAACCTGTTTTCACCGATACGCTCCTCTTATCCGCCGCGAACTCGTATGTAGACAACGACGAACCTACCGCAGCGAAAGTTCCACTCTATGACGATGCAGTACTGACGCCAAGGGATGGGTTTTCTTTCAAAATCATCGTGGCGGGACGCCTGCTCATTAGTGTCCCACGAAAGCATTTTCCGCGGGGACACATGCACGCCGTCTGCCAGGTCCGTACTAGGAAACGTCCTGTGGGAAAAATGTTTCCGTTTCTGTCACTTTACGAATTATGGCTTGTAACTTATTCAAAACAGACCTTTTAAAATTTCTTAACTTTCGCTTCCCCTTAGGATTAACTGTGCTATTCTAGGAGCCCGGTGAAGGACAAGGGAGCCACTCTCGGCCATGTACGCCAGTATTCCCACAGCGTGTGGAAATTGTGTGGGAAAGCTTCGTCCGCTTGCTCGTAACGAGGAGATCCGTAGTGCAAATGCAGTCCGATAAGGGCGCGGCGACAGCGCCTTCCACCACCGCTACGGCGTGGGAACAAATCAAGACTCAGCTCGCTGGGCAACTTGCTCCGCAGGAGTTTGAGAATTGGGTGCAGTCCACCGCCCAGCTGTCCTTTGCGGATGGCACGCTCACGGTGCAAGTCGCAGACCAGGTCAACAAAGAGTTCCTGGAGCAGGAATATGGGGGGCAAATCGACATCCTGTCGCGTCGCTTAGGACTCGGCGTGGAGCGAATCGTCTACGTCCCCGGTGCTGCGGCGCGCTCCGAAGCGTTGCCTTCCTCCGCCCCGCGCTTTGTGGCGGAACCGGCCTTTGCCTCCATCAGCGGTCAGCTCAATCCCAAGTTCCGCTTCGAAAATTTTGTGGTCGGCTCCTGCAACCAGTTCGCGCACGCCGCCGCGCAGGCCGTTGCCTCCAGCCCTTCCCGCACCTATAACCCGCTTTTCATCTACGGCGGTGTGGGAATGGGCAAAACCCACCTGATGCACGCCATCGGCACAGCCCTGCTGGAGCGTTACCCCAACATCCGCGTCGTCTACACCTCCAGCGAACGCTTCATGAATGAGATGGTCAGTTGTATTAAGGCCAATCGCAAGGAATCGTTCCGGCGTCACTATCGCTCCGCTGACGTGTTGCTGATCGACGACATTCAAATCCTCGCCGGCCGCGAAGGTACCCAGGAAGAGTTCTTCCACACGTTTAACGAACTCTACGAAAGCCAGAAACAAATCATCATCTCCAGCGACTTGCCGCCGAAAAGCATGCCCGGTTTGGTAGAACGCCTGCGCTCCCGCTTTGAGTGGGGCCTGATGGTGGACGTTCAACCTCCCGACCTCGAAACCAAGATGGCCATCCTCGATAAAATCGCCGAGCACAACCAGGTCCATTTACCCGAAGACGTCCGCATCTTCATCGCCACTAAGACCAAGTCCAACGTGCGCGAACTCGAAGGCGCGCTGGTGAAGTTGATCGCCTACTCCTCCATGAGTCACTCGCCCATCACGCTGACCATGGCGCAGCAAAACTTGAAGTACCTCACCTGTACCACCGAACGCCGCATCACCATGGAGAGCGTTCTACGGGCCGTGGCGGACCACTTCAGCTTGACTCCCGCACAGGTGAAGCAGAAGTCCAACTCCCGCCAAATCACCTACCCGCGGCAGATCGCCATGTATCTTATCAAGGATCTCACCCAGGCATCTTTGCCCGAAATCGGCCGCATGTTCGCCGGAAAACACCACACCACGGTGCTCCATTCGGTGCAGAAAATTGAGAAGCTCCGCACCGAAGACCAAGATCTCAACAGCTTGCTCCACAGCCTAATTGATAGAATCCATTAGGTTTGCTTTTGTTATCCACAGTAGGGGTTTGAAAAAGGTTGTTGGAAGCTGTGGGAGAGTCCTGAGGCTGTCCAGTTGTAGTGGAAAGTTGCACCGCCTCTTCCACAACTTTCATAGACTTAACCCCTCGGTGTTGCTATAATTTACCAGGAAATCAACGTTTCAACAGTCCCTATGAATTGAAGTTCTATCTGTACTCTTATAATTACTTCAATACAGAAGAACTTCTTCAGGAGCAAACCTGTCCATGGAATTTACCGTTAGCAGGGCCGACCTGGTTCGCGAACTGAACCTGTCACAAGGCGTGGTCGAGAAAAAGACCACCATTCCGATCCTCTCGAACATTCTGGTCGAAGCCGACCGGGATCGCATCGTGCTGACCGCGACGGATCTTGAATTGGGCATCCGTGTCTCTTGTCCGGCACGTGTGAAGAAAGCCGGAGCTGGAACCATTCCAGCGCGCCGCTTGCTGGATTATGTCCGCCTGCTGCCCGAATCAGATGTGCAGGTGAAGACGCTCGACAATCATTGGGCCAGTATTGTTTCGGGCCGCTCACGTACCCGCATTGCTGGCATGTCGCGTGAGAGCTTCCCCGAACTCCCCGTCATGCCTCCGGTGTTGGCGGAGATGCCGATTGGTGTCTTGGGTGGAATGATTAGTAAGACGATTTTTTCCATCTCCACCGAAGAGTCCCGCTTCACACTGAACGGCGCATTGATGGTTCTGAGAAAAGGCGGCATCGTGATGGTTGCCACCGACGGACATCGTTTAGCGATGGTCGAGAGCACCGAAGAACTCCCGGGCGTCACGGGAGCGTATCGGGCGCTGCTGCCGCGCAAGGCCATGATGGAACTGCAAAAGCTCGCGGGCGACTCCGACCCCGCCGCGGTGGTGCGTTTCTCCGGCGACGAGAATCATCTCTTCTTCGAACTCGGTGAACGCCTGCTGCTGAGCCGCAAACTCACCGGCAACTTCCCTGATTACGAACGTGTGTTGCCGAAAGAGCAGCCGCATTCGGTCACCATCAACAAAGACGAGTTCCGCGGCTCCATCGAACGCGTAGCCCAATTCTCTGACGAACGTTCCCGCGCCATCCGCGTACACGTTGGTCCTGGTGAGATGAAGATTCACTCCTCCGTCTCCGACACCGGCGATAGCGAAGAAAGCATCCCGGTCACCTACGACGGCCCCCCCGTCGAAATCGGTTTCAACGCCCAATATCTCCTCGACTTCTTCCGCGCCGTCGGAACCGACGAGGTCCGCTTCCTGTTCAAGGACGCGCACAGCGCCGGCGAACTCCGCGCCGGCGGTGAGGGAGCCGACCAATACCGATACGTGATCATGCCGATGCGGATTTGATGAGGAGCGTCTGTCGGCTCCCTTACGGTCGCCGTTCATTGCTGGGTGCCCACCTCAGCCCCCCTCAGCAATGAACAGCGACCGTAAGGGAGCCGACAGACAGTAGCACCAGAAGGAAACAATGGCCAGCAAAGATACGACACCGCAGATTTACGATTCCACCAGCATTAAAGTTCTCGAGGGCCTGGAAGCGGTCCGCCTCCGCCCCGCTATGTACATCGGGTCCACCGGTGAACAGGGCCTGCACCACCTCGTCTATGAAGTGGTCGACAATTCGGTCGATGAAGCCCTCGCCGGCTATTGCACCGAAGTCAACGTGACCATCCGCGAAGACGATTCCGTCACCGTGCAAGACAACGGTCGCGGCATCCCCGTCGACATGCACGAAGAGGAAGGCGTCTCCGCCGCGCAGGTGGTGCTCACCAAGCTGCACGCCGGCGGTAAGTTCGATTCCAATACCTACAAAGTTTCCGGCGGCCTCCACGGAGTGGGCGTAAGCTGCGTCAACGCGCTCTCTGAGGCGTTTCACCTCGAAGTCTGGCGCGATGGGTCCACCTGGGAGCAGGATTACGCCAAGGGCATCCCCAAGGCTCCGCTGGAACGTACCGGAAAATCCGGCAAGAAGACCGGCACCAAGGTCACCTTCAAGCCCGATTCGTCCATCATGGACGCCACCCATTTCAATTTCGACACCCTGGCCACTCGTCTGCGCGAACTCGCGTTCCTGAACAAGGGCCTCAAGATCACCCTCACCGACGAGCGCGAAGATCCGCCCAAGATCGCCGAGTTCCACTTCCAGGGCGGCATCGCCGAGTTCATCAAGCACCTCAACAAGGGCAAAGCCGTCCTGCACGACAAGCCCATCTGCATTGAAGGCGAGCGCGAAATGCCCCAGGGCACGCTCACCATGGAAGTCGCCTTGCAGTACAACGACACGTATGGCGAATCCGTCTTCAGCTTCGCCAACAACATCAACACGGTCGACGGCGGCTCCCACTTGAGCGGCTTCCGCAGCGCGCTCACCCGCACCATCAACGCCGCAGGCCAGGGTGCCGGACTGTTCAAGGACGTTAAGGAGAATCTTTCCGGCGATGACGTGCGCGAAGGCCTCACCGCCGTGGTCAGCGTCAAGCTCCCGCAGCCCCAGTTTGAAGGCCAGACCAAAGGCAAGCTGAATAGCGACATCCAAGGCTTCGTAGTTCAGTTGGTCAACGAAAAGCTGGGCGAGTTCTTCGACAAGAACTCCGCCGTGATGAAGAAGATCGTCGGCAAGGCGATCGACGCCTCGCGCGCCCGTGAAGCCGCCCGCAAGGCCCGTGACCTTACCCGCCGCAAAGGCGCGCTCGATTCCGGCGGCCTCCCCGGCAAGCTGGCCGACTGCCAGGAAAAAGATCCCGAACGCTGCGAACTCTTCCTGGTCGAGGGTGAATCCGCAGGCGGCACCGCCAAAGGCGGCCGCGACCGCCGCTACCAGGCCATCCTCCCCCTGCGCGGTAAAATCCTCAACGTAGAAAAAGCCCGCTACGACAAAATGCTGGGCCACGAAGAAATTCGCTGCCTCATCACCGCAGTAGGTACCGGCATCGGCGTCGCGGATTTCGACGCCACCAAACTCCGCTACGGAAAAATCATCATCATGACGGACGCCGACGTCGACGGCAGCCACATCCGTACGCTGCTACTGACGTTCTTCTTCCGTCACATGCAGGAGCTGATCAAGCGCGGCAACATTTTCATCGCGCAACCGCCCTTGTTCCGCATCAAGAAGGGCAAGAGCGAGAAGTACATCAAGGACGAGAAGGAATTCACCCGCGAAATCCTGCGCCGTGCTACTGAAAACCTGAAAGTCGAAAATGCCCTCAAGGAAGTGGTCGAGGGGACCGAGCTGCGTAACCAGCTGATGCAGTTCGACGAGTTGCAAGTCACCTGGCGCAAACTCGAACGCCGCCTGCGCGAGCCTCGCGTTGTCGAGGTCCTGGCCAACGTGGATCTGAAGATCGACACCAAGGCCGACTTCCAAGACGAGGCCAATCTCAAGCCGGTTCTCGAGGCGCTCAAGGCCCTGAAGATCGACGCGACGCTGAAGCGCGAAGAAGAACACTCTTCGTGGATGGTGACGTTCCGCGATCCGACTTTGGCCGAGCGCTCCATCAACATCGAGCTAGCCGCCCAGCCCGAATACAAACGCCTCCGCCTGCTGTGCAAGCAGACCGCGAAGCTCAACCACCCCCCGTTCCAAGTGGTCCGCGAGAACGACCGCGAAACGCTCACCACCTGGCGCGAATTGCTAGACCACGTGAAGAGCCAAGGTGCCCGCGACATCAACATCCAGCGCTACAAAGGTCTGGGCGAGATGAACGCCGAGCAGCTCTGGGAAACCACCATGGACGCCGAGCGCCGCACGTTGCTCCGTGTGTCGCTAGAGGACCTGGTAGCCAGCGACGAAATTTTCACCACGCTGATGGGTGAGAACGTTGAGGCTCGCAGGAAGTTCATCGAGGACAACGCCCTCGACGTGCGCAATTTGGACGTGTAGGTCTGCTACTGGCCGCCCGCTGTTCGGCGGAGGCCTGCTTCGCAGACCCAACCCGCCTTGCGTTTGTTCGGTCCTGATGTGAGGCGGATCTTCACAAAGCCGGAGCCGGTCCCGCAACTCACACCGCTGTGCTGAAGTATTTTGCCATTGGAGTCCGGCGCGTTGATTTGCGGGAACCTGGCGAGATCCGGCGCAGAAGAATACGCCACACCCTGGCCTGAGCGGACCTGTCGATGAAAGTCGTCTACCTTCATCAACTGCACAAGTTTTGGGGAATCGACATAGAGGACTGTAGAGTTCCGTGTCCTCACGAGACTGCACAGGCACTCTCCTGACCAAGCGGCGGACACATTGAGGCTAGCGGAGTACCTGCGTGCGGCGCGCGGGCAGCAATTGCTTACACCGCAGCAAACGAAGCGAGTGCGGGCGGATCTTCTCGCGTGGACCGATACGCGTCTACGGCAAGGGCGCAGCGTTGAGCAATTGAATGATGAGCTGGCGGCGAACGTGCTGTTTCCCGACGACGACATCTATCGGTCCTATGCAGGATATCTGGAGCGAATTGCGGAAGAGGCAATACCCTCAGCGCCGGACTTGATGCGCATCAACCTCGCGGTCGGCATGACCTGCGCTTTCGACCAGACTTCCGTGATCTACCGGAAGGATCGAGCGGAGAGAATCGGCTGGATCAACGAAGTGGATTCCAATGGCTCGGTTGCGTGGGGTGTTGCGCCGATTGTGGCGGGGCAGCCGGATGCTTCTGGGAAGCGGATTCTTGCGGCCGGGCTGATGCATCGCTGGTGTACAAGTGCGTGGGGCAGCATCGAGCTCCGAATCTGGGAGATGGATAACAAACAATTGCGTCCTCTCCTGATACGCGGACTGGGTGCGCGGCGCGACGGAGAGATGACCGCGACGATTGAGGGTCAAGTTGTGACATTTCGCTACTCTACCTCCGCACCCGACGTAACGCTCCTGGTTCGGCCCGCGATTCATCGGTACCGGATTGAAGGAAATCGCGTGACGCGTGTTCCCCCGTTTGCTGAGACGATCATCGGGTTCGTCGACGAATGGATCGACTTAGAAGGTGATCTACTCCGGCAGACGAGCAGTCGTGAAGCGCTTCAGGCGCATGCGGACGCCATGAAGTGGAGAAGGAATGGGTCGGGAGAGCTGTTTCAAAGCAGCCGATGTATGGGGACTCCGGCGCTTTGGCAGGTAGGGTTCAAGGCTTTCGACGGGCCGGAGGTGCGCTACTTCCTCATCAACGAGAACGGACCGGCCAACCTCCAAATGGCCGGGTTCACGACGCAACCTGTGCGCGAATGCCCAGTTGTTGGTGTCCCCGAGTTGACCGGTCCGCTACAATTTCACTAGTGCCTGCCGTCGCATTTTCGCGTGTTTCTAAGTCGTACTCCATCTATGCCGCGCCGCGGGATCGATTGATGGAGCTGGCTACGTTCAACTCCCGCAAGTTTCATACGGACTTTTGGGCGTTGCGGGATGTCAGCTTTGAAGTCGAACGGGGCGAGACCTTTTGCGTCGTCGGCGAGAACGGGTGCGGGAAGAGCACCGTGCTCCAGATGTGCGCGGGGATTTTGGCGCCGTCCAGCGGGCACATCGCGACGCATGGGCGGATTGCGGCGTTGCTGGAGCTGGGGTCGGGGTTCAATCCTGAGTTCTCTGGGCGCGACAATGTGTATCTCAACGGAGCCATTCTTGGGTTTTCTGAGAAGGAGATGGACCGGCGCTATGCGGACATCGAAGCCTTCGCCGAGATTGGGGATTTCATCAATCAGCCGGTGAAAACGTACTCGAGCGGCATGTCCGTGCGGCTGGCCTTTGCAGTGGCGATTCACGTGGACCCGGAGATTCTGCTGGTGGATGAGGCGTTAGCGGTGGGCGATGTGTACTTCCGGCAGCGCTGCATGCGGAAGGTTCATGAACTGAAGCAGCGTGGCATCACGATCCTCTTCGTCTCGCACGCTACGGGGGATGTGAAGGCGCTCGGGGACCGCGCGATGTGGCTGGAAAGGGGCTCGATCCGCGCCATCGGCAAGACGGACCACGTAGTGAATCAGTACCTCGCGGCGATGTCGGCGAAGGACAGGGCGTATCAGGGTCAGGAGATCGTCATCGACCGCGAGCGCGTGCAACCGGAGGAAATCGTCTACGGCATCCCGAACATCGATCATCGCTTCGGTGACGGGAAGGCGGAGATCCTGGGTATCGCGGTGGTGAGGCCGGACGGCTCGCGCGCGGCCACGTTGGAGCCCGGCGGCACTGCCATTGTGCGCATCAGCGTCAAGGCGAAGGCGAATGTGGATTCGCCCATTGTCGGCTTCATGTTCCGCAATCACCTGGGCGTCGATTTCGCGGGGACGAATACCACGCGGGAGCGGGCCGATCTCCCTCCCATGATGATCGGCGACATCTGCACGGTCGATTTCTATCTCGACCTGCCGCAGCTCTACGCATCGACCTTCTCTTTTTCGCCGGCCGTTGCGAACGGCACGCTGGAGCATTACTCGACTTGTGATTGGATCGACAACGCCGTCGTGCTCCACATGGATAAGTCGGAAGATCCGATTTATGGCCAGCTCCATTTGCCTTGCCGGGTTGCCGTGAATCAGAAGATCGGCGAAGGAGCGTTGGCCCAGTGAGCGAATTCACAGGTGAGCGCGTTATCCCGGGCCAAGTGGAAGACGACCTGTGGGCGGAGCATTTGGCCCGCTACGCATTCGCATCGCGACTGGCTGCCGGCAAGCGCGTGCTCGACCTGGGCTGCGGCACAGGCTACGGCACCGCTGAGCTGGCGAAGCATGCCACCGAGGCTGTCGGCGTGGACATTGCGGTGGAAGCGATCGATTACGCCACCGCGCACTACCCCGCCGCACGGTTCGTGACCGTACCGGCCACGGAGTTGCCCTTCGCGGAAGCTGCGTTCGATCTGGTGACCAGCTTTGAGCTGATTGAGCATCTCTCTGATTACCGCCCCTTGCTTGCGCAGGCCAAGCGAGTGCTGCATCCCGCGGGATTGTTTGTTGTCTCGACGCCCAACAAGCTTTACTACGCCGAGGCGCGTGGCGCGTCCGGGCCGAACCCTTTCCACGAGCACGAGTTTGAATACGCCGAGTTTGCCGCCGCTCTGCGCGCGTTTTTCCCGTACGTGAAACTCGTGTTGCAGGATCGCCTGGAAGCCTTCGCGTTCTACGACGCGAGCGCCGATGGCGAATGCCGCATTGAACGCGTGTCCGGCGATCCCGCGGCCGCGAATTTCTTCGTTGCGATCTGCTCGCAGTATCCGTTGCCGGAGCTGCCACCGTTCGTCTACGTTCCCGCCGCAGCCAACTTGCTGCGGGAGCGGGAGACGCACATTCGCAAGCTGGAAGCCGAGTTGGGGAAGGTCCGGCGCTGGCTGGATGAAACGACTTTTTCTCGGGATGAACTGCTGGCGCGTCACATCGAACTCGAACGGCAGGCTGACGACAAAGCGCTGTGGGCGAAACAGCTGGAGGAGTTGTTGCACGCAGCACAGGCTCGCATCGTTGAGCTGCAGGATCAGAATGCGACGCAGCAGGCTGAAGCCACGGTGATCATCGAAGGGCTGCATGCGGAGAACCACAAGAATATTGAGTGGGCTCAGGAGACGGGGCGCAAGCTGGAGGCGAAGGCGAGGGAATTGGCGGCCACGGTGAAGCTGCTGGACCAAGCCGAGGCTACCGTGGTGGAACGCACCGAGTGGGCGCAGCGCCTGAACGCGGAGCTCTCAGCTGAGCGCGCGCGCATCGACGCTGTGCGGCAGTCGCGGTGGATGAAGCTGGGGAAAGCCGCCGGATTGGGGCCGAAGCTGGATTCATGAGGCGGCTTCTCTCCGAGGCGTGGCGGCTGGTGCGAGGCCTGCCACTGGTGGTGCTCGCGTTCGTGATGTTCGCAGGCTCGGCGCTGGTGTTGGCGGTGGCGGACCTGGTCCGCATGCTAGCCCAGGGCGCCTCAACACTGAACGGCGACCGTAAGGAAGCCGACAGACCGAACACAACGTCTGCGAGCGTCGTAATCCCCACCTGGAATGGCCGGGATCTGCTCGAGAAGTATTTGCCTTCCGTTGTCACCGCCATGTCCGGCAACCCCGACAACGAGATCATCGTAGTAGACAACGGATCCGAGGACGGCAGCGCGGCTTTTCTGCGCGAGCATTTCCCGCAAGTCCGCCTGCTAGCGCTCGACCAAAACCTGGGTTTCGGCGCCGGCTCCAACGCGGGCTTCCGCGCCGCCAAAAACGACATCGTCGTGCTGCTGAACAGCGACATGCGCGTCGAGCCGGACTTCCTCCAACCGTTGCTCGACGGTTTTCAAGACGCCGACACCTTCGCCGTCTCCTGCCAAATCTTCCTCTCCGACCCGGCCAAGAAGCGCGAGGAGACCGGCCTCACCGAAGGTTGGTGGCAACAAGGCAGCCTGCGCGTCGGCCATCGAATCGAGCCTGAGATCAGTGACCTCTTCCCCTGCTTCTACCCCGGCGGCGGCTCCAGCGCCTACGACCGACGCAAATTCCTCGAACTCGGCGGCTTCGACCCGCTCTACCATCCGTTCTACCTGGAAGACGGCGACCTCGGGTATATGGCGTGGAAGCGCGGCTGGAAGACGTTCTATCAGCCGGCGAGCGTGGTGTACCACGAACATCGCGGGACCATCGGGAAGAAGTTCTCGCGTGAGTACATCGACGCGGCGTTGCGCAAGAACTTTGTGTTGTTCGCGTGGAAGAACATTCATAGCTGGCGGATGTTGGGTGAGCATTTCTTCTTCACCTGGGCTGGCGCGAAGATTTACTGGCTAGCGGGCGGGGGGAACATCGACCGTCCGAATTTCGCGGGCATCGTGCGCGCGGCACGACAATTGCCGCAAGCGCTGGCAGCCCGGAGGCGCGCGCAGTCGCTCGCTGCGATTCCCGACCGCGAGGCGTTCCGGCGGCCGCTGGGCGGGCACTTCCGCGACACATTTGAAAAACTTCCTGCTCGGCCGGAGAAGCTGAGCGTGCTGTTCGTATCGCCCTATCCGATCTGCCCGCCCATCCACGGGGGCGGTGTGTTCATGTATCAGACGGTGCGTGAGCTGGCGAAGTTGGTGGATCTGCACTTGATCGTGCTGCTGGATCATGAGCGGGAGCGCGCGCCGCATGCCGAGCTGGACCCGATTTGCGCGTCAACGAACTACATCGCGCGCTTGGTGGGGCGGCAGAAAGCGTTGGGGTCGACCGAGCCGCACGCGCCGCGCGAGTTCCGCAATCGCGACTTGGCGTGGCTGATTCATCGGACCATCTATACGAAGAAGGTGGACGTGCTGCAGTTGGAGTACACGGTGTTGGGTCAGTACGCGGGTGAATTCCGCCGCAGTCCGAGCATGCTGTTTGAGCACGACGTGTACTTCCAGTCCATCGCGCGGCGGCTGCCTTACATGAACGGACTGGTGGAACGCGTGGAGGCCCGGTGGGAATATCTGCGGGCGCTGCGGTATGAGTTGAAGTTGCTGCCGCGCATGGATCGGGTGCAAGTCTGCACGCGGGATAACGCGGAGTATCTGGAATCCTTTCTGCCGGGGCTGAAGGGCAAGATTGATGACGG
This sequence comes from Bryobacterales bacterium, assembly GCA_947446025.1. Lineage (GTDB taxonomy): Bacteria > Acidobacteriota > Terriglobia > Bryobacterales > Bryobacteraceae > Palsa-187. The sequence continues at coordinate 105,180 of CANFEY010000004.1, forward strand.
GTTCCGCGCGGGGATTGATACGGCTCAGTATGCGTTCAAACCGGCGGGGCGTGAGCCGTTTACGCTGTTGTTCCTGGGCAGCTTTCGGCACTTGCCGAACGTGGAAGCGTTGCAGTGGTTTCTGAAGTACGTGTTTCCGAAGATCCGGGCCGCGGAGCCGCGCGCGAAGTTGGTGATTGTGGGGTCCGATCCGCCGCCGCGGCATTCGTTGCTGGATGCGGAGGCGATTGAGATGATCGGCTTCGTGGAGGATGTGCGGGAGCCGCTGGCGCGGTATGCGGTGTTCGTATGCCCGATTTTAGCGGGGTCGGGAATCCGGGTGAAGTTGCTGGAGGCGTTCGCCGCGGGGATTCCGGTGGTGTCTACTCGGGTGGGGGCCGAGGGATTGACGGACAAGGATGGCGCGGTGTGCGCGTTGGCGGATGATGCCACGGGTTTTGCGGCGCATGCGGTGCGGTTGTTGCAAGACTCGGCTGAAGCGGAGGCGTTAGCGCGTCGCGCTCGGGCAGATGTGATGGCGAAGCGCGACATGCGCGTCATCACCGGGAAGTTGGCTGAGTGCTATCGGGTCGAGGTAGCGCGCATGCGGGGTTAGTTCTTGCGATCCTTGGCAAGTTTGTCGACGATGCGTTTGGCGGCGGAGTTGAGGTCGGGGATTTGGGAGCTCTTGGGTTGTTCGAGTGTGCTCCACAGGACGTCGCCGGATTTTCGGTCCACCAGGAAGACTGTGCCGCGGGCGCGGGCCAGAGGGCGCATGTTGGGTCTGGCGAAGACGACTTCACCGGCTTTGCCAGTCTGGGCGGCGGCGGGTTTGTTTTCGAGTTCAGCAAGCGTGGTTTGCAGATCTTCGCCGATGCGGTCGGTGAAGACGACGTCGGCTTTGCTGGAATCGGTGACCACTTGAAGCACGGCGCCCTGCGTTAGGTGAAGCGCGACGTATTGTTCCAAGCCGCCGGGCATGGGCGTGAGGAACACGTTCTTGGCTCCGGCGAGAGGCGTTTGGGCCACCGCGGCGGCGGAGAAAATCAGGGCGAACAAGAAGTGTCTCATGCCTTCATCATATTATGGTGAAACGGTCCGAATGTATAAGAGCCAGAAAATTACTGTGATCATCCCGTGCTTGAATGAGGAGCAGGGCATTGAACGCGTGCTGAATCGCATGCCTGATTTCGTTGATGAAACGATTGTTGTGGACAATGGGTCCACGGATCGGACGTCGGATGTTGCGAAGAGTTTGGGCGCGAAAGTGGTGCGGGAGGATGTGCGCGGGTACGGGCGTGCGTACAAGACAGGCTTCGCGCAGGCGACGGGGGACGTGATCATCACGCTGGATGGGGACCACAGTTATCCGCCGGATGCAATCTCCTATCTGCTGGAGGCGTTTCTGCATTTGGAGGTGGATTTCCTGAACACGTCGCGCTTTCCGGTGCGGGAGCGGGCGGCGATGAGTTTGAAGCACAAGTTCGGGAACCTGATCTTGTCGGTCGCGATGTCGGTGTTGTTTTTGCGGTGGGTGCGGGATTCGCAATCTGGGATGTGGGTGTTCAAGCGGTCGATCTTGAAGGACATGAAGCTGGTGTCGGACGGCATGGCTTTTTCGGAAGAAATCAAGATTGAGGCGTTGAAGCGGGTGCGGTTTGAGGAGATTTCGATTCAGTACAGTTCGCGGCTAGGGGAGATCAAGTTGAATCCGTGGCGGGACGGGTTCGCGAATTTGTGGTTTCTGGTGACGAAGCGCTTCTCATGAAAGTGGCCGCTGTCATTCCGCACTGGAATCGCGCGGCGTTGCTAGCGGCGCTGCTTAATAATCTGCGGTTGCAGACGCGGCTGTTTGACGAAGTGATCGTGGTGGACAACGGGTCGGCGGACGGGTCGGCGGATTTGGCGGAGCGGGCTGGGGCGCGGGTAATCCGGTTGGACCGGAATTTTGGGTTCGCGGTGGCGGTGAACCGGGGTGTGGCGGCGACGGATGCGGATTGGGTGGCGATTCTCAACAATGATGTGACGCTGGATGCGGGGTGGCTGGAGCGGCTGCTGGCGGCGGGGACGAATGCCGCGGATGTGCGGGCGGCGGCGTTGGGGGCTCTTGAGCAGAGGCGCGAGGAATTCCTGGGGGAGTATACGCGGCGGTTCGGGAACGTGCTTAATGCCGACTGCGCGGCGGAATTGTTTCCGGAGTACGCGACATCGCTGGAAAGCCGCGCTCGATTCCGGGTTGCGGTACACCCGGCGGCGCAGTGGATTCGGGATGAGTTGTTTGATGGAGCGTTGGCGGATTCGAAGATTGGTGAGGTTATCTTCACCGCTGGCGGCAACGGGGCCGGAAAGACCAGTGGCGCTCCCCAAGGTGACGTTATCTACGACAGTACTCTGAATAACGCCGAGCACGCGGAGCGATGCATTCAACGGTGCCTGTTGGCGGGCAAGAGCATCGTCGTGGCCTACACGTACCGTCCGATCCGAGAAGCATTTCTAGGAGTCTTGCGGCGTGCCGTTTCCGAGGGGCGGACGGTTGCGATCGACACCGTCATCAAGACCCACACGGAGTCGGCGAAGACAAGCGCGGTGTTGTCCGAGCGCTTTCGTGATGAACCAAGGGTTTCGTTTCGCTTTCTGGACAACAGTGCCGGGAGGCCGCGTCTGGGCGATGTTGCGCTGACGGCCAAAGAGAATTACGCTAGTAGTCGAGATGACCTTTACGGTATCCTCGAATCCGAGCGCCACAGAATCCCTGGGCATATCTACGGTGCCAGCTCGGGATCCAAAGCTCGAAGCGCGAGCGGACGATATCGCGCAGCAGATTCTGGACAATCTCACCAAGCTGGCGCAGGCCAAGCGCGATCAGGCCGGTCAGAAGTAGTTTCCTTCGCTACGGGCAAGATACTCTCCGCCCGCGATGCCTCCCTTCTTGATGGTGCCTGGGATGCGATATCCCGGGGGGCGTGCGCGCTGCGCATTGGCCAGGGTGCGCCGGACGGGCCCGAATGGAATGAACTCCGCACGATCCGCATGGCGTCACTGACGGCTTGCCTGGTGCGCCGGTCGGCGTGGATGCCGCTGGATGAGCGGTTTGGATCCTACCTGGAAGATGTGGATCTTTGTCTGCGGTTCGCGAAGGTTGGCCTGGAAGGCGTCTACGAACCCACTGCCGTTGCCTACCACCAGGGAAGTTCGACATGGGGGCGGTGGAATCCTGACACAGTGCTGTTACTTTCGCGTAACCAGGTTTTGGTGGCAGCGAAACACTTCCGGGGCCAGCCGAGGTGGCCCATCCTGGCCGGACAATTGCTTTGGGGGTTAGTGGCCCTGCGTCACGGCGGGGGCTGGGCTTGGCTGAAGGGCAAGCTCGCCGGGCTGCGGCTGGCCGGAACCATTGAAAATGACACTCACGACGCGCAGGGCTTCGCCACTTTTCTCCGGCAGAGCGAAGGCGAAATCGCAGAACGGCAGCGCGGACTCTATTGGAGGCTCTACTTTTGGCTGGCCTCGCGATAGTGGTGGTGACGTACAACTCGGAGGATGTGGTGGAGGCGTGTCTGGCTGCGCTCGCTGCGTATGAAGTGGTGGTGGTGGACAACGCATCCACGGACCGCACGGTGGAGCGGGCGCTGGGGGGGCGGGTGATCGCCAACGCCAGCAACCGGGGTTTTGCCGCTGCAGTGAATCAGGGTTTCCAGGCTACCTCTTCGGATTTGGTGCTGATCATGAACCCGGACGTGCGGGTGAGTTCCAGCTTGGAACCGTTGGCGAGGGTTTGCCGGGAATTTGGCGTGGCCGGGGGACGATTGACGGATGCCGCGGGAAACACCCAGGAAGGCTTCACCATCCGCCGTTTTCCCACCTGCGGGGTGCTGGCGTTGGAACTGCTGGGGTTGAATCGGGTGTGGCCGGGTAATCCGTGGAACCGGGAATACCGTTATCTTGACAGGGATCTTTCCAAAGGGGGTCCAGCGGACCAACCGGCAGGAGCGTTTCTGATGGTGCGCCGGGACGTGTGGATAACCTTGGGCGGCATGGACGAGAGCTTCTGGCCGGTATGGTTTGAAGACGTGGATTTCTGCCGCCGGGCGGTGGAGGCGGGTTTTTCGGTGCAGTATGTCCCGGAGACGGCGGCGTTTCATTCCGGGGGCCACTCGATCAAAAAAATCGATGGGGCAAGCAGGCAACTATATTGGTATGATAGCCTTCTAAGGTATGCGGGGAAGCATTTCCGGCCGGGGGAGTACCGCATTTTGTGCCTTGCTGGGGCTTTCGGAGTGTCGCTGAGGACAGTGGCGGCGATGATCCAAGAGCGTAGCCTTCGCCCGGTGGAGAACTGTTTGAGAATCCTGAAGTTTGTGGGAAGGCGTCTGGTTTCGCGTCCGCCGTCAGGACTTGCGCAACGGCCAGGAAGCGAATACTAGCGTAAACATGCCCGTCAAGGACTCGGTTTCTGTCACACTCGTCACCTATAACAGCGGACGCTTCATCAAGCGCTGCCTGGAATCGGTGTTGGAGCAGAAGTACGCCAACATGGAAGTTGTCGTCATTGACAACGCGTCCACCGATGGAACGGTTGACTTGCTGGAGCCATTCGCGGACCGGTGCCGGATTTATTACAACGACAGTAATCTGGGTTTCGCGGCTGCGCAGAATCAGGCCATCGAATTGGCCAAGGGTGAGTGGATTCTCACTCTGAACCCGGACGTTCTCTTGCAGACTAACTTTATCCAGGCACTGGTCGACGCCGCGCGTGTGGATGCGAAAGTTGGCACGGTGTGCGGCAAGTTGCTGAGCATCCGGGCGTCGTTTGATCTGCCGGAGAAGCAACTGGTGGATTCCACGGGCATTTTCTTCACGCCGATGCTGCGGCATTTGGATCGGGGTAGCCAGGAAGTGGACAACGGGCATTACCTGAGTACCGAATACGTTTTCGGGGCCACCGCGGCCGCCGCGCTGTACCGCCGGACCATGATCGAAGACATCGCCATCATGGGCGAATTTTTTGATCCCGACTTTTTTGTGTATCGGGAAGATGCCGACGTGGCATGGCGCGCGCAGCTGATGGGCTGGCGCTGCTTGTACACGCCGCAGGCCCGGGGTTATCACGTGCGTGCCGTGCTGCCCGGCAACCGCCGCGCCCTGCCGCCGGAGATCAATATGCACTCCGTCAAGAACCGTTTCTTGATGCGCATGAAAAACATTACCTGGGATCTGTACCGGCGCAACTGGTTTTCCATCACCAGCCGGGACTTGGTGGTGGTGGGTGCCTGTTTGGTCCGCGAGTGGTCATCGCTCAAGGCGTTTTGGTACCTGGCCAGCAACTGGCGCCGGGTGCTGGAAAAGCGCCGCGAGATTATGAAGCGCCGCCGCGTTTCCGAGGCCTATATTTCGGGTTGGTTCCGTTACCAACCCGTCAGCCATCCCGCACCTAAGCCGTCCGCGCGGTCTGCCGCCAGGGCCCGCTCGGCGCGCGGCTAACGTTGTGAGAATCGCCATCGTTGGAACTCGCGGAATTCCTGCGCGCTACGGTGGCTTCGAAACCTTCGCCGAAGAACTCTCCACAAGGCTCGCCGCCCGCGGTCATACCCTTACCGTATACGGTCGCTCGCGGCACAGCGAACCCACCTATCGCGGCGTGCGGCTGGTGTACCTTCCCACGATTCAGAACAAATATCTCGACACGATCGCGCACACTTGCGTTTCGACGTTCCACGTTTTGTTCCAGCGCTATGACGTGGTGCTGTACTGTAACGCTGCCAATGCGATCTTTACCTGGATGCCGCGCCTGCTTGGCATTCCGACGGCGCTCAATGTGGATGGGTTGGAGCGAAATCGCAAGAAGTGGAATGCGTTGGCGAAGGCCTGGTATCAGATGTCGGAATGGCTTGCCACGTGGATGCCGAATGGGATCGTTACGGACGCTGTGGCGATTGAGGCGTATTATCGGGAGCGGTATAAACGCGCGTCCACGATGATTGCGTATGGGGCGGAGCTGGGGCCGGTGGCGACGGCGGAGGTTTTGCCCAAACTTGGTCTGGAGCGGCTCAAGTATTTTCTCTACGTCAGCCGCATGGAGCCAGAGAACAACGGGCTATTGGTGCGCGAGGCGTTTGAGAGAGTGGCGGGCGATGTGAAGCTCGCGCTGATTGGGGATGCTCCGTACGCGGCTGAGTATATCGCGCGGGTGCGGGATACGCGGGACGCGCGGGTGGTCATGCCGGGGGCGATTTATGGGGCGGGGTATCACGAGCTGGGGTCGCATTGTTTCGCTTACATCCATGCCACGGAGGTGGGCGGGACGCATCCCGCCTTGATTGAGGCGATGGGGCGCGGGGCGTTGACGTTGTATTTGGATACGACGGAGAATCGCGAGGTTGCGGGAGGGGCGGGGTTGGCGTTCACGCATGAGAATTTGGCTGAAGTAATGCGGGGGGTGTTGGAGATGCCGCAGGGGGAGCGCGACGCGTGGCGTGCGAAGGCGATAGCTCGGGTACGGGAGCGGTATAGTTGGGACGCGGTTACGGATGCGTATGAAGGGTTGTTGGGGAGTCTGACGGCTTCCTGACGGCCCGCCCTTCAGTGCTGAGCGCGTTATTAGTACTAAACGGCGACCGTCAGGAAGCCGTCAGACGCTCCCCCACCCACCAAGGCGTTACCATGGGATCGTCCCCATGAGAAGTTGGTTAGAAGTCTCCCTGGGCCGCATCCGCGGCAACTACCGCGCGGTCCGCGACCACGTCAACGATAGCGCGGATCATCCCATTGACGTTATGCCCGTGGTGAAGGCTGACGCCTACGGGCACGGTGCGTTTGAGGTTGCGCGCGTGCTGGAAGATGAAGGCGCGCGTTGGCTGGCTGTATCGAATGTGGAAGAGGGCGTGTTTCTGCGCCGGGCGGGTATCCATGGCCGCGTGCTGGTGATGGCGGACTTTCTGCCCGAGAGCCGCGCGGCGCTCGAGGAGTTCGGCCTCACCCCGGTGGTGCATTCGCTGGAGGACGTGAAGCAGGTGGAGGTTCCGTACCACTTGAAGATCGACAGCGGGATGGGGCGCTTGGGTACGCGCGCCGAGGCCGAAGCCATCGTTGCAGCCGTCGCGGCCAATCCATCATCGCTTGAGGGCGTCATGACGCACTTTGCGTCTTCGGCGAACTTCGACAGCCGCCAGACCGAGGAACAGATTGAGCACTTCGAGGGTGTGCTGGCGGCGTTGCGGGCTGCCGGGCTCGCGCCACGCTACGTTCACGCCTCGAGCACGAACTCCATCGCCTACCAACGCCGTAACGCCTGGGGAAATCTGGTGCGCCCGGGACACGCCATCTACGGCTACGTATCGTCGGCGAAGGGAGCCCCGCGTGCGCAATTGGAAGTGCGGCCGGCGTTGAGTTGGAAGGCGACGGTGCTTGCCATAAACAGTGTGCCCGCTGGAGCACGCATCGGTTACGGCGGAATCCACACGGCCGAACGGCCCATGCGCACCGCTGTTCTCGCCGCCGGTTATGCCGACGGCATCCCTCACCGCTTGGGCAATCGCGGCCAGGTCATCGTTAACGGCAAGTTCGCACCGATCATCGGTGCCGTGTCGATGGATCTCACCACGATCGACGCGACGGACTGTCCGGAGCTGAAGATCGGCGACGCGGTGCTGCTGCTAGGCGAGCAAGGCGGCGTTTCCATCAATGCGCAGCAGATGGCGCGCATGGCGGGGACGATTTCGTATAGCGTGTTGTGCGGCATCAACTCTCGGGTGAAGCGCGTTTACGTGGAGTAGGCCTTTGCTTCGCGCGCGAGAGTTGTCGCTTGCCGCGCTGGATATTCGCGGCGGCGACCTGTTGTGCACTCTTCTCGGGTCCACCGAGTTCGCCGTGCACGCAAGGCAGGCGGTGAAAATAGAGCCCCATCTCCGTAAAGCTCGTGAACAGTGCTGAGCGTCCGTCGAAGCCCCGTCCGCAATCATCATCGTTGGCAACTTTGAGAATCAACTTAGCGAGGTACTGCAGGCTCGTCTTGTCGCCCTCAATTAGAACGGATGGAAGATAGCTTCGGTGCGTCGGATGAAGCATCACGACGCTCAGCTTTGTAGGTTTCTTCACTTTCGGCTCCTTCCTATAGCGGCCCGTAGTGTAACAATCCTGTAGCTCTCTCCCACCAACTCCCTCACCTCAGCCCAATCCACCTTGCCCACGTCGAGCCGCAGGGCGACCCAGCCGCGCGGGCCGATGTAGGCGGGGAGGTAGAAGCGCTCTGGCTGCGCGCGCACTAATGCTTGGTTGTCGCCGGGGTTCGCCTTGCACGCCACCGCTACAATGCCGTCGCCGTGGTGATTGTCGAGGAAGTAGGCGAAGACTGTCTTGCGTGCGCGGAAGGTGGCGTGAGAGCCCTTTCGTTCACACTCCGCGCCGGGCAGTGCGAGACAGAGCTTGGTGAGGCGGTCGAGCAGCATGTGATTTCACCCTAGCAAATACCCATTGACAACATCGCGCCCCGGGAGCACAATGAACTCGCGATACAAAGTGATGCACGGGCCAGCGATGTGCTGGCAAAACTTCCGCAGGAGGTGACAATGGAGCCTGACTCAGAACGGGCGGCGCCAGTCAAGGGTTCTATCGAAGGATCGGGAACTCACCTCACCGGATCGCACTATGCTTTGGCTGTGCTGTAGGGTTTCATGCCCCATGATGGCGTGGGTGTATGCTCGTACCGGAACGCGTTGGCTGCTGCCGCCCTTTATTCGATAACATAGAAGTATGACGCCGACCGGCACCACCGATAGAAAATCCGCAACCGTACTTGTCAACGATGAACCCGCTCGCGATGTCTTCCGCAAGCAGCACCTGGTACGTATCGTAGAAAACGCCAACGAAGGCTCCGGTTTGAAGGAGCAGCCCAACGGAACATACGGCTTCACCTATTCACCCACAGCCGCGGCTCCGATCTTTGCCAACCGCAAAGTGATGAACTTCGAGATTCACAAGGCTTCCAGCGGGAGCAAGTTCATTCTTGGGTACGTAACGGCTGCGGAATTCGCGGACATCAGCAAGAAGGCGCACACGGATTTGCAGTTATATCCTGATGCCTACCAAGAGTCGACCCAGCTGGTGTGCCTGGCGCTAGACGACGTGCATCCGAGGGCGCAGAACTCGGGGCAGCCGGGGAGTCCTGCGCCGCTGCGGTACGAGCCTTAGTTTTCGGTCGGCGTATGGTTGATCGAATCGACGATTAGGACGTCGAGGGGAACCTTCTTGGACTCTAATCTCAGGCCCACTTTGGCGAGAGCTTCGTGAAGTGAATCGCCGGAGGCGACGTCCAGCAGCTTCATCGCTTGCGGAGGTAACGTGACCCCAGCGGCTACTGCGCTACGAATCATCAGGGCCTGAAAGTCTTCCGGAGTTAGTTCCAGTGCCAGGTCGTAGGTGGCCGTCAGTCCCGTTTGATCTACTACCGGCTTTTCCACGAATCGGGCAAGTGTATCCGCCAAGACCTGCATCCCGAATTTCCTTCCCTCGATCCGGTTGCCTCCCACGCTGAGAGAGGATCCTCGTCCTAGGCTGATAACGGTGCCGGCGGCGCTGCCCGTACCGCCCACCGTGACGCCACGGGCGTCCACTGGGTCCAGCGGGTCTTCGATTGCCTTGATGCCAGTCTTCAATTGAAAACGAGGGCATAGACCGGGAATTCCTTTTGAACGCGATGCGACTTGATCGCAAAGCGCTCCACCAATAGAGCATCCAACATCTTCATCAAGTTGTCGTTCTCGAGGGCGACGCCTTCGGGGATCTTCGCATTCATGTCGAAGCGGTCCGAGGTGATCCAATCCGGGCCTTCGACCTGGTAGATGCGCATCTTATTCGCCGCAGCCAGCAAATCACGCACGGTCATAGAACTGGCGTTGAATTGCGAGCCATCAACGTGTACACCGAAGTTGATGCGTTGCCCAGCCCCAGCGATGATGGCCTCAACGGGCTTGATGGTCGCTACATCAAACTGGATCGGCGCTTGCGCCCACACCACTGCTCCAAACACCACGAATCCGGCAATTGTTCTTGTCATCATGTCGTTCGATACGACCTCCGGATTCAGTTTGGTCGAGCAAACGCAAAAACGGGTCCGCCAATCGGCGAACCCGCTTTTCTTACCGGTAAATGCCGAATCGTTACTGGGGACGTTTAAACCGTCCCACCAGAACGGCCTTGCCAAGGACGTGGCCTTCCATGGCCTTCATCACAGCGGGGCGGTCAGCGTTGGCGTCGAGCGGGAGCTTCGCGTCGAGAGCGAACAACTCAAAGGTGTAGTGGTGATACGGATTCTGTGCGCCGTTGCCCGGGCCCATGTAGGCATTGTTGTTGCCGCGGTTCTTGATTTGGATAGAGCCGTCGGGCAGGTTACCTGCAGGTACGCCGCCGGGCAGGGACGTGGCCGTGCCGGGGATGTTGAAGATCATCCAATGGAGCACGTCTTCGGTGCCTTTGTTAATGGAGGGATCGGGATCGTGCAGCATGAGGGTGAAGGCTTGTGTGCCGGCGGGGACCTGGATCCAATTCAGGATGGGTGAGGGCGCGGTGGGTCCGGCGGCCTGCGTGAATTTGTCGGGGATGATGCCGCCGTCCTGGAAGTCGGGTGAGGAGAGTCCCATGCCGGGAACGGGAGCTGCCTTGGGCGCTCCGCCTTTTCCTTTGTCTTGGGTGAATGCGACGCCGGCGGCCAGCGTGAGAGCGAGTGCGGTGGTGATGAGTGTTCTCATGCGTTATAGCATACCAACTCGCTACAATCGAGTGTAGGTGTCAAAGCCCTATCAAGTTATCGTTGTCGGAGCCGGCCACGCGGGGTGCGAGGCTGCCCGGGCGTGCGCGCGGTTGGGGCTGCGCACGGCGATGGTGACGATGAACATCGACCTCATCGCGCAGATGTCGTGCAATCCGGCGATTGGGGGGATCGCGAAGGGGCACCTGGTGCGTGAGATTGATGCGCTGGGCGGCATCATGGGGCAGGTTACGGATGCGGTGGGGATTCAGTTCCGGTTGCTCAATACTTCGCGGGGGCCTGCGGTGCATAGTCCTCGGGCGCAGTGTGACAAGAAGCTTTACCGGCTGAAGATGCGCGACATTCTGGAGGCGGAGCCGAATCTGCGGATTGTGCAGGCGGAGGTCGCCGCGCTGAAGCTGGAAGGTCGTCGCGTCACTGGCGTGGAGTTGCGGGACGGACGCAGTCTTGCGGCAGAGGCGGTCATAATCACCTCAGGGACGTTCCTTAACGGTCTGGCGCATATTGGAGAGCAGACGATTCATTGCGGGCGGAACGGTGAGGCTCCGTCGGATCTGCTCGGCGATCAGCTGCGGACGTTCGGGCTGCCGTGGAAGCGGCTGAAGACGGGCACGCCCCCGAGGCTCGACGGGCGGACGATTGATTGGACGCGGTTCCAGCCGCAGCACGGCGATGCGAATCCGACGCCGTTCTCCTTTATTACCAACGAGATACCGCAGAAGCAGGTGCCGTGTTACATTGCGTATACATCGGCGGAAACCCATTCGATTCTACGAGATAGCGTCGCGCGGTCGCCGCTTTACAGCGGGCAGATTGAAGGGATTGGGCCGCGGTATTGTCCGTCTATAGAGGACAAAATCGTCAAGTTCCCGGACAAGGATCGGCACCAGCTCTTTCTGGAGCCGGAGGGGCTCGACACTTACGAGGTCTACGTCAACGGCATGTCGACGTCGATGCCGATCGACGTGCAGACGCGGATGATCGCGTCGGTGGAGGGGCTGGAAGATGCGGAGATGATCCGCCCAGGCTATGCGATTGAATACGACGCGATTGACCCTCGGGAGCTGAACCACACTCTGGAGGTCAAGTCGATTCCGGGGTTGTTCCTGGCCGGGCAGATTAATGGGACATCGGGATACGAGGAAGCCGCTTGTCAGGGGCTGATCGCTGGGCTGAACGCCGCTGCGAAGATCGGCGGATCGGAGCCGGTCATCCTTGAGCGCAACCAGGGGTACACGGGGATTCTGATTGGGGACCTGATTACCCGTGGGGCCGACGAGCCTTATCGTATGTTTACCTCCCGAGCGGAATTCCGCTTGCACCTGAGGATCGACAATGCCGACGAAAGACTAACCCCGATTGGCCGTAGGATTGGTCTGGTGGACGATCATCGGTGGGGGGTGTTTCAGCGGAAACAGGCTGAAAAGGAACTGTTGCGCAATCACCTTACGGACAAGCGCTTGGCGGAGTGGCTGCGCAGGCCGGAATCGAAGTTGGCGGCGCTGGAAGGACTCCCGCAGGCGGAATTCATGCGGGGAGTGCTGGAAACGGTGGAGACGGAGTTCAAGTACGCGGGTTACCTTGCCCAGCAGGATCGGCAGGTGCAGCGGATGAAGGATTCGGTGGGGCGGCGCATTCCCAGCGAGTTTCTTTACACGGGCATTCCGGGGCTATCGCGTGAGATGCAGGAAAAGCTGACGCGGGTTCGGCCGGAGACGCTGGGTCAGGCGGGGCGGATTCCTGGGGTGACGCCGGCGGCGATTGCAGTGCTGGATGTGTACCTGCGGCTGTCGCAATGAATTTCGCTGAGTTTCAACGCTACGCGCCGCTTTCGGCCACGCAGGTCGCCCAGCTGCGGGCGCACTACGAACTGCTGGTGCGCTGGAACGCCAAGTTGAATCTGACGCGGATTGAATCGCCGGAGTCGGCTGAACTGTTGCACTATTGCGAGTCATTGTACCTGGGGCAGGCGCTGCCGGCCGGGCCGGTGAAGATTGTGGATATTGGGACGGGGGCGGGGTTTCCGGGGATTCCGATTGCGATCCTTCGGCCGGAGAGCCACGTTACGCTGGTGGAGTCGCATCAGCGGAAGGCGGTTTTCCTGCGGGAGGCGACGCGGGAGTTGCCGAACATTAAGGTTTATTCCGGGCGGGCGCAGGATTTGCCGGGGTCGTTTGACTGGGTGGTGAGCCGGGCTGTTACGCCTTCGGAGGTGCTGGAACTGCCTAATTCTAAGCAGTTTGCGGTGCTGGTGGGGCCGGAAGACGCGGCCAAGCTCGGTGGGTTCGTTTTGCCATGGGGCGAGGGTCGAAATCTCGCAAGTGTTCCACGTGGAACACTTTCGCCCTTGACGTTGAATGTTCCACGTGGAACACTGTAGGACCGTGGCAAGAGTCATCGCAATAACGAATCAAAAGGGCGGAGTGGGCAAAACCACCACCGCCATCAATCTCGCCGCCTCGCTCGCGGCTAACGATCTAAAGGTCTTGCTCATCGATTCCGACCCCCAAGGCAACTCAACGAGCGGCCTGGGTGTTGAGAAAACCGGTGAGTTGAAGACGCTCTATGAGGTGTTGCGCGGCGACGCGCTGCTACAGGACTCCATCAAGCCCACCGACTGCGATGGGTTGACGATTCTGCCCTCTGACAAGAACCTGGTGGCCGCCAATCTGGATCTGGTGGATATGGATGACCGCGAATTCCGCCTGCGAAAGGCCTTGGAGCCAATTCGCCCGCTGTACGACTACATCCTAATCGACTGCCCGCCCGCGTTGGATTTGCTCACGCTCAACGCCCTGGTTGCGGCCGATTCCGCGCTTATCCCCATCCAATGCGAGTTCTTCGCCCTGGAAGGGATTTCCCAGTTGATGGACACGATCGATAAGGTTCGCGAAGCTTTTGCCCACAACCTTCTCGTAGAGGGCATCCTGCTGACGATGTACGACGAGCGCACCAACCTTACCCGCCAAGTGGCCGAGGATTTGCGTGACTTCTTCACGGACGACGTGCTGACCACCGTGATCCCGCGCAGCGTCCGGCTGGCCGAGGCCCCTAGCTACGGCAAACCGATCCTCATGTACGACCCCCGCTCCCGCGGCGCGGAGAGCTATATCAAACTGGCAAAGGAAATCCTGGCAAATGAGCAACAGCGACGACAAGCAACGCAGGTTGGGTAAGGGCCTTTCGGCCCTGCTGCCGTCACGCCCTGTTACTCCGCCAATCGCCCCCACCGCCGCTCCGGCTCCTGCGCCCAAGAACGTGCTGCCGATCACCGCGATTCAGCCCAACGCCCAGCAGCCTCGCTCAGACTTCGACGAAGCCCACTTGGCTGAGCTGGCGGCGTCTATCACGGTACACGGCATCATCCAGCCGATCATCGTCCGCAAGTACAAGGAAACATACCAGATCGTGGCGGGTGAGCGCCGCTGGCGCGCGGCCCAACTTGCCGGACTCCGCGAAGTCCCCGTCGTCATCCAGGAAATCGCGGATGAGCTGCTCCTTGAAATCGCCCTCATCGAAAACATCCAGCGCGAGGACCTCAACCCCATCGAAACCGCCCATGCCTTCGACCACCTCTCGAAGAGGGGCTTTTCCCAGGAGGAGATTGGGCGAAGAACAGGCAAAGATCGTACGACCATCGCCAACCTCATCCGCCTGCTTCGCCTGCCCAAGGAAGTGCAGGACATGGTCGCCAGCTGGCGGCTGACGATGGGCCACGCAAAGGCCCTCCTGAGCCTCCCGACGAGCCAGGAGCAGCTCGACCTAGCCCAGACCGCCGTGAACAAGGGACTCTCCGTACGCCAAGTGGAGCACCAGGCCCAGGTTCTTCTGGGGGATAAGGAACCGGTCAAGCCGAAGAAAGAATCTCCGGTGGATCCGAACGTGAAGGCGGCGATCGAGTCGTTGGAGCGGGCGATGGGCACACGGGTGAAGATTGTGCCGGGCCTGGGCGAGCGCGGGCGGATTGAGATCGAGTATTACTCGCAGGCGGAGATGGACCGCCTCTACTATTTGTTGGTTGGAGAAGAGCGTTAATGCGGCTAGAAATGTTTTAGACCCTCGCGCGCTTCCGGGAATCTATCTAAGCAAGGGCCCTTAGAAGTTTCAAATTCGAACCAAACTAAGGAGAATTCATCAAGTACCTTGCTGCAACGATAGCTACGCTCGCGCTTTCCGCCACCTCGGTGTGGGGACAGGCGCGACCCGACGAATCCCGCATCCGCGTGGTCAATGCGTCCGCCGATGCTCCGGCCGTTGATGTCTACGCAAACGGCGTCTTGGTGGTGGAAGCGCTGCCCTTCAAGGCTGCGTCCGCCTATCTTTCCGTGCCGCCTGGCTCCTACAACATCCAGGTCCGTGTCGCCGGCACCCAGACCACGGTCCTTTCCCAACCCCTAATCCTGATGGGTGGCACCGACTACACGGCATTCGCCATGGGATCGGTGTCCGGTTCCCGTCCGCTCTTTCTGATCGCTCTGGGTGACAACCTCTTGCCGCGCCCCTCTGGAACCATCAGCCTCCGCGTGGTTCATGCGGCTGCGTCCGCTCCCGCGGTCGACGTATACGTGGGGGGCCCGTGGGCACCGGTCACGGGAGCGACTCCCGCCCTGACCAGCGTTCCGTACGGCGCCTCAAGCCTGCATCTGGATGTTCCCAACGCCATTTATCAAGGCAGGGTCACCGTGGCTGGGACGAAAAACATCGCAATCAATTCGCCGGTCTTGCGGCTCCCAGGCGGCGCGGTCCGCACGCTGGTGGCTGTAGACGCCAAGGGCGGAGGTGCACCCTTCGAGATCGTGGAGTTCGTAGATCGGGATTAGTCGAATCCCCCGAGTAAAGAGGGCCGCGCGAAAGGTGGGATGCCCCCGAGCGTGGCCTTTTCGTTTTCGGATGGTGCCGGCGAGAGGAGTCGAACCTCTGACCTACGGATTATGAGACCGTCGCTCTAACCACCTGAGCTACGCCGGCGATGTGGGGCTACAATCTAAGCGTATGAACCGGCGGCAATGGATGTCAAGTTTGTTGTGCTTGATTGCGCTGCTTTGCGCGTGCGGCGGAGGGGTGAATAAGCAGCCGCTGCCGACAACTTGGACCACTGGATATTGGGTGTGGGGAGGCCAATCTGGTCCGGCCTCCCTGGCGAAGCCGCTGGATGCAGCTTACGTTCAGGTGGCGCAGGACGAGTACCTTCCCGACAAAAAACTTCCTGCTGCTCAAGCGTATTGGGCCGTCTACCGATTTGAAAGTCAGGGTGTGCCAGAGCTTGCCAGGGCCTCGGAGATTCCGCCAAAGGTGGAGCGCCTCCTCACCGAAGCCCGGCGGCAACAGCTGAACGTTGTTGGTATCCAACTCGACATTGATAGTCCGACAAGCCGCCTTGCTGATTACGCGCAATTCCTGGCTGCCGTAAAGAAGGGGCTAGCGCCAGGCACGAAGCTCTCCATCACGGCGCTGCTCGATTGGTTCCGTGATGGGACGGGCGTGGAAGCGGTCATCGAGCAGGTGGACGAGTTTGTACCGCAGTTCTACGATGCCGGCGGCGCTGAGCGCGAAGTCATCGCGGCGAAGGTGGACGCGGCGAAGTGGGGGGCGCGCTTCAACCGGTTCGGCAAGCCCTACCGCATCGGGATTTCGACGTTTGGGCGTGCAAAGTTTGTGAGTGATCATCCTAGGCCGGGTGAGCCGACGACGCTGTATCGCGAGGTGACACCGCTTGATCTGGGCTCGGAGTTTGCCCGTGAGACCGTTCACAACGATGTTGGCGAAGTGGTGTTGACCTATCGCGCGATGCATGAGACGTCGGTGGACTATCAGCGCTTTCAGGCGGGCGAAGGCGTGCAGTTCGTGGTGCCCACGCCGGAGGGGGTGCGGGCTGCAACGGCGGAGGCGAAGAAGATGGGCGGATACGCGGCCGGGGTCGTCTACTTCCGCTGGCCTGGGGAGTTCGAATCGCTGCTGGTTCCGCCGGAAGAAATCTTCGGGGAGACGAAGACGCTAGCGGTGGAGACGGAGGATGGAGGCTGCGTGGCAGTGAAGTGTGTCGACGTTGTGTTGCGGCATGCGGACCGGTTTGCGCCGGGCGTGGTGCGGTATCGGGTTCGATCTTCCGCGCCGCTTGACTACTTTCTTCCTGTCGAGAGGATTCCTGTCCGGTTGGCGGCTCCGGATGTGGTGGAGTTGACAGTGCCTCCGTTCGCGGGGCGCGACCGGCTGGCGCTGGGGCGCGCGGTGAGCAGCCATGCAGTCATCTTCACGGTGGAGGCGGTGCGATGAGAATTCTGCGGATGGGCGCGGTTCTGCTGCTGGGGCTGAGTTTCGCGTGGGCATGCGGATTTGATGGCACCCTGCGCGAGTATCTGGATGTCCACTTCTGGCTGCCGTTCGCGAAGACAGCGAAGAATTTCGAGAAGCCGAGTGTGCGGCGGATTTCGGTGCCGTACGCGGGAATGGGCAAGGTGGATGCCACGCTGCTCGGGCAGCTCCGCGGGGTTTACCAGTATCCGGCGGACAATGCCGCCATCCTCGCGGCTGCGCGCGCTGACCGCTCACTTTCGCAGCGTGATCGAGAAGAAGTGGAGTTGATTGATGCCAAGATTGACATGCGTTCGGGGTCGCCCGAAGTACCTAGGCTGTTGCGGGGCGCACAAGCGAAGCTGGAACAATTTCTGAAAACCGCGCGCACCCCGGAGTGGTTGAGTGAGGCTCGGGGGTGGCTGGCGCATATTCACCACGTCATGGGCGAGCAGACGGAGGCGGGGAAGATTTACCTCGACGAGTTGAATCGCGACGGGTCGAATTTGAGCCGGGAGACGTTGCTGAACTCGCTCAAGATGAACTACGGCATCACGGGCGATCAGCAGTTGCTCGACCATCTGGAAGAGTACTTCGACACAGCGGAACACGCGGCGTTCGCGATTCAGTTGCTGACAAATCCCCGGTGGGAGCGGAATGGCACGACGCTGGACCGGCGCGAGATCTATGCCCGGGTGAACGGGCTGTTGCAGAAACACTGGAGGATCTTGCGGTCGCCCACGCTGGCGGTGCTGACGATGCGCGCGGCGTTGTCGATGGGCGATCCCGGACAGGCGCTGAAGATTGCGGAGCGGGTGGGGGATTCGAGAGATCCTGATTATTTGTGGATGCTGGGGTCGGCGCATTTTGTATCGCGGGACTACGCGGGTGCCGAGGATTCGTTGTTGCGGCTATTTGAGGTTGCGAAGGATGATCGCAAGGCGGCCGCGGCATATGGGTTGTGCGGCGTGTATCAAAAGCTCGGTCTTCCCGTGGAACAACTCCGGTTTGCATTATGGCTTTCTGCGCAAAGCAGTGACCATTGGAATCCGTTCCCCGACACCTACGATTACTCGGTCTATTGGGCGGCTTCCGGTTTTGATTTGGATTTGCTGCTGGATGCGGAAGCTCCGACGGAGGCGCTCGACCAGTTTCTGGAACGCTACCCCGATGTCCAGAACGTGCGTTTGGTGAAGTACGCACTGGCTGTGCGGCTCGCGCGCGAGAATCGCTACGCTGAGGCGGCGGACATTTACGAAGCCATCGGGCAAAAACGCCGCGGGCCGCGCATGCGCCAGTTGGCGGCACTGTGGGCCGATCAAACTCCCGAAGGCAGGTTCGCGTTCGCGGAGTACGTCGGCAGTAATTCCGTGGGGATCTACTTCAATGACTCCTTGTGGGATGGCGACCAAAGGTACGCGCTCATCGCCACGAGCGATTCCCGTCTCACGCGCGAGGAACGCGACAGCCACATCGCTAGGGAGCGCAAGCTGCGCGATGATCAGGAAGAATTGTGGCGGGCTCAGCTGATTCTCCGTGAAGTGATGGACGAGGTGGGCCGCACTGAACTCGGGATCAAGGCGGCACGGCTCGCGCAACGCGATCTGCGCAAGTTGAGTGAACGTTTCGGGCGGCGGGATGAGATCCGTGAGGCGGATATCCAAGTGACGCGCTGGTTGCGCGCACGCTAACATATGAGTCTCAGGGAGACTTGTATGAAGAAACTGTTGATCGCAGGATTGATGCTGACGTCTGCCGTCGCCAACGCGCAGTTGGCTACCAAGAAGGCGTTGACGCTGGACGCGGCGAAGGCAATTGTCGCAGCGGCCGAAGCCGAGGCTAAGAAGAACAACTTCACCATGGTGATCTGCGTGGTCGACGATGGCGGCAACGTGATGCTGCTGGAGCGGATGGACGGCACGCAGCTGGGCAGCGTGCAGGTGGCGCAGGATAAGGCGATGACGGCGCTGAATTTCAAGCGGCCTACCAAGGCTCTGGAAGACGCGGTGGCGGGCGGGCGCAACGCGGTGTTGAAGCTCACGGGCGCAATTCCGATTGAAGGCGGTATTCCGATCACGGTAGGGGGATAGATTATCGGTGCGGTGGGCGCGAGCGGCGGGACGTCTCCGCAAGACGCGCAGGTGGCGGCGGCGGGAGTGAAGGTCGCTGAGGCGATGAAGTAGGTCGCGTTAGCGGGATTCCTGAATGCGGCCGTCAGGGTCCAACTGGAGGCTCCGGCCACGCCATAGGACGGTGTTGCCGAACAGTCCGGCGCACCAGACCGCGGCACCGAACAGGTCGCGGAGCGGGATCAGTGGCCAGAGTTTCCACGTGTCGGGAGCGCTGAGGATGGCTCCGCCGGCGATGGAGGCCATCAGCATGCGCGCGGCTAGCGCGAAGAGCGCCACTTCGTGGTGTTGGGTGGCTGCGGCGGCGAGGGCCCACGCACTCGCGAACGTTACGGGCAGGCCGAGGTACCCCCAGAAGTTCGACACGCGGATGGTGCGGCTCCAGCGGACCTGGTGGTGCCACACGTCGCTCCAGGTGCCGCCGAGGTGCGTGGTCACGATCACGTCGCTGAGCATGCACTTGAGGCCGAGGGCGTGGATGCGCTGGCCGAGCTGGTAGTCGTCGGCTAGGTAATCCTTGATCGACGCGAAGCCCCCGATCCGGTCGAGCGTCTCGCGGCGGAACGCCATCGTTGAGCCCATGGCGAATTCGTCCACGCCTACTAGGCGCGCGACTAACGTGGACGGTGCGAAGTCGGTGGCGATGCCGAGGCCTTCAAAGCGGGCGGCGAAGGTGGAGCCTTCGGCGCGGTAGAGGCAGGTGACCAGGCCGACGCTCGAATCGGCAAGCGGCGCGGTGACGCGGGGGATGTAGTCGGGGTCGACGCGGATGTCGGCGTCGTTGACGATGAGGATGGGGTTTACGGCGGCTTGGGCGAGGTCGATCAGCACGCCGACCTTGGCGTTGGGGGTGTGGGTGCGGGCGGGGATGACCCGGGCTTTTCGGAACTCTGCGATCACTCCGGTGGCGGGGTCGCCGTCGCGGACGCCGCACAGGAATTCGTAGTTGCCTTCGAGGGTCGCGTGGGAGGCGATGGCTTCGCGCATGGAAGGTTCCACGCCGTGCACCGGTTTCAGGATGCTGACGGGCGCGGGTTGTGGGCGGGTGTCACGTCTCTGGGATTTGAAGACCAGGCACGCCACTACGGCAAAGAGTTGATAGCCGGCGGCCAGGGCGCAGATGACGGTGATGATCACAGAGCAAGCAAGTATACGCCGAGCGCGACGCAGGCGACACCCATCCAGCGGCGGCGGTCGACGCGCTCCTTGAGGATGATGCTGGCGAGGATGGTTTCGAGCACCACGCTGGCGGCCGAGGCGGGGACCGCGAAGCTCAGGTCGGCCACCTGCACCAGGGCCATGAAGGCGAAGAAGGAGCACGCCATGCAGAGGATGGAGAGAATGAGGAGTTTCTTCTGAAAGACGGTGGCCAGGAAGGAGCCGGCTGTGTGGACTTCGCCTTGGCGCTTCATCTCGAAGGCTTGCAGTAGGTCACTGACTACGGTCGCGCCGACCACGACGCTGAGGAGAAGCCACGCTTTCACGGCTTTTTCTCCGCGTGGGGGTCGCCCAGTCCGACCAGGACTGTGCCGGCGACGATGAGCAGCGTTCCGGCCCAGCGGACTGGCGTGATGGTCTCCGCCAGAAACGCCCAGCCTAGGATGGCGCTGATCACGTAGCCGAAGGCGGTCACGGGCAGCACATAGGTGAGATCAGCCCAGCTCAGCATCGCCATTCGGGTGAGCAGCCAGGCGATGAGCAGCACGATGCCGAGCGCCACCATGGGGTTGAAAATCGCTCGCAGAATCGCCTGGGGCGAATCGACTTCGGCGGCCGCGTGCATGCCTTGCGCGATAAACAGGTTGCCGAAGGAGTTGCTGAGAACGACAAATGCCGCGAAGGCCCAGGTCTTCATCGATTACGCGCTGGCGCTGCCGGCTTTCATGGCGGTGATGTATTTTTTGCGTTTGGCGCGGAGGCTCAGGTACTCGCGGGCTTCCTTGTAGAGGCGCTTGCGCTCGGCGTTGTCGAAGATGGCTTTGCGGACGATGCGCCAGGCGGCTTTGGGGCGGAAGTAGTATTCGCCGTAGAAGCGCTCCACCCATTCCATCATCTCGGCTTCGTCGAGGATGCCGGGGTAGATGACGTGCGGGAGCTGGTGACCCTGCTCATCGCTCATGTTGCCGATGGTGATCAGCGAGTTTTGCTTGGCGAAGTCGTAGAATTCGGTGCCGGGGTAAGCGTGGGCGATGGAGACCTGGATGGTCTCGCAATCCAGGTTCTTCGCGAAGTCGATGGTCTTGCGGATGCTGTCGCGGGTTTCCCCCGGCAGGCCGACGATGAAATCGGCGTGGATGGTGAGGCCCAGCTTGTGCGCTTGGTTGGTGAAGCGCTTGGCGCCTTCCACTGTGGCACCCTTCTTGATGTTCTTGAGGATCTGCTGGTCGCCGCTTTCGTAGCCGACGATCATCAGGCGGCAGCCGGCGTCCTTCATGGCCTTCAGCGTGTCTTCTGAAGTCGTGACGCGCGAAGTGCAGGACCAGGTGAAGTCGAGCTTCTCGAACTCCTTGCAGAGTTCAATGGTGCGGGCTTCGCGGTAATTGAAGGTATCGTCGTCGAAGAAAATTTCCTTGAGGCCGGGGAAATTCTCCTTGATGTACTTCACCTCGTTGACGATGTCTTCCTTGGAGCGTAAGCGCCAGCGGTGGCCGGAGTGGGTCTGCGGCCACAGGCAGAAGGTACACATCGCCGGACAGCCGCGCGAGGTGTACAACGAAACGAACGGGTTGAGGAGAAACGGGACGTTGTAGCGGCGGAAATCGAGGTCGCGCTTGTAGACTTTGCTCACCCAGGGCAACTCGTCCAGATTTTCGATAACCGGGCCTTCGGCGTTGTGAACGTTCACGCCGTTCTTGCGGAAGCTGACGCCGGGAAGTTCATCGAGCGGGGTGCCCTTGGCGTAGGCGGCGATCTGGTGATCGAACTCGCGGCGCACGATGAAGTCGATGGCCATGGTTGAATCGAGCGCTTTGTCGGGCTCGGTGGTCACCGGCGGTCCGACGAAGCAGACCTTCAGTTTGGGATTGGCGTCCTTCATCATTTCCGCGATTTTCACGTCCACGTGAAAGCCGGGGGTGGAGGTGAAGAGCACCAGCAACTCGAAATCCTTGCCCATCTCCACGGTCTTTTCGATGGAGACGCCGTGCGGCGGGGCGTCGAGAACCTTGCTATCCGGTAGCATACCCGCGGGATAACACAACCACACCGGATACCAGTAGGATTCGATCTCGCGGGTGGAGGGCCAGCGGGAACTGGCTCCGCCGTCGAAGCCTTCAAAGGAGGGCGGGTTAAGAAAGAGAGTTCGCATGTGTTTTAGAGACGCTCCTCGCGAGCGGGCTGTTCCGCGGTGTTGCGCGAAAAGTTGCTGAAGCTTACGTCCAGCTCCGCGGTGCCGACGCCGAGAAGGCGTACGTCCGTGCTGCTCTGAAATCGTTTCACGACCGCGATGCCGTCGTGCAATTCATAGTCGCGGGCGAAGCGCAAGTTTTTGAGCCAAACACTGGGACTCTTCACGAACTTCCCGGCTTCCCTTAGAGGCATTCCCGTGGGGCCGTCGATCCACAGCTCTCCGCGAAACTTATCGAGCCCGTTCTTGCGAGGGCTTACTTCGAAGACGTACGTGCTCTTACCGCCCTGCCGAAAGATCGCCTTGATTCTAAACTCGTAGTCCTTGGGCCCGATTTCCATGGCACCGCCATACGACTTCGTCTTTTCTTCCAGCTCCAAGAAACGTGCCATCAACTCGGTCTTGATGCGCTTGTCGCCGTCGAAGCTGAGCATGTCGTGAGTCAGCTCTCCCAATCTGGACATGCAGCCGACCACCCGCATCAAACCTTTTTCGCGCAATTCGGTTAGCCGGCCCTCGATCTTGATGTCCATCTGCGCCCCCAACATGGCCTCGCGCTGGACTTGGGACGCCGACACGTATCGCTCAACGACGGCGTTCAATTCTGAAGACAGTTCCGGCGGAAAAGGAGGTGCCGGGACAGGGCTAGCCACCAAGGCGGACGCGAGTAAAAGGGCCAGGATGCGCACTTCGGAAACCGTGACGGGCGCAGGCGCCCTATGGCCTTAGTGTAGCAAATGCCAAGCTTGCAGCCCGTAGTTGAGGGTCCGGCCGTCGGTGCGGACGGTGGCGAGGCCAGCCTCATCGGTGCGCAGGATGGTGGAGTGGCGGGCCTGGAGGCGGGAAAGGACGTCCGGGTGGGGGTGGCCGAAGGAGTTCTCGTAGCCAACGGAGATGACGGCGACCGAGGGGGACACGGCGTCGAGGAACTCCTGCGTGGTGGAGGTGCGGGAGCCATGGTGGCCTACTTTGAGGACGTCGGTGTGCGGCAGGCGGCCGGAGTCGAGTAGGCGGCGTTCTTCGGCGCGCTCCAGGTCACCGGTGAGGAGGAAGGAACGAGCGCCGAACGCGACGCGGAGAACCAGGGAGTCATTGTTGCCGGGACCCATGGGCACGTAGTCGAGTGCGGGGGCTAGCACTTGGATGGTGGCTCCGGAGAAGGGGAAAGCGTTCGCGGCGCGGCGTTCGGTGGCTTTGACGCCTTGGCGGGCTGCTTGGGCGAGCAGAGCGGGCGGTGGGTTGGCTCCAGTCCACAGTTCGGCGGGGTGGAAATTTTCCATCAGCGCGCGAAGGCCGCCGATGTGGTCCTGGTGGGCGTGGGTGGCGGCGAGCACATCGATGTGGCGAATGCCTCGGGACCACAGGTAGCTGGAGACGACATCCTCGCCGATATCAAGGTTGGAGCGGCGTTTGACCATTCCGTACTCGAGCCGCCCGCCGCCATCGATGAGCATTGTTTTGCCCTGGGGGAAGACTAGCAGCAGGCTATCGCCCTGGCCGACGTCGATGACGGTTAGCTCCAGCTCACCGGGATCGAGTGCGGCGGCCCACGGGCTGGCCACCAAAAGGCCGACTAGCGAACCGACGACTGTGATCGCGGGCCAGCGCAGGCGGTTTCGGCGCACCGCGAAGGCTGCGCCCAAGATGGATGCCACCAACGTGAGCGCCAGCCATCCAGGGGGATTCGGCACTCGCCAGGCCGGTTCCAGCGCAGCGTGCCAACTGGCGACGGCGGCCGACCAGCGAAGCAACAGATCCGCGAGGTTGGCCGCCCATTGCCAACCCGTGAGCAGCGCGAGGAAGCCGAGCGGGACCACTCCGTTCATCAGCGGCACGATCAAGAGGTTCGCGCTGAGGCCGGTGAAGGAGATGCGATGGAAGTATTCGGCCATGGGGAGGGCGAGTCCAATTTGCACCGAAAGCGATAGCGCCGCGGACTCGACCACGAAGAAGACAACCCGCGCGGCCAGGGCAAGCGCGCGGGTGGTGGGAACGCGGGTCCACAGCTGAATGGTCTCGGCGATCAGGCGGAGTTCTACGCGCAATTGCGCTGCGCGCGGCACCAGGTGCGGGTCGATGCTCAACGTGCCGATGTCGCGCAGTCCGCGCACCAGCGGGGTAATCGAGGTTTCCATCAGAGGTGCGGCGAAGGCTCCGATGGCGGCGACCGATAGGAAGGAGAGTTGAAAACTGGCCTCGAAGAGCTGCCCTGGGTCCCACGCCAGCAGTCCGATGGCGATGGCGGCCAAGAAGTTCAGCGGACGCACGCGGCGGAAGAAGATCCGGGCGATGAGGTACAGTGTGAATCCGGCTGCAGCGCGCGCCACGGGCATGGTGAAGCCGGAGACCATCGCGTACAGCCACGCCGAGGCTGCCGTGATGGCCCAGGCTTTGTTTCTCGAAATGGGCGCGAAGTGTAGCAGCGCAAGCAGCACTCCGGCGAGCACGCTTACGTGGATGCCGCTGATGACTAGCGCGTGAAACGTGCCGGAGCGGCGGAAGTCTTCGGTCCACACACGCTCCAGGTTGGCGGTTTCACCGATGAGAGTCGCCTCCAGCATGGCCGCCGCGTAGTCGTTGTCGGGGTAGAGCCGTTCAATCCGATCAAGCGCCGCAGTGCGCAGCGCGAACACCCATCCGCGCCAGCGGGAGCCGCAGTCTCCCGGCAGCACGCGCACCGTTCCCTTGGAAGGCACCAGGGCGGTCCAGAAAACATCGCGCCGGGCCAGGTACGCGGCGTAGTCGAAGGCTCCAGGATTGTTAAAATTGCGCGGGGCGCGGAAGCGGGCCTCGATCTCGACACGCTGCCCGTAGGCGAGCCGGGGCGGATTCACCTCTTCGGTGTACTTAGGCACCTGCACCTGCGCGCGCGCGCCGGGTTCCAGCTCCAGTACAAACTGCGCGCGGTCTTCGGAGAAGACGGTGGGTTCCACCACGCAGCCCGAGGCGATCACGGTTTCGCGCGGCGCGGCGTCGATGACAGGGAAACGGGTAGGCCGATGGGCGGCCACTAGGAACGCTCCGGCGAAGAGCAGGCATAGAGCGAGGTTCACCCGCCGCAACCAGACGGAGACGGGCAGCACGGCGAGCGCGGCAAACAGTACGCAGGGCACGGCGGAGTCAGGTATCCCGAACTCGAGCGCCTGCCCGAGCACGATTCCGCCCGCGATTCCAAGCAACGGCAGCAGCAACGGTTCCCGCATCTCACAACTTAGTGCGGGAACGGGGGGATTATTCTCAGCGGGCGGTGAAACATGCGGAAAGTTCCCGGCGCATCTCCGGCGTCAGCTTGCTGAAGGGAAACACCACGGTCTCTTGCGGGAACAGACCGCTAATCGTCAACGATTGCTCCGGGAGCCGGGCGAGAGGCAGAAGCGCGGAGGCCGGACCCGTCGATCCGCTGCTGCCATTCCCCATTTTTTCATTGCCCTCGATCACCAGTTGACTGGCGGGCTGCCCATCGACAGCGGTGGACAACGCCCGCCCGCTCGGCGGTGCGGGCTGCGGCGACCAACTGAGTTGCGCCTCGGGCTTCTGATCCTTACACGTAAGCTTCAGCCGATAGACCTCGGGCTGATTGGGCGAGGCTTTCGCGGGGGCTTGCTGTACGATGCTCGCGGTAACAGCAGCACCCCGGTCCAAACTCCATTCCGTGGCACCAACTGCCGCGGCAGAGAAGGCCGCGAGCAGGGCGTCTTCCACGGCCTGACCCGGACCGGGAATGCCAGCCGCTCCCATTGCGCCATTCTTCACCTTGCTCGCCATCATCGCCGCAAGGCTGGGGTCACGATGTCCGGCGTCGAAATGCTCCAGCGACAGGCCGCCGTTAGGGTGTGCGTCGGCGTGGCATACAGCGCAATGCTTCTGCACCAGTGTGTTCTGTTGAGCAACGGAGAGTACGGTGTTCTGCGCGTTGGCCGCGGGTAGCAGACCTAGGATTGCGGCCACGATGGTCAGCTTCATGGGAATCCTTCGTCTAGTGTAGTGCGCCGCTGATTCGACGGGGCAAAAGGGTACAGGCACAAAATTCCGCAAAGTGAGTCACACAGAATAAGCAGAATTCCTGGCGAGTCGAGTGGGGCAGGATCGTATCCTACGAGCCGGTTCATAACCGGCTGGTGTTGACTTGCAACAGGACAGCGACGGTTACGCGCTCGTCGCGCGGCTTACGAAGCCGCCCCACTCTGGTCCCCAAACTTCTAGCGATGTCTACTCTTCGCCCGGAGCCTTGTATTTTGCGTCCTTGGTCAGTGCCTTGTCCATCTCCTCGACCGTGAGCAACGGCGTGGTGATACCGCTGACCATGCCGGAGGCAGCAACGGCGACGGCGAGACGCGCGGCGGCGATGCTATCGGGCATGTCCATGATCACGGTGACATCCTCGGCCCCAAAGCCGAAGTAGATTGCCTCCAACTTTCCGCCGGCGCTCTTAATGGCGGCTTTGACAGCCGCCTTGCGGCCAGACGCCTTGTCCTTCATCAGCCCGATCACTCCTTCGGGCGAATAGCTTCCTTGGTACAGATACTTTGGCATTGTTTGCTCCTTGGCGCTCAGTCTAGCATGAGGTCACAGGCAGCTGTACGCGGTGCATCAGCTTGCGTTTGCGAGACAATAACGCCGATGCTTCGGCTCGCCACTCTAGTCCTGACCGTTCTCCTGCCGGTCCTGCACCTGAAAGCGCAGACTACCGCAAGATCCGCCTTTGAAGCCGCAACCGTCAAACTTGCAAGGCCCGATGAGGCTCCCAGGAACCAGGTGCTGCGGGTGGGTCCCGACCGGCTCTCGATCCCCAGCATGACACTGTCGGCGCTGGTCTACGCTGCCTATGGGGATGGTGGGTTCAATACCTCAATGAGCGTCAGAGGAGGTCCGGATTGGGGTCAACAGAACGGCCTTTTCCATAGAGGCTCTCTCCTCGGGACCCGCTACGCCGCGGCAACAGCGCCTCATGCTGCAGGCTCTGCTTGAGGAACGATTTGCATTGAAGCTCCGCTACGAAGAACAGACCAACGATGTGCTGGGGTTGGTGGCTGACCGGCGTGACGGCACGCTCGGCCCCAAGGTGAGGAAGTGGGACGGCACGTGTCCCGCTGTGATGCGGCTATCGCAGCAGCGGAGGTATGCGGATCGATGGCGCTACCATGTTCACCGTTGCTGAGATGCTTTCACTGCCTCCGGGGAGGGCGTTGCTAGGAGGTGTCACACAGGATCGGACGGGCCTGACGGATCGTTACACACTGGAGCTGGACTTCCTGTTTCCGCAGACGGCACCCGCAGCCGCAGGCGCGCCGGAATTCGGGGTCCATCTTTGGCGGACGCAATCCGCGAGCAATGGGGACTTCGGTTGGAGCGGACCAAAGGGACGCTGAAAGTCGTGGTGGTGGAGAGCGCACAGCCGCCCAGCGAAAACTAAAGGAAGCTTGTATGCGCTCACGTGGAAGAGTTCCGCCAACTGGTAGGCCGCGTCTTTGCTGATAGGACGGTGGCCGGTTCGTCTTCGTAGTGCATGACGAGTGCGGTGAGCGTTTCGATGAAGCGTTCCATTGCGCGGGATTGCTTCTTCTCGTTCGCTGCTAGGGATTCCAAGAGCGCGGTCATTTCGGTGTCGACTGCTCCGGCGGGCAGGGTCCATTGTAGGAGGCGTCAGGCGGAAACGCCTACCCTACCGAGTGCGCTTTTGCGGGATGATAGAGGCGATGCTTCGTGCGGCCATTTTTGTCGCGCTCGCCGCGTCCGCTTGCGCGGCGGATTGGACGGAGTACCGCGTCGGGCCGCTGCGGGTGATCAGCAACGCGGGGGACACGGACGCTCGGGTGCGGCTGACGGAGATGGAGCAGATCCGCTATGTGCTGGGCGGGATGCTGGGCAAGGATCCGTTGCGGCATGAGGAGCTGGATCTGATCTGGCCCATCACGCTGGTGCTATTCGATAACGAGCGCGACCGAGCTGCTTATGCGTTGCCGACGCCGTTCATCGAAGGCGGGTCTGCCAATCTCAGCACGACGCCTTCTCCTGAGTGGCGTAGCGACATGGTGCGCCAGCTGATCGAGGCCAATGCGGGACGGATGCCGCTGGAGATTGAGACAGCGCTGGCGGATCTGTTTGCCTCGGTCGAAGTGAAGACCACGCGTGTTGCTCTCGGCGCTGCTGTGACGGGGCTCAGCGGCGCTCGCCTGCGCGAATGGGCCCGGCTCCACATGCTGGCGACGCAATCCGAGTACGCCGGTCGGTTTCGCGTGTACCTCAAGAATCTACAGGGCGCGGACGTTTCACTGGCGGCGTTCAACAGCTACAACGTGCAAGCGCCGGAACTGGAACGCCGCATGAACGCCTATGCGGACAAGGGCGTGTTCCAAGCCGTGGAAGTGTTCGGAGAGGCGATTACGCCGTCCAAGGAATTCTATGAGCGCCGCTTGCCTGCGGACGAGGTGGATGCGTTGCTGGGGGAATTGAAAGCCGGCGGCAAGACGTTCCCGCCGGAGAGCGCTCGGGGGCTGCTGGCCGCGGGGACGAGCGATTCCTACTACGCCGCCGCAGCTGCGAATCCTAAGTGGGGCGAGCCGCATGCCCGGCTGGCGGCGCAGATGCAGGATCCGAAGTCTAAGGCGGTGCCGCTCGAAAAGGCGGTGCAGCTGGAGCCGCGGCAAGTGGAGTATTGGGAGGCGCTGGCACGTACCCAGGTCGCGGCGAACCTCTATATAGAGGCCGCGAAATCCTGGTTGGGTGCCGAGCGGGCCGCAGCGACGGAACCCGAGCGGGCTCGCATCCGCCGCGCACGGGCCGAGATTGAGCAGCAGCGCGTGGATGCCGAGCTCGCCTTGGCACGCGCCGCTCGCGATGAGGCCGAGCGCGAATTGCGGCGGGTGATTGCTGAATCCGATGCCCGCGTTCGCGCGGCCGAGCGCGCTGCGAATACGGAGAATCGGGCGCAGGCGACGTTCACCGAAGGACAGGCGGCGGTGACGTTCAAGGAAGCCTACACGGGCGTGCGCGTGACGGGGCGCTTGTCTGAAGTGGAATGCGTGGATGACATTTTCAAGCTGGTTGTTGAGACCACCAGTGGGGCAGTCACTACGGTGCTGGTTCTGGCGAACCCGGTGCAGGATGGCAAGACAGTGTTTACTTGCGGGCCGGTGAGCCCTCCTCGGCGGATAGAGGTGGTCCATAACGGCAAGGCGGACATCCGGTGGTACACGGTGGGCGAAGTGGAGACGTTTGAGCTTAAGTGACCATTCGACTCGCGGGGCCCGAGGATTTGCCCGCCATCGCCGCGATCCAGGCGGGATCGCCGGAGGCTTCGCAGTGGAAGGCGGAGGATTACCTGGGGTACACGTGCCTGGTTGCCGATGACGCGGCCTTCGTCGTCACCCGCCAGCTCGCCCCCGGCGAACACGAGATCCTCAACTTGGCCGTAGCCCCCGAGGCACGCCGCACCGGCCTCGCGCGGGCACTGCTGGCACACGTTTTGGCCACCCCGGGCGACTGGTTTCTGGAAGTCCGCGAGTCCAATTTGGCGGCGATCCGGCTTTACGAAAGTACCGGTTTTCGCCCCACGGGAACCCGCCCCGGCTATTACCAGAACTCCCCCGAAGCGGCTATTGTCATGCGCTACCAAAAGTGATATTGTCATGTTGCCGACGGATGAAATTCCGTAGGCGACCCACCGGGTCAGCGGTTTGATCGGACCCGGCGTGGCCCTCAGCAACTGATAGAAAGAGGTGTCACCGATGGAGTTAGCGTCGAACGAAGAATTGAAGGCGCATCTGATAGCGACCGACGGGCATTTTCGCTCGCTGGTCGAAGAACATGCCTTGTTCCACAAACAGCTGGAGCAGCTTGAGGTGAAGGGTGAGTTGACCCTGGCCGATGAGGAAGTGGAGCATCGCCTCAAGAAACACAAGCTGCGTTTGAAAGACGAGATCAACATGATCCTCGCCAGACAAATGCAGACGGCATAAGTCGGGTGCGCTAGTAGTCAGAATAGGCCGGGCCTGTAAGGGGTCCGGCCTTTCGTGCGTCTGCTCTTCCTTCCGCAGAACGCGGCCCACGCTCACCGAAAATCTGGTATACACTTGGGCCACGCTTTGTCACTGTGGCGAGGCAGTATGGTGTCCAAAATTCACTGAAACAAAAAGACCTACCGCTGAAACTTCATCCTCTGCAACATCTCCCCATCGTCCTCTGTTCGATGGCTCTTTCGCTCTCGGCGCAAACCACGGTATACAACAGTGTGCCTAATCCGCTTCCACCCAACGTAGTGAGTCAGGGTTTCCAATGCTGTTCCGTGTCTGAATTTGGAGACGAGATTACGCTGGCGCCGGCAACGCCCCGCACTGCTGGCTTCGCGAACGTCGTGATGAGCAGCTGGGCGAAACACAGCGACTATCCACTGCTGCCGGCTGCCGGATTTACGCACCCCATCAAACTCAATATCTATGCCAGCGCGACAGCTGCTGCCAGTCATACGCCGCTTGCCAGTGTTGCGCAAACTGCTCTGCTCCCGTGGAGGCCGGAAGCCGACCCAACCTGCGCCGGCGGAACCGCTTGGCGCTCCATGACGGATAGCAACTGCTACAACGGTTTTGCGTTTGTGCTCACCTTCGACCTGCGCACAGCCGGCCCTGGAGGCTCGGCGCTGGTACTGCCGGAGACCTTCATCTGGGGAGTGGAATTCAACACCAATACGTGGGGCTACTCTCCACTTGGCGTCGGCGGCCCGTTTGAATCGCTGAATGTCGGCTTGAACGACGACGCTCCTCCCTCCGTGGGAAGTGACGTCGAAGGCAACGCGGTCTACGTGAACTACAGCCACGCTCCTTTCTACACCGATGGTGGTGCTGGAGGAATTGGCACATTCCGGCGGGATACCAATTGGGCACCTTACGTTCCCGCCATCCAGTTCACTACGTTCGCTTTCCCTGCCACGGCAAATAGTTGCAAGAATAACGGCTGGCAAACGCTGGTCCGCGCGAACTTCACTCCCTTTACCAATCAGGGGGACTGCGTAAGCTACGTGCAAAACGGCAAGTAGGTGCCGTGCCTCGAGGCCGGATCGAAAAGGTCCGGCCTCTTCTATACCACTCGCGTAAGCCGCAGATCCTCAACTGCACGCGCAATACCGCCCCGCCGTCGACCAACCCCAAAGAAACATCGGTGGTAAGCCTTGAGTCGCTCCCTCCTCTAACGAGACATCGTGTTTCGCGATCCTATCGGTTGAGACTTTCTTATTGTCGATGTGAGGAGAAAGCCGTATCGTGGAGTTGTAGCCAAGGAGCAGGCATGCGAATCAGAATCGCGGGCATCCAGCGAGCCCTCAGCGGGGAAGAAATCCAGGTGGTTCATAGCCACCTTCAGACCGCCTTCAGCCGGTTTGGCGACTCTGTTCAATCCGCCACGGTCGCGGTGGATGACGGCATCTACGCGAAAGAGTGCCGCCTTCGGTTGCGCCTCCGTTCAGGGCAAGATATTGTTGTGCGTAGTCAGAGTCCAGACCTTGCGTTGGCCACGCGACAAGCAGCCCAACGCGCTGCGGCAGCACTCGACCTACACCTCGGCGAGCTCCTTTTTGACCTAACGGGGCGGGTTTCCACGGCAATTCCGGAACGGTGGTCGAGAAGAAGACGAGGTGGACTTTTTGACAGCGAACAAGTTTGAGTGAGCCTTGCAGGCGATGGAATCGGACGTCCTGCATTTTTCCTACATGATCCTCGCCCGCCAAATGTAGACGGCATGAATTGGGTGCGCTGTAGTCTAGAATCGAGGCCGGGCCTGTAAGGGCTCCGGTCGTTTTAACTTGTCCCGACGATCAACCGAACAGAGCCTCGCGGGCGGCCTCCGTGATCGCCACAACTGCCGGATGTTTCAATTTTTTCTCCACGGATATCGCGTAGAAGCGCTCTGCAAGCTCCTCAATGCGGCCCACCACGGATACGTTGTAGTGTGCCCTTACTTCTTTCTCAATCGCGGTCGGAGAGAAAAACAGGCCGTCACCGGCTTCTCCGAATGTTTTCAGCAGCGCGCTGTCGTCGAATTCGCCGGCCACCTGCGGGCGGATGTCATGACTGTTGAACCATTGATCCACAGCCCTGCGCAGTTCGGAGCCATCCACGGGCAAAAGGAACGTCGCGCCGTCCAGCGATTTTGGGAAGCCGCGTTTGTAAGTCTGCGCCAGCTCCGGCGTGCCGAACACAGAGACACCACAGGAACCCAGAAGATGGCTGTAGGCCTTTATGCGGATGGAGGCAGGCACGGGGCCGTTCATCAACACCAAGTCGAGCTGATGGTTCGCCAGCTCCGTTAAGAGCACCTCCGGCGTGTCCTCGCGGCAAACCAAGTGAATGGGATCCGCCATGTGCATCGCCGGTTGAAGGACGCGGTATGCGATGAGTTTGGGCACCAGATCGGACACGCCAACCCGGAAGCGGATGGGCCTGCCAGTGGGGCGGCCCTTCAACACGTCCTGCATCTCCCGGCCTAGGGAAAAGATCTCGTCGGCATATCGAAACGTCAGCTGGCCCACTTCCGTCAGGGCCAGGCCGCGCCCCACGCGAACGAACAGTTTCTCTCCCAGGGCTTCTTCCAACTGGTGGAGTTGTCCGCTGATGGTGGGCTGGGCCAGCAAGAGTTCGTCCACGGCGCGCGCGATACTGCCTTGTTTCGCGACAACCCAAAAGTAGTAGAGATGGTGATAGTTGAGCCATTCCATGTTTCCAGGATACATCTGTTTTGCCGATGGGACATGGAGTTACTTTCTCATTGTAGATTGGTATGTTTTGCCGTAGTTTGGGGCTGTAGACAACAGCCATGCGAATCAAGATTGAAGGACCCAAACGGCCAGTGACTCCGGAGGAAGCCGGGATCATTGAGCGGCAACTGCACTTCGTCCTGTGCCGTTATGACACCTTGATTCAGACTGCGGCGGTCACTCTGAAAGGCACCGGCCCTTGGGGGTGTCAAGTGAGATTGAAGTTGCGCTCCAGTTCCGACGTTGCTGCCAGTGACCGCCAGCCCGAGCTTGCAAGCGCGGTCCGCAAAGCCGCAGAAAAAGCCGCCGCCACCCTGGACCGCCAGCGCCCAATTCCTCGAATAAAACGCCAGACCCGCGTGTTCGCACAGTTTGGTGACTAGATCTAACCATGTTTGACAAGTGAAGAAAGGAAGAACCCATGAAAAACGTAAGACAACTCGCTCTAACTCTGGCCCTCACCGCCTCGGCGGCGTTCGCCAACGACCACCTGACGAAGATCGCGGACCACGCCCGGAACCTTGCGACGGACTATCGCAGGATGGCGGATACCCTGAAAAACAAGGACTTCGCGCCGCACGAACTGAAGCAGGAATTGCAGGAGGCCGAAGCGGCGCTGTCCAATGTGAAGACGCTGCTGGCGGAGTATTCGGCCACCGGTCCCAACCTCAACGCGGCCCAGCAGAAGGATTGGCAGCTGACCCAGGATCTGGTCACCCTGTTGGACATCTTCCACGGGAGCAAGACGGAACTCCTCTCCGAGGCCAATGCGCAGAAGAAGCGGAGTGACATCCGTGCGCACGCGCTGGGCCTGCTGACGCGTGCGACGATGTTGGAGGCGACGGTCAAGCGGCTCCCCGGCACCAAGTCCAACTTCTAACTCTCCCCCCTGCGGCTCCGGCTATCCCCCCTTGCCGGGGCCGCGCTCCCTCCCCGCACGTCCTTTCCCCTCCATCCACCGCGCTCGTCTGCCTGCCCCACCCACAGTTCGCGTTGTTTCCAAGCGCACCCATGCCGGTTCAGCCTGAAATGGAGGGCGAGAGTTTTCCGCTAGTGAGTATCCCGCCCTTCGGGTGATAATTTTCAAGGCAGGTGGGTCTTTTGTCCGATGTAGATTCTGAGCAAGCGCGAGAAGTGGATTTCCGCGCTCCCGGTCATCGTCTCGATGAGCCCGCCGGGCTACCCCCGCCATGGTTGCATCCCTGCAAGAGCCCGCTTCCGTTTGACCTGGCAAAATCATGGTCAGTCCATATCTCATGCGGCTTGCTGTCGGCGCAGTTGACGTTGTGCGCGCCGTCTCGATCTTCCGATCCCGCGCCGCGTGAATCTCAGCTTGACGGCATGCCAGCATATCCTGCGGCGTCACAAAGCCGATGGCGCTGTGTAGCCGGACTTGGTTGCAATGATCCACGTACTGCCGGATCAGACTGCGGGCATCGCGCAAATTTCCTTTTGCAATCCGGTCCATACATCGATCATACCGATGTATGAAAGCGAGACTTCCTTATTGTCAATCCATCTAAAACGCCTTATATTCGCGCCATAGGGAAGAGAAACACGACGTTTCAGGAGCCATAAATGGACAAAACCAAGATCAAGAGCTTTCAGACAACGCTGGAAAACATGGCTCGGGAAATCAGCCGCCAGGCGAACGAGCAGGACCGTCGCGCCATTGTGGTGGAAACCAGCGCGGAGCAATGTGAGCAGGACGTCCTGGCTGCACAGCGCGACATGGCCGTCCAGTCTTTGAGCCGGCGCACCCGGCTTCTGCGCGATGTAAACGCGGCGTTGGCGCGCATCCGCGAGGGTAGCTACGGCGAATGCCTGGAATGCGACGGACCGATCGGGGAGCGCCGGCTGCGCGCCGTGCCGCAGGCGCGCCACTGCATCGCATGCCAGGAGCGCATGGAAGGATCGTCGCAATGTTCCTTTCGCGTCCAATGGGCCGCCTAAGGACGAAAGTTTGAATGTTTGAACGTACGCAAATAGGAAAAGAAAAAGGAGAAATACACAATGAAACTACAGACTCTCGCACTCACCTTGGCTCTCACGGCTTCGGCCGCGTTCGCCAACGACCACATGACCCAGATCGCGGCGGAAGCCCGCGAACTTCGGTCGGACTATCAAAAGATGACAGTCACGCTCAAGAACAAAAACTTCCCGGAACGCGAACTCCAGGATGAGCTGAAGCTGGCCGAAGAGGAACTGGAAAAAATCCGCGGCCACATGACGCAATTCGAAGCGTCCAAGCCGACCCTCACGCCGGCGCAGGCGAAGGATTGGAAGACCACCCAGGACTTGGTCGTACTGCTGGACATCTTCCACGGCCGCAAGGCGGTCCTGTTGGAGGGCGATAATCCCCACAAACGGCGCGGTGAACTGCGGGCCGAGGCCCGCCTCTCTGCCCTGCCCTAACGCCGACCCGAGCGGCCCCCGGTGGGGCCGCTCCCTCTCCCACAAAAGGAAACGATATGAAACAAGTCCTCATCGAAATCCGAACATCCACTGAGATGCTACCTCTGCTGGCCGAATACGAGGAACAAATGGACGCGGTCCAGCAACGCGCCTACCACCTCTTTCATCAGCGCGGCGCAACCCACGGCCTAGCGCTGGACGACTGGCTGGCCGCGCAGTCGCAGACACTATGTTTGCCGCAGGCCCACGCCTCGGAAGACGACACGCACTACCGCATCCTGACCTCCTTGTCCGGATTCACGGCGGACCGTATTCGCGTGGTCCTCAGCCCGGATGAAATGATCCTGCGCGCCGAAGCATCCAGCGCGGCCCGAAAGAATGGCAAGTCGTTTTCCCTCAAGGCACTCACCTACTGCCGCTTTTCCGGCCCCATTCAGCTGGAAACCGCCACGGCAGGCTTGACCAACGGTCTTCTCACCGTGGTGGTGCCGAAATCCACTTCCCCTGCCGCGCTATAATCGGACTTCCCCCGAAACGACCTCGCCTGTGGTAGCCTAGAACCTCAGGAGAAGGAAAGGCGAAACATATGAGCGCACCCATGCCCGCGATGGACGAAAAAGAACGCAGCCGAGCACTCGGCGCGACGCTGAGCCAGATTGAGAAGAGCTTCGGCAAGGGAGCGGTCATCCGCCTGGGAGCGCAGACCGTGCAGGCGGTGCCCGTCATCTCCACGGGATCGATTTCAGTAGACTACGCGCTGGGCATCGGCGGTTTTGCGCGGGGGCGCATCGTCGAAATCTACGGGCCGGAATCGTCGGGTAAGACGACCGTGGCGCTGCAAGTGGTCGCGCAGGCGCAGAAGGCCGGAGGCATGGCGGCGTACATCGACGTGGAACACGCGCTGGATCCCGCCTACGCGAAGAAGCTGGGTGTGGACATCGACAACCTGCTCGTCTCGCAGCCGGACTACGGGGAGCAGGCGCTTGAAATCACCAACGCGCTGATCGCCTCGGGCTCAATTGACGTGCTGGTGGTCGACTCGGTGGCGGCGCTGGTGCCGAAGGCCGAACTCGACGGCGAAATGGGCGATAGCTTCATGGGCGTGCATGCGCGCCTGATGTCGCAGGCGATGCGGAAACTCACCAGCATCGTGAGCCGCTCCAACACCTGCCTTATCTTCATCAACCAGATCCGCGAAAAGATCGGCGTGATGTTCGGCAGCCCGGAAACCACCACCGGCGGCCGCGCGCTGAAGTTTTATTCGAGCATGCGCTGCGACATCCGCCGCATTAGTGCCATCAAGGACGGCGAGGTCGTCATCGGCAACCGAACCAAGATCAAGGTCGTGAAGAACAAGATGGCTCCGCCGTTCCGCGAGGCTGAGTTCGACATGATCTTTGGCGAGGGCATCTCGAAGGAAGGCGACTTGATCGACCTCGGCGTGGCGCAGAACTTGGTGGAGAAGAGCGGCTCCTGGTACAGCTACAAAGGCGAGCGCATCGGTCAGGGCCGCGACAACGCCAAGCAGTTCCTGCGCGATAATCCCGATGTGTTCAAGAAGGTGGATCTGGAAGTGCGCAAGGCGATCGGCTTGGTGCGTCCCGAGCCCGCGGCAAACGGAGCTCCGGCGGCTCCTCCCGCGGCACCTGCTCCTGCTCCTGCTGCTGCGGCCCGCGGGCGCGGCTGACCGCTTCCTTTTGGTCGCGGCTCGGTTACTGGGGGTGCGCTGTCCACACCACCTAGACTGCGCCAAATCGCGCAGGGAGGTAGCGCAGGCGCTTCCGCCAGCGATCAAAACGCACGCCCGACCCTTGGCCCCCAACGTGCATCCCGTCTGTCCTATGGGACAGATCGTAGCCGCCATGGCCACAATGCACGCGCCGCAGTTATTCACGCGGCCTCCTGAGGAAGACCCGGCGCAGCTGGACGCTGGCATCGCCGCCATGGGGCGGTTGGGGCAGCTGCTGGATGAGACCAAACCCGACGCCCTGATCATCTTCGCCAGCGACCACTTGGAGACATTCTTCCTGAAGTCGGTGCCCACGTTTGAAATCGTGGCGGGGGAGCTGGCCACGGCAGTCTTCGCGGGCAAGACGTGGTCGCCGAAGATTCACCAGGGGCTAGCCGAAGGGCTGCTGAACGCGCTGGTGGAGCGCGACTTCGACATGGCCTATTCGCAGGAAGCGGAGCTGGGCCACAGCTTCGCCGCGCCATTCGAGTGGGTCCTGGCGGGGCGCGACATTCCCGTGGTACCGATCTTCGTCAACACCTATTTGCCCCCGCTGCCGCGCGCGCGCCGTTGTGCGGCGTTCGGGAAGGCGATTGCGGACATTGTCGCATCGCGCAAGGAACGGGTCGCTGTACTCGCCAGTGGGGGCATGTCACATTATCCGGGCACCACCAAGTATTACCAGCCTGCGTTCGACTTTGATCAGTGGTGCATTGCGGAGCTCGAAAACGGCCACAGCGATTCGTTCCTGGACCTCACGTCGCAACAGCTCGACGAGGTGGGGAATACGGAGATGCTGCCGTGGGCTCCGGTGATGGGTGCGTTGGGGGAATGCCACCTGGAGTTGTACTCCTACCAACCCACGGCGCATCACGGACACGCCGCGGCGCGCTTTCATCCGGGTCCGGCGCCGAACGCGAAACCGAAGCAGGCTCCCTACAAGTTCCTCAACAACCCGCACGAATTCTACGTGCATCCGCCGGTTTCCGCGTACAGGTTGAACAAGCTGCTGTACGACTCGCGTCACAAGCCGGTGATGCGGCAGCAGTTGTTGAAGAATCCTGCGGAGGTGGTTGGCGAATACGGATTGACCCCGGAGGAAGCCTGCGTGGTTGTGGCCGCGCTGAAGTTGCCGCACAACAATTCCGCGCAGCCGGCGCTGGATGCCGATCCGCTGGTGGCGCTGGGAGCGCATCCGGTAGGCGCGCTGATGGCGGTACACGTGCTGCAATCCGAGCAGCGCCGCATGTTGCGCGGAGCGCCATGAGCGCAGCGTGTACCATGGGACCCATGGAAGACCGTTTCCGGCAATTACTCGAAGCCGCACCGGACGCCATCCTGCAGGTGGATGCGGAAGGCCGCATCCTGCTGCTGAACCGGGTAGCGGAAGAGATGTTCGGCTACGCGCGCGAGGAACTGTTGGGACAACCGGTGGAGATGCTGGTGCCTGCGTCCAGACGCAGTGCCCATAGCAAACATCGGGCTGCTTATGCGCACCAGCCATCCACGCGGTCGATGGGGGCGAAGATGCAGCTGGAAGGGATGCGGAAGGACGGGACTGCATTTCCCGTGGAGATTAGTCTGAGCCCCAGGGTCACCCCTGGGGTTCGTGAGATCGAGGTGACTGCGATCATCCGGGATGTTACGGAACGGAAGGCAGCTGACGAACGGCTGCGCGTATTGCAGCGGGACTTTCTGGCCAGCATGAGTCACGAGCTGCGGACGCCGCTGCACACCATCATCGGATTCTCAGAACTGCTGGCCGAAGAGGTACAGGGTCCGCTCAACGAAAAGCAGAAGCGCTTTGTGGGGCACATCCATAAGGACTCGCTGCAGTAGTGTCCGGCTATAAGTCGAACAGATTCAGCTGGTTGAAAAATGGGTCTGATTTTTCTCCGGTATGTTGTAGCTGAAGGGCCTGTAGAATGGGCGTCCGCTCGAAAATGGTGACGCTGACAACCTGTAGGATTTGGTAGAGGC